>JADLBU010000085.1 GCA_020847535.1 Phycisphaerales bacterium
GGACATCACGCTGGGCGTGCCCGTCTCGGCCAGCGAAGGACCGCAGATCCTCGGCTATGTGGCGCTGCCGCGCTTGCTCGTGCGCGAGCGCGGCATTCGAGTGTTCGGATCCTCCGAATCCCGGCTGATCATGTATGGGCACAGCGGGCTCGAGTTCATCTTTCAACTGGCGAGGGCATAAATGGAAAACGTACCTATCCGTCTGATGAAAGACCGCCGGCGCGAGATGATCCCGGTCGACAAGATCCGGGTGATCAACTCGCGCACCCGCGATGAAGGGCAGTTTGCCCTGAACGTGCAGAGCATTGACGCGGTCGGTCAGATCAAGGACATCCGCGTCAACGACAAGTTCCTGGCCAAGGACGGCTTCTACGAGCTGATCTGTGGCGAGGGGCGGCTGATCGCGCACCAACGCCTGGGCAAGACCCACATTCGCGCCGAGGTGGTCACCTGCACGCGGAAGCAAGCGTATCTCGAGTCGTTGGTCGAGAACCTGGCCCGGACCCGTCCGGGCACCATGCACTTTGCGCGTGAGCTCAAGTCTCTCCACGACGAGGGGTGGGACTACGCGAAGATCGCAAAGATCGCCTGCCGGAGCGTCGAGTACATCCGGCAGTACATCAAGCTCGTGGAGAACGGGGAGGACCGGCTCATTCAGGGGGTGGAGCAGGAGATCATCCCGATCTCGTTCGCCGTCCTGGTGGCCCAAGCGGACGACGCGACCATCCAGAACGTGCTCATGGACGCGTTCGATCAGGGGATCGTCAACAGCAACAACTTCGCCAGGGCCCGCGCCATCATCAACGCCCGGATGGACCGCCGCAAGCGCAAAGGAGCGGGGACCGAGGAGTACACGGTCGCCGCGCTGACCGAGGACATCGCCTCCGCCACGCAGGCCAAGGACTCCTTTGCCCGCGAGGCTCAAGGGAAGGAAAGCCGTCTGTACACGCTGCTCGATGGTCTGGCCCATCTTTGGGAGGATCGGGATTTCGTGCAGTTGGTTCAGGGCGAGGGTTTGGAGAAGCGGCCAGCCCTGACCGGAAAGTACTCCGTGGCCTCCTGCACACCGCAGAAGGAAGGGGCCCGTTCATGACCGAATCCACCGCGATTGATGTTCCCGTCATTCAGCTGCGTCCGCTGCGCGAGCGCAAGGTGACCAAGCGTGAGTACGACCGGATCGTGGCGAGTATCAAGGCGGTGGGGCTCATCGAACCCTTGGTGGTCTTCCCCGAGAACGGCGACTACGTCATCCTCGACGGCGTGCAGCGATACCGGGCGCTCGTGGAACTGGGTGTCGCCATCGCCCCTTGCATCATGGGAAGGGAGCGAGAGGCGTTCACCGGCAATCGCATGGTGAACCGGGTATCTCCGGTGCAGGAACACCGGATGATCGAGAAAGCGATGGACGAGGTTGACGAGGGTGTCATCGCCGCCGCACTCGGCATCGCCACCCTCAACCACCGCCTCAAGAAGTCGTTGCTCAAGCAGCTCCATTCCGACGTGGCGACGGCGTACGACGCGGGAAAGATCACGCGGGCCTGCGCGCGAGAGTTCACGCACGTCAAGCCCCATCGCCAGAAGGAGATCCTCCGCGCGATGGAGGGGTACAAGGACTACAGCACCGCGTTCGCGCGGTCACTGGTCGTCAAGACGGCCGCGAACCAACGGGAGAACCGTGGCCGCAAGCACAACCCGTGGAACAAGACCGCGCAGCGAAAGAACGACCTGCTGAAGAAACTCTCGGACGCCGAGCAGAAGCACGACTTCTACTCGCAGCTCTACAAGCAGTACACGGTGGACCTGCTGCGGCTGGCCATCTTCGCTCGCTCTCTTCTCACGAACGCGCGCCTGCGCGAGTACCTGAACAAGCACCACTCGGACATCGTGTCGCGGTTCGAGACGATCATCGCGGATGCACGGGGCTAACCATGCGCACCAGCTGGACACGCGAGATGATCCTGCGCCACATCCTCCAGCGAGAAGCCGAGGGTCAGCCGTTGACCACCGGCGGCGAGGGCGTTGATCACAACCTGTACTGTGCGTCGCGGCGCATCTTCGGGTCATGGCGGAACGCCATCATTGCGGCGGGCATCCCTCCCGAGCGTGTTTTGACGTGGGAACGCTGGTCGCCAGCGAAGATCCTGTCGAAGATCCGTCTGATCTCTCGCCGCCGCCGGCCTTTGACGTCGGATGAGATCGAGCGCCGCTACCACAATCTCGTATCCGCCGCACGGCGGCACTTCGGGTCGTGGTCCAAAGCTGTTGTGGCTGCGGGGGTCGATCCGGCCAAGCTCCAGCGGGTGGTGCCGTGGAGTCGTGAGCGCGTCATCGAGGCCATCTTGACCCGGACCCTGCGCAGCGAGCCACTCGTGGCTCGGTTGATCGAGCCGAGATCGCTGGTGGATGCCGGGCAACGCTTCTTCGGCTCTTGGAGAGCGGCGGTATCCGCGGCGGGTGTGGACCCGAGAGCTACCGAACTGCAGCCCCGCCGGATCAAGAGGCCGGCGCGTGTCACAGCCCGTGCCGCCATCCCCAAGAGGCCACGCAGGCCGCCCCTGGTCTGGACTGACGAACGGATTCTCCAAGCGATCGTCGATCGGGTACGCGAGGGCAAACGGATCAACTCCTGGGCGGTGTCGCGCGATCATGCCAGCCTGTACCGGACCGCCAGGCGTCACTACGGCACGTGGGACGCAGCGATCCGCGCGGCGGGCTTTGACCCGATGGAGCATCGCCGCGACCGCTTCAGAGGGCCGAATGCCGGCACCCCGGAGGCCCGCAAGTCGCAGCGAAATGACGCTGTGAGACCAGAAGCACGCGAGTAGCAGGCCATCGATGGCGGAAGTCTCAAAGTCGCACGTTTCTTCTTCCCACGCCCGAGCCTTCCCCGATGTCGACCCGATCACGAACTCCGTCCGTCCCTCGCGAGGTGATTCAGCTCACCGCGTACACACAGCTGGAGTTGTACCTGTCAAAGTTCGCGCGCGGTGAGCTGGGCCTTGTTCTGCTGCTGGGACGACACGGCACCGGCAAGAGCGAGAGCGTTCGACGCACACTCGGCGTGTCCAACAGAGCAGGCGCCCCGGGCGAACGTGTGCTGTACGTCGAAGGTCACATGCAGCCGTTCGGCCTGTACCGCCAGCTCTGGGAGTATCGAGATCAGTCCGTCGTGTTAGACGATCTCGATCGGCTTTACGCGGACCCAGACTGCGTCCGCCTACTGAAGCCTCTGTGCAACACCGTCCGTGAGAAGCGCCTTCACTGGTTGACCAACGCGATCAGGAACGACGGGGGCCCGCCTTCGTCGTTCACCACGTCCAGCGGTGTGATTCTCATCGCCAACGAATGGAAGAGTGTGAATCCCAACGTGCGAGCTCTCGAGGACCGGGCGATCATCTTGCACTTCTGCCCGTCCAACGACGAGGTCCACCGGAAGGTGCGGGATTGGTTTGATGATGCCGAGGTCTACGACTTTCTGGGCCGATTGATGCCGCTGATTCCTGCGCTCTCCATGCGGCACTACAGCAAAGGGTCACAACTGCGGCGGGCTGGACTTGCCGACTGGCGTGCGAGTCTCCTGCAGATGGTGGTGCCGGATAGCCAGGTGGCCTGCGTGCTGGCAGTGCAGCACGATCCGGTGTTGCATTCAGAAGAAGACCGGGTTGCCAAGTTCACCGCCGCGACCGGCGCATCCCGGGCGACGTACTTTCGGTTGAAATCGAAGTTGTCACGGGCGTTGTAGACATTTCATCAGATTGAGAAGGTTCCGGTTCCGCCCGATCCGCTGGAACTCGACCCGCTCATGCTGCCCGAGCCGCTGCCGGACGAGGAGGACGACCCGGACGTTGATCCAGAGGTCGAGAACGAGGACGACCCGCTGGACTTGCTGCCGGACGGTGAGCCGCTGCTTGATGAGCCGCTGCTCGATCCGGACATCGACCCTGATCCAGAACCCGAGCCCGATCCGCTGCCGGAGCCGATGCTCGACCCGGACGCGTTGCTCGTGGCAGGCCCGCTCTGCGCCGTTTGGTTCGCGGGCATGTCGTTGTGGACCCACACGCCTTCGGCGAGCAGCGTGTTGGTGCCGGGGATGTGGATCGCCACGGTGCGGGTCGGCGCGTCGATGCGGACGACGGACTCGACCTCCTCTTCGTTCATGTGCTCGTCGATGAGGAAGTCGCCGGGTTGGACAAGCTCGGCGGAAGCGAAACCCCACTCGTCGCCGCGGCGGATCATGAACGGATGCTCTGGTGTCGCTTTCAGGCGGCGGTTGATGACCATGAATCCGTGGTGCTCGCCGAGGCGGATGCTCGCCACCCGTGCGGCCACGGGCGTCGCGCCGTGCAAGCCGTGATGCGAGAGCCAGTTGTACTGGGCGCGGGAGGGCACATCGACCTCGAGGCCGGGGACCTGGATGGATGCCACGCGATCGCCCGGCTTGAGGTTCTCGATCGGCGTGAGACGTCCATCTTCGAGGCGCACGAGGGTGCCGAAGAGGAGGCAGTTGCTGCCGGGGCCTGAACCCGGCCCGCTCCCGCCCGGACCCGAGCCGCCGGGGCCGGACCCACCTGGGCCGGAGCCACCCCCGCTCGAACCACCGCCGCCGGACGAGCCTCCACCAGACGACCCGCCGCCGGATGAACCCGCTGAGGATGCACCCGACGACGCTCCTGAGCTCATCCCGCTGCTCGCGCCGGATGAAGCGCCGCTGGACATCCCGCTGCTCTGGCCGCTGCTGCCCGAGCCGGATGAGCCCGACCCGCTCGATGATCCTGATCCGCTCGAAGACCCAGACCCGGAGCCGCTGCTGGAAGACCCGCTCGATGACGACCCCGAGGAGGACGAGCCGCTCGACGACATCGATCCCGAAGAAGAACTTCCGGAGGATGGAGAGCCGCTGCTCGAACCCGATGACCCTGAAGACATGGAATCGCTCGACCCGCTGCTCGATGGCGTATGCGTCGTCCCCGACGTGTTGCTCGTGAAGGCGCCGGTGGTGTAGAACGTGAGCGTGGGCGTTCCGCCGGGGCCGGTCGTGTAGATGACATCGCCCGTCGTCGAATAGCTCGACGGCATACTCGGGGTGCTGGTCGGCGTCGAGTAGGTGCTCTCGGGCGTCGAGCCCGACGGCGTGGAGTGGTTGCTCGACCCGCCGCCCGTGGGCGGACGGCCCGTCGCCCAGACGGGGATGTATAGGTAGTAGCGGGTGGGGCCGTCGCTCATCGGGCGGCCTCCTGCGGGGTCGGCTTCGGATTGGGTTCGTACCAGCCCTGTGTGCTCACGGTTTTGCCGCACTCGGCGGACGCGGCCTTCACCCCCGCGTCGAAGTCCATGCGGTCGAACGCCTGGAGCTCGCTTCCAGGCGAGCAGTTGATGACCCGGAAGCGGTGCTTGTCGAAGTGCGGCCGCAGAGCCTCGAAGCGGCGGGCCAGCGAGTCGTACAGAACGTTGTTGTGCCGGATGGCGTTGGGGGCGCGGTGCTCTTCGAAGGCGTATCGGCGGTCGGCGGCCATCTTGAAGTCGCAGCCGAGCAGGTACACCGTGCCGAAGCCCAGGTGATGTAGCAAACGCAACGCGACGAGCATGACGCTCCGTTTGCCGGTGATACCGAGCGAATCCGCGTGCTTGGCGTCGTTCCCCCACGGCACCGAGTCGCCGGTCAGGAACCGCTCATGGTCGAAGTGGTCCGCACGGCGGAACAACAAGACGCTCGGCATCTGCCGAACGCGGAACGCGCTGTTGCGCATGGTGCCGTCGGGGTTCTGGATGCGGAGCCGCTTGTCCCAGCAGCA
>JADLBU010000086.1 GCA_020847535.1 Phycisphaerales bacterium
CCGCGACCACCCGGCGCCGCAAGTCTTCCTGAGCCTCCGGCGGGAGCTTCCTTGCATCCGGTCTCTTCATCCCTCATCATAGCCGAAGCCCAGTCGACTGTCCACTAAATACGAGTCTGATTAGTAAAAGTGGCGGAATTGTCGGAGCGTCGGCGCTGTCAAAGCGATGTAAGTATTTATTCCAACATGTGTTATGCATTGTCGAATCGATTCGCCCCGTCAGGGATGACTGACAGGGCATTCCATAAGGGCAAACCGATGCCCTGTCAGCGCCGCACAGTGCAAGATCCGCATTGTCCGATCAACACCTGATTGATGAAGTCCCCGAGGGAGCTCTCGGGCCCGACGCTGACGGACGCGACCGTCTTTCCAAGATGGAGCGCAGCGCCAATATTGCGAGGGTCCGCTCGGCCAATACCCGGCCGGAGTTACTCGTTGGAGTTTCATGCGCCGGTTGGGTTTTCGCTTCAGGCTCGATTCCCAACGCGTGCCCGGTAAATCCTCGGGCACCAGTGCAACCCAAAGTGTGGTTCAACCTAAAACTGAAACTGGTAGATCGTGCCGCACGTGGAGCAGGTCCGTTCGATGGGTTGGCTCGGAGGCTGACTTCCGGCGGGCGTGATGTCATGCGATATCGGAGTGCCCGCTTGCCATCCAATCGCCGCATTGCCGATCGCCTGCGCGCCTTTCGGGTTGGGTCGTGCCGGGCCCAAGATTGGGGGCTGCGAGCTCAGGTGGGCGATTTCGCAGGTGTTCAGGCGATAGGTCCATCCGTTCTTTTCATACTCGGTGATCGCCGCCGGCGTTGGGTGACCAAAGCCAGTGCTGTTGCGATGGCAATGCACGTGGCTGGGGCGATGCATCCCGTAGGAATAAATGATCCGGCCGTCGGCGTGAGTCGATGGCGGGGTAAACGAGCTGGCTGGCGCCTTCCAAAAAGTTGCCCCGTGGTGAATGGCCATGAGCCCCACCACGTTAAAGTTCGCCCCTGCTTTGATGGTGGGAATGTGCTCAAAGGCCGCGTCGCCGGGTGCCAGAATGTACCCCTGTGACTTCGCCGTTCCGCTGATCGGCCCCGCGGCGACACCAGGCACAGGTGCGATTAGATTGCGGCCCAACGTTAGAAGACCCTGCATGTTGTATGAACCCATAGCCCGTGGCATTGTGGGTGGCTTATGAGTGTTGGGGCTGACGATCTTGCTGCCGCGCCGGCCCAGAATCGCCGGGTACTGCCGCTGAACTGGGGATGCGTCATTGACAAGTACGAACGCGGCACACCCGGAGTCGTTCTTGTCACGCATCGATCCGAGGCAGCGCTCCAGGACGCCCCACGGAAGCCATATGTGCTCCGACGCCGGAGGCTGCTGTGGAACAGCCGAGCCTGTGGCAGGCGGGCTCTGCCAGAGAAGAAGCTGCCCATTCCCCGATCCGCTGATGCCGTCCCAGATAATCCGCGCGCACACGGTAAGTGCGGGCGTACCGAGATGCTGCTGAGGAACGATCCATCGCAGCTGATACATTTCAATCTTCGATCGGGCGAGCATGTAATGGTCGTGGTCCCAATGGGACAGGACGACCAGTGGGTCGTCGCATGCGCATATGGAAGGGAAGGAGGCTGCAGGCGGGCGAGTGCCGGCATTGATGTTGATCGGCACGCCGCAGTCGAGGATGGCGGCCAGCTGCCCGTCGTGCCCCCAGACACCAGCGCACGCGCCCTGCCCAGTATTCATGGCGCCCACGAACGGCTGGTGCTGGGGTGAAGTTCCACCTGGAGGCAGCACCGGCGAGGGAGCAACGGAGATACCTCCGACGAACAGCAAGGTAGGATCAACCTGCGGCAGATGGAGTGCTTGCAGGACAGCATTCATGTTGGGAGGAAGGTTTTGGATCTCGACGATGCGGTTCTTGGTAGGTCCGCGGTCGCCGCTTGCGTCGACTCCAAGGGTGGTGTGGAAAGCGTATCCGTCCGGTGGTTCCAGCTCACCGGGGATCATGGCCTCCGCGTCGTCAAGTATGACCCCTATCCAGCTTGATTCGACGAGCGTCTTGAGCAGGGAATGGGCGCGCGGTAGTGTCAGGCGCGCCAGGGAGATCGGTGCCGGATGTTCGCCATCAATAGTGCGCAGCGCGAACCACAGGTTGGTGGCCGCAAGGCCGCTGCACACCGCGAGAGGGAGCGTGTACAGCGTCGGCCAAACCGGCACGTTCGCAAAGAGCTGGCGCAGTTCGTCGTACACCAGGGGAATCTCGCGCTCCAGGACATCACGCATCCAGCGCTCGTCGACGAGCTCCACGTCAACGCGGACCGAACCTTTCTGTGCGACCTCGAACGAAGCCACATACCCGAAGAATCTTTTCATGGATTGACCCCGCCTCACTCAAGCGTCACTTGCCATCAACTTGTTGTCAAAGCGTTCGCTATCAACGATGCCACCCAAGGCCCTGCTTCCGAGCGATCACGGCAGTTCAGAATCGCTTCCTGGCCCTGCCGCCCTCTGGGTCTCAGAAGGACGTCACCGGCTGCATCGCTCCACCACTCGGGCCGCGGGTAGTTCGTCAGCCATGGAATGTTCTGGTTGCCCTTGAACCACTGAGGTAGTTTCCAGACAGACCTGCCGCTGGCGTGCGGCGCGGTGAGGCTCAGGGAAGGGTGATACTCCCGGAATATCCCTGCGCCGGGCAGGCCCTCGTCCTTCGTCCCCGGAATGCACAATCGCTCGGTTGCAATATAGAGAGCGTGTGCCGGTGGTCTGAGTTCCACGTCCGGTGGCAGGTGAAGATGAGGGTGGCCCATCAGCCACGGATACCGCTCGATCGCCGCGCGCGGGCTCACGCGCTCAAGGTCGATCACTTCTCCCACTTGCATCCATCCAAAGATGACATTGAGATCAGGCTCGGTGCGGACAGATCTCCACTTTCCCCGGGCATCGAGTGCCACGGCGTGAAACCAGCCGTGAAAGAGGAACACATCCCCAGGCCCGACGCCCTCATTTGCCAGGTGGGCCTGTGCCACCTCGACCTGGCCGAAAGTTGGTCGCCACCCTGGCAGACGGGGGATCGCGGTTTCATCCAGGTCGGGATCCAGGTGCGCCAGCGCGTCCGATCGGACGGGTTGTTTCTTGTGCCCCGTGAGGTGATCCACAACCGAACCCATGTCGGATTGGTCGAGGCCGACGCCGTTACCGATATCGCAGTAGCGCTTCTGCGAGCCCGGGGCATAGTTGATGGGCAGGGAGTAGAAGCGACCATTCCCACTGATCATCAAAAGCGCGCAGTTGTTCCTGTTGAGCAGGCTCCGGCACTCCAGATTCCTTCAGCATCAGCTGCAGCTTGTCATGCACGTAGTGTTTGAGGAACGCCTCACTGACACAGTTTGTTCGGCTGAAAGCGTCATCACCCCAGCCGAGCTCGCGTCTCGCTACGCTAGAACGCGAGGAGCGCATCGGCCGTTGGGAGAGCGGATCTCGTCGCCACCAACAGCGCAACCGACACCATCAGCCTGCTCCTCGGCAATGGGGACGGGACTTTCCAGGCTGCAACGCATTACAAGACCGGGCGCGGCCCCTCTGCCGCGGTTGTCGGTGACTTCGATCGCGATGGAAATCTGGATGTCGTCACCAGCGAGGCGTGGGGCACGGTGAGCGTGCTCAAGGGAGACGGCGCGGGGCACTTCGCGGCACCGTACATCACGGAAGTCATTGATGGCCACTCTCACTTCTCAATCACAGCGGCCGACTTCGATCACGATAACGATCTGGACATCGCCGTCGGTAACTCCAGCTACCAGGATCAGATCGTCAACGTCATGCTCAACGGCGGCGATGGGTTGTTCGCCGTTCACACGGGCTATTCCACGGGACACGACTCGAAGGGGATCGAGGGGCTTGCGGCGGATGACTTCGACGGCGATGGCAACGTCGACATCGTCGCCTCATCGTTTGGCGGAGGCGTTGACATCTTCCTAGGCGATGGTGAGGGCGGCTTCCAGGTGTCGACGATGCTTGCGATATCAAACAACCCGTCGTATATCGTGACCAACGACCTCGACGGGGATGGGGATCGAGACCTGATCGTCACGCAGCACTACGGGGGAAAACTGGTTGTGGCGCTGGGCGACGGGCTGGGCGGCTTCGGCACGCCTGTCGCCTATGGACCGCACGGATCGGACGGCGGCGCACTTGCCGATATCGACGGCGATGGCAAGCTGGATGTGGTCACCCCCTCGACCATCGCGTTTGGCCACGGAGATGGAACGTTCGCCGCTTCTCAGAGCATTCGGAGCCACGACACGCCGAACTCGGTGGTGGTGGGATTGTTCAACTCGGATGCGAAGCCCGATGTTGCAACGCAGAACTACTTCAGCAGAGACGTGAGCGTGCTCGTGAACCAGACGGGGGTTGTGACGCTCGCGCGTTCCAGCGCTGCGGCGACCATCGTCGACGACGATGCACCGCAACTGCTGCGGTACTCGGCGGGCGCCGATGTGACGTCCTCGACGCATCCCGGAGCGTCGTTCGCCGCGTCATTCGCCGTCGTGGCGACAAACGCACGCGGCAACCCAGTGGAGGGCGCGGTGGTGACGTTCAGCGCGCCAGCGAGCGGTGTAAGCGGGACCTTCGGGGGCGGTCAGGTGACCGCAAGCGTCACGTCGAGCGCCTGGGGAGTGGCGACGGCACCGGCGTTGACCGCCGGCAGTGCATTGGGCACATTCAACCTCGTGGCGTCTGTTGCCGGGGAAAGCGAACTGGGATTCGCGCTGAACGTTTCCACAAGCGGGCCGAGCTATTCCGCCAGCGAGTACTTCCCGATGGAGCACGGCAATACCTGGAGTTTCAGCGGGCAACAGCGCATCAATCAGGCCAACCCGCGGTCGTTCGTTGATGTCCGGAGGAGCCGGCGTGCGACGATGGGCGGCGTCGCAGTTACGGAGTTCGTGGACCTGCTCGACAGGCCGGGATACACCGGCGGCGGCTACGGAACGCTGGTACGGGACTATGTCGCCGACTCGACAAACGGCCTGCGGCTGTACTACCAGAACACGGGACAGGCGGCGATCACCTTCGCCCAACATCCGCTGCCGATCATGCAAGCCTCGGCGTACGTCGGGCAAGTGTTGTCATGGGCGAACACGCCGATTTCAGTGGATGTGGACGGTCGTCACCTGGCGGGCACGAGTTCGGGCACATCGACGGTCGATGCGATCCAGCCCTTTGAGCTGCCGGGCGGCCGATGGATCTACACGATCAAGCTCACCATCGATCACACCGAGCATTACACGGTCGATGGGGTGCCGGTCAACATCCATGAGACCGAGGTCGTTCTCCTTGGCCGGGGCATCGGCATGGTGTCGGGAACTGTGAACGCGATTGCGGTCGCAAGCGACGGCGAAGACACCGACACGCAAGAGGTGTGGTCCACGCAGACGATCGGCGGGATTGAGGTCGATGCGCTCTGCGCTGCGCCCGCGCAGGTCCTGGGCGCGTCGGCCGCGCCCGGGGGCGGTTTGAATATGACGTTCAGGAATGTGAACACGGCGGGCGTCGTAATGCAGCAGGAGGGGGGGCAGGCCGGCTGGGCCGCGGTCGATCTTCAGGCAGCCACCGGGTGCCCCGAAATCAAGGGCAATGTCGTAACCTGGGTCGGTCCGATAGACGGAGTCTCATACGCCGCCGCCGTCTCCGATTACGGGCTGGCGATGTTCACCGCTCAGAACGGCGGTGGGTGGACGTACCGAAACCTCAGCAGCGAAGTGACCGGCTCGGCTTTGATTGCGGGGAACCTCACGACCTTCACGTCGGTCGACGGGATTGTGAGCATCGCCGGGATCTCCAGCGTTGGGGATGTCATTCAGTTCTCGCAGGTGTCTCCGGGCAGCTATGCATGGACGGCGGCGAACCGTGGGGATGATCTGAGGGCGCAGGGACTGACGCCGCCCAAGTTCGCCGGTCAGATCACCAGCTTCGTCACGTCCTGGAATGCCCTGAACGTCGTGGGGCTCGACGCGTCTGGTCAGATCCAGGCGGTGTGGTGGCACCACACACTCGATACAGGGGGCAAGTGGACAACCAGCAATCTCAGCGAGCAGACCGGCGCCCCACAACTGACCGGCGGGCTCACCGTGTGGCTGACAAGCTGGAACGCAATCAACATTGCTGGCGCCGATGCCGATGGCAACCTTTCGACGACTTGGTGGGTCGCGGGGTACAACGGCGACAGATGGCAGACCAGCGATCTCACATCGGTGGTTCCCGGCGGTGGACCCAAGCTGCAGGCCAGTAGCATGACCAGTTGGGTTACGCCGTGGGGCGCGATGAACATCGCCGGCCGGGAATCTGACGGCTCGATCACCGCCTACTGGTGGGTGCCAACCGCAAGCGGCGGAGATGCGATCTGGCATGTCTCTCGGCTTAGCGCGACGGGTGACACCCCGACCACGGGTCCTGTCACGGCGATCACGGCCCTGGGTGGAGACTCCAGCATGAGCATCCTGGGCACATCCGCGAACGGAGATGTCATCCGACAGTGGTGGAGCCCCGCGACCAATGTATGGGCGCAGCAGAATCTGACGCAGATTGCCGTCTCGGCGTGAGGTATCTTGTTCACTGAGTCCGGCGACCAACCGCGAGGCGGTTCGGATGGATCCCGGATGCACCGCTTAGCCAGCGGTGGTGGGAGGGGAGACCAGTGATGAAGGCTCTACGGATCGGCGGGTTGATGCGTGCCCTCGGGCAGGCGATCGCGGTTGATTCGTATCGCCGCTTGCGCCTTCACCAGCCCCGCCTGGAACGGTCCGTCGATCGCTGTCCGCTCATTGGAATTGAGCCCCTCGAACGACGAACCATGCTCGCCGCGATCACGTGGACGGGCGCGGTGGACGACCTGTGGTCCAACGCCGGCAACTGGAGCGGTAACCAAGTCCCGATCGCCGGCGATGACGTAACGATCCCGGATGCATCCGCCCACACGCCGGTCCGCTTTACCTCCGGCTCTGCGACCATCGGCACACTGGCGGCGAGCGATCCACTGAAAATCGAGGGTGGAACTTTCAAGATCTCAGGTTCCGGTCCTTCTGCCATCAGCGATGCCTTCGACCTCACCGGTGGAACGCTCTTGCTCTCTGGATCTGGAGTGACCCTTACATCCACAGGAGCAATGTCCGTAACCGGCGCGACCATCAAGGCCGAAGCCGGCGCTGTTGGATCGTTGAACGCTACGTCGCTGTCGAGCGTAAACCTGTCGGCGGTGGGCGGCGGCCAGCTGTCATTCCCCGCGGTCAAGAGCTACTCAGGGTCCAGTGGGGCGGACACGACGATCTCGGCCGATGGTGCGGGAGCGCGGA
>JADLBU010000087.1 GCA_020847535.1 Phycisphaerales bacterium
ACCCACTCGTAGCGCGTCTGCTTCACCGCCGTGGGACGAGAGCCGGTCGGCGCCCACATCCGCGTGGTCGTGCCCTGCTGGCCGAAGCGGGCCTCGTCCATGAAGAACACCCGCACCTTCCCGCCGTGCGGGGCCAGCGGTCACGCCGGTCGGCGTGCTTCTCCGACGCGATCCGTTCCACAAGACGATCAGTGTCACCCGGCGTGTGCTCGGCGATGCGCATGGCCGGCCTCCGTGCCGCACGCATCTTCGCACATCGACCAGCGCCGCGCTACCTCACATGCGCCGAACGCGCCCGGAATTCAGCGGGGATTCGTATGGCTCATTTGCGGGCGGCCCGCGCGGCCTCTTGCAAGAGGTTCGCCGGCGGCATCGGGTTATGCACGACGACCTCGCGCCCGCAATCTGGGCACAGGGTCTTGCCAGGCTTATCAAGCACCAGATTCAGAATGACATATGTCGGCTCAAGCTTGGCCTTGCCGTCCTTGGTCCAATAGCAGCTCTCGGGAAGATACAGAGTCTTCCTGCCGGTCTTGGGATTCTCCCACGGATACGCCGACTTCTCGGGTATCCGGAAGCTCAGAATGACCTCGCCGGTTTCAGAGTCGACGACGGCCCTGTTCCGCGATGCATCCGCCGCGGTGGTTTCCGCCCAGAGCGTGTATTTCAAGACCACGAATACGAGCACGGCCAGCGACAATGCAACGGCCGTTGCGGACAGGATCACCTTCCGCCGGTCAAGCGTCTGACCCTGGGGAACATCAGCCGCAATGCCATTCATCTTCCGCTCCATTCGGCAGCGATACTCCAACCGAGTCACTCACGGAACGACGTACACGCCCTTGTTGCTCGTTCCCGACGCATCGGGAAAGTTCTTCTTCGTGTAGTTCCACACCGGCATCTTCTGTGTGCCGATGTTCAGCTTGGTGTTGGTCGGCATCCAGTAATCCGGATTGGTCGCCTTGCCATCGTCCATCAACTCCACGTGCCCATCGAGAAACGCGATGTGGCCCTGGCACAATGCGCCCGATGTACCGGCGTTTGCCGATTGCGACTTGGCACCGTGTCGGAAGGCATATCGACGAGGATCAAACACCGGGAGAATCCCCGCAAGGTCTTCGCCGGGGGCCATGATTCGACAGAAGGACTTGCTCTTGTTGAACCAAGGCCCGGTGTCGCCGAACATTCCACCAAACCCGGCCTTCAGATTATGATCGAAGTCGGGCGCGGTGCCTTGATCTGAATAACGGGCACCCTCGTACAGAATGCCTTTCATGTAAGGCGTACCGATCCTGTCCAAGAACGGCTTGTAGCCGCTGCGGTCGTAGTAGCCCCACTTGCCCGTGCCGCCTTTGTCAGCTGGCGCATCGGTCGAGCTGATCTGCGTCGTCATGTTGTACGAGATCATCCGACCCTCAACCCAAGTCGTGCTCTTAGGGTTCGGATATGCGACCGCGGCGATATTGTTCTCGGTGCAGACCGTGGCTTTGACTGATGTGCGATACCACTCGAGTCTTCGAGCGCGAGTGATCTCATCATCACCGGTGAATTGCTCCCCCTCCCCTGGACCGCGATCATAACCCATGTGCGAGGCGAGCGGTCCGATCCAATCGAATGGCTGAATTGCAATTCCGTTGAACTGCCCGTTCACCGCGTCGGCGCCGCTGGTAGCCGAGGCGCCCGCGAGAGCGTCTTTCTGCTCGGCACCGTAAGAAACGAACGCCGTTCCAAGCTGTCGCAGGTTGCTCCTGCAGGCGATGATCTTGGCTTGGCGGCGAGCCTCTCCCAGGGCCGGCAGCAGGATGCTGATCAACAGCGCGATGATCGCGATCACCACCAGCAGTTCGATCAGCGTGAATCCGCGGTGACGGTTCGTCCGCGATGAGGATCTGCGCCCGCCGAGAGTGTGCATGCTCGCCATCGTCAAACCTCCGGTACCTGTCCCGCTCGGCGATCATCCATCTCGGTCCGATCGCCAGCGCGACTTCCGCGCTTCGGTCTCCGACACCGTCTTAGTCAGCTCTGCCAACCATCCGTGATTCGATCGATTCCCGCACGCACCAACGGTCGCCGCCATGCGACCGAAAAAGAGGGGTGGAGACGGTATACCCCGGCCTCAACGCCCACCACCCTTGGGCTCTTGAAGCTTTGGTTCAGGCGATTTGGACCCCGCCGGCGCGATCACTGGCTTGGCCCCCGCGAAAGTCAAATCAACAACCACCGGATAGTGATCGCTCCCGTACCCCTCGGGCGGCGGAGTGGTTCGCCAGTCCGAGCCCGCCGGCCGAGCCGGGACGCCCAGGATGAAGTGTGAACCGCCGGCGATCCGGCTCACGAAGGCTTGATTGCCGAGGATCAGGTCGATCGCCCTCCCGGATTCGTGGCTGACCCAGGCGGGGTCACCGGCGATCCGATCGGCGAACACATCGATCATGCCGCCGGTGATGTAGGTCTGCACGGTCGGCTGATCGGGGGTCGTGTTGAAATCACCAAGGATCGCCACCGGCCTCCCGGGGTTGCTCGCCTCCTCGGTCTTGATCAATTCGATCACCTTCTTGGCCTCGGCCTCGCGCCAATACGCGCTGCGGGCCGCCGACTTGTGGTGAACGACAAAGAGCGTCAGCGTTGAATCCGGTCCATCCCCGATGACGACATCCACCTTGAGCGGAGAGCGGTGCAGCGTCAGCGGCGAGCCGGGTTCGGCATCGGGCGCGTTCGCGGGGTGTACCCCAGGGATCCCCATCCTCGGCCAGTTCTTGATGTTCTTGATCGGGTAGCGGCTCAGGACACCTTGCTCGATTCCGCGAGCATCGCCGGCATCGACCGAGGCGATGTAGGTGTATCCCAGATCGCTCAGCCACCCATCACGGAACCACGTCAGGGCTTCGAGGGATTCGACTTCTTCAACGGCAATGATGTCGGCATCCAGCAAACGGATCGCCGCCGCCGCTCCCTTGCACGCGCTCTCGGGCTTGGTGTTGCCCTTGTCGTCGTGCTCACCGGAAAGCGCCGGATCGTCCTTGTCGTCGAACAGGTTCTCGACGTTGTACGTGACCAACCGGACCGCGCCGGCGGCCTTGGGCTTGGCGCTGCGTGACCCGAAGCGGATGAGATCCCGCGGCTCGGATTTCGCGGATGCTTGTGTCGCGGCGGGCTGCTGCTCTTTATGAGCTGATTCGCGGGTTGAGGTAGTCGGGGATGTGGGGGACGCCTCGGAAATCCCCGGCATCCAGAACGCCGCGCTTGTTCCTGCAAGCAAAACTACGGCCGCTACCGGCAGTGCGACATGGGATGCCTGGATACGACCCATGGTGGCCAACCCCTGAACCCACGCGCCAATCGAAAAAACTGCGGAAAACGCCAAAAGAAAATTCAAGCCAAAGACAACCAAGCGTATTCGCCGGTGCGCCGGGTTGCAACTGGGGATGGTCCATCCAAGGCTGTTAGTTGACAGATGGGCATCTGGAGGCAGAGAACCCGTGCGAGATCCAGTCCTTGGCCTATACAGGAATGGGGGTTCGATCCCCGGAACTACGATGGGGGGTGAAGATCATTCTTGTTCATCCCCGCGGGTTCTGTGCCGGCGTTCGGATGGCGATCGATGTGGTGGATCAGGTGCTGGAGCTCTTTCCGGGGGAGACGGTCTATGTCTTCCACGAGATCGTGCATAACAAGCACGTGGTCGGGCGGTTCACACGGCGGGGGGTGGTGTTCGTCGAGTCGCTCGAGGACATCCCCGGCCCTCGGGGCAAGATCGTGGTCTTCTCGGCACACGGGATCAGCCCGGCGATCCGCTCGCGGGCTCAGGAGCTCGGCCTCTTTGCGATCGATGCGACCTGCCCGCTGGTGACCAAGGTCCACTCCGAGGCGGTCCGCTACGCCCGGCAGGGGTACCAGATTCTCCTGGTGGGTCATCGCAATCACCAGGAGGTGATGGGGACGACCGGTGAGGCCCCGTCGGCGATCCAGGTGGTGGAGGGGCCCGAGGACATCCCGAGGCTGCGGATCACCGACCCCGAGCGGCTGGTGTACCTGACGCAGACAACGCTCTCGACCGACGATGCCGCGATCGTGATCGATGCGATCAAGGCGGCGTTCCCGAAGGTCAAGGAACCGCCCTCGAGCGATATCTGCTACGCAACCACCAATCGCCAGCACGCGGTCCGCAAGGTCGCGCCCGACTGCGACCTGGTGCTGGTGGTGGGTTCGCGCAATTCGAGCAACTCCGTGCGTCTGACGGAAATCGCCGCCAACGTCGGCACGCGAGCGCACCTCCTGGATGATGTCGGGGAACTGGATCCGGCGTGGTTTGCGAGCGGGGCTGAGACGGTGATGGTGACCGCCGGCGCCAGCGCCCCCGAGGACCTGGTCGCCGACATCTGCCGGGAGCTGGTCAAGCGCTACGGGGCGAGCATCGAGCAGCGAGAGCTGGTGGAGGAGGATGTCGAGTTCCACCTGCCCGGCGCACTGCGCAAGGTGATGGTGGATCGCGGAATGGCACCCCAGCCGGCGCGGATCGCGATGCCCGTGGTCACGCCCGAGCGTTACGGGGCCGCGCCGCTGACGATCGAGGGCCGGCCCGCCTGATCGCGGGATGCGGTGTTTCACACAAGAAAATACGGCCCGGAAGCGATGAGCTTCCGGGCCGCGGGTAGAAACCTGAACCGGCCCGAGGAGTGCGGGGCCGGTGTGTTGTACTGAACACTCAGCAGCCGGCCTGGAACGCGAACACGAACGCATCGAAGTCGTCGGTGTCCGAGAAGCCCGAGCCGTCCATGTCGCTGTCGCAGAAGAGGACATCGAAGCGGAAGAACATGTTGGCCGGGTCGCTGACACCGCTGAACACGCGGTTCATCTCGGTCTCGGGGATGACGCCGTTGGCATCGACATCCCGGGCGAAGCGGTCTTCGCTGAACCCGTAGATGGGGCCGTTCTCGTCGAAGTTGAAGATGTTGTATACGAACGTGTCGCGGGTGCTTGTGCCCTGAACGTAAACGTCGATCGTGACGCCGACGAAATTGTCATCGAAGATGATCGGGTTGGTGAGGCCGGAGAGGCCGGTCACGGTGAAGACGCCGAAGGTGTTCCACAGGGGGGTCTCGTCGGCAAGGGAGACCATGAACGAACCGAGCACGCCGCCGCTGGCCTGGAAGCCGCCCGTGCCCGCGACGCCGCCGAGGCCCCAGCCCTTGGGAGTGTCGTAGAAGGTGATGACGATGTCGTGGAACGCGCCGGGATTGGCCGCCGAGAGTCCGAAGGTGAATTCCTCGAGAACCTGGCTGTACGTCCCGAGCGTGCCCTCTCCCGTGCGCGGGAGGTTCATCGTCATCCACTCCCCGAAGTAGGGGGAGTTCGCGTTGGTCGAGCCGGCGTACGCGGGGACGCCGTTGCCATCGAGGTCGCAGTTGTCGTACGCGAGCTCAAGGTTGAGCGAACGCGTACCCGACCCGCCATCGGGATTCACGTTGATGATCGTGTGCTGGCCGCGAACGGCGGGGGATGCGACGTCCTCATTGGGGCCGCCGGCGAAGGCCGTGCCCGCCAGGCAGGCGAGAACAGAAGTCGCGACAATACGGGTGTGGATGTTCATGGCACTCATCTCCGATTGAAAGAACCAACGACCTTCCCACTGAAGGTTTCTGAATGCATCCGATCGTGGTCAAGCGAACTCGGACCGGTTCCCACGGTTGTCTCGGAAAGCGGGACGCGAACAGTTATCGAACGAATAGGAAGACCCGGTGACTGCGATAGCGCAGTCTCCCTCAAACTCATTGTGTCGGCGATTGGGTTTATTCCCTTTATCCAAGAATCAAGGCCGGACCTGAACGATGCTGATCCGCTCGGTGAGCATCTCGTAGACGGTCGCGACATCCTCGTTAAGGAGGCGTACGCATCCCATCGACTTCTGCTTGCCGATCGAATCCGGATCGATGGTCCCGTGGATCCCGAACCCTGTGTACGCGGCCGAAGGGCCCACACCCTCCCAGCCGAGCCAATATTCTCCGATGGGGTTTTGGGGATCATCCGCCGCGAATTTCTCACCTGTGCGGGGATTTGTCCAGGGCGGGTTCACCTGGCGGCTCTTGATGATGAAGCCGCCGACGGGCGTTCCGTTGCCCTCTCCCAGCCCCACCTTGAATGAGCGGATGTAGAGCCAGTTCCCCGGGTCATCCGGAGAGCCGGAGTACATGTCCAGCCGGTAATCGGCCTTGTTGACCACCGCGTGGAACGGCCCGCGGATGAGCTTGATCTTCTGTCCCACCTTCAGACGGGTCAGGTCATCGTCCGAGAACCTGTTGATGCGCTTGAGCAACCGCCAGTCGATCGCCAACTCTCGCTTGCGCGGCAGACGGGCGATCGCATCGCCTGACTGGATCACGTACGTCTCGGCGAGCGGATCCCCGGCGGTAACTTTGGGGGAGAAGAAGAGGTCATCGTTGATCTTGGAGATCTTCTCTCGAAGGGCAGCCTGGTCGGATGCCGCGGTGCTCCCGTTGACCAGGGCGCGGCTGTAGAACTGCCGAGCTTGGACGAGCTGGCCGCGCTGGCTGGCCTCATCTCCCTGAGACATCAGGCTGCGGACTTCCTCGGTCGATCCGCTCGCGGGAAGCGGCGTTGTCGGCGCAGGCGGGCGCGAATCGGTCGCATTGGGAGTATTGCCGCCCGGGGTCGCCGAGGGGTTCGAGACATCAACCGGCGCCGGCTTGTCGTTCTTTGGCGCTTCGCCGGTCGTGCTCCCCGAGGGAGAACCTACCGATGGCTCGGTCTTGAGCGGAGTGCTCGGGGAATCGCCGCCGATCGTGCCCGGGGCCTGCTCCGAACCCGAGAGCGGAACCGATCCCCCCGAAGTCGGATTCGGCGGCAGCTTGGCGCTATTCGAGGGAGACGAATTGGACGGGATCGCCGGCGGCTTGGAGCCGGTGCGAGGGCCGCCAGTGCCCGGTGTCTGCGTGCCCGCATTCGAATTCGGCGGGTTGGCCGCCGGTTGAGATTTGATGTACCAGACCGCCGCGAACCCGCCGGCGGCCATGAGCACCGCCACGATGCCCGCCAGCGCCTTGGAGGACATCCCCCGTGAGCGAGAGGCCGAGACTCGAGAGCTGGAGCTGGATCGTTCGGTCTGGGAAGGCAGGGCCATGGGTCGTGTTCCTCGTATGCGGGCCGCGGCCCGAGTAGATCGGACAACGGCGAGCGGATCGATCAACCTGCGCGGGATCAATCGCTCGCGGCGGGTGAGATGATCCGCGAGGGGGTGATGACCGCTTCCAGCGCTGCATCGTGAGGCTCGGCGGGGATGCGATCGACGATCTGAAGGTCGAAGGCGACACCGACGCGACGGGCACGAAGCTCCTGGCGGCAGAGAAAGCGATCATAGAACCCGCCGCCGCGGCCCAGCCGCACTCCACGGGAATCGAAGGCAACTCCCGGAACCAGGATGAGGTCGATCTGATCGGGGTTTACCGGGGGACAGTGGGGGGCCGGCTCCCGAAGACCATGGCGACCCGCGACCAGGTCGGATTCCAGGTTCGTAATGCTCGCCGGCGCCAGCAGGCAGGAATCCCAGGCGGGACGGGCGGCGATCAGGTGCTTCCCAGAGGAGAAGCAAGCTTTGGCAATCTGGGAGAGATCGGGCTCCTCTGGCGTGGCGATGTAGATCATCACGGCCCGGGCCGAGTTGAACCACTCGGAAGCCAGGATGCGGGAGCAGATCTGCTGGGACCAGCGGGCGAGCTCGACCGGGGTGCCGGCCCGGAGCTTGGCGAGCATCTCGCAGCGCAGCGATTTTTTGAGGGCCTGGAGCGGCTGGGGATGAGCTGGATCGGGGATCAAGGTTCGCCGCACCGGTCGGGGAGCAGGATACGAACCGGGCTACTTCTTTCCCTCAGACAGCTTGCCGCCCTTGAGCAGCTCCGCCGCGGCCCGTCCGGCCTCGTCATCCCGGGCGATCGCCCAGTCGAGGGCGGTGCGGCCGGATTGGTCCTTGGCGTCGGTGGGTGCCCCGGCCTTGAGGAGCATGGCGATCCTGGCGGATTCTCCGCGATCGGCAGCGCGCATGAGGGGAGTGACGCCGTCGTTGTCGGGGATCTTGGGATCGGCGGAGGCATCGAGCAGGGCCTGCACGACGGGGTTCGAATCCTCCGCGCCGCCGCAGGCGACGTTGAGGGCGGTCATGCCGCTGGCATCGGTGGCGTTGATGGGGGAGCCGGGGATCAGCTTCGTGACCTTGGCGGCATCGGCGACCAGGGAGGCGCAGATGAGCGCGGTCTGGCCCCAGCGGTTCTTGTACTCCATGTTGGCGCCGGCAGCGATCAAGGCATCGAGGCTCTCCTGGCTCCCGCGGCTTGCGGCCATCATGAGCGCGGTCCACTGGTCATCGGAGCGTGCATCGATGCGGGCGCCGGCGTCGAGCAGGGCCTTGACGGTGGCGGCATCGGCCCAGCCGGCGGCGTACATAAGGGGAGTGCGGCCATCCTTCGCGCGGGCCTCGACCTTGGCACCGGCCTTGATGAGCGGCTCGACGGCGTCGTGCTTGCCGCTCTGGGCGGCGAACATGAGCGGGGTCATGCCGGCCTCGCCGGGCTGGGAGTCTCCTTCGGCGACCGGGGTGTTGACATCGGCCTTGTTGGAGATCTGGCGGTTGAGCTCGACGGCATCTCCCTTGCGGGCGGCGGCATAGAGGGCCGCACCTGAGGTCCCCGTGCCCGATGAGGCCTGGACCTCGTTGGTGAGGCGGTTGACCTGCATGACCAGGACGATGCCGGCGGCGATCAGGCAGAGGACGACGAGGATGAAGGAGCCGGGTCGGCGTTGGGCCATGGCTTGGTTCCCCTGGGGCGGCTGGTGGGTTCGCCGCGCTCATTCGTAGGAGCCGCGATCGGGCTCTGGTATAGTGTAACGGCTTCCACCAACGCCGGGGAGCTGAGTGGTGATTCCGCTGAATCTTCCGTTCTCTTCGCAGATCAGCCCGTGACGTCCTCTGTCCATGCTGTCGCCCAGTCACGCTTCAGGGCATCGCGGCTCTTGATCTCGTATCCGCACTCCGTGCAGGTGTGAGGGAACACCATCTCGGGGAACGGGTAGGTGCAGTTCGGGCACATGCAGCCTGGCGATCCCCGCAACTCCGCTTCAAGCGAGCGTCTCCAGCGGAACCCCCACCACAGGCTGCTGAAAAAGAGAACATCACCGGTGCCCGCCGCCGCCAGGATCGGGATGATCCCGCGGTTGTTGACAATGAAATAGAGCGGCAGCGCAACCGTGGCGAGCGCGAGCCCCACATATCCCAATCGACCAAGTTGAAACCGTCGCCGAATGACCATGCGGTGCGGTCGCCCGATCTCGGGATGTTCTATTCCTCATCGGCCTTGGGCTTGTACGCGGCCACCACCGCCGCCTGGATGTTGCCGGGTGTGTGCTCGTCGTGGCTGTATTCCATCGTGTAGCTGCCGGCGCCGCCGGTCATGCTCTTGAGTTCGTTGGCGTAGTTCTGGAGCTCTCCCAGCGGGGCGATCGCCTTGACGACACAGACATCCGACCCCAGCACATCGGAGCTCTGCACGCGGCCGCGCTTGGTCGAGAGGTGCCCGGCAAGATCCCCCATGTACTTGCTGGGGGCCGTGATCTCCAGGTGCACGAAGGGCTCGAGCAGCACCGGGCGGGCCTTATGCACCGCATCGATGAACGCCTTCTTGCCGGCGGTGATGAAGGCGATTTCCTTGCTGTCCACATCGTGGTACTTGCCGTCGTAGACCTCGACGCGGATGCCGGTCATCGGGTAACCGGCGACCGCGCCCTCGGAGAGCATCATGCGGACGCCCTTTTCGACGGCGGGGATGAACTGCCGCGGGATCGAGCCGCCCACGGTCGCGTTCTCGAACTCGAACCCCTCGGGATGGTCGGTCGGCAGGGGCAGCACCCGCAGATACACCTCGCCGAACTGTCCCGCGCCGCCGGTCTGCTTCTTGTGGCGGTGGTGGCCATCGGCGTTGGATGTGATCGTTTCCTTGTACGCGACCTTGGGCTGGCTGGTGAGCAGGTCGAGGTTGTAGGCGTGCTTGAACTTCTCCATCACCACGCGCAGGTGGAGTTCTCCCAGGCCCTTCATCACCGTCTGCTTGGTCGCGGCGATCCGCTCGATCTGGAGGCTGGGATCCTCGGCCATCATCTTGTGCGAGGCGTTGGCGAACTTGGCCTCGTCGGCGTGGTTTTTGAGCTCGATCGCCAACCCGTACATGGGCTGGGGCAGCGGCAGCGGGATGAGATGCACCGAATCCAGCTCGTGGCTGTCGTGCATAACGCCGTTGAACTTGACCTCATCGACCTTGGCGACCCCGGCGACCTCACCGGGCCCGACCTCGTGGACCTCGACGTGCTCCTTGCCCTGGAGCTTGAAGAGGTGGCCGACCTTGAAGGCCTTCTTCTGGTCGTCGATGAACATGTCGCCCTTGTGCTTGATGGTCCCCTGATGCACCCGGAAGATCGCAAGCTTGCCGACGAACGGATCCGTGGTCACCTTGAAGATGTGGGCCAGGGCCTTGGCGGCGGGATCGGGCTTGGCGTGCCACTCGTGCTCATCGCCCTCGGGTGTGTCGCGCTTGAGGAACTCGGGCGGATTGACCTCGACCGGGCTTGGGCACAGGCTCGCGAAGATGTGCAGCAAATCGGCGCACCCGGTGCCGGTGCGGGCCGAGCAGAAGCAGATGGGCACCAGGTGGCCCTGCTCCAGCGCCTTCTCGAACGCCCCGTGCAGCTTGACGGCGTCGAAGGCGCCGTCGCCCTTCTCGAGGTATTCCATCGTCAGTTCATCATCGACCTCGATGACCTGCTCGACGATCTTCTTGTGGGCATCATGCACCGACAGGAACTCGGTCGAGTCTCCGCGTGCATCGGTGCCGTCGTGCTCAAAGACGTTGATGACATCCCCCCGCCCGGGCACGGGCAGGTTGATGGGCAGGCACTCGGGGCCGAAGGCCTCACGGATCTGATCGACGAGCATCTCGATATCGGCCTGGGTGTCGTCGATCTTGTTGACGATGATCATCCGCGGGATCTGGCGCTCCTTGGCGACCGCCATCAGCCGGCGCGTCACGCTCTGGATCCCCTTGGCGGCGTCGATGACGATCGCGACCGTCTCGACGGCGGGGAAGCAGGCGATCGTGTGGCCCAGGAAGTCGGCCAGGCCGGGGGAGTCGATCAGGTGGACCTCGTGCCCTTCCCAGTCGAAATGGAAGAACGAGGGCTGGAGCGAGTGCTTGTGGTGGCGTTCTTCATCGGTGAAATCGGAATGGGTGTTGCCCTCCTCGATCGTGCCCAGCCGCTTGGTGATGCCGCTGGCAAAGAGCAGCCGCTCGGTCAGGGAAGTCTTCCCGCCGCCGCTCCCTCCGCACAGCAGCACGTTGCGGATGTCGGCGGGGTTCCGTGGAGCAGTTGCAGACATGGCGACAGACCTCCTCGCGCCGGGGAGCCCGGCGAAACGGGATGCACGTACACGGTGGATCAACCGGGCCGCCGCAGTACCACCACGCGGCCGACACCCACCCGGACCACCACCCCCCGAGAACGGCAGTGTATCGTCTGTGAAGGACCCGCAAAGTGGAAGGTGGCGGGGAGGGCCGGGGTGTGCCGAAAAGAAGATGAACCCGGGGGCCAAAGCCTGCGATTGTGCTCGCGTGGAAGGCCTATTGGGCGCGGTCCCCGCCCAGGCTGTACCTGGCGATGCACCGCAGCGCGGAAACTCCATCTTTCCAGCCGATCTTCTTCCCCTGCGAGTGCGATCGGGCATCGTACGAGACGGGCACCTGGACGATCCTGACCCGGCGACTGATGCCATCGACATCGGGCAGTCGCAGCCGGGCGACCTTGGCGACCAGCTCGGGCTCGAGGCCGAAGCGGTTCTCCTGGATCCTGATGCGCTCGATCACCGCGCGGCGGAAGACCTTCGTGCAGCACTCCATGTCCGACAGCCGCAAGCCCGTCAGCATGTTGCTCGCCAGCGTCAGCCCCATGTTGACCAGCCAATGGAACCACCCGCTCGCCGGCGCTTGCCCGCTCCCGAAACGGGTGCCGATCACGACATCGGCGCGCTCCTCCAGGATCGGAGCGCATGCCGCCGCGTGATCCGCCGGGTCGTACTCAAGATCGGCATCGTGGATCAGCACCAGATCGGCCCTGCGCTCGATCGCCAGCTCGAATCCGCTGCGGACCGCGGCCCCCTTGCCCTGATTGCGCTCGTGAAGCACGACCGCAAACCTCGGATCGCTCGCCAGCGCGGCCAGTTGCTCCCGGGAGCCATCCGTCGAGCCGTCATCGATCAGGATCACCAACCGCTCGCAACCCGCCGGAGGCGTGATCGCCAGCAGCCGATCCAGCGATGCCCGCAGGAGCATCGCCTCGTTGTAGACGGGGATGACGACGGCCAGCAGCACGCCGGCTATGGCCTCGGCGCTTCTTCGGCCGGTGGGGGTGGGGGTGGAGGTGGGGGTGGGGCGGGAGCCGGAACGGGCTCGGTGGATGATGGTTCGGTTGTTGGCGATGCGGCTGGATCGGGCTCGGGTCCGCCCGCCGGGGCATTCGGATCGGTGGAACTGGGCGGAGGCGGCGCGGGCGATTGACGGGCATCCGCCGGACTGGGTTCCGGCCGGTCCGATTCGGCCCTGTCTGAGGACTTCTTGGAATGCAGCGGCGTGCGGACGACCAAGACCTCCTCGGCGTTGGGAACGACAAAGTCGATCCGGTTGCGCTCCAGCGAGGTCCCCATCGCCGCGAACAGATCCGCGATCGCCGTGTGATAATCGGCAAGCGCCTGAACCTCGGCGCGTTCGGCCTGGGCAAGGTCTTCCTGGCGATTGAGCTCAAGATCGAGCCGCTCGACGGAGTACGCGGCGATCGTCTGCTTCTCGACCAGCAGCGAGCGCAGCACCTCCGCGGCGGCGACCCTGCTGATGCGGCGCTGATTGATAAGCGCGTAGTTGGTGGTGACGTTGTCGAGCGAGCCCTTGACCTCGAGCATCACCTGCTCGATGGTGTTCGCGTAGCTGATCACCGCCTGGGATTTCTCCAGCCGGCGCCGGCGCAGCTCGGCCTCGGCGTTGCGATTGCCGATGGGCTGCTCAAACGCCAGCCCCACGATGTAATCGATGAAGTCACCCGTGAATACATCGCCGTAGGCATCGGCCGCGTTCTCTTCGATCGCCCACCACCGCGTCAACAGCCGCAGGTCAAGCTGCGGGAGCCGCCCGCTCTCGGCGACCGTCTGACGGATCGAGGTGTCATCCATCGACAGGACCGCCTGGCGGATCTCCGGACGGTTGGCGATCGCCTGCTCGATCGAATCCAGCAGGCTGAATTCGATGGGCGCATCGATCGGCTCATCCAGCGGGATGACCAGGAGCTCACCGCCGACGGGCAGGTCGGGATCGTGAATCAATTGCTTCAGCTTGTCGCTGACCTGCCGCAGGATGTTCTGGGCCTGGAGGAGATCGCCTTTGCGTCGCTCGACTCGGGCCGCGGCATCGGCGACCTGGGCGCCTGTGGCGTCGATCCTCACGCGCTGGACGAGCTGGTCCCTTACCTGCACCCCCTTCTCCACCAGGCGCTGGAGGATCAAGAGATCCCGGTGGGACTGCATCAGCTGCCAGTAGGTCTTCTCGGTCTCGTTGATCGTGGCGATCAGGTCGCGCTTGAGCTGGGCGATCGAGTTGCGCTCGGCGTTGCGGGTAAGGCGGACCTCGGCGAGCGCCACATCGGAACCGAAGTTGCGGAGCAGCGGCTGGTCGAGCTGCGCGGTGACATTGAGCGCGGTGTTGGGATCGGGGAAGACGTTCTGCCCGGGTGTGTTGTCGTCGGTGTAGGTCAGCTCCTGCTGGACCGTGAGCTGTCCGCCGGTCGTCAGGCGCTGACGCAAGCCCGTGGTAGAGACCACCGTGTTCTGCACGTTGCTGGTCAGACCCGTCGTCGATGGCGCCAGCGCTGTGCGCGCCCGCGGCTCATCCACGTTGTTGTACGTCAGGTTCTGGAAGAACGTCCAGTCGAAGGCCGCCTCCGCCTGAACCAGCTGGGCCTCGCTGATGGCCGGCGCGATCCGCGCGAACTGCAGCTCAAGGTTGTTCTCGACGCAGCTCTTGATCGCCTTCTCGAGCGTGATCGCCACCACCTGCTGCGGCCTGCCCAGCAGATTGTCCCCCATCGGCAGTGTGGCGTCGCGATAGGAATCCGGCCCGGACTTCTTTTCGATCTCATCCAGAGCGGCCTGGGAGAGCCCCAGGCGTTCGACACCCCCCGCCTCGCGCGTGGTCGGGCGGAGCTCCGGGACCTCCTGTGCCTCGGCCGCCTCCCGGCGAACCGATTCGAGCACGGTGCGGCGGAGCTGGGCATCGCTCTCCTCGGAGAGCGGCGAACTGGAGCACCCACCGCACACCAGGACCGTGGCGAGGCAGACCGAAAGCCCGCCCCAGGGGGGCAGGCAGGAGGCTTTTGCGTGTCGCATGCGGGGACAACGTATCCGGGCAGGGGGTGGGGGTCAAAGGGGCGCTGATTTGCTCCCGATTCCCCCCCAGACCTTGCGTTGAAGCTCCAATCGCGCCCCGGAGCAAGCAAGCCGATGCTCTTCGTACACTCCCCCCCATGCGAGCCATCATCATCGAAAAGCAGGGCAATCCCGTCACCCCCAACATCCGCTACTGCACCGACTGGCCGGACCTCTCCGAACGCGATCTCAAGCCCGGATGGGCCCTGGTCCGCGCGCTCGCGAGCGCTTTCAACCACATGGATCTGTGGGTCGGCCGCGGGGTGCCGGGGCTCAACCTGACCTATCCCCGTGTGAGCGGGTGCGATGCCTGCGGGGTGGTTGAGAAGGTCGGCGAGGGTGTCGATCCGGCGTGGATCGGCCGGCGTGTCATCGTGAACGCCGCCATCCGCATCCCCGATCGCACGCACCCCGACGATCCGCCGGGCTCCACGCTTGCCCCCAACTACGAATTGATCGGTGAGCACCACAACGGGATGTTCGCCGAGAAGTTTGCGATCCCCGCGGCGAATCTGGCCGCGATCGGAGAGAACGCCGATCCGGTGGAGGCCGCGGCCTTCGGCCTGTGCGCGCTGACGGCGTACTCGATGGTCCGCACCAAGGCCAACCTGCTGCCCGGCCAGAGCGTGCTCATCACAGGCATCGGCGGCGGCGTCGCGACCTCGGCGCTGGCGATCGCACGACACCTGGGCTGTCCGATCGCCGTCACGAGCCGCCACCAATGGAAACTCGACCGCGCCAAGGAGCTGGGCGCTGAGTGCCTCGTTCTCGACAAAGGCCAGGACTGGTCCAAGGAGGTGCGGGCGTGGATGCGCAAGCGAGGTGTCGATCTGGCCGTCGACTCATCCGGCAAGGCGACCCACCTCAACTGCATCAAGTCGCTGGGGCGCGGCGGCTGCTACGCGACCCCGGGATGCACCAGCGGTCCCGATGCGGTCACCGACCTGGCCCGGATCTTCTGGAACCAGCTCCGGCTCGTCGGCTCGACGATGGGCAGCAACGAGGAGTTCGCCGAGGTGGCGAGCCTGTATCGGGCTGGTCATCTCAAGCCCGTGGTGGATCAGACTTTCGCACCCGACGAGTGCCAGAAGGCGTATGCCCGGCTCGAAGCCGGGGAGCAGTTCGGCAAGATCGTGATCCGGTGGTAGTTTCCACGCATCGGGTGCATACCGGGCATTGTGTACACTGCGCTCCATGCCGATCGCGGGCGCCAGGCTGGCTTCGTATGTGATCGAACGCGAGCTTGGTCGCGGCGGTATGGGTGTGGTGTACCTCGCGCGGGATACCCGCCTCGACAGGCTGGTGGCGATCAAGGCGCTCCCGGAGCACGTCGTTGCCGATGCCCAGCGCCTGATGCGTTTCGAGCGCGAGGCCAAGGTGCTCGCCTCGCTGAATCATCCGGGGATCGGGGCGATCTTCGGGCTCGAAGAAGGTGACGGCCGGCGGTACCTCATTCTTGAATACGTGGAAGGCCAGACGCTGGCCCAGCGCCTGGAGAACGGTCCCCTGGCGATCGATGAGTCGCTCGCGATCGGACGGCAGATCGCCGCAGCGCTGGAAGCTGCTCACGACAAGGGCATCATGCACCGGGATCTCAAACCCGGCAACGTCATGCATCGCCCGGATGGCGCTGTCAAGGTCCTGGACTTCGGGCTTGCGCGTTCCGAGGATGGGAGTAGGAGTCAATGGCCGGGAGCGGCTCCGGACTCCCCGACGTTGAGCCTGATGGGAACACCCACGATCCCCGGGGTGATCCTCGGCTCCGCGGGTTACATGAGTCCCGAGCAGGCACGCGGCCAGCCGCTCGACAAACGGACCGATGTATTCTCGTTCGGATGCATCCTGTACGAGATGCTCGCCGGGGGCATGGCCTTCGGCGGTGAGTCGCCTGCCGATTCGATTGCCGCGATCCTCGAACGAGAGCCGGTCTGGAGTCTTCTGCCGCATCGCACCCCCAGCGCTGTGCGGGATCTGCTGGAGCGGTGCCTGGAGAAGGATCCGCGCCGGCGGCTCAGGGATATCGGCGATGCCCGGCTGGAACTCGAAAAGTGCATCGAGCGGCGGTCATGGCTGGTCGGTTCATCGCAAAGCCACATCACCGTCGCTCCCCGTCCGCGCATGCTGCCCTGGGTGCTTGCCGCCGGGATCATCGCCGCCGGTGGCGGAGGCTGGCTTCTCGGGAGCAAGGCTCCGCGCACGCCGGGCACTCAAGGAGCGCCGGCGGCTCCGGGGATTACGCGATACCTCGCGACCGGTGATGGCATCCACTCGCGGATCCTCGAATCCCGCGGCTCCATTGGGATCTCGCGCGACGGCCGCATGATCGTGTTCGCGGGCGAGGATTCCGCCGGGGCGCGGTCGCTGTACCTCCGACGGCGAGAGGAGACGACTCCGGAGCGGATCAACATGCCGCTGGCGTCGACCGCATCGGACCCGATGATCTCGCCCGACAACAAGTGGATCGGGTATTTCGTCACCGGCCGGCTGTTCAAAGTGGCGCTCGCCGGCGGTGAGCCGGTGGAGCTGTACGGGGGCAACGGGCTTTCCAAGGGAGGCGTGTGGGCCCCTCAGGGGATCATCTTCAGCCCGCTTCCCAGTTCCGGCCTGATGTTTGTGCCCGAGCAGGGCGGACCGCCGCAGGCGCTGACAACGCCTGATCCCGCCAGGGAAGAGATATCGCACCGCTGGCCGGACATCCTCCCCGATCACAGGCACGTGCTCTTCACGATCAAGAAGGTCGGGATGCTCTCGTTCGATGATGCGGAAATCGCGCTGCTGGACACGCGGAACGGGACCTGGAAGACGATCCTCAAGGACGGCTCGTACGCACGCTACGCGCCCTCGGGCCACATCGTGTACGCACGTGCCGGCCGGTTGCTCGCGGTCAAGTTCGACCCGGCGACCCTTGAGGTCACCAGCGCGCCGGTCGAGGTCGTATCTCACGTGTTGACCGAGCCCGGCAGCGGGGCGGCGAACTTTGCGATCGCCGCGGAGACCGGTGATCTGGCCTGCCAGCCTGGCGGCAGCAACGAGCAGGTGTTCAGCCTGGCCTGGGTTGACATGAAGGGCGATATCACGTCGATCCCCGCGCCCCCGAGGCACTACGCCGGTCTCACGATCGCTCCCGATGGCGAGCGGGTCGCGACGCCGATCTTCGCGGCGACCGATGCAATCTTCGTCTACGACATCGCGCGCAACACCAACACCCGTTTCACGTTCCAGGGCAACTGCGGCAACCCGGTATGGACGCCCGACAGCAAGAGCATCATCTTCACGGCGGACTTGGGCGGGAGCGTCTCAACCTACATCGCCGCGGCCGATGGCTCCAATTCCCCGCGCAAGCTCTTCGACGGCCAACACGGATCAAGCGCCACAGCGCTGCGGGTCGATTCGGGCCTGGCGATGGTTTACGCCCAGGGCGGGGACATCTGGATGCGCGGCATCGAACCTCTCGCCGAGCCTACTCGACTCATCAGCTCGCAGTTCTTCGAGGCAGATCCGGCGATCTCACCCGACGGGCGGTGGATCGCCTACGCCTCCAACGAAACCGGGCAGGACGAGGTCTACGTGCGCCCATTCCCAAAGGGCGATGGCAAGTGGCAGGCCTCGCGCGGCGGCGGATCGATCCCGGCGTGGGACAAGGCCGGCAAGCGGCTGTTCTACCTGAAGGGACACCAGCTCTTTACGGTGCCCTACACCGTCGATGGCAGTTTCCAGCTTCCCCAGAAGCTCTGCGATATCCCCGCCGATTTCGACCTGCCCACCGTGGCACCCGATGGGCAACGGTACCTGTGGGGTCGCAAGCTGCCGCCGCCGTACACCGGGGATCGCGTCCACGTTGTGCAACACTGGACCGAGGAGCTCAAGCGCATCGTGCCCGGAAACAGCCCGGCTCGCTGACCCGGCGAACATGTCAGGCGGATGGGACTGATCGCCCCAGCATCCTGTGGATCGTGCCCGTGGTGCTCCGGCCCTTGACCAGATCCACCAGGGCGATCCGGCCGCCGTAGCTTTCGACGAAATTGCCGCCCACCACCTTGTCCTTGGTGTAGTCCCCGCCCTTGACCAGGACATCCGGGCGGATCGCCTCGATGAGTTTCATCGGCGTGTCCTCCGGGAACATCACCACCGCATCGACCGCGCCAAGCGCACCGAGCACGCGGGCCCGGTCGTTCTGGGCGTTGACAGGCCTGCCGTCGCCCTTGAGCCGGCGGACCGAGGCATCGTCGTTGATTCCCACGACCAGCAGGTCACCCTCGGCGGCGGCGCTGTCCACCAGCGAGACATGTCCCGCATGAAGCACATCGAAGCACCCGTTGGTGAAGACGACCTTCTTGCCCGCGCGGCGGGCCGCGGCGACCTCGACCAGCACCTGCTCCAGCGTGCGGAGCTTGCCGTGCTCGGCGGTGCTGAGCCTCAGCAGCGAATCGTGGATCTTCTCCAGCGGGATGGGCTCGACGCCGAAGATCTCGACCTCCAGCCCCGCGGCGGCGTTGGCGAACCGCACCGCATCCAGCCATGAGCACGTGTTGGCGCGGGCGGCGGCGAGCGCAGCCAGGAACATGTCCCCGGCGCCCGTGACGTCGTAGACCTCGCGCGCCAGCGTCGGCACCGGGACCGGTTGTCCCCCGCGCTCCAGCAGCATCGCACCGTGGCGATCAAGCGTCAGCGCGACGGCCTCGAGATCAAGCTCTTCGAGCAGCTTGCGTGCGACGGTCGCGTTGCGCTCCAGGGTCGCCTCGCCGCAGGTCGAGAGTCCGCTGGCAATCTCTGCCTCGGTGCGGTTGGGGGTGATGACCGTGGCCCCGCGATACTTCGAGTAATCGGGGAGCTTGGCGGGGTCGACCATCACCGGCTTGCCGGCCTTGCGCGCGGCGGCGATCACACCCTGGCACAATTCGGGCGTGCAGACACCCTTGGCGTAGTCCTCGATGCACACCACATCGACGCCGGGCAGGATTCGGGACAGTTGGTTGAGCAACTGCGAGACGGTCTGCGCTGACAGCGGGGTTCGCGATTCGTAATCCACCCGGAACATCTTCTGCGGATGGCGGGCCTGTGCCCGGCCGATCAGGTTCTGCTTGACGGTGGTCGGGCGGGATGGGTCGGTGATGATGCCGGAGGTGTTAATCCGGCGATCCCGCAACTCGCGCACCAGGATGTCCGCGGTCGAATCCGCTCCGGCCACCCCCAGCGCGGTCACGCTTCCGCCGATCTCGGCCAGATCCAGGCACACGTTTGCCGCCCCGCCCGGGCGGTGGAGCTGCTCCCGTACCAGCAGGATCGGCACAGGGGCATCGGCGCTCAGCCGCTCGGCATCCCCGTAGATCAACTGGTCGAGCATGAAATCGCCGATGACCGCCGCTCTGAACGGCTTCCACGAGGTCAGATGGGAGAGCAGTGAGTCCATGCTCGCGTTTCCCCGGTGGACGCAGGTGGGGGTCGATGGGGGAACCAATGGTAGGGAAAGCCCCACGAAGGCCGTTTCGAAAAGAAGCGAGCCGCCCGATTCGGGGCGGCTCGCGAGTTGGTCAGCGATCAGAGCGGAAGGGAATCAGGCCTTCTTCTCTTCCTTGGCAGGGGCTGCGGCCTCGGCGGCCTTCTTGGCCTCGACCTTCTTGCGGTCGTCGGCACGGTCGGATTCCCAGTCCTTGACGTTGATCAGGTTGCGCTTGGCGAGCATGTCACGGACGGTGTCCGAGGGGCGGGCGCCCTTGCTGAGCCAGTACTTCACGCGATCCTCGTTCAGCGTGATCTGCTTGGCCGGGTTCTTCTCGACCGGGTTGTACCAGCCGAGTTCCTCGACGGGAGCGCCATCGCGGCGGGTGCGCCGATCGATCGCGGCGATCCGGTAAAAGGGGCGATTCCTCCGGCCAAACCTCTGCATGCGGATGCACAACACGTGAGAACCTCCGGCGTTCCGGTCGTTGATCGATCAGTTCCAGGCAGTATTGCCGCCACCCTGCGGCCGCCCACCCGAGTGCCAAGTGGGCCCAGAGGTTAGGCCGCTCGCCGGTATGCATCCAGTGTCGATGTGTATCCCGGCCCGATTGTTCGGGTTTTAATAGCCGCCGCTGGTTCACATCAGCGACTTCAGCACCCCAGCTCGAACGCTTCCATGAACGTCTGGTAGTCCTCCAGATCGACAAATCCGGAGCCGTCGACATCTCCATCGATCAAACCGGATTCGAACATCAGCACGAACGCGCTGAAGTCCTCGATGTCGGAGAAGCCGGAGCCATCGAAGTCCGCCGGGCACGCCTTGATGTTCGCCCCCGCCATCCCGAAGGAAGCCCCGAACAGGCCGGCCGTGCTTCCGACGACCGTCGCTACGCCGGTGCTCTTGCTCACTTTCAGCAACTGTTCATTGCTTGAGTTGATCGTGAACAGCTCATCTCCCGCGGAGCAGTACGCCAGAGCGTTGCAGTCGGTGATGCCCGCCCCCAGCGTGCCGATCGCCGTCTGCGCGCCGGTTGTCGTGTTGATCGAGACCAGCCGCGTGCCGCCGATCGTCACATCGGAGATACCGTAAAGCGTGCCCGTCGTGGTGTCGTAGTCCAGCCCCCCCAGATTGCCGCCCGAGGGAGAGCCGATCGCCGAGGCGACCAGCGTGTCGCGATCGATCTTGAAAAGCTGCCCGCCGCTTGCCGCGACAGCAAAGAGCGTGCGCGACACCGGATCGAACGCCAGGCAATTGAGCGTGCTGCCCGTGCCCGTCACGGTCCCCACAAGCATCCGGGAGCCTCCGGTCGTCATCGTGTAGAGCTTCTTGGTGTTGTCGATGATGTAGAAGAGGTTGCGATTCCAGTCCCAGGCCATGCCCTGCGTGACACCCGGAACATCCCCGAGCTTGGCGAACGCGCCGGTGGTCCGGCTCGCCGTGCCGAAGTTGTTCGCCGCATCCCCGGAGACGAACAGGTCTCCGCCCGCGACGCCCTTGCCCGTCTTGCAGATCCCCAGCGGATTCGCCAAGGCGGCGATCAATCCGGAGTTGTTGATCCCGGTGCCGTTGTTATACGAACTCGACGAGCTGCCGCACCCGCCGTGCGTGTGCACCCCGACGGCCTTCTGTTGGGTCTCATCAAAGACCGGGGAGCCGCTATTGCCGCCCGTGGTGTCCACGTGATAGCCGATCGAGCTCCCGGACTTGAACTTGAACGGCCCGGTGTGCGTCTTCTGCACCTGGTTCCACGTTGGGGAGACCGGCGAGGAGGTGGTGCCGTACCCGGTGATCCGTGTCGTCTGGTTCACATTGGGCAGCGTGGTCGCCAGGACGTATCGCATGCCGTACGCCTGGTACGGAGTCAGCCCCGTGTTGGAATTCACGTTGACGCCGAAGTAGCCGTAGTCATCCCCGACGCCGTTGTTGTGGAACTGAACACTGGCGCCGTCGGTGCTGTATTGGTGCTCGGGGCCGGGGTTCACGAGACTCCCGTTGGGGTTCGAGAGGGGAACCTTGAAGCTCATCACGTTGCCGCCCGAGGTGCCGCAGTGGCCGGCCGTCAGGAACATGGAATTGCCGTCATTGATGAGCCACGAGGTGCAGCCGACGCTGTGGCGGCCCTGGCGATCATCGAAGCTCAACTGGCGATCATCGGCGGATCCGCAGATCGTGCGATCCCCGAACTTGTTGAGCCCGGCGGTGACGGTGGTGATGACCAGCCGGTTGTCCCCGGTTCCGGGGGAGGCGATCAGCTCGACGAGCACCGTGTCCCCGTTGAAGTACGCCGATGTGTTCACCCACTGCTCGATGCTCTCGGCGGTCAGCCACTGCACCCCGCCATCCAGCACGGAGGTCAGCTTGACCCGGGCGGCGTTGTCGTTGGCCGGGTCTCCCGAGAGCTGCGTCAGGTCGAACTTCAGCCGCAGCCACGGCGCATCGGTGACATGCACGACCGCGAAGAACACGGTCTGCTGCTCCCCGCCGGCGGGGTCCGCGGCGATCAGGCCCGAGTCGATCGGGTCGATCTTCACCTCTTCGCTGGGAGGAGGGGAGATAGAGAACCCGCTGTCATCGCCGGCCCCCATCCCACCAGTGCCGTCGAGCCCGCTGTTGGGTTTTTTCACCGTCTGGCCGAGAGCCGAGGCCGCGAGCCCGGCCGATGCGATGAGAGCAGCAACCTGTGTCCTGGTGAGAATCACGCTCGGTCTCCTGGTTCAGAGGCGCGGGAAGAAGCAGACAAGATACATGAACGGCCCGAATCCCGGAAGCGAATCACCGCCGGGAAGGTCCGATAGCCCGCAAGATACCCCGCCCCCAAACCGGGCACAACAACGAAGTTGAATTTGGGGCGAGCGCTCTACTTGGGCAGCGGCGGTGGATCGTCATCGATCGCCGTCCCGCTGAAGTACTTGTTCGTCATCAGCTCTTTAGGGCCGTCCTGGTCGATGTACTTGCCCTCGCCGGTGATGGCATAGCCCATCGCCGTCACATCCTTGGTCTCCACGTGCTCATCCGTGAAGAGGAAGTTGGTGCGGCCCAGATGCCGCGGGTCAGGCCCGGAACGGTCGGGCGCCGAGCAGCGGTCCGACTCCGGGGTCAGCCGCGGCGCATCGAGGTTGAAACCCTCATTCCCGGGCGCCAGGTCGTCGGTTCCGTTGTTGGTATAAGTTGTGCGCTCGCTGGCGTTGAAACTCCCCGCGGTCCCCAGCGCATCGGCCCCCATGACCGTCATCGAGGGCTGAAGGATGAACCCGCGCTTCCTCGGGTAGTTGTTGTACTTGCCCGCTGTCATGCGCGAATTGCCCAGGAACAGGTAGTTGTACCCGTAGCAGTGGTTCCGCTCATCCTTCCAGTCCGGGCGCTCCGGGCACTGGAACACCTTGCTGTCGTAGTCCTGGCGGCCGCACAATGGATCGGTCGCCGGGAGCGGCTCGTTGAAGGGATAGACCCCGACGTGCGAGCCGATGGTCGCGATCCATGTGGGGCGGAACTTCAGGCCAGTCCCGACCTCGTACCAGTTTTTCGGGTTGCCCGCGCCGCCGGCAAGGTTGGGCATGCGGCCGCCCGGGATGACGTCCTTGTTCTGATCCGCGTAGCTGTCCCAGCCGGCGCTGAGCGTCCGGAGATTGGCCATGCAGATGGTCGTCTTGGCGGTCTGACGCGACTTGCCCAGCATCGGCATCAGGATGCCGATCAAGAGCGCCATGATCGCGACGACAACCAGCAGCTCGATGAGCGTGAATGCGCGGTTTTTCATACGTCCCTCGCGGATCGCCGTGCGGTCTGGACACCCGATCAGTCAGAATACACCTATCGGAAAGCTACCCGAAGGTTCGCCCGGATTCAAGATCAATTAGCTTCCACTTCTGATCTCGGCACAGCTTTGACAGCACCGGCCAGGCGATCTCTTCGTCGGTCACGCTCGCCATGATCTGGGTGACAGATTCGGCGGACGTTGGGATATCCACCACCATCCCCGGACCGTACAGCATCTCCGTGCCCAGAGACCGGCCCGGGCTGCCGTCCGGAGAAGTGTTATACAGCTCCAGGATCGCCTTAACCTGCCGCGCTGTGCCAAGCGACGCCATCCCGGCGCCGGGCAGCGCCGCTCCCATCAGAACAAACTGGCGTTTCTTTGACACGGGCCAATCGTATTCATTGTGTCGGGCGCAAGAGCGTCCCAGATAATGTTCATTCATCGCCGACCTGACGCGGGATCACTCCTCCCCGTCGTATTCCTCGGTCTCCGACTCCCATAGCCGCACCGCTTCATCCAGCAGCCGCTCCAGCGGCACCGGCTTGAGCAGGTACTTGTCGGCGCCGATGCTCTCGGCATAGGCCTGGTGGCGCTTGCCCTCGTTGGCGGTTACCATGATCACGATCGGGCTGTCTTCCTTGCCCTTGATCTTCTCGAGCACCAGGAAACCCGACCGCTTGGGCAGCATCATGTCCAGGATCACGATGTCAGGCGGATCTTCCTGGCAGATCTTCACCGCCTCGTTGCCATCCATGCACGATTGCGTCAGCGCTCCCTCCGATTGGAACGCAGCCTCGATTGATTCGAGGATGTCCCGGTCGTCATCGACGATGAGCACCCGGACGTCTTCAAGCCGTCCGCCGCCCTGGTATTCCATGTCGCCTTCTTCGCCGGGCATGGTTGTTCCTCTGCTGGCTGCTCCGCGGGCTCACCACAGGCCCGCCGTCGATCCCATCAACATAGCACCGCCGGGCCTGCAATGCCCGTGCATGCAACATGAACCGCCCCTCACGGCGCCGCCAGCAGCCGGGCATCCCTGGCGCTCTGATCGACGATCCGGTCCAGCTCCCGCGATGTCATCCACGGCAGCGTCTCGAGCTTGGCCCGCAGCGCCGGCGGGAAGGGCCGATTGAGCCGCTCGTGCCGTGGACGGCTCTTCCAGATCCGATGCATCCACAGGTACTGCTCAGGCGCTGTCAGCACCGTCTGCTCGATCGCCCGCCGGTACCGCGCGGTGATATAGAACAACGGGTCGGGGGCATCGGCCCAGTCCTGCGGCCGTATGACATCCGTCACATCCAGCCGATATCGCAGCCCGCCGGGCTTGCGGATCCGCCGGGCGATCCCGCACGCGATCGGAGCCTGGAACTGCATTGCCAGGAGACCGATCGACTTGTAGGTCGAGGCCAACCGCCCGAAGAACGGCACGAACAGCCCGCGATCCCCCGCGTTCTGGTCGGCGACGAAGCCCAAGGGATGGCCCGCCGCCAGAATCCCAGGCAACCGGTCGGCGGCCCCGAACTTGTCCACCAGCGTCAGGCCGCGCGACTCGCGCGTTCGCCGAACCCACGCATCCAGGGGCCGAAGGTCCAGCGGACGGTACAGCGCATGCACCCGGAACCCCAGCAGGGCCATCGTGTAACCCAGCACCTCCCAGTTGCCGCAGTGCCCCGTGAGCAGGATCGTCGGGCCCGCCGAGAGCAGCGCTGCCAGCCCCTTCTCCACCTCCCCGATCCGCACGTGCGCCGGCCAGGAATCCTCCGTCAGGCAGCGCGTCGTGAACGCCATCTCCACGCCAAGCGTGAACAGGTGCTCATACGACCCGATCGCCACCGCCCGGCGATGGTCATCGGTCCAATCCGGGAACGCCTGTCGCAGGTGCTCGATCGCACGGTCCATCCGCTTGCGGTTGGCCGAGTGCCCGCAGTACATCCGCGCCAGCGCACTGGTCGCGCCCGCAGAGGCGTCAAAGCCGGCGATCAGCGGCGCCGACAGCACCGACCGGATCGCCGTCGAGATCGGTGCGTGAAGCCAGCCGGGGATCTTGATGCGCTTCTTCTTGGCCATCGTGCAGCGCCATCGGCGCTGTCAATCGCCGCATACCCACGCCGATCAGCGGCGCATCGGCTTGTCGCGGCCCAGGAGCGTGTACAGCCGGTTTTCGTTCAGGATCGGCAGCGATGTCCCGCGGGCCTTCTCGTACAGCTCGTCGTACTTCTTGGCGACCTGGTCCAGGCGGATGTAGTTCTGAACCACCGCAAAGTCCGATCCCGAGCTGGGCGGGGGTGGGAGCACCGGCTTCTCACCCAGCACCAGGAAGTCCGTGTCTCCGGAGAGGCCCTTGTCGGCGTCGAGCACCTGGCCGCCCCAGGCCTCGATCATCGCCCGGATCGAATCGCCCTCTTCGGGGGTCGCGACTCCGTCGTTGTTCACGTCGAAGTTGCCGTACACGACCATCTTGTACACCTTGCGAGGGTCGTAGACGGGGTTGGCGATCACATCACCCTTCACCACCGGGTTGCCGCGCGCCGACCACACGATGCGTGCGGTTGAGGTGTCGTCATCCACGCGGATCACCTCGAGCCCGGCCTTGCCGCGCGGGTAGGCGCCCGTGGCATCATCCGGCCGGATCGCAGCCGCATCCGAATACACCGAGAACGACATGCCCACCGTGACTTTGTCGCGACGACCGCGGGAGATCGCCACCGTGCTGTCGGCAGCGCTCAGGCCGACAACCTCGCCATCGGTCAGCGTGAACTCGGGGCGACCCGAGAAGATCTCCTTGGACCGCTCCCCGCGGAGCTGGGAAACCTGCGCCTGGAGCACCAGGTTCTCCTCCTGCGTACGGGCGAGCTGCTTGGCGCTCTCCTCCTGAATCTGATTGATCTGGTTCTGCAGGTTCTGAACCCGGGCATCCATCTCCTTGCGGGCCGTGTCCGTGCCCTCCCGATACCGGGTGATCTCGTCCTTGTACTGGTTGATCTGGTCGTTCAGGGCCGCGACCGTCTCGGCGTGGCTCTTCTCGATGGTCGCGACGCGATCGACCTCGGCCTTCTTGTCACCAAGAGCCTTGACGCGCTCGGCATCGGCCTTCTTGAGGTCATCGGTGAGCTGGACGATCTTCGAGGCCTGGTCGGTCGCCACGTTCAGGATGGGTGAGCTACCCGCCTGCAGGGCCGCGGCCTTCTGCTCGAGCTGCGTGAGCGTGTCGCCTGGAACTCCCGTCACGCGCTGCATGATCGCCTGCTGCGACTCGGTGAGGTAACCCACCAGCGACTTGCCGCCGGCGGACTTGGCCGCCTCGCCCAGCTTCCGGATGTCGTCCCGGTTGCGCTCGGTGTCCTTGATGTACTGGTTCATCAACTGCGTGGCGTTGCGCTTCTCGTTGTTCAGCGTGTTCCACTTGCCGTAGAAGACCGCGAACATGATGAAGAGCCCCAGGCAGAGGACGCCAAGGACCGCCACCGTGATTCCGATGCCCAGGCCCGTGCTCGTGCGTGCCATCGAACGTTGCTCCTGTCAGGATCTGATCCGATCCCGAGTATCAATCCAATCGCCCACGAACCGGCCAATCGCCCACGAACCGGCCAATCGCCCACGAACCGGCCAATCGCCCACGAGCCCGCCAATTGCCCACGAGCCGGTCTCGAACCCGGTGCCCATACATGCCCCGATCCCGATGGGGCCGGAACAATAAGCACCCGCCCGCCGCCGGGCGTACCCCTTACCCGCCTCCAAGCCAGTTTCCCCATGGCCCCACCCAGCAGCCGTGTCACGGCCGATGGCCCGGGCTCGCCAGTCTCCCGGATCGAAGCCCGTGCGTCAAGCCGAGGGCTGCCGATGGGCTCGACATCTCCAGCGCAGATGGGTCGTTCGCCCTATGGAAGGTGTAAGAGGCCTGAAACGGCGACTACTTGCGGTGCTCAATCTCAACCACCGAAATCTTGATCCGACCCATCGCCGTCGCGATCCCCATCATCTCGTTTGATCCGTCGGCGTCGGATAGAGATGAAATGATCAGCGTGATGTGGGTCGCGTCGTATCCGGGGTTCTCAGGAAGCGTGGCATCCAGGTCCACCCAGCGGGGGGAACCATCAATCTCAACTAAGGCCTGTGCCCACATGTGATACCCGAAGATCCCTTCCTTGCCCGCGAACTCATCGACGTAAAGCAGACCCCCGGCGATTCGGGAGGGGATGCCTTGTGCCCGCAGCATCGCCGCGAGCAGGACGGCATGCTCGGAGCAATCCCCGCTCCTGGTCTGGGCGACCTCCGCGGCGGCGGCGAAGCCTACATCGAGGTTCTTGTTGGAGATATGCGCTCCGGCGGCCAGGTGCAGCGCGCGGGCACGCTCCATCACATCACCTTCGGGGATTCCCTTGACGGCCTCGGCGGACAGTGTCTGGATCCGCTTGTCGGACGATGTCACGATCGCGGATGACTCCCGGTATGCCTTGTTGGCCACGTCCGCGGCTGGCGCGTCATTGGGCATCGATGCATCGACGCTGATGGTGACCTTGGTCCCGGCCAGCGCGGTCGTGGTCTGGGAACCGGTCTCCGGCGGCGCGGGCGCCTCCCCATCAACGTAGTCGAGCGTGAACACCCCCTTTGAAGCCCGGCGTGGATCCGTGATCGCCCGGTCCGGAGTGACCAGCGTCGAGATCATCATCTCCGGAGCTTCGGGGGATTCGTTGACGATCTCCGGCCCCGCGGCGAGCAGGCTGACCAGGATGCCCCCCATCCCCGTCAGTTGCTTCACCAGCCTGCCGTTGAGGTCCAGGAAGTCATCCCCGGACACGCCCGGCGCATTGCTCGCCGTGGACTTCATCGAGTATCCCTCGATGGTCCGCTCCCCGACCTGTATCGATCCTTTCTCTATCCGGGTGTGCGTGATCGTCACCAGTCCAGGGCCCGACAGCGGATCGACTGTCTGATACGTGATCTGCCTGGCTCCCGCCCCGAGCCGCTGCCGCATGAACTGGTTGGCGGCCGCAGGCGTCAGCCACGCCCCCGCCGGAGCCGGCACGCGGGACACAGCCCGGGCGTCATGCGGATCGGAAACCACCTCAACCTCTACGCCCTCGAATGTGTATTCGACGATCAGCGGCTTGGCGCCGATCTGCTGCGATGACCGCATCGACACAGGCTTGCCCGCCGCGGTCTCCACGAACACTGTTGTCATCGAGGCCGACGACTCGGCATCCCCGCGCTTGAAACGGAACTGCATCTCCCGCGTGGTCGTGATCCGGTCCCCCTCGGTCTTCTGCACCGAGTGCAGCCACCCCGCCTCGGCCTTGTCCATGAACACCCGGTAGTAAAGGTCATAATCCTCACCACCCAGCGCCAATGGCGCGGCGAGCAGCGACAGGCAGACAACCAGGAACTGCACGATCCCCCGGCGGAACTGAAGCTGTTGCATCGGAGGCAAGTGTATCGATCCCCGCGCCACCGCAGCACCGCCCCATACCCTTGCCCGTGATCGATACCCACTGCCACCTGACCTTCTCGGACTTCGATGGCCGCATCCCGCAGGTTCTCGAGCACGCCGCTCGCCACGAGGTCACAGGGGCGATCACGATCGCGACCACCTGCCGCAACGCCCTCGACTGCCTCGAGCTCGCCAAGCAATACCCCGATGTCTGGTGCTCGGCGGGTGTCCACCCGCTCTACGCGGACCAGGCCCCGCACGAATGGGCCCTGCTCGGGCAGGTCATCCGGGATCCGCGATGCGTTGCGTGGGGAGAGCTTGGGCTCGACAACCACTACTCAGACCCGCCGCGAGCCTTGCAGGACCAAGTGCTCGCCGAGCAACTGGCCTACATCGAATCGCTCGCCAAGCAAGGCATCCGCAAGCCGATCATCCTTCACTGCCGCGAGGCCTTCGACGACCTCCTGCCGATCCTCCGCTCCACATCACTGGATCCCACCCGCTTTGTATTCCACTGCTTCACCGGCACCGCCGCCGATGCCCGCAAGATCCTGGATTTCGGCGCCTGGATCTCATTCACCGGCGTTGTCACCTACCGCAACGCCCGCGATGTCCAGGAAGCCGCCAAGCTCACCCCCGCCGACCGCATCATGGTCGAGACCGATGCCCCCTACCTCTCCCCCGATCCTCATCGCGGAACCCGCCCCTGTGAACCCTGGATGGTGAGTCTCACCGCCCGCAAGCTCGCAGAACTCCGCAGCGCTCCCTGGGATGAATTCCATCGCCAGCTCAACGACAACGCCTCCCGGTTCTTCGGCGTGCCGTAGCCGGCCCAGACCACGACCCTTTCAGGCGAAGTTCATCTTCAGTCATCGCTGTACAGACGCCTACCCCCACCCGGAACCCGACGCCTTCAACGGGTGCCAAATCGGCAGTAGGAGAGGGGCGACAACGGCGAACCGTGCCAGCAAAGGGCGCCTACGGCGGTTTTGGGGCCATCCGCGCTTCGCAGGCAAACTGCTCGACTGGCACGTCTGTTGTTCAAGAAGTGTGCCCTGCGGGGGTGGACCCCGGTGGGCGGGAAGGATTCAACAATGTCCAAAATCATCGGAATCGATCTGGGTACCACCAACTCCTGCGTCGCCATCATGGAAGGCGGGGTACCCAAGGTCCTTATCAACAGCTCCGGCAATCGCATCACCCCCTCCGTGGTCGCCTTTACCGACAAGGGAGAGCGCCTGGTCGGCCAGCCCGCCAAGCACCAGCAGATCACCAACCCCAGGAACACGATCTTCTCGATCAAGCGGTTCATGGGTCGCCGCCACGCCGAGGTGGAGTCCGAGGAAAAGCTCGTCCCCTACCCGATCGTCGGCGGCGCTGACGAGTTCGTGAAGGTGCGCGTCAACCAGGGTGAGTTCACGCCCCAGCAGGTCTCCGCGTTCATCCTCCAGGATCTCAAGAAGACAGCCGAGGACTACCTCGGCGAGAAGGTCGATCGCGCGGTCATCACAGTCCCCGCTTACTTCAACGACGCCCAGCGCCAGGCGACCAAGGATGCCGGCGAGATCGCCGGCCTGAAGGTCGAGCGCATCATCAACGAGCCCACCGCCGCGGCGCTCGCCTACGGCCTCGACAAGAAGAAGAACGAGAAGATCGCCGTCTTCGACCTCGGCGGCGGCACCTTCGACGTCTCCATCCTCGACGTGGGCGATGGCGTCTTCGAGGTGCTCTCCACCAACGGCGATACCCACCTGGGCGGCGATGACTGGGACCAGCGCCTGATCGACTTCCTCGCCGAGGACTTCCGCAAGAAGGAGGGCATCGACATCCGCAAGGATGCGATGGCGCTCCAGCGACTCAAGGAAGCCGCCGAAAAGGCCAAGATCGAACTCTCGACGATGCAGGAGACCGCGGTCAACCTGCCGTTCATCACCGCCGACCAGAACGGCCCCAAGCACCTCCAGGTCTCGATCACCCGCGCCAAGTTCGAATCGCTCTGCAACGACCTCTTCGAGCGCCTCAAGGCCCCCTGCCAGAGCGCCATCCGCGATGCCAAGCTCGATGCAAGCAAGATCGATGAGGTCATCCTGGTCGGCGGTTCGACCCGCATGCCCAAGGCCCAGCAGATCTGCAAGGAGATCTTCGGCAAGGAGCCCAACAAGAGCGTCAACCCCGACGAAGTGGTCGCGGTCGGCGCGGGGATCCAGGGCGGAGTCCTCGTCGGCGAGGTCAAGGATGTCCTCCTGCTCGATGTCACCCCGCTCTCGCTGGGCGTCGAGACCCTCGGCGGCGTCATGACCAAGCTGATCGAGCGCAACACGACGATCCCGACCAGCAAGAAGGAAACCTTTTCGACCGCCGCCGACAGCCAGACCAGCGTTCAGATCCATGTCCTTCAGGGCGAGCGCGAGTTTGCACGGGACAACCGCACGCTCGGCCAGTTCGAGCTCTCGGGGATCGCCCCCGCCCGCCGCGGTGAGCCGCAGATCGAGGTCGAGTTCGCCCTCGATGCCAACGGCATCCTCACCGTGACCGCGGCCGACAAGGGCACCGGCAAGAAGGCCGACATCAAGATCTCCAACTCCGGCGGCCTGTCGAAGGACGAGATCGAGAAGATGAAGCGTGATGCCGAGATGCACGCCGCCGAGGACAAGGCCCGCCGCGAACTGGTGGACCTCAAGAACCGCGCCGATGCCTTCGTGATCCAGACCCGCAAGGCCCTGGAAGAGCACGGCGGCAAGGTATCTCCGGAGGTCCGCGGCAAGATCGAGTCGGCCCTCTCGAACCTCGAAGGCAAGATCAAGGGCGATGACAAGGCCGCGATCGAGGCGGCAATGAAGGAACTCGAGACCGCGAGCATGGAGCTCGGAAAGGTGGTCTATGAGGCAAGCAAGAACGCATCGGCATCATCACCGGGCGGGCCGCAGGGTGGTGGGGGTGGGGGCGGCGGGGAATCGGCATCGGGTGCTTCGTCCAAGAAGGATGATGTGATCGATGCCGAGTTCAAGGTGAAGGACGAGTAAGTCAGCGAAAGCCGACTTGCCGACTCAGTAGAAAAGCGCCCCCGGCGATGAGCCGGGGGCGTTCTTTTGTCGACGGAGCACCAATCGAGGCGAGCCGTATCAGCGCGCCTGCGCAAGCTCGCTCTTCCTCATCTCATCGATCTCTCTTGTGAATTCCTCGCGCTCCTCCTCATCCCGGGCGAGTGTCAGGCTTTCCGCCCATCGGTTCTCTCCGTCATCGTTCGGGAACGAACGTCCATGTCACGCGGCAAGGGCCAACGGAGGCCATCACCAGCCGATTCTTGAAGGCGATCCGGTCCATGCCGGCCGCTGTGGCCGCCAATGAGAAAGAGCCCCAGCGCATCGCCGGGGCTCTTCGGTGGGAAAGAGCGGGGTGGGGGACCCCGCGGGAGTTGGCGAAAATCAGCGCCTCCGGCGCGACACGATCAGCAGCGAGCCGAACCCGGTCAGGATCGCCGATCCCGGTGCGGGGACCATCGTGAAGCTGTCCAGCGCCGTCCAATCCTTGAAGCGGTCATCCTTGCCGTTCTTGAGGGCCTCGGCGATCAGGTCCATCACCGTCTTGTTAACCGTGACCTCCTTGCCGAACGTCGAAACGCCGTTGTTGGGGAGCTCGTCCCCGTCGAACTTGTCATCGCCTTGGTAGTTCCATTCCCAGCCCGCCATCACCAGGAACTGCTTCTTCCCGTCGAGCACGAACTTGTTGTGGTCCTGCAGGATCAGGAACGTGGTGAAATCGAACCCCCGTTCCTTGGGCTGCTTGGGGAAGTCGATGAACTGCGAGAACTTCCGGTCCTCGTGGAGCGTGCGGTCGCCGAATTTGTTGTTGGTGATCCACTCCGCCTCCGTGTAGTAGTGCGGGTTGGTGTCCTCGGATTCCGGATCCATGTTCGGCGTCTTGCTGAAGAGGCCGGATGCCTCCCCCGTCTCTTTCCGCACGACGTTGATCCAGTTGAAGTCGTATGTGTCGTCGAGCTTCTTGAACGCATCTGCGAACGTGAAGTAGCCGTTCATGAAGCTGGCGTGGCCCTCGCCTTTCTTGCCGTCCTTCTTGCCAACCTCGACGGCGATCGTGCCGACCTGCTGCGCTTTGTCGAAGCCCTTGATCTTGCCCGTAACTTTGATATCGGTCGCGGCGGCGTGCGCAGCGCCGGCGGCGAGCAGAATCGCCAGCGCCGAGGCGAATGACGCGGGGAGCGAGCGGTTGCGCATTGATTTCTCGAAGGCCATGGCCATCTCCTTTCGATTCAGTGCCATAACAGGTGCTTGCGTGCACGGATCCCTTGCGTTGTTTGCGGAGGATCCTGACGGGAAGCTGCGTGCTTCCAGAGATCAGAACGCAGGCCCAAGCCGTTACTCACGCCCCCATCGCGCCCAATCCCCCAACATGCCGCAAAGCGCTCGTCGAAACCACTGGCTACGCGCAGGCGGCAGGATCAACCCTTCACCACCACCTTGGTCGCCCGATACCGCGCTGCCATCGCCTCCAGCGCCGCCGGGATCACCCGCACCTGCCCGATCGCCGTCATGAAGTTGACATCCCCGCCCCACCGCGGCACCAGGTGCATATGCAGATGCTGCGGCACCCCCGCCCCCGCCGCACGACCCTGGTTGATCCCGATGTTGATCCCCTGCGGCTCCAGCGTCCGCTGCATCAGGTCCGTGGCGATCTCCGTCAACCGCCACAGGTGCGCCCGCTGCTCGGGCTCGTAGTCCAGCAGCGTTGGCCGGGCATCACCCAGCGCCACCAGGAGGTGCCCGCTCGCGTACGGAAACGCGTTGAGCAGGATCAGGCCATGCACATCGCGCACGATGACATGGTTCTTCTGGTCCGATGCCGGATCACGCCAGCAATCCAGCAGAAACGATCCGCTCCCGGCCTCGGGCGGGCCCGACTTCTTCTCCTTGGCATCCATCGCCGCCAGGTACTCCAATCGCCAAGGCGCCTGGAGCGCGGTCGGTGCGGATGGTGGCACGGAAGTGGGGGGGTCGGTTGGCATGCGGATGGTCCGGCGAGCACACGGCAGTCAGCCGAGCTTCACCAAAGCGTAGATCCATCCGCCCCCATCCGCATCTATCTGCGCGGCACCAGCCCGATCCCATCCGGATTCTTGCCCGTCTTGAAATGGGCCATCACCTTCCCGGAATCCAGATCGATCTTTGCGATCGTCCCGCTCGCCGTGCATGCCGTGTACGCCGTCGCGCCATCGGATGTGATCACGATCCCGATCGGGATGGCACTGCCCTTGAACGGTCCATCCGGGGACAGAGGATCGGCGACAATGTCCTCTCCGGGCGCGGTCGAGATCCGCCGCTCCTCGGCTCGGGTCTTGGCGTTGTACACGATGATCTCCCCCGATCCGCTCGCCGCCGCCAGCACCCGCGCCCCATCCGGCGTGAAAGCGACCCGCAGCGGGTATGTGGCGCACGGCACCGTCGCCGTCACGGCCTTGGTCCCCGTATCCACGATGCAGATCGAGTCGGATTTGTTGTTGGCGACCCACAACTCCTTGCCATCGGGCGAAAGCGCCAACCCCTCCGCGCCCGGCGCCGTCACCACCGCCGTCGCCGCTTCCTGACCTTGTTTCGCCAGGTCGACGATCGAGACCGACCCCGAGCCGACGTTGGTGACATACGCCGTCTTCTCATCGGCCGACAGCACCACCATGTGGCTGCCCTGTTGCCCGGTCTCCCAGCTCTTGACGACCTCCCCGCTGTCGATGTTGACCTGGATCAGCGATTGGTTGACCTCGGCGGTCACGAGGATGTGCCGGCCATCGCGCATGAACGCCAGCCCGTGCGGCCGGCGATAGTCACCCAGCGAGATCGTCTTGACCGGCTGGAGCTTGATCAAATCGATCACCGTGAGCGTGCTCCCCGGCGTCGGTCCCCCGTAGTTGCTCACCACCGCCAGCGTCCCCGCCATCGCCACCTCGTGTGGTCCGTTCCCGACCTCGAACGTGGTCGCAGCTTCGCTCTCCCCCGGCCGGAAGATCATCCCGTTGGCCTCGGCCTTGTTCAGCACGATTACCGATCCCGGATCCGCCGGGCGAACCGAGATCACCTGCGGCTGGGTTGGCGCCGGCGTGCTCGCCGGCTGGATACCGAGGAGGCCGCCGGAGAGCAAAGCGATGGTCAAAATCGGCATCAGAGAGACTCCAGAACTGGAACGGTGCCACTTTCAGAAGCACGCAGGCAGGCTCGCCGTTGGATGCGCAGGTCCGGCGGAAGTGCCACAGACACCAGATGCTCCGGCCGTCCCCTTCCGGCAGGCGTACGGTGATCCTCCGCCTGATCCGCTGCGCAACCCGCGAAAACCGAAGCTAATCTTGCCCCGCATCGGTGGGATTCTTTCCGCACGTCCTGGAGCACCCATGTTCGAATCGATCACCGTCGGAGTCAAAGGCAAGCCCGAAGTGCTTGTTCTGGGAGCCTTCGCACCCGACAACGCCAAGGATCGCCCCAAGCTCGACAAGCAAACCGCCCAGATGGATCCCAGCGGGCTCGCCGCCGCCGCGATCGGACGGGCCGAGTTCTCCGGCGAAACCGGGGGCATCGTCGAGGCCTACGTCGGAGACCCTCTCAAGAGCGGCCACACCCGAGTCTGGATCGTCGGCCTGGGCAAGAAGGCCGGCATGAACGCCGACAACCTCCGCACCGCCGCCGGCAACATCGGCCGCAAGCTCGCCGCCTGCAAGTGCGCCGGCGCGCAGATCGACCTCATCCCCCTCTGCACGGCCGCCAAGATCGACGCCACGACCGCCGGACGCGCCTTCGGCGAGGGCCTGGGCCTCATCGGCTGGGTCTGCGATGAGTTCCGCGGCACCGGCGGCAAGAAGCCCGAGCGCCGCAAGCTCTCGGTCAAGTCTTCCAGCGAGCGCTTCGATGGCGGGATGGAAACGGGACTGGGCCTGGCGATCAGCTCCAACATCACGCGCACGCTCAGCCAGACGCCTCCCAACATCGCCACCACCGGCTACATGGCCGAGCAAGCCCGCAAGATCGCCCGCCAGTGCGGCCTGGGCTTCAAGATCTTCGAGGGCGATGCCCTCAAGCGCGAACGCTTCGAAGGCCTCATCAACGTCGGCAAGGCCAGCGAAAACAAGCCCTGCATGGTGCGCCTGGAATACACGCCCAAGGGTAGTGGGGGTGTGAAAGGCGGCAAGCCCATGGTCCTCGTCGGCAAGACGATGACCTATGACACAGGCGGCCTCTCCCTCAAGATCAACAACGGCATGGTCGGCATGAAGCGTGACAAAGATGGCGGCTGTGCCGTCATCGGCGCCATGCACGCGATCGCCACCGTCATCAAGCCCCGCCGCCGCGTGGTCGCCCTCCTCTCGATCGCCGAGAACTCCATCAGCGATGAGGCCTACCGCCCCGACGATGTCATTACCTACCGCAACGGCGTCACCGTCGAGGTCACCAATACGGATGCGGAGGGAAGATTGGTTCTCGCCGATGCCCTCTGCTGGGCGTGCGAGAAGGAAGACCCCTACGGGATCGTCGACCTCGCCACGCTTACCGGCGGCGTCGTGGTCGCCCTGGGCTCGACCTACTGCGGCATGTTCTGCGAAGACGATCGCCTGCGCGGCAAGATCGAACGCGCCGCCGCCAGCGCGGGGGAGCGCGTCTGGCGCCTCCCCATGCACCAGGAATACCGCGATCTCATGAAGAGCCCGGTCGCCGACATCCTCAACAGCAACGCCAACCGCAAGGCCCACCCCATCCAGGGCGCTGCCTTCCTCTCCTACTTCGTTAAAGATGGCATCCCCTGGTGCCACCTCGACATCGCCGGCGTCCACGTCGCCGATGCCAACAAGGGCTGCTGGGTCGATGGGCCGACGGGCTGGGGCGTCCGCACGCTGGCGAACCTCCTCGACCAGGATTGAACCCCCCTGCTCAAGGCCAAAAGCTCAAAGTCTCGATGGCCGCCTTGCCGTCGGCGATCGTGGTTGCGTTGGCGCTGTCGCCGGCCATGATGAAGAACTGGCCGGGATCGACATTCTCTTTCGTGTTGTCACCTGTCTGGATAGTTACTGGTTTGACCTTGGCGAGACCTGTAATCACGATGCTTGCCACCTCGGTGCCTCCCACGGAAGCCCACAGCCGGTATCCGCCTGCACCACTATTGATGGATTGGTCGTAGCTGATGCCGATGATGAATTGGCGGCCCTTCAGAAACAGGAACGGCTGCGTGAAGGATGTATCGACGCTCGAAGTCGGCCCTCGCAAGGGAGGCGAGTAGGCTCCGGTGTGATCAACGAGATAGATCACATTTTCAACAAGTTCTGTCGGCGGCGATCCTGAGACCTGAACAGGTCTCCGGTCCAGAATGACCTTGATATATTTCGTGGACGATTCATACAGAGTTATGAGTACACGGCCGGTGTTGGTTGGGCTGGAAGGGTCGAACAACGGCCATCCGTTCGTCGCCGAGAAAATGTCGGCACCCGTTTCCGGCACGCGACCCGCCACGTACAGCGTCCAGCTGTCTCCGAAGCCCCAGCCTGTGCTGGAGAGCTTTTCAGCGGGCGTGGAATTTTCGAATCGGAGCGGCTGGCCCGGGTTCTCCGGTGTGGCCGAAGCCACAAGCACCGAATCGAAGGCTACGAGTACATCTTGACGATTCAGGACGGACCCTGCGCAGCTCAGCCGCATGTACAACTCGAACGGCGAAGTCGGGTTTACGGTACCGATCCACTCACTCATCTTGAGGAACACAACGATCGGCACCCACCCGCGCCCGTGGATCGCGCTGAACTCAACCGGCCGGGAGTGCTTCTTCGTGCTGCTGAAAGTGCCCCACGAGAATTCCATCCGGAGGTTGGCCCCCGTCGCGTTGAACGGTTTGGTGTTCTGGTTCGTTGGATTCTCGGCCGGCGGCAGAACGTAGACCCAAAGTGTGATGCGCACCGTTTGGTACGCCTGACCCACGTTTGTGGTGAGCTTGTACGTGCCGAGATAGCTCTTACTAATCAGACTCGTATTTAGTGGACATTCGACTGGGCTTCGGCTATGATGAGGGATGAAGAGACCGGATGCAAGGAAGCTCCCGCCGGAGGCTCAGGAAGACTTGCGGCGCCGGGTGGTCGC
>JADLBU010000088.1 GCA_020847535.1 Phycisphaerales bacterium
GCGACCACCCGGCGCCGCAAGTCTTCCTGAGCCTCCGGCGGGAGCTTCCTTGCATCCGGTCTCTTCATCCCTCATCATAGCCGAAGCCCAGTCGAATGTCCACTAAATACGAGTCTGATTAGTAACTCACGTTGATGGTCCGGCTTTCCAGATTCTGGATGTTCATGAGCCGGACGAAGACTTCCTGTGCGATGTCCTCGGCGGTCGGCTGGTCCAAGGAGCGGCGCGCGAAGCAGTAGACTCTCTCGTAGTACTGCTCGAACAGGACGATGATCGGACGGCTGCACGGAATTGCTGGCATGAGCCAAGCCTCCCTATACCGGTTCCACCGGCCCCTGATGCACGGGCAGGGCCACCACACCTGAACGCCCAAGCCATCCCTCCAGATGGCCTGACGTAGGCGTCCATGACGAACGCACGCATCGGACTGTCACGCGATCCACCCGCGGAACGCACGGAGCGGGCACGGCGGCGGAAAGGCCAAGAACCGACCGACCCCCACAAGCCTGCACGAATCGCCACGAGTCTTCACAAACCCCCGCGGAGCCCCGTGAACACATGGGCCTCGCGAGTTTCCTCCACATCCACGGTCCACCACAGACCTTTGGACCTATCCGCCACCGCTGAGCCGGAAGACGTACCGGCTCGGATCAGGTGCGAGGATAATCCTTGTGAAAAACCTGTCATTCGTGTAGAGGAATTGACCCTGACGCAGGTGAAAACCCTTTGGGCACAAAGAGTTGTTGTTTGGCGCAGGGGCGAAAGCCCTTGTGCATAACTCTGTCGGCGCGTGTGAATCGGCGCGAGAGGGGCGAGTTCACGGGGGCTGACGCCGAACGCAACATCAATGAAATATGGAACTTACGAATCGATGCGCGGGCGATCGTCCGCGCGTGCGCCGCGCAGCGCGTGACGTCCGCAACACCCTACATGTGCGGTTGCCGTGCTGTGTCTCTTGGGGAAAACCCCCAAAGTCTCCCGGGGTGAAGTGGGAATGAAAAAACCGCAAAAAGTCCAAAGCGGAACGGCAGCGCGGAGCTCGCGTGCTCGGTCTTGGCGCTTGTTGTCGGTTGGTGGCGCTTGGCGTTAGCGCGGAGTGGGAGGCGCGTGATCCGTCGGGGGCTGAACAGGCATCGGATCTGGCGTGGGTACCGGTGTGGAGGTGGGTGTGGGGGTAGGTTCGGGTGTTCCCTGTGCTTCTTCGCTGGCGAGCTTGGCGCCGATGTGGGGGAGGTACTCATCGCGATACCACTGCCACCAGCCGGGGCCGTCGTAGCCGAGGCCTTCGGTGGATCGCCCCCAGGCATCGGATGACATCCCGACGAGCACGGTGTGGATGATGGTGCGATGGGTGGTCACCACGGCATCCTGGATGCGGAGGATGACACCGGTGGTGAGCGTGCTAAGGGTGGGATCGAAGGCGACCGCGCTGTCACTGACGATGGGGGTCAGATCGCTGACGAAGGCGGTCTGGTTGCCGATGACGATGTAGGCGAGGTCTCCGCGGGGCTCGGCGACCGCCCCACCGCCGCCGCCGGGACCGCCAAACTGGGCGGTGATGAGCCAGGGGATCGCCTCGAAAAGGCTAAGAGATTCGGCGAGCCGGGCAGCGCCATCCATTTTCTCAGGGGAGCCCGAGCGGAGGGCCTGGTAGATCATGTACTTGATCTTCTGGGGGACGGGTTGTCCGGCGATGCGCTGGCGGACGCGATCGAGAGCTTCCTGGCGGATGACCTCATCGCGGTCGAAGGCGGCGATCCATGCGATGGTGACATCGCCTTCCTCGGTTTGTTGGTCCATGAGGTGATCGAGGATCGCCAGCCGTACATCGTGCTGCTCGCGTTCGAAGATGCTGACGAGGGCGGGGTAGATGAGGGGATCGGTGTAGGTGCGGAGCTTGGCGATCCCTTCCTGGCGGATCTCGACTTTTCGCATGGATCCGAAGTGCTTGACGCGGAGCTTCTTGAGCTCGCGCTCCATGTCGGCCTTGCGCTTGCGGAGATCCTGATCGGTGATGAAGGAGTCATCGCCGGGGTCGGCGGAGGGGGAGGCGGGGGGCGGGGAAGAGGGGTTGGTAGAGCTTGGTTGGGGAACCTGGGCGAAGGTCTGGGCGGGGATCAGGATGAGGATGGAGAGGGGGAGGAGCGTGCGGATGTGCCGCGAGCGGGGGCTCATGGTGCTGCCTTCCGGGACCGGGGACTTGGGGGCCGTGGGGGGTCGTGTTTCTGGGCCTCGCCGGCTCGGCTTGGGAGCTTGGCGGGGGGGGTGGGGGTCGCCAATGGGCGACCGGGGGCCTGTCCGGTCCGCAGTAGATGGTACACGCGAGGGTGAGGGGGGTTCCCGGGGAACTGGGGGGTGGGTGGCGCAAAGTGGCAAACGGCGGTTTGTCACTTCGGCTCGAGCGTATCCGGTTCCGAATCGTACATTCTGCGTTGCACGCCCCGGATTGTGATCTCCCCGCCATGAATCTCGGTCATGGTTACGGTTCGACGAGCCGCATCTAGGCTTGGCCGGAGAATGACATCGAAAGTATCGGCAGGCGATCCATCGGTCACTCCGTAATACAACGGCGACATGTTCGTGGTCGGATCGCGCGCGATCCGCAGCGTCGTCCGACGGATGCGCACTGGCTCACCGCCGATCATCCAAAAAACATCGAACGCGAGATCAGCGGGGGGCTTTGCAGATACGTTAAACGTCCCAACCACATGAAAGCCATCGCCGAAAGACGACACATGTGCGACGGTATGTGGCTCGCTGAGACCAAAGCCGGGATCAAGCAGCTGTTGCTCGATCGCAGGATCGTAGTTGACTTCAATCGTGTCAAAGCCATCTGGCACGACTTCGACCGGAGCAGAGAACTCTGCACGCCAAACATGCAGCGGCTCTCCCCTTGGCACGATGTCATGGGGACTTTGCGGCGGGGGCCAGTGCGGAGTGGTTGTGCGTGGTGAGCGCGGAGGTGTCGGGTTGTTGGTGATCGATGAGGTTGGTGGGCTTGGGATGGATGGAGGAAACCCACCCCAGCCCCTCCCTCGGGGAGGAGTCCGAAGAGGACCGACCGCTGGCGCGGTTCGGCTCAGAAAGAAATGCGGCCGCAGGGCGTGGAGCGCTGCGGCCGCGGGGGGAGAGCGGTTGGAAGAAGTCACGGAGCGACGGAGTCACGGAGTCACGAAGTCAGGGAGTGCAAAGCCGGGTCAGCGGCGGCGGCGGAGGATCGCGGGGGCGATAAGAAGGGCGAGGAGGCTCCCGGAGGGGGCGGGGACGGTGGCGATCCAGCCGGTGTAGGCGTTGGCAACGGTGTCGTAGGCCTGGCCGCCGATGGTGAGGCCATCGGCGGAGATGGTGGTGACGGAGATGATGAGCTGGTTGTCGGGAACGATGACGCCGGCGGCGGCGAGGTAGTCGGCGAGGAAGATCATGCCGGTGGCCTCGGTCCAGACGATGGGGCGAATGGAATCGAAGAAGCGATCCCCGGACCAGCCGACGACGATGCCGGTGTCGGAAATGTCGGTCGCGTAGCTCTCGATGAGGCCGAAGTCATCGGGGCCGATGGCGCCGAGGTTGATGGGGCCGGTGTCATCGGAGTAGAGGAAGGCTCGCTGGTTGCCGCCGGTGATGGTGGCGCCGCCGACGATCCACTTGCCATCGCTGGTGACGCTCTGGGCTTCGCCGGCCCAGTCATCCTCGTGGCCGAGGAAGAGATCGACGGGAGCGCCGTTGACCCAGCGGGCAGCGCGACGCATGCCGAAGTCGGGGTGCTCGTAGAAGCCGACGGTGGTCGAGCCATCGGCGGAGATGCTGGTGGCGCGGCTGGAGGAGTTGGCGGGCTTGCCGAGGCCGACCATGCCATCGGCGCTGGTCCACTTGAAGGCCTCAGCGCGGTAGTTGGTGTGCCAGCCCAGGCCGACGACGGTCGAGCCATCGCCGCTGACGCCCCAGCCGGTGCTGAGCTCCTCACCATCGGGAGCGGTCTGGCCGGGGAGGCCGCCGAGGTTGGTCCATGACCAGTTCTGCCAGCGAGCTGCGCTGAAGAGGCCGGTGTCATCGGCGACCGCGGAGACGATGGTGTTGCCATCGGCGGAGACGGCGGCGGTGAAGGTGTGGAAGTAGCTCTGGGGGCTGATGAGGCTGGTGCCATCGCTGGTGGCCCAGCGGAAGACAGCGCCATCGGAGACCCCGACGGCGACCGAGCCGTTCGCGGAGAGATCGAAGACGGAGGTGGGTCCGGCGGATTGGGCGATCACTTTGAATTCGTTGGCGGCGGCAAGGCCTGAGAGCGAGGCAAGGGTGGTGATCGCGGTGAGGATGTTTCTCATGTGACTCTCCGGTTGGGCGCTGTGTCGGTGGGATACAAGTGCATCGCCACGCCCGTAGATGCGCAGGTCGCGGGGCTGGTTCTGCATGTACGTGGGGAATTGGGAGTGGATTCCCCCTGGTGGACTTTCCACGACATTTTCTCCATAGAAAACTTTGCGCAAGTGGTTTGGGTCGATGAATGCTGTAGAATGGAGCTGAAAGGCCATTCGGCCACCATTTGTTTGGATTTTGATAGGATTATCGATGTCGCCACAGGTACAACAGTTGACGATTCCGGCGGAGGGCAAGGCGGCGGTGGTCTCGCTTCGGCGGACGTTCGCGGACGTGCTGGCGAGCGTGGGGGCGGACATCACGCAGCCGCAGGAGATCTCGCGTCGATTCGGGCTGGACAAGACGCTGACGTGGCGGATCGCGCGGCTGGTGCGGGAGGAGGATGCGGGTGAGGCAATCTCGCACATGCCGCGCAAGCCGAGCGTGAAGATCTTCGTGAAGATGATGGCCAGGTACGGGGCATCGGCGGGCCGGCTGGATGAGCTGCTGCACGGGATCGATGAGTTCGAGCGGTTCGTCGAAGGGTACTCGGGCGATCGCGAGACGCTGGATGCGATGATCCACGGGGCGGCGAAGCGCGTGGCGGCCGAGAAGCGGATGGAGGCGTTCCGCAAGGGTGGGTTTCAATCGAACTGCGCGGTGTGGGGGATCCGGGCGCGGGTGCATCTGTCCATCAGCGTGCTGGTCCCGGGGTCTGAGCCGGGGCTGCTGTCGGCGGGGATCGTGTGCGGGCTGATCGATCTGTTCCGGCTGCGAGCGGATGTGCCGTGGGCGGTGGCATCGGCGGTTGCGTGGGACAGCGCGGGGCTGCCGGCGGCGGATCGGCTGGGGACACCGTTGCCGCTGCACCCCGAGGGGCTGTTCAACGGGGTTCCGCTGTTGCCGCAGTTCTGCTCTCAACCGACACCAGCGCTGCGGACGGTTCGCGTTCCCAACGGGCACAGCCGCTTTGAACTTGAAGGAGGACCGGAGGGAACGGGATCCGCATCGACGGTGCTGCTGGGATGGAAGTGGCCGGGGCAGCTATCGATGTACGCGAGCCGGCCGGGGGAGATCGGCGAGCACGGTTGTCACCTCTCGACGCCGGCGGAGCTGTATATCAGCGATCTGTTTGTTCACCGCTCGCTGACGTTTGCTCGCGATCCGGTTGCGCGGGTGTACAGCGAAATGCCCGGTGGGCCGCGATACCCGAGCGAGGGTCGTGAGGTGGGGCTGTTGCCGATGCCCGAGCGCGTCGCGGATCTGGGCGTGGGCCCCCCGGACACGACGACGCCGGAGATCCGGAATTACACGGAGATATTTGAGTTCGCCGCGGCGGCGATGGGGTTCGGCGTGAACGACTTCCAGGGGTATCGCTACCGGCTCGGGTACCCGCCGATCCCGGTGCTCGCGGTGCTGCAGCATCCGTTGGTGGCAGCGCCGCCGACGGCGCAGGCGTGAGGGATCAACTGCCGACGGGTGTGACGATGGCGCCGGGGAAGGAAGCTTTGACACGATCGGCATCGGGGCGGGCGTTGAATGTGCCGACGCGGACGGTGTAGAGGATCTTGCCGTTGCGGTAGGCGGGGACCATGTGGGGCGCGCCCAGGTTGAGGCGGGCGGATTGGGAGCGGGTCTTGGCGATGTGCTGCTGGGCTTTCTGTGGTGAGCTGAAGGCGGCGAGCTGGAGGGTGAAGGGGCCCTTGGCCTGGGCGGGGGTGGGCCTGGCGCTGGATGTGGGTGTGGGGCCGTGGCCGGCGATCCTGTCGCTGATATCGGTGCGGAGTTCGCTGTCGTTCTTGACGAGGCCGGCAGCACGGCGATAGGAGCCGAGCGCATCGGACTCGTTGTTCTGCGCGCGGTGTGCATCGCCGGCGTAGAGGGCGCAGCGGGCGGCTTCATCTCCCATGAGTGCGAGCGAGGCTTCGCCCAGGAGGGCGGCAGCGCTGGTCATGTTGCCCTTGTCCATGGCGATCAGGCCGAGATTGGCCTGGGCCTTGCCGCGGATGAGCGGATCGGAGGAATCGACGGCCCTGTTGAGCCATCGCTCGGCATCGATGGGCTTGTCCATCGCGTAGGCGGCCTCGCCGGCGATCAGGTTGGCTTGCTCGCGTTCGGCGGCGGAGAGGCTCTGGTTGCCTGCGGCGGCGGTGGCGCCGGCGTACGCGGAACCGTAATTGCCTGCGGTGTAGTCCTCGACGAAGGTGAGGCGATCATTGGGTTTGGTGGAGGAAGTCGAGGTGCAGCCGCCCGTGGCGAGGGTGAGCGCTGCCGCGGCGGCGAGCAGTGCGATCGCGTGTTGGATTCGGGTGCGCGCTGTGATGACTTGTTTGATGAGCCGAGGCATTGTCAATTGCTCCGATCCCTGCCGTATTCGCCCCACGGGAACGCACCCTCAGGCGGGGCCGGCGCGATCCTGCTGGGCCTCGTAGCATATCGGCCCTACCGGGGGTGCTTGGCTGAAAGTTCGCATCGGCCCGAGGTTTTGAGCCGTGTCAGGTGGCCGAGGGCGGCCGGGATATCACATCTTGAGCATTCACTGGCCCATTATTCGAAGTCTGCTTGCCTCCCCTACTCGGATCGCGATCGTGGATGAGAGGCGGTCGTACCGGGCGATCGAGATCGTGGTGGCAGCGCTGCACGCGGCTTCGGCGATAGGCAGGGTGTGTGAATCCCGGACGGTGGGTGTGATGGTGCCGACGAGCGGGGCGTTTCCGATCGCCGCGCTGGCGGGGTGGATGCTGGGCAAGGTGGTGGTGCCGCTGAACTACCTCCTCAAGCAGGAGGAGTTGCAGTACGTCATTGATGACTGCGGGTGCGACACGGTGGTGTCGGCGGGTGTGCTGCTGGATCACCTTGGGTACGAGCCACGGGTGAAGAACCTGCTGAAGATGGAGGAGATGTCGTTCAAGGGTGTGCCGGAGGTGCGGTGGCCGGCGAGCGCGGAGGATGAGGACCTGGCGGTGCTGCTGTACACATCGGGGACGAGCGGGAAGCCCAAGGGTGTGATGCTCTCACACGGCAATGTCTCTTCCAACATCCGGCAGATCATCGACTGGGTGGATTTCGGTCCGCCGGACACGCTGCTGGGCGTGTTGCCGCAGTTCCACAGTTTCGGGATGACAGTGCTGACGCTGCTGCCGTTGTGGGCGAGCATCCGGGTGGTGTTCGCAGCGCGGTTCGTGCCGCAGCGGATCGTGAAGTTGATACGTGAGCACCGGCCGACGGTGCTGGTGGCGATCCCTTCGATGTATGCAGCGCTGCTGCACTCGAAGGATGCGGTCGCGGATGATTTCAAGAGCCTGCGCTACGTGGTGTCGGGAGGAGAGCCCTTGCCTCAGGCGGTGTTTGAGAAGTTCCGGGAGCGGTTCAACATTACGATCAACGAGGGGTACGGGCTGACGGAGACGAGCCCGGTGACGAACTGGTGCCGGCCCAGCGAGTGGCGAGCGAGGTCGGTGGGGAGACCGATCACGGATGTGATCGAGAAGATCATCGATATGAACACGGGCCGGGAGCTGCCGCCGGGCGAGGATGGCGAGGTGTGGATCGGGGGGCCGAACGTGATGCAGGGGTACTACAAGCTGCCGCAGGAGACGGCCAGGGTGCTGACGCCGGAGCGATTCCTGCGGACTGGGGACATGGGTCGGCTGGATGAGGATGGGCACCTGTACATCACGGGGCGGATCAAGGAGATGTTGATCATCGGCGGGGAGAACGTGTTTCCGCGGGAGATCGAGGAGGTGCTCAACGCGCATGCGTCGGTGAAGGACTCGGGGGTGGTGGGCAAGTCCCACGACCTGCGTGGCGAGCAACCTGTGGCGTTCGTCGAGCTCAAGGAGGGAGAAGTGTTCGACGAGAAGGCGCTGCTGGCGTGGTGTCGGGGGAGGCTGGCGGGGTACAAGGTTCCGGATGAGATCAGGGTTTTGGATGCGCTGCCGCGGAATGCGACGGGGAAGGTGATGAGGCGGGAGCTGAAGAAGCTGGTGATCGCGATGTGAGGCGGAACGCCGCTCGTCATGCAGAGCCGGTACCGGCGGGCAGGATCACCGATCGAAGCTCGCGCCGGCGACCATGACATCCATGGCATCGCTGACCGTCTGCTTCGATGCATCCGCGGCGGTAGCGAGCAGCACGATGAGCTGGTTGTTCTTGGGGATAATGACCCAATGCTGGTAGGTCGGAGTAGTGCCGGCGCCGATGGCATTGCCGGTACCGTTGCCCACGTGCTCAATGGAGACCGCTTCGCGTCCGGCGATGTTGGCGATCGACTGCTGGGTGATCGTACAGCCGGCAGATTTGGCTGATGCCAAGCAGGAGGCCAAAACCTGTGAGGCGGTGAGGGGTGTCTGCACCTCCTTCGCAAAGGCGACGATGGTAAACGAACTGCCGACGGGCGTCCAGACTCCAAGGACATTGCCGGGAACCGTCACGGAGTTCGCGGACGCCTCGCGCCAACCGGCGGGAGGCGTGACGCGGAAACCGGAATCGGAGTGAACCAGTTGAGGAAGGGCCGCGGTTCCAGCATCGCAGCCGATCAGCGCGGAGGCAAGGCCGTACGAGAGCAGAACCAACCCGCTCGCGATCGCAAACACACGCAGGCCACAGCAAGTTTGATGAATGGAGTTCATGACTGGCTCCTTGTGATCCGGCCGCGGGTCAGGGCCTGTGAAGCCCAAAGCCGATCACCATCCGGGAACCATGCCGCGAACGAGGGGACGATCTTGCAGGCGGTTGCCCCGAATGTGAGGCAAATTCTCACGGTCTGTCCCCGCACGAGAGCAATGAGCCCATCGAACCACGGGGAGAAAACACGAAGGGGCGGAGAGTCGGCGGGTTGGCCCGTCCTAATGTTCGCCGTCTGTGCCCGGACAATTCCATTGCATCGACGTATCTGGAGCTCCCATGGAACTGTACATCGACACCGCGAACATTGATGAGATCAAGCAGGCCGCTGCGCTGGGTGTGCTGGATGGGGTGACGACCAACCCATCGCTGATCGCCAAGGAGAAAGTCCCCTACGCCAAGCGGCTCACGGAAATCTGCGAGGTCGTCAAGGGGCCGGTGTCGGCGGAGGTGATCGCGACCGACTACGCGGGGATGCTGAAGGAAGGCCGTGAGCACGCCAAGATCGCCAGCAACATCGTCGTGAAGCTGCCGAGCACGATGGATGGGCTCAAGGCGTGCAAGGCGTTCAGCGATGAAGGCGTCAAGACGAACCTGACGCTGTGCTTCCAGCCGCTTCAGGCGATGATGGTCGCCAAGGCGGGGGCCTTCCTGGTGAGCCCGTTCATCGGGCGATTGGATGACATCGGGCAGGAGGGGATGGACCTGATCCACCAGATCCGGACGATCTACGACAACTACGGGTTCAAGACCAAGATCCTGGCGGCATCGATCCGTCACAACGAGCACATGCTGCGGTGCGCGCTGGCGGGGGCGGATGTGGCGACCGTGCCGTTCTCAGTGATCATGGGGGCGATGAAGCACCCGCTGACGGATATCGGGGTGGAGAAGTTCGTGGCGGATTACAAGAAGGCGTTTGGATAAGAAGAGAAGGCACTGGGCACTGGGCACTGGGCATTGGGCATCAGGCACTGGTGAGAGCCAAGAACCTACATGGCGACGGAGCGGCTTCTTTCTCCACAGCAGCGGGTGCCTGAAGAAGAGCAGGCGAACTTTGCGTTGCGCCCTGAGCGGATCGGGGAGTACATCGGGCAGCGGGAGTTGATCGAGCGGCTCTCGATCGCGGTCGAGGCGGCCAAGGCGCGGTCGGAGCCGATGGAGCATGTGCTGCTGCATGGGCCGCCGGGGCTGGGGAAGACAACCTTGGCGCACGTGATCTCGCGGGAGATGGGATCCCGGATCACGGTGACCAGCGGGCCGGCGCTGGCTCGCGGGACGGATTTGGTCGCCGCGCTGCAGCGGTTGCAACCCGGGGATGTGCTGTTCATCGATGAGATCCACCGGCTGCCGATCGCCGTCGAGGAGTTTGTGTATCCGGCGATGGAGGATTTCCGGATCGATGTGACGGTGGATACGGGGCTGAACGCGCGGACGATCCAGATCAAGTGCAAGCCGTTCACGCTGATCGGGGCGACGACGCGAGCGGGGCTGTTGTCAGCGCCGTTGCGCTCGCGATTCGGGCAGACGTTTCACCTGCAGTATTACACGGTGGCGGAATTGGCGACCATTCTGCGGCGGAGCTGCTCGCTTCTGAACATGGGTGAAGCGCCGGATGCAGCCCTGAACAGGGTCGCCGAGCGTTCGCGCGGGACGCCCCGGATTGCCAATCGCCTGCTGCGGCGGGTGCGGGATTTCGCGCATGTGAAGGCGAAGGGGAAGCTGTCGCTCTCGATCGTGGATGATGCGCTGACGCTCGAGGGTGTGGATGCGCTGGGGCTGGATGAGTTGGACCGGTCGTACCTGCGGACGATCGGGAACGTGTACTCGTGCGGGCCGGTGGGGCTGGAGACGGTGGCGGCGACCATGAACGAGGATGCGGGGACGCTGGAGGATGTGGTGGAGCCGTATCTCTTGCAGATCGGGTTTCTGGCGCGGACGCGGCGGGGACGGGCGCTGACGAGGGCGGCGTGCGGGCATCTGGGGGTGGTATTCAAGGCGCAGGCGGAGGATGGGTCGGGGTTGTTTTCGTAACGAATGGTTACGCGTGATAGAATTGGGCATGAGGCCGGTTGAATCAAATCCTGAGATTCTTGGCGGCACACCTTGCTTCGCTGGCACTCGTGTGCCTGTTGAATCGCTCTTTGATCATCTTCGGCGTGGGTACACCGTCGATTACTTCCTGGCTCAGTTCCCGACGGTCTCCCGTGAACAGGTAGAAGCCGTGCTGGATGTCGCTCGTCTCAGCGTTCCCACGCAGGCATTGCGGGCGAGCGCGTGAAGCTGCTGCTCGATGAAAACCTGCCGGTTGATCTGCGGCTGTTCTTGACCGGTCACGAGGCCATCACTGTCGCTTACATGGGATGGAAGGGCCTGACGAACGGAGCGCTGCTCGCACGCGCCGCCGCCTCGGGCTTCGATGCGGTCATCACGAAGGACTCGGGCATTCCCTACGAGCAGAACACGGCATCATTACCGCTCTCGATTGTGGTCATACGTTCGGCGAGTAACTCGCTTGACGACATACGTCCGTTGGTGGCGGGGATCTTGCAGGCACTTGAGCGGATGCCTGCGCGAACGATTGTCCGTGTGGGAGATCCGGCCGACCGGTGAGGATTTGCGCGGGCTCATTTGCATCCTCCGAATCTGGTGGTACATTCGGACTTGATGCGATGGGCGGTTCCCACGGCCGGTTGCTGTTTGTGCCTCGCGAGCCGTGGGGCGTTTGCTCAGACTCCGCCGGACTATGACTTTCAATTCGCGACGATCGGCGCTGTCAACAACGCACCATTCGCCGGGCCGGATTTCACTGGGGGCGGGTTTACTATCGGCGGGGGTCGGTCGGTTACGAATATCGGATCGCGAAGCCGGAGGTCACGACGGGCCAGTGGCTCGAATTCCGCAACACGTTCAGTCCCTCGGCCACGCTCCCCAACTTCTACACCGACCTTGGACCCATCTATTGAGGAGCGGAAGTGGACCCGACCTATGGCGGGCCCGGAGAGAAATATCGGATGCGAAATGTCGCGAGCGCACCAATGTTGCCCGTCGCCGGTATCACCTGGCGGGAGGCGGCGTTGTATTGCAACTGGCTGCACAATGGCAAGCAGTCCGACCCCAACTCGCTCAAAGGCGGGGCATACGACACCTCCACGTTCGGAGGCGTGCCCTTCAACTTCACGGATGCACTGACCCATGAGACGGGAGCCAAGTACTGGATTCCGACGCTCGATGAAGCGATGAAGTCACAGTGCTACGACCCGAACCGGTTTGGCACTGGGCAAGGCGGTTGGTGTCAGTACAAGAATACGTCCGACGAAGGCGGCATTTCGGGACCGCCCGGCAGCGGCACCACCAGTTCGGGATACACGGAAACGAACGCGGGGGAATGGGATATTCCGCTCGGCGCCTATCCCGATTCCCTCTCTCCGTGGGATTTCTTAGACACCAGCGGCGGGTCGGGCGAGTGGATCGAGGAAGTGTTCTATGCGCCGAACCCCGCGGATCGCGGTGTCTACGGATCATGGGCGGGAGATGGCGGATTCCCCCTCTCAGATCACGCATCCATCGTCCGCGGCGGCGATCCGGGCCGGCCTTATTCACGGTTCGGGCTGCGAATAGCATCGACGGTTCCTGGCCCGAGTAGTCTTGTGCTGGTCGCCTTTGCGGCGGTGCGTTGCGCTCGCCGGTCCGCTCGGTGATGGTCGTTCCTCCGCCCCTGCCGGGGCGGGATGCGTGTACACCGCTTTCCACTGGTTCCGCATCGCTCGGCTGCGCCGGCGATGCTTCACCAGTGGCTACATCCCTTGGCCCCGCTGGGGCCACACGCAAGAAACGATGTGCGTTTGTGTGCTGAGAATCAGCCGGCCATGCGACCGGGGGAGCCGGATGGGTTGGGGATGGCATCGATGCGCGAATCGATGCCGTGCTGCTTCATTTTCTTGTAGAGCGTGGTGCGGTTGATGTTGAGCTGGTCGGCGGTTTTCTGGCGGTTCCAGTCGTTGGCGCGGAGGGCTCGCAGCAGGACGAGCTTTTCGGGGCCGCGGAGGGCTTCTTCGAGGGGCATGGGGACCCAGGCGGTGTCATCATCAGCGGGGGAGAACCCTGCGCTGTTGAGGGCGCCGGTGATCGCCGAGGCGAGGCCGGCCATGCGACCGGGGTTGCCGGAGGTTCCGCCCATGAGTTGCGGGGGGAGATCGTCGATGGTGATGGTCTGGCCGCGCGTGAGGACGGCAGCACGCTCGATGATGTTCTGCAGCTCACGGACGTTGCCTGGGTAGGTGTAGCGGCGCATCGCATCCATGGCTTCTGGGGTGAAGCCGATGATCTGCTTGCCCAGTTCGGTTGAGTGCTTGGCGAGGAATGACTCGGCGAGCACGGGGATATCGCCGACGCGCTCGCGCAGGGGCGGCAGTTCGATCTTGACGACGTTGATGCGGTAGTAGAGATCCTGGCGGAACTGACCGGCGGCGACCAGCTGCTCGAGGGGCTGGTTGCTGGCAAGCACAACGCGGACATCGACCTCGATGGTCTGGGTGGATCCGACGGGCTCGAACTTGCGCTCCTGGAGGACGCGGAGGAGCTTGAGCTGCATGCCCGGTGAGGCGGAGTTGATCTCATCAAGGAAGATGGTGCCCTTGTCGGCGGCGAGGAAGCGGCCGACCTTGTCGGTGTGCGCGCCGGTGAAGGCGCCCTTGACGTGGCCGAAGAGCTCGCTCTCGAGGAGAGTCTCGGGGATGGAGCCGCAGGAGAGCTCGACGTAGGGCTTGCTTGCGCGGGGTGAGCGGTGGTGGATCGCGTGGGCGATCAGGCTCTTGCCGGTGCCGCTCTCGCCGGTCATGAGGACGGTGGTGCGGCTGGGAGCGACGGCCTCGACGAGCTCGAAGATGCGCTGCATGCGGTGGTCAGCGCCGATGATGTTGTCGAGGGAGAGCTTGCCATCGAGTCGGCGGCGGAGGAGCTGGTTCTCGGCGAGCAGGGCCTGCTGCTTGATGGCGCGCTCGAGTGCGACACGCAGTTCATCATCGACGACGGGCTTGGTAAGGAAGTCGGTGGCGCCCTGCTTGAGGGCGGAGACGGCGGCCTCGATGGTGCCGTAGCCGGTGAGCATGATCGCGACGATTCCGCGATACTTGGCGGCGATTTCCTTGAGGAGGGCCAGGCCATCCATGCCGGGCATGGAGATGTCGGAGATGACGATGTTGAAGGGTGAGCCGCCGGCGGGAACCTCGGTTTGGGCCTTGGCGAGCGCAGCGAGCGCTTCGATGCCGTTGAGTGCGGTGGTGGCGCGGTGGCCCTCGGCCGAGATGAACTCGGCGAGCGATTCGGCGACGATGGGATCATCATCGACGATCAGGATCCTGGCTGACGAACTGGTGGCCAATCGCCGTTCCTTCTCTTATCTCTCTCCCAGCGGGGCAAGTCTCTCTACCTGCGGGGAGTTCAGGCCGCGTTGGCATCTCCACCGCGGCGGCGTTCCTGTCCGAGGACGGTGTCCATGTCCTGGGCACGGTCGGGCATGACAATGCGGAGGACCGCGCCGGGCCGGCGCGGATCGATGAGTTGTCCGGGGGTTGCTTCGGTGCGGCGGAGGAGGCGGATGGTTCCACCGCTCTCGCGGACGAGGCTGCTGGCCATCGAGAGGCCGATGCCCGAGCCGCCCTGCTTGGTCGAGAATCCGGGATCAAACACGCGATCGGGGCGATCGATGGGCGGGGGACCAACACCGTCATCGCGGACTTCGATGATGAACATGCCCGCGCCGCCGGGAACCGCGCCCGCCGAGGCGGCGAGCACTTCGATGCGGCCGCCGGGGGTGCAATGCTGGGCGAGCGAGATGGATTCGAGGGAATTGCGGAGTGCGTTGAGGATGACGGCGTAGAGAGCTCCTGCGGGAGTCGAGCGGAGCTCGGGAGCGACATCGACGTGGACGGTGATGCCCTTGTCGGCGGCCTCGGGGGCGATCACGCGGGCGGCGTGGGAAAGCGCATCGAGGAGGCCGACGGGCTCGGCGTTGGTGAGGAGGCGCGAGCCGAGGGGGAGGCCGGCGCTCTGCATCGCGGCGTGTACGAGGTCGGCCATGCGTTCGAGGGCGCCGCGAGCCGTTTCGATCTGCCAGCTTGCCTGATCGAGTGCATCCTCTGCGGGCAGGTCGTTGCCCGAGGAAGGGTTGCGGGCCTGGTCGATGGTGCGGTGTGCGAGCCCGAGCCAGCGCAGGGAGCCATCCAGGAGATTGGACATCTCGTGGACGAGCTGCGCGAAGCGGTCAACGGCTTCGGGCGTGCGTCCGGGGTCGGGGCGTGAAGACAGTCCCCGCCGTGGCGGGTTTGGTACAGAGTTGCCTTCCATCAACACGGAGATCGACGTTGAAGGGGGGTGACTGAAGGCGTGTTGAGAAAAAGCGACAAACTTTCCGGGCGTTGGTGTTGCGGGGAGGCCACAGAACTACCGAACGCACTGCGAACTCATTCAAGGCTACTTTCACCGCATGGTCGCTGAGGACACGAGGGCACGGGCGGGCTGGGGCGACTCAGTCGGCGGGCTTGGCGGGGAGCTTGAACAGGGTGACGCTGCACGGGGCGAGAGTGATGGAGTTGGTGGGCCCTGTGAGCGTGGACTGCTTGATCGCGACCAGCGGTGGTTTGCCCGGGTCGTTGAAGGCAAGGGGGTCGCTGGCGGCGATCTCGTAGCGGTCTCCGCGGGCGTGCTCCGAGCCGGTGAGGAGCGCACCGGTGATGCTCAGAGGGATGTTCGCGGGGTTCATCGTGGGGTTGACGATGGCGATCGTGAGGTTCTGGTGGTCGGTAGTCCAGGCGGCGGCGACATCGATGAGTGGGCCGGCATCGACGCGGACGGGGACGGTGCCGAAGTGATGGCGGTAGAGCTTGAGGACCTCGCCGGTGGTTTCGAGCTGCGCGGAGGTTGTGGTGGTTTTGATGGCGCCGATGACGTTGACGGTCTGGGCGTAGTTGGCCATGAAGAAGATGTCGGAGTTGCGGGCGAACTCGTGGAGGGCGGCGGCGACGCCGAGGGCATCTTTCATGAAGTAGCGGGTGCCGAGTTCGCCGAAGACCTCGGGGCCGTACCAGTAGTTCCATTCATCCTGAACGATGCGGATGTCCTTGCCGACGAGGGATGGGAGGTCGAGGCGGTAGGCGCGGTGGGCGCTGGCGATACTGCGAAGTGAATCGGGGGCCTGGCGGACGTGGGCGGCCAGGCCATCGCGGTTCTGCCAGTAGACGTGCTCGGAGAGGTAGCTCATGGTGTCGGCGTTGTCGCGGAGCATGGCCCTGCTCCAGTCCCCCACCGCTCCGACGCCGATGAGCTTGATGGATGGATCGACGGCTCGCATCGCGGCTGCGAACTCGGCATGGCGCTTGAGGTACTTGTCGAGGGGGATGTGGCCGATCTGCCAGTCGCCGTACATCTCGTTGCCGATGCCCCAGTACTTGACATTCCACGGGCGCTCGCGGCCGTTTTTCTCACGCTGGCGACCCATTGCGGTCTTGGTGGAGCCGTTGACGTATTCGAGCTGCTCGGCGGCGCTCTTGGAGGTGCCATCGCCGGCGTTGACGGCGATGTAGGGCTCGGTGGCCAGGAGCGAGCAGAAGGTCATGAACTCGTGGATGCCCACATCGTTGGGCTCGATGCCCTTCCAGGCGGGGTTCTTGCGCGGGGGGCGGCGATCACGGTCGCCGATGCCATCGCGCCAGTCGTAGCCGGAGACGAAGTTGCCGCCGGGCCAGCGATAGACGGGGGAATCCAGTTCCTTGAGGAGCGCGAGGGTGTCGGCGCGGAAGCCCTCGACGTTGTCGGCGGGCATAAGCGAGAGCGTGCCGATGCGGAACGAGCCCTTGCCCGCGGAGGTGATCTCGATCCAGGCATCGTCGGTGGGCTTGGCGGCGTTCTCGGTGTGGAAGACGATGGGCTCGCGCGTGAACTCCCGCGAGAGCGTCGGGATCTCGACGGTGAAGCCGTGGTTGTTCCAGGCGGCGGACTTGATGGAGATGGTGATTGGCGCGGCCGATGGATCGCCGGCGAGCCAGATGTGGCCGGTGCAGCGGATGCCGGGGCGCACACCGAGGCCCTCCTGGCGGATGCCGCAGAAGCCGGGGCCAGCGGGGCTGATCTTCGGGGAATAAGCTCCCACGAAGGCGCTGTCCGCCTGCATCGTGATCGCCGTCGAGCCGATCGCCTTCCATGGAGAGCCCTTCGAACCGACGGGGTCGAAGAACTTTCGATCCTCGATCATCTCGGCCCAGATGCCGCCGTAGATGCAGCGGCCGAGGTGCTCGATGAACTGGCCGTAGATGTAGCTGCTGATGGGTTCGCCGATCCGGGCTGCGTCGATGTTGATGTAGGGCGCGGGCATGTGGCCCTTCTTCAGGAGGACGAGCTGGACATCGTCGAACCAGGCCGTGCCGGTGGCGAGCCCCCAGCCGCCGAAGAGGCAGTTGAGCATCACCGAGTCGTTGAGTCCCGTATCGAATTCCGCTTCGAGGAGGGTCCAGTCGTGGTCGCCGGTGAGGGCTCGGGTCTGGAAGTCTGTGCCGTGGATGTTGAAAAGAGCTCCGCGGGCGTTGCCGATGGGCTTGATGCCCTTGGTCTTGATCCAGCCTGAGAGCTTGTACCGCGAGTTCATCTCAACGGGGATGGTGGTGGACCATGAGAGATCTCCGCCGGAGTCGGAGGTGATCGTGACGGCGGGAGAGTTGCCGCGGCCTTCGGTCTTGGTGTAGTTGAGATCGCCCTTGCCGCCCCAGCGCGAGATCCGCCAGCCGTCGGGGGCTTTGCCATCGCCGCCGGCGTTGTCGAAGGCGGAGTTGGGGGCGATGTTGTCGGCGGGCTGGCCGGGTAGGGCGTTCTTGCCTGCGGGTGCTGGGTTGGGCGGTGGCTGTTCGGTGACGGTGACGAGGCCGACGTCGATGAACTGACCGCCGCCGGTTTGCTTGCAGGTGACGGCGAGCGTGTTGGGGCCATCCTTGATCGCGGCGAGCGCTTCGATTGCGATGGGGTGATCTTCGTAGGAGGTGCTGAAGCCTTCGAGGTTGGCGGCGAGCACACCGTTGATGAAGACCTGGCAGTTCTCATCGTGATGGATGAGGAGGCGCAGGTTCTGATCGGGCTTGCCGGACATCTGGAAGGTTCGGCGGGCCCAGATCTGGCTTGTCTTCCATTCGGTGCCGATGACAGCGCTGGGAGTGCCCTTGGTGCCGAAGCCTCCTGGTGCTTCCTTCCAACCGGAATCGTCGAAGGCCGGCGCGATCCAGCCCTCGCTGGGCGCGACGACTGTGTATCGCCAAGTCTGCCGCGCTCCTTGCGAGGTGGGGATGATGGTCTTGATGACGGGCGGGGGCGGCATCCGGGAGAAGTCGCCCTTGTTGGCGGCGGCGATCCGTTCGAGATCGGGCTTGATGATCGCACGGTCGTAGGTGAGCAGGCCATTGCACTCGACTTCGACATCGGTGGTCTGCGTGTAGACGACAGCGCAGAGCCCTTCGGCCTCGTGGAGGTCGTAGACAGTCTTCATGAACTGCTCGTAAGTGCGGGTGAGTTCCCCGGCGTGCTTCATCCCGCGATAGCCCCAGTTCTCGGGCTTCCACATGTGGCCCTTGACGGGCAGTCCCAGACCGCCGAATTCACCCAGGACGGCGGCACGCTTGGCTTCGGGCTTGGGGGATTGGGGCTCGGGGTAGCGATGCCAGTCGATGACATCTCCGACGTTGCGATCACTCCAGCCGGAGGCGTTGTTGACCAGTCGCGAGGGATCCTGCTTCTTCACGAGATCGACGATGCGGGCGGTGTCGTACTGGCCCCAGCCCTCGTTGAAGGGAACCCACATCACGATGCTGGGGTGGTTGCCGAATGCGGCGATCATCGCCGCGAGTTCAAGTTCGAACTGCTTGGCGGACTCAGGCTTGCGGTTGACATCAGGGTCATTGGGTCCGATGTAGGGGCCGCAGCTTGGCATGTCCTGCCAGACGAGCAGTCCGAGGGTGTCGGCCCAGTAGTACCAGCGCGCGGGCTCGACCTTGACGTGCTTGCGGGCCATGTTGAAGCCAAGCTGCTTGGTGATCTCGATGTCGTAGCGGAGGGCCTCATCGGTGGGCGCGGTGTAGAGACCATCGGGCCACCAGCCCTGGTCGAGGGGGCCGACCTGGAGGTAGGGCTCACCGTTGAGGAGGATGGTGGTGCGGCCTTTCTTGTCCTTACCGAGGGCGATCGAGCGGATGCCGGCGTAGCTCGTGACGGAGTCGAGGATCCTCTCGCCGGCGATGTAGTCGATCGCGAGGTCGTAGAGGAAGGGATCCTCGGGTCGCCAGGCGCGGGGCTTGCCGCACTTGACGACGGTCCATTGGTTCGCGGGGGCGTTGTGGCGATTGATCTGGTTGCCACTGGCGCTCAGTGTGATGACAGTGGAGGAAGAGGCGTTGGGCTCGCCGGCGGTGTTGACGCGGACCTTGAAGAGCGAGTTGGCGAGGTCAGGGACGATCTCGACGGACTTGATATAGCCGGCGGGGACGGGCTCGAGCCAGACGGTCTGCCAGATTCCGGTGACCGGGGTGTACCAGATACCCTCGGGCTTGCGGACCTGCTTGCCGCGCGGCTGCTCCCCGGTGTCGGTGGGGTCATACACGCCCACGATCAGTTCCTGGTCCCCGGATGGGGTGAGGGCATCGGTGATGTCGATGGAGAAGGGGTCGTAGCCGCCGCGATGCTCTCCGACGGGCTTGCCGTTGATGAAGATGCGGGCTTCCCAATCGACAGCGCCGAAGTGGAGGATGGTGCGCTGGCCGGCCCAGTCGGCGGGGATGGTGAAGGTGCGTCGATACCAGAGACGCTCGTGGTGCTCACCGATGCCGGAGAGGGCGGACTCGATGGGGAAGGGGACGATGATCTGGCCCTGAAGATTGCGGCCCGAGGGGGGTTGATCCGTCGGCGTGGCGGTCGCCCATTGCCATCTGCCGTTGAGGTTCAGCCAGCGATCACGGACGAGCTGGGGGCGCGGGTATTCGGGGAGGGGCGCTTCGGGGTTAAGGTCTGCGGCCCACCTGGTGCGAAGCGTGGGCTGGGCTGCGGCCGGTTGGGCGAGCGATTGAAATGCGGTCGAGGTGACAGCGAGTGCGATCACGAGTACGTTGAGGAAAGGCATAGGGTGAACTCCAGCTGAGCGCTTGCCGAGGTGGCCACCGGGTCATAATGTACATGAACTTCGTTATGTATGTACACCCTTCCGATCTTCGGCTCGCCAACACCCGCCGGGTATACCGCGCTTTGCTGGTCGCCGGACGCAGTTCCCGCGCTGATCTGGCCCGTAGAACGGGACTTTCGGCGGTCACGACCGGGAAGGTGGTTGACCAGCTCATCCAAGCCGGGCTCCTGGAAGAGGTCGAGCCGGATCAAGCCCCCCCACCGCCGGCGGCGGTGGGCGAGCCGCAGCCGGGGTCGGGCGTACGGAGCGTATCGCCGCAGGCGCCGGCAACCATGGGCCGGCCGCCGCGGGTGGTGTGTCTTTCGCGTCGCGGGCGGTTCGTGGCGATCGAGCTGGGGGCGCGGGAGTGCACGCTGACGAGCCTGTCGCTGGCGGGGGTTTCGGACCAGGCGAGCTTTGCGACGGTGCCGAGCCCGAAGAAGGCGGAGCAATTCCTGGATGCGGTGCGGCCGCTGCGGGCCAAGATCTGCGCGGAGCAGCCGCTGGCGGTGCTGGTGAGCGTGCCCGGCGTGCTGGATGACCGGCAGAACCGGGTGCTCTTCTCGCCGAACCTGCACTGGACGGAGGGGGCTGAGCTTCTGCCAGCGCTGGGATCGATCTGGCAAGCGCCGGTGGTTGCGGTTCAGGAAGTGCAGTCGCTGGCGCTGGGCCATCAGGCGCAGGGGAACTCGCCCGAATCGTTCCTGCTGATCGAGTTCACCGATGGTGTGGGCGGGGCGGTGGTGACCAATGGCCGGCTGCTGGAGAGCCCGTTCCCGCTGAGCGGGGAGATCGGGCATATCCGGGTGCCGACGGTGCAGCGCAAGTGCGGGTGCGGGGGTGAGGGGTGCCTGGAGACGCTCGCGGGGAGGCCGGGGCTGATCGAGAGTTTCCGTGAGCATGCGCGAAAGCCCAGGGCGACCTGGACGGATTTCGTGGCGCACACCAAGGCCAACGGCGTGGAGCCGTGGCTGAAGGAAACGATCGACGCAACGGGGATGATCATCGCCGGCGCGGTAAACCTCCTTGGTCTGCGTGAGATCGTGGCGATCGGGGAGCTTCCGAGCATGCATCCGGATGTGATGCGGCTGATGGAAGAAAGCGTGCGGCGGCATGCGTTGTGCGCACGGTTCGCGCAGGTGAATTGCCGGGCAGCGCCCAAGCGGCGGGTGCTGGGGCTGGTGGCGGCGGCGACCGATCGCGTGCTGCTGCCGGAGCCTTCGCTGGTGATGTCCCGGGCTGCGGGGGCCTGAACTCCTTCATCGTGTGGTGAGCACGCCTCCCTGGGGTGGCGCACTATCCTCCATTCCACGTGCGGTCAGGTGCAATTGGGGAGTTCGCGGCCGGCCCGGGAGGATGCATCGACGTGAAGAAACGCCAGGCGGGGCTCCCGTTCATCATCGTGACAATCTTCCTGGATGTGCTGGGATTCGGGCTCTTGATCCCGGTCGGTCCCCGGCTGGTGCAGGCGCTGGGCGGCGGGACGGAGGCGGAGGCGGCACCGATCGTCGGGATGCTGATGTCGACGTATGCGATCCTGCAGTTTTTCTTCGCGCCGGTGCTGGGGGCGCTGTCGGACCACTTCGGTCGTCGGCCGGTGATACTGACGGCGATGCTGGGATCGGGGCTGGATTACTTCGTGATGGCGTTCTCGCCGAACCTGTGGGTGCTGTTCATTACGAGGGCGATCAACGGCTTGACAGGCGCGAGCATGACGCCCGCGAACGCGTACATCGCTGATGTGACGCCGCCGGAGAAGCGGGCGGCGGCGTTCGGGCTGGTGGGAGCGGCGTTCGGAGCGGGGTTTGTGTTCGGGCCGCTGGTGGGCGGGCTGCTGGGTGAGCAGAACATCCGTTACCCGTTCTATGCGGCGGGGGCGGTGTCGCTGATCAACTGGCTGTACGGATACTTCATCCTGCCCGAGTCGCTGGCGATCGAGAACCGGACGACGCTGGCGCTGGGCAGGATCAGCCCGATCGCGGTCTTCAAGGGGCTTGGGCGATACCCGCTGGTGGTGGAGCTTGCGGCCTCGTTCTTTCTTTTGAACCTGGCGCAGTTTGCGCTGCACGCGACGTGGGTGCTATACACGGCGTACAGGTATGGGTGGAGCCCGTTCTACGTCGGGATGTCGCTCTTCGCCGTGGGGATCTCGGCGGTCATCGTGCAGGGAGGGCTGACGAGGAAGCTCATTCCGATCCTGGGCGAGGCCAAGGCGCTGCTCATCGGCGTGGGGATCGCGGTGCTGGCGTACATCGGGTACGGGGCGGCGACTCAGGGGTGGATGATCTATTGCGCGATCGGGGTCGGATCGCTGGCGGGGATCGCCCAGCCGGCAGCGCAGTCGATGATCACTCGGACGGTGCGGCCGGATGAGCAGGGGCGGACGCAGGGCGCGCTGACAGCGCTTCAGAACATTGCATCGATCGCGGGGCCACTGATCGGGACTTCGGTGTTCGCGTATTCGACATCGGGGCCGGAGGGGAGCCGCATGCCGGGGGCGACGTTCTACGTGGCGGGGATCATGTGCGCGCTGGGCTGGCTGGTGGCGGCGTGGGCGGTGTCGCGGCATGCGGGGCGGGTGCTGGCGAGCGAGGCAGCGCCGGAGGCGGTGCAGCAGGAAGATGCTCAGCCGAGTTGAGAGATGATCGGCTCCGTGTGAATGTCCGTACAAAGGACCGGATAATGAAGAGGCTCTTTCATATCGCGGGCGTGGTTGGGGCCGCCATGATCGGCGGGTTGGCGATCGGCTCGCTCAGTCATCCCGCCTCCTCGCCTTCAACCCCCACCATTGGCGAACCGCCGGCATCTTCCGCGAGCACACCGCCGGAAAACACGATCGGCAAGAAGGAGCTGGCGGAGATTCTGGAGCGATCGGGTGCGCCGGGGATTGAGCATCGGCTGCTGGAGCCGCTGGTTGGAAAGTTTGAGTGCGAGATGCGGCTGTTCGTAGGCGGCGATCCAGCGGGGATCGTGTCGCGCGGGGTATGCACAGGGCGGTGGATCATGGGGAAGCGGTTTGTCGAGTTGTCGATGTTGCCCGCGGCGGATGAGGAACTGAAGATCGAATCGATGCAGGTGCTCGGGTTTGATACGCGGAGCCGGGAGCACTTCTGCTGGGGGGTTGATTCGACCGCGAACCACACAGCGCACGCGCGAGGGAGTTACGACATCGTGAAGCGCACGTTCACGCTCGAGGGGAAGAACGAGGAGTCGGGGCAGTCAGCGCAGGCGTTCCGGCAAGTGTTCAGGATCGACGACGATGCGCGGATCACTTCGCAGGTGTGGGTGAAGTCGGATCTTGCGGGAAGTGAGGGTGGGTGGCTCAAGATTGCGGAGACGGAGATGGTGAGGAGGCGGTAGCGCGGGGTTTTCGGGCGCACTTCGACCGCCGGCTCAAGCCGTCGGCCCCGAAGCCGGGAATCAGCGGCTGCTTGATGGAAGGATCGGCAGCACGATGTGCGTCGGGTGCAGGGCGCTGTGGTGGATGACCTGGTTGGCGGATCGCATCGACTGCTCGAAGCCCAGGCGCTCACCGGTGTTGGGGTTGGTGTCCCACTGCGGGAATGAGCTGCTGGAGATCTCGATGCGGATGCGCTCACCGGGCATGAAGGACTGGCAGGTGGACCACATGTCGATGGTGTAGTCCAGGGGCTTGCCGGGTGAGATCAGGCGCGGCTTGTCCATCCCATCGCGGAAGCGGGCGCGGACGATGCCATCACAGAGGCGCTGGCTGACGCCATCGGCGCGGACGATGCACAGGCGAACCGTGAAGTCAGTGTCGGGGGCGTCGGTGGTCGCCCAGAGCTTGGCCTCGATGGGGCCGCAGATATCGACCTGCGCGGTCAGGGGTGGGGTGGTGTAGACCAGGACATCATCGCGTTTCTCGACCTGCTGGTAATCATCGGGACCGCCGACCTGCGAGAAGCTGGCATCGGTGATGAACGGGACGGGGTCGGCGGGGTTGTAGGTATAGCGGTCGGCATCGGAAGAGTCGTAGGAGAGAGCGCCGGGCGAGGAGGGCATCAGCGTCGAGAGCATGCCATCGCCGTTGGATGAGTTGGCATTGCCGGCAGAGTGGATGAAGAACTTGGCGAACCGGGTGCCGAGGATGGGCCAGGTTTCCTCATCGCGCCAGGTGTTGGCGCCCATGAGGAAGATGCGGACGGGCTTTTCGTTCTCGATGCCGTTCTGTGTGCCCTTGAGCCAGCGATCGAACCAGCGGAGGAGGAGGGCATCCATGTCGATGACGGCATCCTTGCCGAAGTCGAGGTTGCCGATCTTGGTGGAGGCGTTGGCGTTGTGGGGCCAGGGGCCCATGAGGAGCTTCTGGTTGCGGGCGACCTGGGGCGGGGCCTTGGTCGAGGCCTGGGTGTAGTTGATGATCGTCGAGACCTGCTCATCGTCGTACCAGCCGGAGATGTGCAGGCAAGGGACCGTGAGCTTGTCGAGCTTGTTCTGGTAACGCGCTTCTTCCCACCAGTCCGAGAGCTGGGCGTGCTCGATCATCGAGTTCCAGAAGGGGATATCCATGCCCATGGCATCGTCGAGGGTGATGAGCGGGCGATGCTTGAAGATCTTGGCCCAGTCGGAGCCGGCGGAGCTCTGGTTGAGGCGGCCGGCGGTGTAGTGGTACCAACTGACGCAGATGGGGCCGGGGAGCCCGGTGGGGCCCATGAAGAGACCATCGACGAAGGGATCGGGGCAGGCGACGGTGGGTGCGATGCAGGCAAGCGAGGGGGGTTGGCGGACTGCGGCGGCGAGCTGGACGTATCCGCCGTAGGAGCCGCCGAGCATGCCGACTTTGCCGGTGGACCAGGGCTGGCGGCCGCACCACTCGATGGTGTCGTAGCCATCATCGCCCTCATTGAAGAGAGGGCGGAACTGGCCATCGGAATCGCCGCGGCCGCGGACATCGACATCGACCCAGATGTAGCCGGCTTCGATGAACTTGCGCCGGCGATCGACGCCGCCCTTTCCGGTGCCGGCTTTGTTGTACGGGGTGCGGGAGAGGATGATGGGGCGCTTGCCGGGCGATGCGGGTCGGAAGATGTTGGCCGAGAGGTTGACGCCATCGCGCATCGGGATCGCGACGTTGTAGTCGATGACCAGGCCATCGGAGGGGACGGGGATTCCTGCTCCCTCACTACCCCCACTGCTCGCCGTGTGGATGGTCTCTCCGCGAGGGTTGGTGGTGGTTGATTCGGGCTTGGAGGATTCGGAAGCGCAGCCGGGGAGCAGGGTCACGGCGGCGAGCAGGGCGATCGGGAGTGATGGAAGGAACGCGTGCATGCGGAGAACTCCTCGCGCTGAGGATACCGCGGCACGGGGGGCAGAACAAAGAGTGAGGCGATTCAGGGGGCAGGCGGGGTTGCCGGATCGGACTCGATGCGGGTTCCGCACTCGGGGCAGCGGCCATCCTTGATCTGGGAGGTCGGGTAGCCGCACATGACGCACTGATTGCCCAGCCCGCGGAGGCAGCGGCGGATGAGCCACTTGCCGCCGAAGAGGAGGTAGAGGCCGATCGCGAACATGGACAGTGACTGGATCTCGCGGAGGATACGGACGGAGAGCTCAGCGCCGGAGGCGGAGAGCAGGTCGGTGAGTCTGACGTTGATGAGCCACTCCCGGACCGTCTGGAGGATCTGAGGGAGGCCGAGGGCGATGAAGATGATGCCGACGGCCCTGAGGAGGAGGATGAACCACGCGAACGATTTCATGGGCAACCCCTTCCACACGATACCGCGGCAGAGGCGGGTTTCAAGGAGCACTGGGGCAAATGCGAGCAGGAGGATCCCGGCGGCTCCCAGGCTGTCCGTGAACACCTCCCAAAGAAACTCTTCCCAGTCGTTGCTGACACCGAACTCAGATGAGAATCCGGTGTACGCGTCCTTGTGCGCCATCACGTCAAAAAACAGGAAGACAATCCACAGCACCAGGGGGATCGCGACACCAAGCATGGCGATCATCCAGGCTCGCATGAGGAGCCTGGCGTTGGGCGAGGCGTGGGGAAGGCTCGCGGACGGTGTGGGGCTTGGCCCGGGCATGCAGACACCATACCGGGATCTGGTGGTTGCGGCGAGAGGGCACGGTTTGTCGGCCGAATCGCGAGGGGTGGTGACTGTGTACCCTTTGAGGTCATGCAACACCGATTCGCAGCCGCGTTTCTGCTGGCCATCCTCGCTTCGATCACTCAGGCCGGCGTCAAGTTCAATGTCCGGATCGACCCTTCGGTCCGCAAGGAGATGGCATCGGGGCGGCTGATCGTCATGCTCGTGAAGGAGGACTCGAAGGTCAATCCAGCCGTCGAGCCGCTCTCGGGGCCGTTCTGGGATGACCCGCAGCCGATGTTCGGGATCGATGTCAAGGGCCTGGAGCCGGGTTCGGTCACGATCGAGGTCGGGGAGGATGCCACGTACTTCCCGGTGAAGATGTCGGAGCTGCCTCCGGGCAACTACCGGGCGCAGGCGCGGCTGGAGGTGTCACGCACCAACAGCGACTGGAAGCGCATCCCCGGCAACCTGTCATCGGCGGTCGTGAAGTTCGCGATCGATGACACCGACCAGTCGATCGCCATCGTGCTCGACAAGAAGGTGATCGCTCCTCAGCCCCGGGTGCAGCGCGGGGTGGATCTGTTCGAGATCAAGTCGGAGCTGCTGTCGAAGTTCTACGGTAGGGATGTCATGCTTCGCGCAGGGATCGCGTATCCGCTCTCGTACAACCCGTTGAAAAAGTACGCGGCGATCTACAGCATTCCGGGGTATGGGGGGGATCACTTCGAGGCGTTCCAGCAGCGCCGGTCGGCGGTGGTGCCGGGGATGCCGGAGGAGGCGATCGGGAAGGCGACCTTTGCGATCTATCTCGATCCGGAGTCTCCCAACGGTCACACGCTGTTTGCGGACTCGGCGAACAACGGGCCGTGGGCGCAGGCGCTGATCAAGGAGTTGATCCCCGCGCTGGAGGCCAAGTACAAGCTGATGGCTCGTCCCGAAGCGCGGCTGCTGCGGGGGCACTCGTCGGGAGGGTGGTCGAGCTTGTGGCTGGCGATCAACTACCCGGAGACGTTTGGTGCGACGTGGTCGAGCTCCCCTGACCCTGTGGACTTCCGCAAGTTCCAGGTCGTGGATATCTACGGTCAGCCGAACTTCTACTACGACCCGGCGGGGAAGGTAGATGACCCGGCGGCGGAGCTGGGGGCGTATCGCCGCGATGGGAAGATCGCCATGACGATCCGTCAGGAGAACCTGATGGAGGAAGTGCTGGGGCCCTCGAACACATCGGCGCAGCAGTGGGATTCGTGGTTCGCGGTGTTCGGGCCGCGGGCGGAAGATGGGACGCCGGTGGCGCTGTTTGACCCGAAAACAGGGGCGATTAATAAGGAAGTTGCCGAGCAGTACCGCAAGTACGACGTCGCGGAACTGGTGCGGAACTCGCCGGAGAAGTACCTGCCGATCTTCCAGAAGAACGTGCGGCTGCTGGTGGGCGCGGAGGACAACTTCGCGCTGAACGAGGCGGTGGCGCTGCTCGAGGCGGAGATCATTAAGCGCCTGGCGAGCGGTCATACAGGTCCGCCGGATCCTGGATACATCAAGATTCTGCCTGGGTGCGATCACGGGACGATCGTCGCCAAGCCGGAGATGAGGCAGATCCCAGCCCAGATGGTGGAGCACCTGACCAAGTCGGGCTGCCTTCCTAAATAGGTTTGGATGAGCGAGATCGGCAAGCTGCCTCGTGCGCGCACGAGGTAACCAACCGATGCCCAATTCGTCGTTTGGCAACCTCTATGGCATACTGTCGCCGCCATGGCCCGAACCAGATCTACCAAGGAGGGTGAAGCCGGGAACAAACCGCTCCCGGCGATCACCGACATCTACTCGATCCCAGACATTTATGACATCCTGCATGCGCCGGGGACGGTTCGTGAGGTTGGGATGTGCCTGCGGACGGCTCGGCGATATGCAGGGGAAGGGGCCAGGGCCGCGAAGACATGGCTGGAGCCGGCGTGCGGCACGGGTCGCTATGTGCGCGCGCTGGCGCGGCGCGGTTGCAGCGCGGTGGGAGTTGATCTCAGCGGCGCGATGATCGCGTATGCCCGGGATCGCGCCAAGAAGAGCGACAGGGCTCGCTTCGAAGTCGGAGACATCACCAGGATCGATCGGATCGCCGGGCGTGGCAAGTTCGATGCCGCGATCAACCTGATCAACTCGATCCGTCACCTGATGACGGACCGGCAGATGGATGAGCACCTGTCGGCGACCGGCGCAGCGCTCAAGTCCGGGGGCGTGTACATCGTCGGGCTATCGGTAACCCTGTACGGGCAGGAGTCTCCGACGGAGGATGTTTGGAAGGGCTCGCGCGGACGGATGAAGATCTCGCAGGTGATCCAGTACGAGCCCCCCACCGCCAAGCGCGGGCTGGCAGCGCGGACGGAGCGGGCGTACTCGTTCATCACGGCATCGTCACCTTCGCGCAGCCGCGAATTCGTCTCCAGCTACGCGCTCCGGTGCTACAGCCGGGAGCAGTGGATGGAGGCGATCGGCCGCAGTCCGTTGCGTTTGGTCGCGGTGATCAACGAGTCTGGCCGGGAGATAGATGTGCCGACGCTGGGGTACGGGATCTACGTGCTCAAGAACCCGGGCTCGTGATGGAGCCGGGTGCAGGCTCGGCCGGGCTTGGACGCGCCGGATATACTTGGCGTTCCTGTCTGACCGCAATTCTGCCTGTAGAACCGAACGATTCGATGCTTGTTCGGTACAGGCAACGCGTTTGGTACAGGCGATCCAGGTGAAGCCGTGCAGCAGTCCGTCGGCATCCAGAATTCGACCACACCGGCGGGGCTTGCGCCGGTTGGAGTGCCAGGGCATGGATCGGCGCGGCCGGGGGTCGCCGCAGCGCTGATCGAGGCGACCAAGCCCAGGATCACGCGGCTGGTGACGATCACAGCGGGTGTCGGGTTCGCGATGGCGGGGATCACACGGACGTGGCAGGTCGATGACCTGATCGTCCGGGGCCTGGCGTGCATCGCCGGTACAGCGCTGTCGGCGGCGGGGGCCAACGCGATCAATCAGTGGATGGAGCGCGACCGAGATGCGCTGATGATGCGGACCTGCGGGCGGCCGCTGCCGACGCAGCGTGTTTCGCCGGGGAACGTGCTGATCGCGGGGCTCCTGCTGGGGCTGGCGGGGGTCGGGCTCTTGGCGATCTTGTGCGGTGTGGTGCCGGCGCTCCTGGCGCTTGCGTGCATCGCGGTGTATGTGCTCGCGTACACGCCGCTCAAGCCGGTGACGCCGTGGGCGACGCACGTGGGGACCATCCCAGGTGCGCTGCCGCCGTTGATCGGGTGGACGGCGGCGTCGGCAGCGGGCGGGCTGGCAGCGCTGCGCGAGCCGGGCGGGTGGTCGCTGTTCGTGCTGATGACGGTGTGGCAGATGCCGCACTTCCTGGCGATCGCGTGGATGTACAGGGATGACTACGCACGCGGCGGCTATCGGGTGCTGCCGGTGCTGCCGGATGGCGAAAACCGCACAGCGCGTTCGATCGCGGTGTGGTCGGTGCTGCTGGCGGCGGCGACCCTGGGACCGGCGTGGGCGATGTGGGGAACCGTGGGCGTGCCGTACGTGGTGATCGCGGGGGCCAGTTCGGTGATGATGCTGTGGCTGGCGCAGAGGCTGGTGCGCGAGCGCACGCGTATCACGGCCCGTAAGCTCTTTTTCGCATCGATCGTGCAGTTGCCGGCGCTGCTGCTAGCACTGGTAGCCGATGGGCTGTGGCGGATCGCGGTGAGGTAGGCCCGCGCGAGGCGTAGCTCGCAGCGCACCAGCACCAACCCCCCAAAACCGGTGATTCAGTTCTTCGATGCGGGGTTCGGGGATGTCGGCTCGGATTTGGGGCTTGGCTTTTGCCCGTCGGCGAACTTGATGGCCTTGGTCACAGGCTCGGGGAGGCCCTTGTCGAGGTAGCCGAGCATGCGCTGGTGCTGGTCGTCGATCACCTGCTGGGGTGTACCGGGCTTTCGCCTGAGATCGGCATAGATGGCAGCGCATTCCAAGCCGCGGAGGCTTTCGAGGAAGCGATCCTGCGGCTGGAGGAGGGACTCCCAGCTCGCGATGTTGGCGTGCAGGACATCGGTGGCTTCGGCGAACTTGGAATCCTTGAGGAGCCAGAAGCCGAGCATGGATTCCCAGAGGAGGGTGTCAAGGTCGCCGCCTCTGCCCGCGCTGCGGGACTCGCGGATGATGTCGCGCGCGACATCGATCCTGTCGGGCCAGAGCACCTGGTTGTCGTTGCCGGGCCCCATGAGGTGCGCGCCCAGCATGCTCTCCATGATGATCGTCGATTGCAGCCACGATTCGTTTGGGCGAGCGGTCTGGTCCTTCATCAAGCCACGAAACGTGTTGAGCGTGGACTTGGCGCCGGCCAACCTGGCACTCTCGATCGCCGCTTCTCGTTCGGCTGCCTCCTTGGCGAGGTTTGCATCACGGAGGCTGATCTCGTGCTGGAGGGTGCGAACCGATGCGGCGTGCATGACCCAGGCTGCGTACACACCGATCGCGACTAGCAGCGTGAGAGCCGCGCAGAGCGTGATGAACCAGCGCGGGGATCGCTTGAACGCCAGGCCGGCGAGGCGGCGAGGGGTTGGACGGGTCCAAGGCAGCGGCTGGCGCTGGAGGTAGAGTTCGAGGTCGGAGGCGAACGCCTCAGCGGAGCCATAACGCTTGTGAGGGACGGGGTGGAGGGCCTTGGTGCAGATCGCGGCCAGGTCGGCATCGACATCCTGGCGAGCGGAGGCGGGGGTGATGGGGTCGGCCTGGTCTCCACGGCGGAGGCGATCGGCGACGTTTTCGGCATCGCTTCCGTTGGGAGGCAGGTCGGTGAGCATCCAGTAGAGGACTCCGCCGAGGGAGTAGGTGTCGGCGGTGGTCATGGTGGACTGGGCGCTGGCGCTGAACTGCTCGGGTGACATGAAGGCGAAGCTGCCGACGGGGCCATCGGCGGGCTCATCGGCCTGCATGTGTCGGGCGAGGCCGAAGTCGGCGATCTTGGGTGTTCCATCCTCGGTGAGGAGGATGTTGGAGGGCTTGAGGTCGCAGTGCAGGACCGCAGCGCTGTGGGCGGCCTGCAGCCCGCGTGCGATCGAGACGATGGTTCGAGCGGCGTGGTCCTGTTCGAAGCGTGTGGTGCGTTTGGCGCGGCATTCGTGCAGGGTGACGCCGCGGACATACTCATAAACGACGAACTCACGCTGGTCGGCGGTCAGGCCGCGATCGAGGACACGGACGACGTTTGGGTGGTTGATGCGGCGAGCGGCGTGGGCCTCGTTGCCGAGGGTCGGCAGGCGCATCCACTCTTCGCCGACGGGGTGGAGCATGACCTTGATGGCAACCCAGGCGGGGCTGTCGGCGCGGGAGAGGCGGCGATCGACGGAGAGGTAGACCATGGCCTGGTTGCCGCGTCCGATGACATCCCGCATCTCATAACGGGGGCGGCCATCCTCAATGACTTCCCCGATGCCGCAGGGGAGCGCCATGGGCGGGGCGGTGGCGACCCCGGCGGCGATCGTCGAGGTGCCGACGACGCACTGATCGAGCATGGCACACGTACGGATGGGGGTGGCGAGCTTTGGATAATCTTCGACCAAGATTGCGACTGCCTGCACCTGATCGATGCCTGCGCGGCGCATGGAGCGCAGGGCGGCTTCCAGGGCGGTGTCCAGGACGACCGGCCGGTCCGAGAGCGACGGGATCGCCGTCATGTACCTGTGCAGGTCAACGGATGTGTTCTCATCCTCCCGGGCCCGGGCATCTATATCGATGGCGTCGGCCAGGTCATCGTCGGTCTGCACCGTATGCACCGACAAAAAGGTTCCCAGCTCGGCGTCATTCATGGAAGTGGCGAGCCGACGCAGGAGGTCCTGCCAGGATGAGGTAGGGTTGTTCATGAAACTCCCCTGGTCGCCAGGCGATCCCGGCACTTGTCCTTGATCCGCTCCCAGCGTTTTCGCACGGTGGCGTGGGGAAGTTCCAGGAGTTGGGAAGTAACCAGGTGTGTCGTCCCATTAAGCCATAGGGCCAGGATCTCCCGGTCAACGGGGTCCGGGAGGCTCTCGAAGAGGTCTCCGAGTTCGACGGTTTCCGTGCTTTGACCGGAGTCATCCCGCAGGAGGCATGACCTGAGCATGTTCGCGAAGGGTGAATCCTGGGCCTCAACCTTCTCCAGACGGCGGAGGGTACGGGCCTTGTCGATGACGGCGTGCTCGGCGATGTCAAAGACCAGCGACCAGAGCTGGCGTTCATTGACGGCCCTGACCATGCCCTGACGGACGAGGCGGTCGAGGCGCCGGCTGACGGTGGAGATGAGCTCCTGGGAGTCAAAGACCCGGCGCATGGCGCGTCCGAGCTTGTGGCGGAAACGGCGTCGGATCAGTGGGGCGTTGGAGGTAATGAACTGAGCGGCGGCGTTGCGGTCGCCATCTTGAATCTTCAGCAGTGTCGCGGCGACCGGTTCGTGTTTGAAGTCCAGCATGCTCGCCCTCCTTACAGGCGCCCCCCAAGCCCAACGAGCACCCCCAGCACCCCCAGCACCCCCAACATCTCAAGAAAAAAACAGATTGCGCGTCACACGACCCGGTGAGCTCCGCCTCGGAGACGCGAGAGAACTTGATTAGTGAACGTGATCGGAGGGAATCATGCAAGACAATCGACTCGGGAATCATACGGGATTGGCGATCCGGCTTGTGATTGCGGCGGGATCCCTACTTCTGATGGGGGGGGGCAGCGCTAGTGCCCTCGTGAATACACGTGGGGTCAATACCCCCGCGGTCTCCGAACATCCCCAAACTTCGGTCCCTGTCATCGGCCGACCGGACCCAGAGGAAGTCGATTGGGATGACTACTTGCAGCAGCTGCTGGAGTTGCTGTGCGTGATTCTGCAATGCGACGATGCAGGGCAGGGCACCGCATCCCAAACCGACACCAGCGAAAAGGTGGCGGCGTTCATCGAGTCGTATGAGACCAACGGGCTCAAGCCGTATCTGACGGGGGATGAGATTGCGCGCGGATTGCAGTTGTCGATGACCACCAAGGCGCACATCCAGTGGGGAATGGGAACGCCGGGAACGCTTACATCATCCGAGGCCGTGCGACTCAGCAACACGGTCGCGGACATCATTTCAGATCTTCACGCCCTTGAACACTCCACCAAGACGCCTCCCGCTCCATCCGCCACCCCCACTTCCGCAAATTCCCCGCCATCTGCTCCGAGTCATTAGAATCGCTGTCGTCCACCGAGGCCTTGACAATCATTTCGACAGGATCACCAGACTTCGTGTCACTCCTAGCTCCATTCCAGGCGCGCGCTTCACCGCTGTCGCTTTCTGCGGCCAGGCACCTGGCATCGCTGCACCTGAGCTCGCCGGATGCCAGTGCAGCGCTGTACGACCCATCGGGTGCTCGCATCCAGGCGACGCCCAACTTCGAGGAGTTCTTCGGCATCAATGGCCCGGTCATGCCGGATCGCCATCGTCCGCCGAACTGGCGTGAGTTGTGGACGCAGGAGCGGTCACGGTTCATCCACACGACTGCGCTGACAGGCCAGCCGATGCAGGTGGTCGAGATTGCGGCGGGGTTCCGGGTCGAGAGCCTGTTCGCGAGCGTCCAAGATGAGCATGCCAGCGAGCAGATCGTTCTGCAGACCGCGCGGCGGATCATCCGCTGTCCGGCGCTGCCGGGAACGGTCAACTCACGCGCGGATGATGCGTGCAGCTATGCGATCGAGGGGACGTGGGGCCCGCTTGATCTGCTGAGCCGCCGGCAGATCGAGGTCTTGCGGCTGGTGACCAAGGGGATGGGCAACGACGAGATCGGGACGGCGATCCACCGGACGAAGCGCGCGGTGGAGTGGCACATCCGCGGCCTGTTCGCCAAGCTTCGGCTGACCGATCGTGTGCAGTTGCACCTGGTGGGGATGCGGGCGGGGCTTGCCGACATACCGGATGCGGTGTGGCGCGATGTGCTCGGCCGACGCTACTCCTGAGGAATCCGGCGTGCTGCCATTGGCTGCGCGGCGAGATGGCACATGGGCGATTCCGCGCACCATGAGAGTCCTTTCACCGCACGCACCCAATGAACGGACCGGAACCGTGTGCTCACGGGCTACAGTCTTCGGGTCCGGGGAGGCCTGAGAGCGGAGCGTGCGTGGAACCGCAGGATGATGCCCAACAAAAGTTCACCTTGCTGCGCCGGACCGTCTCGGGTGCGCGATCGGCATCGCGCCGGTATCCGCGCGAGCTGTGGCAGTCGCTGCGCAACGGCGGGGGGCACGGGAAGTGGTCGCAGGTCACTCCTGCGACCCGGGATGCGCTGAGTCAGCTCGCCCAGTGCAAGCTTGGGGCGACATGGCTGGGACACGCGACCCATCTGATTCGGATGAACGAGGAGCTGTTCCTGAGCGATCCGGTGCTATCGGACCGGATCGGACCGCGGATCGGACGATTCTCGATCGGGCTGGGGAGGCTGTCGCCAGCGCCGGCAGCTCCCGGTGATCTGCCGCGATTCGGGACGTTGCTGATCTCGCATGCGCACTTTGACCATCTGGACCGGCCGACGCTGGCAGCGCTGGCTTCGCCGGACATCTCGGTGGTGACATCGGCGGGAACGCGGCAGTTGATCCCGGTGGGGTTCGGGCGGGTGATCGAGCTGGACTGGGGGGATTCGCTGGATGTGGGATCGGCTCGGCTGACGGCGATCCGGCCAGCGCACTGGGGGGCGCGGCGGGCGCTGGATCGGGCCCGGGGGTACAACAGCTACCTGATCGAATCTCGGTCGGAGAAGCAGCGCCGCATTCTCTTCGGGGGGGATACGGCGATGACCAACGCGTTTGATGGGCTGGGGCTGGACTTGGCGATCATGGGGATTGGGGGGTACCAGCCGTGGCTGCATGCGCACGCGAACCCGGAACAGGTGTGGGAGATGGTGGAGAAGATGCGTGCGGATCGCGTGCTTCCGATGCACCACTCGACATTCCCGTTGAGCGAGGAACCTATGGGGGAGCCGTTGGAGAGGCTGATGACGGCGGCGGGACGGTCCTGCGAGCGGATCGCAGCGCTCTCGCCGGGCCAGTCGCTGGTGCAATAACTACAGCTTGCGGTATGCAACGGGCTGTAGGCTCCCTTCGGGGCTGATTGGCGATATCCTGTGACTCCCGATGGGAATCCGAGTGCGGGTTCCGCGTGGGTGAGGAGTCGCTGGATGAGCCAAGGGGTGAATGTCCGACTGCCGCAGATCCGGAAGCTGGGAGAGACCTCTCGGACGGACAACTGGTGGATCCAGCCGCTGCTGGTGTTCCTGGGGTTCGCGACGTTCATCGTCTATTCGACGTGGGCGGCGTTCCAGGGGAAGCACTTCGCGTTTGACGGGGCGGGGGCGCACTACCTGTCACCGTTCTATTCGCCGCTGCTCTGGGATCCGCCGGGGATGCACAGCGGGCACGCGTGGTTCGGGGAGGCACCGAGCTGGCTCTTGTCGATCTGGCCGCCGTTCATGGCGTTCTCGCCGGCGCTGTTGATCCTGTGGGCGCCCGGCGGGTTCCGGTTCACGTGTTACTACTACCGCGGGGCGTACTACAAGGCGTTCTGGGCAGATCCGATCAACTGCTCGGTCGGGGAGCCGGGGTTCCGCAAGGAGAAGTATCGCGGCGAGAAGAAGTTTCCGCTGATCCTCCAGAACGTGCATCGGTACTTCCTGTACCTGGCGCTGGCGTTCCTGGTGCTCCTGGCGTGGGATGCGATCCACTCGTTCATGTTCACCGATCCGGTCAGCGGCGGGAACAAGTTCGGGATCGGCATCGGCACTCTGGTGCTGACGATCAACCCGATCCTGCTGGGCGGTTACACGCTGGGGTGCCATTCGTTCAGGCACTTGATCGGCGGGCGGAAGAACGAGATGGGGGATGGGATCGGCAAGAAGGCGTATGACTGCTCATCGTGCCTGAATCGCAGGCACATGCTGTGGGCGTGGATGAGCCTGTTCTGGGTCGGGTTCACGGATGTGTACGTGCGGCTGTGCTCAATGGGGATCTGGACGGATTACCGCCTGATCTGATTTTCGTGTTTTCTCCGTGTCCTCTGCGCTTCTGTGGTGAGTCTGGTCGGAGTATCCATGTCGGACTATCAAACTGTCGAACACGATGTGCTGGTGATTGGCGCCGGCGGGGCCGGGTTGCGAGCCGCGATCGAGGCGGCGGCGTCGAAGGTCTCGGTGGGGCTGGTCTGCAAGTCGCTGCTGGGGAAGGCCCACACAGTCATGGCCGAGGGTGGCATGGCGGCGGCGATGGCGAACGTGGATGACCGGGACAACTGGAAGGTCCACTTCTCTGACACCATGCGCGGCGGGCAGTACCTGAACAACTGGGTGATGGCGGAGCTGCACGCCAAGGAAGCCCCGGATCGCGTGCGCGAGCTGGAGGCCTGGGGGGCGCTCTTCGACCGGACTCGCGATGGGCGGATCCTGCAACGCAACTTCGGGGGTCATCGATACCCGCGGCTGGCGCACGTGGGAGATCGCACGGGCCTTGAGATGATCCGGACGCTCCAGGACCACGGGATCCACCAGGGGATCGAGGTCTACATGGAGCAGACGGTGACGACGCTGCTCACGGATGGGGGGAGAGTCGTCGGGGCCTTTGGATATGACCGGGAACGCGGCAGGTTCAAGGTCTTCAAGGCCAAGGCGATCGTGCTGGCGACCGGGGGGGTCGGGCGGGCGTTCAAGATCAGCTCGAACTCGTGGGAGTACACCGGGGATGGCCATGCGCTCGCCTACAACGCGGGCGCGGACCTGATGGACATGGAGTTCGTGCAGTTCCACCCGACGGGGATGGTGTGGCCGCCGAGCGTTCGGGGCATCCTGGTGACCGAGGGGGTTCGCGGCGAGGGTGGGCGCTTGCTCAACAACAAGGGCGAGCGGTTCATGTTCAATGACATCCCGGATCTGTACAAGAACCAGACCGCCAAGGATGCCGAAGAAGGCTGGCGATATGTGACGGGTGATAAGAGCGCGAACCGCCCGCCGGAGCTGTTGACGCGCGATCACGTGGCCCGGTGCATCAACCGAGAGGTGAAGGCCGGACGCGGATCTCCGCACGGGGGTGTGTATCTCGACATCGCGTGGATCAAGGAGAAGATCCCCAGCGCACAGGATCACATCAAGAAGAAGCTGCCGAGCATGTACCACCAGTTCAAGGAGCTGGCGGGTGTGGACATCACGACGACAACGATGGAGGTCGGGCCGACGACGCACTATGTGATGGGCGGTGTGCGGGTGGATGGCGTCACGCAGATGTCGACGGTGCCGGGGCTGTTCGCGGCGGGCGAGGTCGCGGCGGGGCTGCACGGGGCGAACCGGCTGGGGGGAAACTCGCTCTCGGATCTGCTGGTGTTCGGCAAGCGGGCCGGGGAGCACGCGGCGAACTGGGCGCGGCAGCAGGGCGCGGGACGGATCGATGAAGCGCAGGTCTCGCAGGCGGCCAAGCAGGCCCTCGAGCCTTTCGACCGGCCCAACGGGGAGAACCCGTACAACGTGCAGCACTCGCTCCAGGACATGATGCAGGACAAGGTGGGCATCGTGCGCACGGAGGCGGACATGGCGGCGGCGATCGAGGGGCTGGGAGCGCTCAAGAAGCGCGCAAGCGGTGTCGGGATCGCCGGCAACCGCGAATACAACTCGGGGTGGCACACATGCCTGGATCTGCCGAACCTGCTGTGCGTATCGGAGGCGGTGGCGCGGTGCGCGCTGGACCGGCGCGAGAGCCGGGGGGGGCACTTCCGCGAGGATTACCCGGAGAAGAGCAAGGAGTTCGCGAATCACAACACGGTGGTGCGGAAGAACGCCGATGGATCGATGCAATTGCGGCGGGAGGCGATCCCGGCGATGCGGGAAGATTTGAAGCAGGTGGTGGAAGAGAACAAGTAGGGCAAGAAGACTCACCGCGGAGGGCACCGAGAAGACTGGTGGAAGAGGCAGTCACACATCCCCGGCTCGTGAATCTTCGGCCGATGCTCGCATGCATTGATCTGCCGGAGGCAGTGCGGTTCTATGTAGAGAAACTGGGGTTCAACTGCAACGCGATGCATGGGAACCCGCCGGTGTGGGCCGATGTCGAGCGCAACGGTGTGTCGGTGATGCTCAACGCGCCGCCGGCCGAGTGCGTGCGGCGGGATGTGTCCAGGTCGAGCAGGGACTACCAGATCTACTACTTTGACGCGGAGGGTGTCGTGGAGCTGCACGCGAAGTTTGCGTCCAGGGGCGTCGCGGTCTCGCCGCTGCGGGTTGCGTTCTACGGGATGAAGGAGTTCGAGGTTCGCGACCCGGAGGGCCACTGGCTGTGGTTCGCCGAACCGACGGATGAAGCGCCGTCGGAAAAGGAGTGACGATGGGTAAGGCGACGTTCAGGATCTGGACCGGGCAGGCCGAACAGGCGGGCTTCAAGGACTACGCGACCGATGTCGGCGAGGGCATGGTCGTGCTCGATGCCGTGCACCAGATCCAGGCCGAGACGGCCCCGACGCTGGCGTGCCGCTGGAACTGCAAGGCAGGCAAGTGCGGATCGTGCTCGGCGGAGATCAACGGCAAGCCGCGGCTGATGTGCATGACGCGGCTGGATCAGCTGGACCTCTCGATGCCGGTGGTCATCGAGCCGATGAAGAGCTTCCCGCACATCAAGGACCTGGTGACGGATGTCTCGTGGAACTTCCGGGTCAAGAAGTCGATCAAGAAGTTCAAGCCCCGGGCGCCCGATGCACCCGATGGCACGTGGCGGATGCAGCAGGCGGATGTGGATCGCGTGCAGGAATTCCGCAAGTGCATCGAGTGCTTCCTGTGCCAGGATGTCTGCCACGTGCTGCGCGACCACCACAAACACCCGGAGTTCGCCGGACCCAGACACTTCGTGTACACGGCGGCCCTGGAGATGCATCCGCTGGACACCGAGGATCGCCTCGGTCAGATGAAGGATGAGGGCGGGCTGGGGTACTGCAACATCACCAAGTGCTGCACGAAGGTGTGCCCCGAACACATCACGATCACGGACAACGCGATCATCCCGCTCAAGGAGCGGGTGGTGGATGAGTATTACGATCCGATCACGCGGCTGTTCAAGATGTTCAAGCCGAGGAAGTAGTCGCGTGCCACGCGTCATCGGGACCACGGAGCCGGGGATGTTCGAGCTCAAGCCGATCGCCAAGGAATCCATCGCCCGTGCGCTCGCCAAGGTCGAGCGCTATCGCCTGCTTGGCGAACCCGGAGAGGCCGAGAGCATCTGCCGGGATGTTCTCGATGCCGATCCGGGAAACCAGGAGGCGCTGGTATGCATGATTCTGACGCACACCGATCAGTTCGATGAGCCGCACTCGAGGCCCGATGAGGCTCGCGGGCTCCTGGGCCGGCTGTGCGCTGAATACGAGCGGCTCTATTACGCCGGGGTCATCGATGAGCGCTGGGGCAAGGCGCTCCTGCATGGCGGATATCCGAGGGAGACGGTGTTTCCGTTGATCCGCTCGGCGATGCAGCGGTTCGAGGCGGCCGAGAAGATCGCTCCCGAGGGCAACGACGATGCGGTGCTGCGGTGGAACGCGTGCGTTCGTCTGATCGCCACGAATCGGCTGGCGGCGTCGGGGGATGGCAACGGCGAAACGCCGGGCGTTGAGAGCTTTGATGACGATGTCCCGGTCCGGTAGGCAGCGGGAGCGGCATTGCGGAAGGACTGACGTAAGAAACAGTGGGTTGCACGCGGTATCGCGGCTAGTGGTTCGTTCGTGGAGCCGTAGCGGTGCGGCAAGTCCTATCCGATATCTCTCTCCGTATCCACAACCCCGACGAACGGTTTCTCGCTGGCGGCCGCGGCAAACGGGCCGCCAAACAGCCGTTTACAGAGAATCCTAGCCCGATCGATCTTTGTGAGTCCCGCCGACTGAGACCGGAAGCCGCCGTTCTCTTTCGGCTCTCGCCCGCCTCTGTCATCCCCGCAGGACATCGGGTGGCAGTTCCGAGAAGTGAGTCTCACTCTTGTAGAAGGGTTGAGACCTCGAAA
>JADLBU010000089.1 GCA_020847535.1 Phycisphaerales bacterium
GAAGTGGAACCGCTCCGCGTGGGAGAGCGACCCGTGGGACCGCAACTTCCTCGGCACGCCCCCGCAGGGCCGCGCCGACTACGCCTTCTTCCAGCACATCCTGAAGAGCATGGACCCGAAGACGGGCCGCAGCGCAGTCCTCTTTCCGCACGGCGTGCTCTTCCGCAACGAAGAGGCCGACATGCGGCGGAAGCTCGTCGAGTCCGACCTCATCGAGTGCGTCCTGGGCCTCGGCCCGGGGCTGTTCTACAACTCACCGATGGAGGCGTGCGTCGTCATCTGCCGCAGCCAGAAGCCCAAGGCCCGCAAGGGCAAGATCCTGTTCATCGACGCCGTGGCGGAGATTGCCCGGGAACGCGCACAGAGCTTCCTCCGCCTCGAGCACCAGCAGCGGATTCTCAAGGCGTACCAGTCCTTCGCGGATGTCCCCGGCCTCGCCGCCGTCGCCGCGCTGCCCACCGTGCTGGCCAACGACGCCAAGCTCTCGCTCCCGCTCTACGTGAGCCGCCCGAAGTCCGCGGTGGCGAGCGGGGCCGAATCCACGCTCTCGGAAGCATGGGCTGAGTTCGATCAGGGCGGCCGCGAGTTCTGGCGACAGATGGATGCGCTCGTGGACATGCTCGATGGCGTCGTCGCCGAGGAGGCTGGCGATGCCTGAGGTGAAATCACCCAAACGAACCGCGGGGTGGACCAAAGTCGCGTTCGGCGACGTCGTCCGCCTCTGCACCGAGCGCTCCAGCGATCCAGAAGCAGACGGATTCGAGCGGTACATCGGGCTGGAGCACCTCGATCCGGGTGAACTGCGGGTCCGCCGATGGGGCGACCTCGCCGACGGCGTGACATTCACGAACGTGTTCCGCCCCGGCCAGGTGCTCTTCGGCAAGCGCCGCGCGTACCAGCGCAAAGTCGCCGTCGCCGACTTCAGCGGCGTCTGCTCCGGCGACATCTACGTGCTGGAGCCCAAGGGCGATGCACTGTTGCCCGAGCTCCTCCCCTTCATCTGTCAGACCGATGCGTTCTTTGAGCATGCGGTCGGGACCTCGGCCGGGTCGTTGTCGCCGCGGACGAATTGGGAGAGTCTGTCGACCTTTGAGTTTGCCCTGCCGCCGATCGAGGAGCAGCGAAGAATGTTGGAGGTCCTAGTCACCGCTCAAGCGGCTGGAGAAGGGCTCCTGACATCAGAGAGAGCTCTTTCCTCGCTTTATGATGCGTGGGTTGAGTCAAAGCTCTCCGCTGCTGAATGGCCCGAAGCGATTGCTTCTGACCTTCTGGATAGGGCAACAGTCGGCATCGTGATTCAGCCAGCCGCCCTGTATGTCGAGAAGGGCGGTGTGCCAGCTCTTCGATCGCTTAATGTCCTTCCAAATCGCATTTCGTGGGAGGAGTGCGTCCAAATCTCCTTGAGAGGTCACGAGGAGAATCAGAAAAGTGCACTCTCAGCTGGGGATGTGGTGATCGTTCGAAGCGGTCGCCCCGGGGACGCTGCGGTGGTGCCGGAATGTAATCACGGCCTGAACGCCATTGACCTCATCGTGTCTACTCCTGGAGCGCGGCTCCGGCCAGGCTACTTCTGCCGTTTCCTGAACTCTCGTGCTGGCCGACGCCAGTTCGCCTCTGGCATCGCTGGCACCGCGCAGCTGCACTTCAACGTCAGCCTGTTCAAGAAGCTCCGAATACCTCTACCACCACTTGCAGACCAAGTGCGGTTTGAAAAGGAGGCCGCCCGATTTGATACGGCGGTTGCGATGATTGAGGAGAGGCTGGCTACGACGAAAGCACTTCGCCAAGCGCTCCTAGAGGAATGCGTGTGCCCATGAGCTTCACCGAGTCCAACACCGTCGAGGCCTTCATCCGCGACCTGCTCAAGTCTATTGGCTGGACGTTCGTTGACCGCGAGACACTTCCTCGCCAACAGCAGGATGTCCTGGTCGAGTCTCATCTGCGCGACGCCCTTGTCCGATTGAATCCGTCCATCGCCGAGCGCCCGGAGCGAGCCGATGAGGTGCTCTACCGCCTCCGCGCAGCGATCATGACCGTCCGCGACACGGGGCTCGTCAAGGCCAATGAGGAGTTCGCCGCGTGGCTGCTGGGCGAGCGGTCGATGCCCTTCGGCGAGAATGGCGAGCACGTCACCATCCGCCTTATCGACTTCGACACCCTCAAGAACAACCGCTTCGTCGTCACCCAGCAGTTCACCTTCCGCGCCGGCAAGACGGAGAAGCGTGCCGACATGGTCCTGCTCGTCAACGGCATGCCGCTGGTGATCATCGAGGCCAAGACCCCGGTGCGATCGAGCGAGAGCTGGCTCGACGGCGCGCTGCAGATCAACGAGGACTACGAGAAGAACGTCCCCGAGCTCTTCGTCCCCAACGTCTTCTCCGTCGCCACCGAGGGCAAGGAGCACCGCTACGGCTCCGTCCGCATGCCCGTGGAGATGTGGGGCCCGTGGCGGCTGGAGGACGACGACACGCTGCCGTCGATGGAGCAGGTCGAGAAGGCGGTCACGTCAATGCTCCGCCCGGGCATGGTGCTCGACATGCTCACCAGCTTCACGGCATACGCCACGCACAAGGGCAAGCAGCGGATCAAGATCATCGCCCGCTATCAGCAGGTCGATGGCGTGAACAGGATCGTCGAGCGCGTCATCGCGGGAAAGCCCCGCAAGGGTCTGATCTGGCATTTCCAGGGCTCGGGCAAGTCGCTGCTCATGCTCTTCGCGGCACGCAAGCTCCGCCTGCACCCGGCGCTGAAGAACCCCACGGTGCTCGTGGTGGTGGACCGCGTCGATCTCGACAGCCAGATCAGCGGCACGTTCTACGCCGCGGACATGGCGAACCTCGTCCGCACCGAGAGCCGGAAGGAACTGGAAGACCTGCTGGCCAAGGACGCCCGGAAGGTCATCATCACGACCATCCACAAGTTCGCCGAGGCCGACGGCGTCCTGAACAAGCGGGACAACATCATCGTCATGGTGGACGAGGCCCACCGCACGCAAGAGGGCGACCTCGGCCGGAAGATGCGGGACGCGCTGCCGAACGCGTTCCTGTTTGGCCTCACCGGCACGCCGATCAACCGAGCCGACCGGAACACGTTCTACGCCTTCGGCGCGGACGAGGACGAGAACGGCTACATGAGCCGGTACGGGCTCGACGACTCACTCCGCGATGGCGCGACCAAGCCGCTGCACTTCGAGCCGCGCCTCGTGAACCTGCACATCGACCAGAAGGCGATCGAGGAAGCCTACAAGGAACTGACCGCCGGACTGACGGACGATGATCGTGACAAGCTCGGCAAGGCCGCCGCGAAGATGGCCGTGCTGGTGAAAGCGCCGGCGCGCATTGCCGCCATCTGTGCCGACATCGCGCAGCACTTCCAGGAGAAGGTCGCCCCGAACGGCTTCGGGGCGCAGGTGGTGACCTTCGACCGCGAGAGCTGCGTGCTCTACAAGAAGGAGCTGGACAAGCACCTGCCGCCGGAGGTGTCGGACATCGTCATGTCCGTGAACTCGGGCGAGACCGAGTACGAGGCGTACAAGCGGGACCGCGACGCTGAGGAGAAGCTCCTGGACCGCTTCCGCGACCCGAAGGACCCGCTGAAGATCCTGATCGTCACGTCAAAGCTGCTGACGGGCTTCGATGCCCCGATCCTCCAGACGATGTATCTGGACAAGCCGCTGCGGGACCACACCCTGCTGCAGGCGATCTGCCGCGTGAATCGTCCATACAGCGAGGAGAAAACCCACGGCCTGATCGTGGATTACCTCGGCATCTTCGACGATGTCGCCCAGGCGCTCCAGTTCGACGA
>JADLBU010000090.1 GCA_020847535.1 Phycisphaerales bacterium
GGCGCCGAAGTAATGGCGGGAATGGGCCCGGTGGGATTTGAACCCACACACCGGTGCAACCCGGTCGCGGATTTTAAGTCCGCTGCGTCTGCCGTTCCGCCACGGGCCCGAAGAGGCTGATTCTACGAGAGATACGGCGATCTTGGAGGCCGTCAGCGAGAAGGATTGGGCGCGTCTCGGCGTCCTGCTCGGCGTCAGGGACCCTGAACTGGGAAGGGTCATTGCCGCATGGCCAACAATGCGAAGAGAAATGCGAGAAGCCATCGCGACGATTGTTGCCCAGTGACTCCACCACGAGCGACCGACAGAAGGTGCCCTGCCTGATCCGCCTTGATTCTCGGTGATCCCGCAATAGCCGGGTTCCGGGTTCCAACGCCCGCCAAGTTGCCTCAGCAGAACTCCTGCAGCGTCTCGGCGGTACAATGGAAGTGTCCGGGTGTCTGGATTTGCTCATGGTGCGAGTGACTTCATTCCGGTCTCTCATCTCCCTGCTGTTGGCGGCCTGGATGCCTTTCTGCTGCTGCAGCCTTCACAGCTTGGTGAGCTCATGTGAACCGTGTGCAGGGCAGGGACCTGACATCGCCTGCCATGGTCACGGCGAGGCATCTGATCACGACCTCGCACCCGGGCACCATCACGACGACGAGGAAACGACCCCCGCCCAGCCCGACAAGCCCGGACACGATGACGGGCCTTGTACCTGCGACAAGCAGAAGCAAACCACGGTCGGGGTCGAAAAGACCACGATCGAATTCCCTACTCCGGTCCTGGCCTATGAGCTGCCGGATTGGGACCTGAGCACGTTGCCGTTTCTACGGCCTTTCGCTTTCTGGTGTGAGAATCAGGCGGTCCACAAGCCGACCGCCTCGCTGCTGCGCCAGCACTGCGCGCTCATCGTTTAGCATCTGACCCACCGCGGCCGGTTTCTTGGTCGCGGGGTAGTTCCGCGCCCGCTCGCGATCACGCAGGGGGCCGGTCCTGGCCTTACCGCCCCTGATTCACATCTTGATCCCTCACTCCCGGGCCCGCAGCCGCGCCGTACGCGGCCGTCGCGGCTTCGACGCCCTTAGCGGCGCCCTCGCCACCGTATTCCCGACGTTCAGAGGCCTCAAACTCAAATGGAGACTGCCCAATGAAGTCCAGACTGCACCTGACAATCGCGCCACTGTTCGTGCTCACGTTTGCTTGCACAGCGGCCCTCGCCCAGCACGAGCATCACGACGCCAACCAGCCCAAGCACCACGATGATGCGGCGGCACCGGCCAAGGCCGATCAACGGGTGGGCGATCCGTACGCGCTGGATACCTGCCCGATCACCGGCAAGAAGCTCGGCTCGATGGGCGACCCAGTCGTGAAGCTCTACGACTCGCGAGAAGTGCGCTTCTGCTGCCCCGGGTGCCCCGAGAAGTTCGAGAAGGACAAGGTCGCCAACTTCACCAAGATCGACGAGAAGATCATCAAGGACCAGGCACCGCTCTACCCGCTCAAGACCTCGGTGGTCACGGCCAAGGATCTGCCCGCCAAACCCTTCGAGTTCATCTACGGCAACCGTCTCATCAGGCTCGGTGCCGAGGGCGAAAAGGCAGACTTCCTCAAGGACCCCAAGAAGTACCTGGGCACGCTCGACAAAGCTGTGGTTGAGCAGCAGGGTAAGGACTACGCACTCAAGACTTGCCCGGTAAGCAAGGAGGAGTTCGGCGGCGACATGGGCGAACCGGTGGACCTAGTTATTGCCGGGCGCCTCGTGAGGCTTTGCTGCAAAGCCTGCAAGAAGGACGTCGAGAAGGACCCGGCGAAGTTCGTTGCGATTGTTGACGCGGCGCAGCGAGGCAACGCAGCCAAGCCGGGAGCAGACCACAAGTCGAAGGACGGGCATGACAACCACAAGCACGGTGGCGGCTAATAGCCCGCGCATTTGAGGCATCTCCACGAGTTGGAGATCGCCGCAGCACGGTCGGTTCGCCGGCCACGCGGACCGGCCGATTACAGTCTAGGAGAATGAGGTTCTCATGGTGACATTGAACAACAGGTTGGCCGCACGTTCGATTGGTATTGCGCTTGTCGTTGCCTTGGCAGGCTGCACCGGCACGCCCACGGCCTCGGAGCGACAGGCCAGAGCCGACGTCGAAGCGGTGCGTTCAAAGTACCGCCCGGGAGACGCGAAGCCGACGCTCCCGAACCTCTCGAAGGACACGCCCCTCGCCGACTACCTGCGCTTCGCCATGCTCAACAACCCGAGGGTCGAGGCCGAGTACTACGCGTGGGCGGCGTCGGTCGAGCGGATCACGGGGGCGAGGTCGCTGCCCGACCCCCGGGTCACTTTCGAGGCGGACATCACGAGCGTGGTCGAGACGGTCATGCCGGGGCTGATGATCGACCTTCCCGGACCGGGCAAGCTGCGCGCCGCGGGGGATGTCGCGGCGGGTGAATCCCGGGCGTCGTACTTCAAGTTCGAGATCGAGGTGCTCAGAACCGCGATAGCGCTCAAGTCCGCGTACTTCCGGTTGCACTTCCTTGAAGACACGCTCCGGGTGCAGCGGGAAACACTGGCTCTCCTGGGAGACCTTGAAACTCAGGCCCAGCAGCAGGTCGCGGCGGGCCGCAGCGGAATCCAGGATGTGCTCCGTGCCCAGATCGACCGGGAGCAGCTCACGACGCAGATTGCGAACCTTGAAGACTCACGCGGAGTTCTGCTCGCGGAGTTCCGCTCGGCTCTGGGCCTGCGCCCAGATGACCCAACGGTGCCGGTTCCAAGCACATTTGAACCGTCGCCACCTCCACCGCCAGCGGACCAGATTCTCGCGCTCGCCGCGGCCCACAATCCACAACTCCGTCAGATGGAGGCGGAGGTGCGACGCGGCGAGGCGATGATTGACCTGGCGAGAACCAGCCGGGTGCCGGACTTCTCGATCGGCATCGAGGCCGATGTGAAGGCCAGTCCGGTGATGTGGCGTCCCACGGGGAGCATCACCCTCCCGATCTGGCGCGACAAGATCGCTGCGGAGATTGCCGCGGCGCAGTTCGAGAAGCGGTCGTCCGAGGCGAGGCTCTCCGCCGAGCAGATCGGAGTGGCCGCGGACCTGGCGTCGATGCTCTACATGTACCGCGAGAGCATGCGGAACAGCGACCTGTACGCCACGACGCTCCTGCCCAAGGCCCGTCAATCGCTCGACGCCGCGCGTTCGGGCTACGCAGCGGGGCGCTCATCTTTCCTCGACGTCATCGACGCGGAGCGCCAGTTGCTGGTCTTCGACCTGTCGCTCGTCGAGGCTCGCACGCAGCGCGAGTTGTCCCTGGCGTCACTTTCGCTGCTCATCGCCGGCATCGCGCCCGAGGGTGCTCCCGTCTTGCCGACCCCACCTGCCCCGTCGAAGGAGGCCAACCCATGAATCGTCGCACCGCCCTCGTTCTCGGATCGCTCATCGTGCTCGTCGCGCTTGGGGCTGGCTACCTCCTTGGCTCTGCCCGCTCGGGCTCGGGCGGACGATCGAACGTCACTGGAGGCTCCGGAGGTGTGGCCGACGCTCCAGCGACGGCCAAGCAGGTCTACACGTGCTCGATGCACCCTCAGGTGCGGCTCGACCAGCCCGGCAACTGCCCCATCTGCGAGATGCCGCTGATCCCCGCGGCGTCGGCCACCACCGCAGCCGGAGAGGCGCCGATGCTCCAACTCTCGGAGCACGCCGTGTCGATGGCCAGCGTCGAGACCGTCGCCGTCGATCGCCGGCCTCTCTCCCGTGACCTTCGAGCCGTCGGTCGCATCGAGTACAACGAGTCATCGCTCGCGACCATCACGCCGCGCGTTGACGGCTTCGCCGAGCGGCTCTTCGTGAGCTTCACGGGTGTTGAGATCCGCAAGGGCGATCACCTCGCGGAGGTCTACAGCCCCGAACTGCTCGTTGCGCAACAGGAACTCCTCATCGCCCTGCAGGCCGGCGCGGGTGGGGCCGGCAACTCGCTCGCCGAGGTGGCCAAGACCAAGCTGCGACTGTTGGGATTGACCGACCAGCAGGTCACGGACCTGGTCGAGAAGAAGCAGACCACCGACCGGGTGACGCTGTATTCGCCCATCAGCGGCACCGTCATCGAGAAGAGCATCGTCGAGAAGGCTTCGTTCAAGGCCGGAGACGCTCTCTACCGTATCGCCAACCTTGACAGCGTGTGGGTCTACCTGGAAATCTACGAGTACGACCTTCCGTGGGTGCGCTACGGACAAAGTGTGCGGATCACAGCTCAGGCGATTCCCGGGCGAACGTTCGATGGTGTCGTGACGTTTGTTCAGCCAGTCGTCAATGAGCAGTCCCGCACTGTTCGCGTGCCGGTCTACGTGGACAACAAGGACCACACCCTCAAGCCGGGCATGTTCGTGACCGCGCTCATCGCCGCGGAACTTACCAGCGAGGGACGGGCCGCGCCGACGGGCGTCGAGGGACGCTACTCGTGCCCGATGCACCCGCAGGTGCTCGCGGATGAGGCGGGAGAGTGCCCAGTCTGCCAGATGCCCTTGGAGAAGATCCCGGCTGGCGCGGCCGGCTCAGCAGTGCCGGACCAACACGCCGCCCACGACACACCTACGCCCGCTACGCCCGTTCCAGTCGCGACCAAGTACTACTGCCCCATGAAGTGCGAGGGCGAGAAGACGTACGACCAGCCGGGGCGCTGCCCCGTCTGCAACATGAAGCTCAAGGAGGTGCCGGTCGTGCCCGCAGTTGCCGCCCAGGGCTCGGGTGTGCTGGCCGTCCCCGTCTCCGCGGTGCTGGACAGCGGAACCCGGCAGATCGTGTACATCGAGAAGTCGAGAGGTCTCTTCGAGCCGCGAGAGCTCACGCTGGGTCCACGCGCGGGCGAGTACTTCGCGGTGCTTGCGGGCCTCGCCGAGGGGGAGCGGGTGGTCACGCGGGGGAACTTCCTGATCGACAGCCAGTTCCAGGTCACCGGGCACCCCAGCCTCTTCTACCCCGGCGGCCTGCATGCGTCCATGGGCCACCAGCACGGAGCGACCGCCGCGCCAGCCGGCCCGAACGCACCAACGCCCTCCGCTCCGCCGGCGCCATCGGGCGACAAGCCACCGCAACCACCTGCTGGCCACAAGCACTAAACGGAGAGCGACTCATGGTGAATGCCATCATCCGTTGGTGCATGAAGAACACGTTCCTGATGCTCCTGATCATCATGGGCATCTGCGCGGCGGGCTACTGGGCGGTGACGCGAACGCCCGTCGATGCGATCCCCGACATCGGCGAGAAGCAGGTCATCGTCTACGCCGACTGGGAGGGCCGCAGCCCGCAGGACGTGGACGACCAAGTCACCTACCCGCTGACGACGAGCCTCACTGGGACGCCGGGAGTCAAGTCCATCCGCTCCATGTCCGGCTTCGGCTTCTCGATGGTCTTTGTGATCTTCGAGGACAGCGCCGATTACTACTGGGCGCGTTCGCGCGTGCTCGAACGCATGAACGTGGCGCAGCAACGGCTGCCGGCGGGGGTCACTCCCGTGCTCGGACCGGATGCCACGGCGCTGGGGCAGGTCTACTGGTACACCGTTGAAGGCGAAGGCTTCGACCTGGCTGAGCTGCGCTCGATCCAGGACTGGTACGTTCGGTATCAGATGCAATCCGTCCCGGGCGTCAGCGAGGTCGCCAGCATCGGCGGGTTCGTCAAGCAGTACCAGATCGACCTGAACCCCGACAAAATGCGGGCCCACCGCGTCACGATGATGGACGTGTACGACGCTGTCCGCAAGAGCAACATCGACGTGGGTGCGAAGGTCGTCGAGAAGAGCGGCGTCGAGTTCTTCATCCGCGGCCTGGGCTTTATCAAGTCGATTGAGGACCTTGAACGGGTCGTCATCCGTCAGGAGGGCGGCACGCCGCTCTTTCTCAAGAGCGTTGCCACGGTGCAGCTCGGCCCGGACTTCCGGCGCGGGGCGCTGGACAAGGGCGGCGTTGAGGCCGTGGGCGGCGTCGTGCTCATGCGCTATGGCGAGAACCCGCGGGAGGTGGTAGCCCGCGTGAAGGACAAGATCACCCAGCTCGAGGCGGGCCTCCCCACCAAGAAGCTGGCGGACGGGCGAGTCTCCAAGGTCCGGCTGGTCCCGTTCTACGACCGCACCACCATCGTGCGAGAGACGATCGACACGCTCAAGGAGGCACTCTTCGAGGAGGCCATCATCGCGAGCCTGGTGGTTGTGTTCTTCCTGATGCACCTGCGAACGGCGGTCACGGTGCTTCCGACGCTCCCGCTGGCCCTCGCCGGCTCGTTCATCCTCATGTACTCCTTCGGCATCGACAGCAACATCATGTCGCTGGCCGGCCTGGCGATCGCCATCGGCGATGTGGCCGACATGGGCATCATCATGGCCGAGAACATCTACCGGCGCCTCGCCGCCGCCACAGACGAGGAGAAACGCGAGAAGGGGCACTTCGGGATTGTCTACGAAGCGGCGACCGAGGTCGGCGGCGCGATCATCACCGCCGTTACCAACACGATCGTGTCGTTCATCCCGGTCTTCTTCCTCACGGGTCAAGAGGGGAAGATGTTCGGACCACTCGCGTATGCGAAGACCTTTGCCATCGGCTCGTCCGTCGTGCTCGCCGTCACCGTCGTTCCGTTCCTGTGCTACCTGCTCTTCCGCCCGGTGAAGTGGAAGCACCACATCACGCTGCTCGTCGCGGCGAGCGTCGGTGTGCTCGCCATGTTCTCCACGCACCTCGCGTTCATGTGGGGCTTGGGAGGCGGGCATAACCGTGGGTGGTTGGTTGCGGCGGCCGTAGGCGTCGCGGTCGGTCTGTGCGTCGTGCGGATGACCCGCGAGAACTTCATCCCGCTGGACCGCAACCCGGTCTCGCGCGTCATCGCCAAGGCGTATGTGCCGACGCTGCGATGGGTGCTCTACCACAAGAAGACGTTCATGATTGTGCCGGTGCTGATCCTCTTCACCGGCCTATCGGTGTGGCTGGGCATCCACCGCACTCTGCAACCGGTGGAGTGGGTGGTCAACATCTTCGCGAGCGAGAAGGCGTCCCCGGAGCTCAAGAAGGCGATGTACGCCGACGCAAACGCGGATCTTACACGCCCGCTCCTCGAACTCGATCAACTCCGCTGGCAGACTGTCCGCGACTCCGACGGAGGCTCGCGCACCCGGCTCCTCTGGCGGAGACAGGACCCCGCCGAGCGCAACGCGGAGTCCGCCGCGGGCCTTGCCGTCCTCAGAGAAGGCCGAATCCTCCCCGGCCTCGGCCGCGAGTTCATGCCGCCTCTGGATGAGGGCTCGCTGCTCTACATGCCCTCGCTCCTGCCGCAGGCCTCGCTCTCACAGGCCGTGGAGGTCAACAGCAAGCAAGACCTGGCAATCGCCACCGTGCCGGAGGTCGAGAGCGTGGTGGGCAAGATCGGCCGCGCCGAGTCCGCCCTCGACCCGGCGCCCATCGGCATGATGGAATCGATCGTGATCCTGAAGCCCGAGAGCGAGTGGCGCACCAAGAAGGTCGAACGTGTCTTCGCAGATTGGCCCGGCCTGTTCCGCACGCCGCTCTCGTGGATCTGGTCCGAGGAACGCCGCATCACCAAGCAGGAGATCCTCGCCGAACTCCAGGAGCGCACCGCCATCCCCGGCGTGCTCCCCACCTGGCTCCAGCCGATCCAGACCCGCCTGGTCATGCTCCAGACCGGCTTCCGGGCGATGATGGGCGTCAAGATCTACGGCAGCGACCTCCGCGAGATCGAGAAGATCGGGCTGCAGATTGAGCAGCTCCTCCGCGAGGTGCCGGGCGCCACCGACATCGTCGCCGACCGCATCGTCGGCAAGCCCTACATCCAGATCCAGATCGACCGCGAACGGATCGGCCGCTACGGCGTCAACATCCGCGACGTGCAGGACGTCATCGAGATGTCCCTGGGCGGCATGAACCTCATGGACTCGGTCGAGGGCCGCGAGCGCTACCCCATCCGCATCCGCCTGGCCCGCGACTTCCGCGAGGACATGGAGGCCATCCAGCGGATCAACGTTCACTCCTCCACTGGCGCGCAGGTGCCGCTGGCCCAGCTCGCCGACATCTCCACCGTGCTCGGCCCGCAAGAGATCAAGGGCGAGCGCGGCCTGCTCGTCGGCTACGTCACAATGAACACACGCGACCGCGACGAAGTCTCCGTGGTCCAAGATGCCGAAAGTGTCCTGCAACAGGCGCTCAAGGACGGCCGCCTCACGCTCCCGCCCGGGTACTACTGGGAGTGGTCGGGCCAGTTCGAGAACCAGGTCGGGGCCACCAAGCGGATGCAGGTACTGGTCCCGATCACCCTGGGCATCATGTTCGTGATGCTCTACCTGGGCTTTAA
>JADLBU010000091.1 GCA_020847535.1 Phycisphaerales bacterium
AGCGGTGGATGGTCTTCTCGGCCACGCCGACGACCGCCGCCGCCTTCTTGAAGGTCGGCTCGGTCAGCAGCGCCACGATGGCCTGCTCCTGGTTGGGCTCGAGCGCGGTATACGCCCCCGTGGACATGAGAGGACACCTCCGGACGGGTCACAGACGGGGCTTTATGCCCCGGTTGCGGCCTCGCGTTCCGCCTTCTTGCCCGTGAACTGCTCCCATCGCCTGACGATCACGTCGGTGTAGAGGGGGTCGAGTTCCATCAGGAACGCCCTCCGGCCCGCCTGCTCACAGGCCATGAGCGTCGAGCCCGATCCGCCGAACAGGTCGAGCACGTTCTCCCCGGGCTTTGACGAGTACTCGATGGCGCGCTTGGCAAGCTCGACGGGCTTCTCGGTCAGGTGGACCATCGACTGCGGGTTGACCTTCTTGATGGACCACACGTCGGGGACGTTGTTGGGGCCGTAGAACTGGTGCCCGGCCCCCTCCCGCCAGCCGTAGAAGCACCACTCGTGGTTGCCCATGAAGTCCTTGCGGGTCAGGACCGGGTGCTCCTTCACCCAGATCACCGCCTGCGAGAAGTACAGCCCGTGCTTCTTGAGGAACGGCGGGTAGTTGCCGCAGTTGGCGTAGCCGCCCCAGATGTAGAACCCGCCGCCGGGCACGAGCACGCGCGCGATGTTCCCGAACCAGGCATCGAGCAGGCGATCGAACTCTTCATCGGAGACAAAGTCGTTGGCGAGCGGCCTGTCCTTGGCGCGGAGCTTGCGGTGCGTGGGCTTGGACTTCTCGGGGTACCTGTTCAGGTCGGCCGACTGCTGGTCGTGGGCGTCGGCGGCGTGGGGGTCGCCCTTGGCCTTGCTCTTGGCCAGCGAGAACGACGACAACCCTGCGACGATGGCGTTGTTGCTACGGGGCTCGACCTTGACGTTGTACGGCGGGTCCGTGTTGCACAAGTGGATCTTCGCGCCCGCGAGCAGGCGATCCAGGTCCTCAACCTTCGATGAATCCCCGCACAACAGCCTGTGCTGGCCGAGCGTGATGATGTCACCAGGCTGCGTGGTCGCAGCGTCCGGCGGCGCCGGCACATCATCCTCATCCACCAGCCCCACCTTCGTCGGCGGGTTGAGATAGTTCTGCAGTTCGGCGTCATCGAACCCCAGCAGCGACAGGTCCACATCCAGGGCCTTCAGCGCCGCCAGCTCCGACGACAACAGATCCTCGTCCCAGTCGGCGATCAGGGCCGTCCGGTTGTCGGCGATCCGGTACGCCCGCGCCTGCTCGGCCGTCAGCTCCCTCGCCACGTGCACGGGGACCTCGCTCATCCCGAGCTTCTGTGCGGCCTTCCACCGCGTGTGCCCGACCACGATCACGCCATCGGCATCGACCACGATCGGCTGCCTGAAGCCGTACTCGCGGATGCTGTTCGCGACCGCCTCCACCGCGCCGTCGTTGCGGCGGGGATTCTCGGGGTAGGGCTTGATGTCACTGAGCTTCCTTAGTTCCACAAGCATGTCGGCCTCCCGTCGCGCCTATCGACAGCCGAAGGAAGCCATCGCTTCTTCCGGTTGCGGGCACGGCCTGTGGCCGGTACTGCGAGCGCGGGCTCGCGTTCCATTCGTCGGATACGAGATTGTACCAATCCGAGGGTCTGAAACACCGGACAATGACGGGTATTTCGGCCAAGACAGTCACCAACGAATCCCCGCATTCTCAATGCAAAGAATGCAACGCTTGTGATACGGCGCCGAGCTTCATCAACGAGCAAGCAAACTCGCTCGCTATGCGGCGATCCGCAGCTCGATGCCGTTTTCCCGTTTGCCTTCCCTGCCAACAGCGACGGCGCCCTCTTCTTCAAGCGCTGCAAGCGATCGGCGAACACTCGCTCGCGTGGCCCCAACGAGTCGCGCCAGTTCTGATTCGGACCGCGCGTGCCCGTTCAGGTCCCACTTGAGCGCCTCGAGAATGCTGCTCCGAAGATCGCCCTTACGGACAATGCGCGAATGGAAGTCCTCGTTCTCTCGCAGAATCCACAGGATGGGCCGGACCGCCTTGTCCTTGAGCGAGACATCGGGAGCCCAGATCCCCCATTTGCGGGAAGCCTGCGACGCTGTTTGCTCCGCAACCGAGCCCAGCGAAGCATTGGCGCGGTGAACTGAGAACAGGGGACGACCAATAGGGAGAGGGTCGCACGAAGAGAGAACAAGCCGGAGGTTGCGAGCCGCGCCGAACGCCACCGCCGATTCAATGAGCAGACCGAGCACCGCCTTCTGTTCCGGCGGGAGCACCAAGATCAGTTGCTGCAACCGATGCCGGGCTACAAGTCTCCCATGCCGAACAAGCCACGTCACCACCAGGGGGAAGAGACGGGAGTTGTCCCTTACCCCGACGGCGGTGTCACATAGGAGTCGCTCAAGGTCGGGCGACTGGTCCGATGGACTGCAGTTGAGCAAGAGTCCTGCCCGAGCCCATCGCGACTCAAGAGATTCAGTGTGCTGTCGCGTCACGATGCACCTCGCAAGCCGTTCACAATGCGGCGCTGGGTCTCAAAATCCTGGCGGTCCAAGTGCTCCTCCTCCAGGCGGTCCAGGTTTGCGAGCGAGAAGTTCCACTCCTGCTCAGTCGGCTTCAGGTCTCGCAGGTCTTCCGCGTCTTGGGGCCTCTTGTTGCAACTCACCACTTTGGCGGCGATGAGGTCGGAGCGCCCGATCCGATGAACGTCCAGCAGCCCGAACGTGCCAACGCGCTCGCATTGAGACTCCCAGCCCAGGGGCAGACACCACAAGAAGTTCGATGCGTCACGATTCAGCCACGTCGGCGGTAGACCCAATTTCTCCGCCACCCCTCTTGCTGCGCTCTCTACTTCGACCCAACCCGCGTCCGGGTCAGACGTGATGACATCGCAGTCCGCGGTTGTGCGATCCGGCCTGAACCAACCCGCGAGCAGGCCCGCCGTTCCGCCCGTCAGGACGATGCGGAAGCGCCTTCCCGGCCACTGCCTTTCCAAGGCGGCTCCCGTTGCGGCTAAGGCAGCTTCGGCAATGTGGGCATCGATCTGGGCCATTTGTACACAAATAGTATACAGATTTTTACCTAATTCCACAAAGCGCAACAATTCCAAACATTGGCCGAATTTGGCCCATTCGCAGAGGATTTCGATCTGAGAAAAAAACGCCATCCGCATGCGACTCCGCGACTCTGCGACTCAGTTCAACTGCCAGCGCAATTCCAGAAGGTCTCACGGGCGTTTCCTCGGGACGGTCAACCCGAGTCGCGGAGTCGCAGAGTCGCATCCGCAGCAGAGGGAGCATTGTGGAGACGCCACACAGCTCCTCCGCGGTTGTGCTCGTTGGGATTGAAATCCAGAAACCTGCCGCCCGAGACCCTTCGGCGGAAGTGACTCACCTTGTTGCCGACCTGCCGCGCGGTGGGGCTCTTGCCCGGAGGGGTTCCGACAAGCTGCTCGAGCGCCGCCCGCATCGCCACGGCGGGCGCATCCATCGGCTGTTGGCTTCGATCCGGTGGATACAGATCGTTGACCAGGCTTGTGAAGACGATGCCATTGCCGATGCTGTCGTATTCCCCCCAAGCATCGATCAGCCGCGCGAGCGATTCCGCCGTCGTGTCGCTGAACAGCACGAGGCGGTCACGCCCCTGGCAAGGATCGGCCATCCCCAGCCACATGACGCATTGGCGAACCAGGTTGGACCACCCCTCATACGAGCCGTATGGCCGTACCACTCTCTGCGGGAAGCCCGCGCAGGCGTAGGCCCGGAGCATTGTCAGCAGCGCGACCAGCAGTCGAGGCCGGTTCTGGCGAACGTAGGCCGTGAGGTCGGCGTACTTGAATCCTGTTCGCTCTTCGGGGCGCTCCTCCAACACATCGAGGCGGATGGGAAGCACACGACGCGCGGTGTCGGCGGCAACGCTGACGTTGTTGCCGGTCGCGAACCACACCGTGGTTAGGGGCAGATCGGCCTGGTCATTGGTTCCAAGGAGCCGGTCCTTCCACCTTGTGCCGGTGGCTGCGCGGTCGATCGCGCCGTTGCCAAACTTCGTATCGATGTTGTCCAGGAGCACGATCTGGTCACCGGCGACGGCGATGCTCGTGATCTTCTTGCGCATCTCCTCGTTGTCGTTGGAGTAGCTCGACACAGGCATGTCGTGCCCGAGGAGGATCTGCCCGGAGACGTGCAGCAATAGCCCCTTGCCTGCGGCGCGCACGTTTGCGTCCACCAGAAAGATCGGCGTTGGCCCAAAGATCGCCTGCCTGGCAAGCACCGTGAGCATCGACGCCACCCACGTTGCCAAATGCTCCGGCGCCTCAAATCGAAAGTCACAGACCGCGTCGCGGATTTCCTCAAGCGCATACCTGGCATCCTCGATCGTTGCGTGCGCGGGAACTTCGGGGAACGTCACGCTTGGGCGGTACAGGACACGGGTCGTATCGTCGTATCCCTCCGCCTGGCAGACCGAGCCATCGGGCCGCAGGAACGGAGTGTCCGAGACCGCGACGAGTTCGCGGATTCCGGGCCACGCCCCGCGGGCTTCCACGGCCTGCACGAGCCAACCACTCGGGTGGGCGGGGACAAGTTCGCCCGCCCGATTGAGCTTCATGATGGTCGCCCACTTGGTCATGCGCTCGCGGAGGTGTGCCCGCGGGACTTGCGCGATGCGCAGGCTGTTGCCGCTCCGTTCCACGTCCTGGCCCTTTGTACCCTCGCGGAGAGTGCGCACCAGCACATTCCCGCGCTGGAACAGGTCGGGGTCCTTGGACAGGGCGACGACCATCTCGTCGGCGACGGCGTGCTCCTTTGGGTCGAGCACGATCTGAGGCAGGTCCGTGCTGGAACCCTCCCCTGGCGTTGTCCGGGTGTTTTCCGGCCCCGGCGGATACCGGCAGATGCTCTCGCTGATCTCCAGGACTTCCGAGTCTTCGAGGGGTGGCTGGCATCGCAGGCGGTTGACCTCGCGCAGCGATTCCTCAATTTGAACTTGGTCTTTGCCCCTTCGCCTCATCGACCCGGCAAGGCTCGCAAGCGTGCTGTTGCGCTCTCCTTCGGGAATGGCATCGCCAATCTTGAGGTCCGAGCCCGCCTTTGGCGGCGACCCGGCTCGCTTGATCCGGGCGCGGGGCTTTTTCGCGCGGGCGAGCTCGACCAGTCGGTTCGGGGCGATCGGGAGCCGATCGCGGGGAATATCAAGGGCCCTGCCCTCGACGTAGCGGTACGTCTTGCCGCCCACACAGGAAGGCGCGAGCACCGCGTACCCTCCGTCCGCCCGGACATCGACATTGGGCGCGAGTTTGCCGGCGCTGTTGCGAACCCCGGCTCCTTCGGGCTGCAGGAAAAAATGATGCCGCCCTCCGCGCGGGGTGATCGAGAGGGGGGTGGAATCAAGCGCCTCCGTCAGATCCCGATCATCAGCGGGCCAGAGGTTCGCCGCCCCGTCAATGTCCACGACCAGCAGACCCTCCGTAGCGACCGCAACGTTGGCCGTGGGGCACCGAGACCACCACGCGTGGATCCGCTCGGGGTCGATGCTGGCATCCTTGAACCCGTGCGCCGTCATCGGGTCCTTTGTACCCGGCCAGCACGGGAACACGGGGTAGCCGAGCGCTGCGTAGTGGAGTGCCGCGTCGAGCATCACAGCCCCTCCGCATCGAGCTCGGCGTCGATGGCCGTGTCACGACGATGGCTGCGCTGGGGCTGCGAGCGAGCGCCTGCGGGGCGAGATTGCGGGGCGAAGGAACTGGGCCTGGGGGGCACGGCGGCCCCCGCCCGATCCTTGCGGGCGAAGTGCTCGGCGTCTGACTTCGCGAGCGCGGCGCCAAACTCAGCGACCCACTGGGCGGTTGTGAAGACGCGTCCGCCCGTGCGGATGTGCTGCAGTCTGATCCGCTCATCGCCTCGCGGACGATGCGAAGAGAATTGGGCCCGAAGGAGGCCGCCACGGTCGAGCCGTAGCACTCGCGCAGGACCCGCAGCGCCAGCCGCACGCCGCTGGCGCACGACCCGCTGTAGTACGTTTTGGCCCACCGCCAGTACTCACGCACGAGGTGGGTGATCGTCAGTTCGACGGGCGGACCGGAGGTCAGGCGGGTGATGCGCTGGGCCCGCGTCTCGACCCGCTCAACCCCCACCATCTTTTCCCCCACGACCGAGCTCCCGCCGCCGTTGGCCGCCGAGGTCACGGAGACAAGCTCGGCCGCCGCGGTTCCGGGCGCGCTCGACACGGCCTCGGGGAGGCGCCGGCCCTTGGCCTCCCACTCGGCGATCAGGCGGTGGTACAGCTCGCGGCTGGCGGGCGTGTTGAACGCGCCGAGCCAGTAGTCGCGGCGCTTGCCGGTGTCGGAGTCGGTGAGGGTGACGAGGGCCTGGGTGTAGCCTGCGCGCGTGCGGTACGACGGAACCTTGGCGGGTTTGGATGGCATGGCGGAGCACTCCGAACGCTCCAGCGCGGTGTGACACCGCGCTGTTTTGTGCGTTTGGCCGCTCCGCCGACCGCCGGCGGGTACCCGTAACTATCGGATTCGGCGGGACTTGAAACCAATGGAGCGGAGGAGAGTCGAACTCCCGACCTCATCATTGCGAACGATGCGCTCTACCAACTGAGCTACCGCCCCTTGTGGGAGGGGAGTATACGCCGCGAATCCGCGTGGTTCATCTTCGGCGGCACACGCTTCCGATTCTCGAAAGGGCCTTCGCATGGGCACTTTCCCGCAGGCCCGGAGGACCGATCGCCGTGATTCCGGCGAGCCGGGGAACCGCGTGCCGAATCCGATGGGACCGGGCCAGGCCGAAAAAGGCACATCGGGCTCCTGCGTGGGGTGACTCCATCACCGACGGCGACGACGCCCACCGATCCCCAGCCCGATCGCCCCCATCATCCCCGCACTCATCACCGACGGCGCCGGAACGACGACGATCCGCAGCGCGGTCGGGTCGTTCCAGTCGAGCTTGAGATACAGGCCGCCGCCGAGCTGGGTGCCGAAGACGTTCTCGGGCGCGAAGTGGTTCCCGATGAAGCCCGCATCGATCACACGGAAGAGCTGGCCGTACGCGAACTGGAAGTCCGGAGTCTCGACGGGCAGGATGGTCAGCTGCGCACCGGTATCAATGAACATCGGACCGTCGACCACGATCTTGTCGAAGCCGATGCCCTCACCGTACCCGGCGATGTTCAGGAATAGCTGGCTGGTCGGGCTCATCACCAGCGAGCCCCCGATCGCCATCCGGCCGACCGAGTTGCCGGGCTGGAACTCGCCGTTGATCACCACGTTGCCGTTGATCACCCCATCCCCGCCCAGGATGCCGTTCGCGGTGAAGGTGTCCTGCACCTGGATCGTGCCGCCCTGCATGTTCAGCGTCGATCCGGTGTCGGCCGTGTAGTTGCCCGTCCCGGGCCCGACGCCCTGAATATCAAGCACACCGCCCTCGAAGATCTCGACAAGGCTGCCATCGTTCTGCTGGAAATTGCCGTGCACGGTGACGACCGAGTCGTTGCCGCTGGCGCCGGGGCCGACGGCGAGCCGGCCATCGATCTGCAGTGTGTTCGCGGGCCCCACGCTGGGCAGCGGCGTGATATCCAGGTCCTTGCCCCCCCGGACCGTGAAGTCGCCGGTCGCCGCGACGTACTCCAGCCCGCTGAACGCCTCCAGACCCGTGGTCTTGTTGATGATCTGCCCGGTGCCGGCGAGCGTCACGATGTTGGAGACGCGCTTGATGATCGCCCCGGGGAACGACAGCGTCCCGCCGATGTCGAAGTCCCCGTTGGTCATCTCCCCCGTGCCGGTGTTGAAGTTGATCAGCGTGAAGGTGTCCTGGATCTCCAGCAGGCTCGTCTCGCCGATCACCAGCCGGCCCTTGTTGGCGCCCAGCTCCTGCACCTCAAGATCCCCCTCCGGCCGGAACTCGCGCGTGTCGTGCAGCTCAAACGTCCCGACATCGGTGATCGTCGCCAGCTCGTTCAGGGCCGATTCATTGGCCCGCGTTCCGTTGTCGATCAGCGAGTCGGCCCCGCTCAGCGAGATCTTGGCTGCAAGATTCTTGATCTTGAAGCCCGGGTTCACCCACTTGAACGATCCCGGATCCACGTTCGTGCTGGTGACGTTGATCTCTCCGCCCGTCAGGGTCTCGGTCCCGCCGTTGTAGTTGCTCAGCGCTGAGCCCGAATCAACCTCGAACGTCGAGCCCGCGCCCATGTTCAGCTTGCCGTCGTTGGTGAAGGCGCCCGTGGTCGTGATGTCCTTGCCACCCGCCAGCGTCAGCACCCCCGAAGTCGCATTGGTCAGCAGGTTGTTCTCGAGGGCCGAGAACGATGAGCCCGTCCCGTCGATCGTCACCTCGGCCGAGTTGGTCGTCACCGACGTCGCGACAAAGTCCAGCGTCGAGTTGTTCTTGACCAGCCACTTGCCCGCGGCCAGGTTGCCCCCCACCACCGGCGGCTGGTCGGCGCTCAGCGTCCCGCTCTCGACCCGGATCTCACCGGTGTTCAAAAGCGATGTCCCCGTGATCGCCGTCGTCCCCGCCCCCGTGCTCTTGATGAACGTGCCCTGCACGTTGAACGTCGGTCGCGCGCCCGTGTTGTCCCACGTCACCGACTGATCGTTGCTCGCCGTCAGCGTCGCCCCGCTCTGAACCTCGACCGCCGATGAATCCCCCATCGAGATCCCGCCGCCCGACCACGTCCCCGTCGTGCCCGCGTGCTGCAGCTTGCCGCCCGTGTCCAGCCGCAGCCCGCTCGCCCCGGAGATCTGCACATCCCCGGCGGTCTTGACCGTCGTGCCCAGGTCGATGACCGGCGCTGTCGTCGGACCGCTGAAGATCGCCGCCCCGTTCACCTGCACCGTGCCGCCGCCCGTGATCGTGCTGGATCCCTGCGCAAGCGTCGATGTCGCCGTGAACTGGGTCGCCGCGCCCACGTTGAGCGTGCCGTTGTTCGCAAACGCGCCCGCGGTCGAGAAGTTCCGACCGCTCGAGAGCCGGAACGTCGCCCCCGCGCTGTTGGTGCTCAGCCCGTTGATCGCCGCGAACGATGCGTTCGCGCCCGACAGCTCGATGTCCGCCGCGTTGGTCGTGATGGTGTTCCCCACCAGGTCCAGCGTCGAGCTGTTCATGACCTTCCACGTGCCGCTTGTCAGCGTGTTGCCGGGCGTCAAGACGCCGTTGGACTTGATCGTCCCGACATCCACCTGCAGCGTCCCGACGTTGGAGAGCGACACATCCAGGAACTCGGTGGTCCCCGTCCCGGTGGACTTGATGATCGTCCCGTTGTTGATGATCGACGGCGCGGCCCCGAACCCGTTGTGCAGGAACTGCCGGTCGTTGAGGATCGAGAACGTCGTGGTGCTGCTGAAGGTGTAGACCGCCCCGAGCCCCCCGCGCATGTTCCCGTTGCCGTCCCACGTCACCGCGTTGCCGTTGTAGCCCACATCGGTGTCGCAGATGTCGACATCGTCCCCGAGATTGAACTCCACATCCCCGTTGAACGTCATGGAGCCCGGGCCCAGCACGTCGCGCTGACCGCCGGAATCCCCCGTGAATGTCGCCAGGCCGCCGATCACCAAAGAATCCGAGCCGTTGCCGCGGATCAACCCCTTGGTCAGATCGAACGCGCCCACGATGTTCAGCGTGCGGTTGTTGAGCTGCATCGTCGCATCGAACGAATCGATGTTCAACGTGCCGATCGTCGGGTCGATGTCCAGCGTGACGTCGTACAGGCTCCCGGTCTTGTTGATGGTCACGTCGAACGAGGCCCCGTCGGGAACAACCGCCGGATCCCAGTTGGCGGCGGTGTTCCAGAAGCCGGTGGCGGCGTTCGCCCAATCGGCGGGCTGGGCGTGGGCAGATCCGCACGCGGCGACCAACGCGGCGGCGGACACCATGCCTCGGACCAAGCCACTTCTGTCACGACGCGTCATGGAAGCTACTCCCTCAACCGGCGCGGCGGTCTTTCGACCAGCACAGCCAGTCCGAACAAAACCCTTCCGAGATGAAGGCCTCTTCTCGCTCTTTCGTCAGACATGCTAACAAATCGAGTGTGCCTCACCTAGAGGACTTGACAAGGAACCGGGCATTACTTTTGCTCCGATAGCTTTTCGAGGTCCAAGAGCCCTTTGCGGCACTTCCGCAGGTACTCGTTCACGCTCTTGATGGCAGCCTCGCTGAATGGCGCCACGCCTGCCCCCTCTAGAGCCTTGCTGGCGCGCAGCGCTTCTTCATAAAACTCAATTGCATCGGTCCAGCACTTCTTTTTCTCGGCCGGATCCTTCGAGTCCTCGGCGATGTTCCTCTCGATGTCTCCCATCTTGACAAGCGCCGTTCCCACATCCCTTCGGTGTCTGGTGATCGGGTCGCTCGCCAACATCTCTCTGCGGAGTCTCAGGGACTCACGATGTGTCTCCCTCGCCGTCTTCATCAGTTCGAGGTCCCGCTTCGTCTGTGCGAAGTCACTCTGAGCGTTCCCGACCTTGTTGTACGCAAGCACCAGATCCCTCTTTGCATTCTGATTCCCGCGCTCACTGGATGCCAGTGAATCAGAGATCTTTAGGGACTTTGCGTACCAGTTGGCCTCCTCGATCAGCAGGGGGACGCCCTCAGGCGGCGTGATGTCGTCCTCGGTTTGTTGCGACATTCCCCGGGCTCGATCCTGGAAAGTCCACCCGATGTACTGGTAGAGGAGGCCAAGATCCCTCCGGATGTCGCGATGTTGGGGATTCAGGCGCTCAAGCTGCTCGGCCTCATCGAGCATGCCCTTGCAGGCGGCTTCGACTCGCAGGAGCACGGCTTCGGCATCTTTGAATTGCTTCTCGGTTCTCAGACGCTTCGCCAGGCCGTTGATGTACCACTCCATGAGCCAATTGCGGGACGACAGCACGGCCCTCTTGAGATCTGGATTCTGCGGGTCTTTACTGAGCCGGGAAAGCCAGTACTCCTCGGCCGCCGCGCGGTGCGGTTCGGCCTCCTTATCCAGCAACTGCTGAGATGCCGCCGGTGTGATCTTGCCGGAGGTTGACCGCAGCCCGATCGTCAATACCAGCCCCTGGAGGTTATCGCAACGCTCCTCTTCGACCTTGCGGCGAAGCTCGTCGCTGAGCTCGCCGCGGTCGAGCAACTCGTTGTACATCGCCAGCGATGCTTCGAATACCGGCTGAGCCTCGTCGGCTTTCCCGTCGAGCCTGAGCACTTCGGCCTGCAGCCGCATGCAAGTGGCCAATTCCGCCTTGACAACCGGATCATCGGGAGCCCTCGCCGCCAGTTGCTCTCGCAAACGCTTGGCCTCTGCGAGGAGCTCAACACCTTCTGCTGTACCCTTGACCTTCTTCTCCAGAAGCGAAGCCATCATCTTGCCCAGACGCTCGTTGGCCTCGGCCTGATACCGCACGATCTCGGGGGTCTGCTCCGGCTCGGCCTTCAGACTCGCCAGGTACTGTTTCCCGATCTTGAGCAGGTTCAATCGGGCCGTGGTCCCGCCAATCAGGTTCTCGATCGTCGGATCAAACTCGAAGAGCAACTGGCGGGCCAGGGTTTGGGCCTCAGCCGTCGTGCGGCTCTCGGAGTCGCGCAGTCTTGTGAGCACCGCCAGGTTCTCAACCGCCTCGTTCTTGAGCCTGTTGGTCTCACCCAGCGACCTCGACAGGCCGCTCTCCGCCGCCGCCTTCTGCTGGTACAGAACCGACATCACCACCGCGAAGATCGCGATCGCGGCGATCATGCTCGTCAGGGTCGCCGCCGGCACCCAGTATCGCCGCGCTGTCTTGCTGATCACGTAGAAGATGCTGTCGCGCTTGGCCTCGATCGGCTGCCCCGCCAGGTACCGCTCGATGTCGCGCGCCAGCTCACCCGCGGACTGGTATCGCCGGTCCCGGTCCTTCGCAAGGCACTTGAGGACGATCGTCTCGACCTCATCGTTGATCTGACGACGCACCGTGCTCGGCCGCGCCGGCTCGGCCCGCAGGATGCGGTCCAGCACGTCGCGCATGTTCCCGATGACGTCGTACGGGAACTTGCCCGTGAGCAGCTGGTACAGCACGATCCCCAGCGAGTACACATCGGTCCGCACATCCACGTTGTCATGGACACCCTCGGCCTGCTCGGGGCTCGCCCACGGCAGCGAGCCGATGAACTGGCCCGTCATCGACATGATCGCCGGCGTCTGGTCCGAGCTTCCCCCCGGCAACGCCACCTTGGCGAGCCCGAAGTCCACCACGATCGGATCCCCCGAATTCGAGATCCGGATGTTCGACGGCTTGATATCCCGGTGGATGATCCCCTTGAGGTGCGCGGCGTTGATCCCCTCGCAGATCTTCAAGAACTGCCGCAGCGTTTCCTCCACGGGCGGACGCTTCTCCAGGGCGATCAGCTCGTCGAGCGATCGCCCCGACACGTAGTCCATCACGTAGTAGTGGCTGCCATCGATCGTCATCCCGCTGTCATGGATGCGCACGATGTTCGGGTGGTTGAGCTGCCCGAGGATCTGCACCTCGCGCTCGAACCGCGCCTTGCCGGCCGAGCCGCGGAACGGGCCGCCATGCATCAGCTTGATCGCCACCCGGCGCTTGGTCGCAAGCTGCACCGCCAGAAACACCGCGCCTTGCCCCCCTCGATGGATCTCCCGGATCAGCTCATACCCAGGGAACGTCCCCGCCGCGGGCATGTCCCCCGGGAAGCTGAACCCATCGGACCTGGGCGAGTGCGCCTGGTCCAGCGCCTGCTCGATGAGCTCACGCTCGGTGCGCGGCGTTTTGCTCGAAGGACCCGATGGTGGCATCGCCGGCGTGGCTGGCGTGGGGGCGGATGGATGCGAGTGGTTTGTCATACAACCCGACCCGAAAGAAGGCGCCTGCCGCGCAGACACGTGGTCCGAATGGGCGTGGAGCCACACCACCGGGGACCGCAAACCCCGCGGCACTGGAACGCAGCCCGCCCCCGGCACTCACGCCGGAGTTGAGAAGAATCTATCCTCGCCGCCCATCGCCGCCCGAAGCCGATCGTGGGCACGCGCCCGCAGCATCCAAGTTGCCCCCTCGGACCTCCCCAGGGCCGCCGCGACCTCGCCGATCGATTTGCCTTCCAGGTCGTATAGGCGCACCACCTTTTCGTAGTCCGGTGGAAGCCCGCGCAGGGCCGCCTCCAGGTACCGGCCCGCCTCGTCCTTGGCCGCATCACGGCTGGGAGTGGCGCTCGTGATGCCGATGAGCTGGAGGAAAATGTCCGAAGAATCCTCGGTGGAAATGGGGGTCACACGCTTGCTGGGGCCCGGCCGGCGAGTCGATTCCAGGGCCCGCACCGCATCGATCAGGTTGTTCTCGGCCATGCGCGTGACCCACGCCAGGAACCCCCCCGCCCCGCCCGAGCGGAACGTCGAGAGGCGCGTCACCACCTCCATGTACGTCACCTGCATGACGTCATCGGCATCCAGCATGGCGTTCCAGGGAGCCGTGATCTTGTGCTCGATCTTGGCGCGAGTGATCGGGCCAAGCTGCTCGAGCAGCTTGACGAGGCTGGGCTTATCACCCTTGAGAGCCTTCGCGAGCAGTTCTTCGTGCTCCGCGGTGATCGCAGGGGACACGCCACACCCTCCTTTCCGCTACGGCCCATTATAGAGGGGTACGCAAGGCCCGTACGGATGCCTGTTGCAACGTTCAGATTCAGTGAAGCTCGGCGACCCGAACCCCCGAAACCGCCGCCGGTCCCCCATCCAGCGAACCCGCTTCGCTATGGGGAGCCGGATGCGCCTGGGGAGCGGATTCGGGCCCGCTGTGCGCCCCGGCCGCCGGCTCGAACGCCGCCGCCGTCGTCGCCTCTGACATCAGCTTGTTGCCCGCAACCGGCAGCACCAGGATCCCGATCATCGACAGCACACCCGCCAATCGCCGAGACCGGAACGGAGATTCCGACAGCGGGCTGTTCACCGCATCCGGATCCTCCAGCATCACCGCCCTGACCAGCCGCAGGTAGTAGAACGCCGCGATCGCCGAGTTGATGCCCAGCACCACCACCAGCACCGTCTCGCCCGCCGAGATCGCGCTGGTGAAGAGCGGCGCCTTGCCGAAGAAGCCAAGCAAGGGCGGCAGCCCCAGCAGGCTCAGCGCCGAGATCGCCATCGTCCACCCCAGCACCGGCCGCGCGCGGCACAGCCCGCGCAGCTCATCGACCGTCTCGATCTCGCGCGGCTCATCGGGGTTCTCCGTGCTGCTCCGCTCCAGCACCGCGACCACCGCGAACGCGCCCAGGTTCATGACGCCGTACGCGAGCAGATAGAACAGCACCGCCGCCAGACCGTTCTTGGTGAACGTCCCATCCCCCGGCCCGGCGATCACGCCGACGAGCATGTACCCCGAGTGCGCGATCGACGAGTACGCTAAGAGCCGCTTGATCGAGTTCTGCTGGATCGCCAGCACGTTGCCGATCGTCATCGTCAGCGCGGCGATCACCCACAGCGTCAGTCGGATGGGCTCGGGGAGCGATCCTCCCTGCGGATCCATCACCCACACACCGCCCGCGGTGTGGCTTGGCGCAAACCCCCACCCCATCGTCGCGCACAGCAGGATGATCCCCAGGAACCCCGCCGTCTTGGGTGTGAAGGCCAGAAACGCCGACACCGGCGCCGCAGCCCCCTCGTACACATCCGCGGCGTAGAAGTGCATCGGCACCGAGGCGATCTTGAACCCCAGGCCCACGATCGCCAGCAGCATCCCCGTCATCGACAGCGTGTTGACGCCGCCGTTCTGGAAATGCTCCCGGATCACGTTGAGGTTCGTCGAGCCCGTGCCGCCGTAGATCAACGCAAACCCATACAGGAAGATCGCCGCCCCAAGGGCCCCCAGGAAGAAGTACTTGACACCCGCCTCCTGGCTCTTGTTCCGCCAGGGCATCCACGCCCCCGCCGCCCCGCCCGACATCGTCACCATGATGTATGTCGGCAGGCTCGTCAGCTCCAGCGCAAGGAACAGCCAGATCAGATCGTCAGCGCTCGCGCACAGCATCAGCCCCGTCATCGAGAACAGAAAAAACGAATAGAACTCGGCGCGGTTGCTCGAGAGCGGATCAAACCGCAGCCGTCGCGCGGCGATCCTCTCCTCATCGGCACGGTCCACCGTCCCCGCAAGCAGCAGCAGCATCAACAGCCCCACCGCCGCGATCGTGACCTTGGCGAACATCACAATCCCCGGCAGCAGGAGCTGCCCGGTGTTCGCCGTCACCTGCCCCGCGCCGGGCGTCGTCTTCCACGCGACCAGGGCAGCGATGATGAGCGCCACCCCCGACACCGGCGCACAGAGCTTGCGCGTCGCGCGATGCCGCGACAGCCCCAGCATCATCACCCAGCAGGTGAACGCGAACAGGATGATCTCGGGCCACAGGAAGGTGATGCGGTCAGCAAGCGTCATCAGTGCCCCGCTCCCTTCTCGCCCGCCTGCCCAGGAGCAGCCTGCTCAGCGGCGGCGGGCTCCGCCGGCTCGGGCGTCGGGCTTCCAGTCGGGGATGCGTGCCCCGCGGGCTTGAAGACCCCCGCGCTGCGAATGGTCGTCGCCGTCCGCGCCACCGACGGTCCGATCGCCTCCAGCGCCGGCTTGGGATAGACACCCAGGAATATGCACAGCGCTGCCAGCGGCAGCAGGATTCCGATCTCTCGCGTGCTCAGGTCCGTGGGCAACCCTCCCTCGTGAGCATCACCGTGCGCGGGCGCAGCAACCGACCCGTGATCATGCCCGCCCCTCCCCCCACCACCACCATGCCCATGCCCATGCCCATGCCCGTGTCCGCCATGCCCCGCCGGCTCGACCAACGGACCCCACACCACCTTGCCCGTCAGTTGCAGCAAGTAGATCGCCGCGACGATCATCCCCGTGCCGGCGACCAACGCGTACCACGGCCCCAGCCCGCCCACGGTCGCCCCGGGAAGCTGATCCATCGCGCTCGCCGTCGTTCCCCACAGCCCGCCGCCGAACTGATCGCTCGACTGGAACGCACCCAACAGGCACATGAACTCGCTGACGAACCCGTTCAACCCCGGCAGGCCCACCGACGACATCACGAAAAACACCATGAACGTCGACCACACCGGCATCTTCGCCGCCAGGCCGCCCAGCTGCGCCATGTCACGCGTGTGATACCGCTCGTACACCATCCCGATGAGCAGGAACAGGGCCCCCGTCGAGAGCCCGTGGTTCACCATGTACAGGACGCTGCCCGAGAGCCCGATCTCGTTGCACGCCGCCATCCCCAGGATGCAGAACCCGAGGTGCGCCACCGACGAGTACGCCACCAGCTTCTTGATGTCCGTCTGCACCCAGCAGATCAGCCCGCCGTAGATGATCCCCACGATCGAAAGGATCGCCAAGAACGGGGCGTACTCCGCGAACGCCGCCGGCGTCAGCGGGATCGCGATCCGGTAGATGCCGTACGTGCCCAGCTTCAAGAGCACGCCCGCCAGGATCACCGAACCAGCGGTCGGGGCCTCGGTGTGCGCCAGGGGCAGCCACGTGTGCAGCGGGAAGAGCGGAACCTTGACCGCAAAGCCCAGGAGCAGCGCTGCCAGCACCCACCCCTGCGCTCCCGGAGAAAGCTCCGACGCCGCACGTGTCAGCGCCTCCAGGTTGAACGTCCACACCCCGGTCGGGGACGACGCCGACGCGTGCCACGCGACGTACACCAGGCCCGCAAGGGCGATGATCGAGCCCGTGAACGTGTACAGGAAAAACTTGATCGCCGCCCGCCGGCGGTTGGTCGAGCCGTACAGGCTGATCAGGATGAACATCGGGATCAGCGTGAACTCAAAGCACGTGTAAAACAGGATCAGATCCCGCGCAGCGAACACACCCGTCATCGCCGCCTGAAGCACCAGCAGCCAGCCGTAATAGGTCCTTTGGCGCTCCCGGATCGCCGTGAACGAGCACAGCACGCAGATCGGCCCCAGGAGCAGCGTCAGCAGGATCAGGAGCATCGAGACCCCATCGGCCCCGACCTCCAGCGTCACACCCATCCGCGGCAGCCACTCGATCGCCATCTCGAACTGGTACCGATCGGCGATCTGCCAGTCGAAGACCAGCATCGAGTACAGGCCGATCACCAGCGGCATCAGCGTGCCCAACAGTGCCATCGACTTGGCCCGCCGCTCCGGCAGCCACGACAAGACCGCCGCGAACACCAGCGGCAGCACCATCAGTTGGATGAGAATCGACTGGGTCAAAACACTCAACTCCGTCCCGCGATCACCATCACGCGGCGACCAGAAGCACGATCAACAAAACCACCACCACGCCGCCCGCCATACCGATCGCGTACCCATGAAGCACACCGCTCTGGGCGGGGCGGATCGTCCGTCCCAGGAGCCGCGGCAGCCACCCGAACAGATCCACCAGCCCATCCACCAGCAGCTTGTCGATCAGGTGGCAGATGTGGGCGATCACCCACAGGGGCTTGACGATCAGGAAGTCGTAGATCTCATCCACGTACCACTTGCGCTGGGCGGCCTTGGCGATCGGACCCAATCCGCTCGCCAGCGCATCGGCACGGCTGTGCGCTGCCGTCGTCCGGCCCATGAAGTGCAGGTAGAACGCGATCAGGATCCCCACCGTGCCGACGATCGCCGACACGTAGTACATCACCTTGTGCGGATCCATCCCGAGGAACGAGCCGTGCGCACGCTCCCCGGCACCCTCATGCGCGTGCGGCAGAGCAGCGGTCGAGTGCTCGATCATCTTGGCGACCCAGCCGCCGTGCGGGCCCATGAAGTACAGGCCCGCCGCCGCGATCGAAAGCACGGACAGGGTCGCCAGCACCGTGTTGATCGCCCACTGCGGCGGGTGCGGGTGGAAGTCGTGAGTGGCCGCATGACCGTGGCCGTGTCCATGCGAACCCGCGTGCGCATCCCCGTGCCCGTGAGCATCGTGCCCATCGTGGTCATGGCCGTGATCGTCGTGCGCGTGCAATTCATCGCCCGGGTGATACTCCACCGGCCCGACGAAGACGCGGAAGAACACCCGGAACGTGTAGTACGCCGTCAGCCCCGCCGTCAGCAGCAAGAGCCACCCGATTGCCGCCATCCCCGGCGTCACGAACGCCTCCGCAAGGATCATGTCCTTGCTGAAGAAGCCCGCCGTCAAGGGGAAGCCCGCGAGATTGAGGCAGCCGATCAGCATGCCGATGCTGACGACCTTCCATCCCGGCATCTTCGAAACGCCCGAGAGCTTGCGCAGGTCGAGCTGGCCCGCAAACCCGTGCATCACCGCGCCGCAGCACAGGAAGAGCAAAGCCTTGAAGAACGCGTGCGTCAGGACGTGGAACGCCCCGCCCACGCTGGTCATGACGCCCAGCCCGGCGAACATGTAGCCCAGCTGCGACACCGTCGAATACGCCATGATCCGCTTGATGTCGAACTGGGCCATGCCGATGGTCGCCGACAGGAGCGCTGTCAGAGTTCCCACCCAGGCGACCACGGGCAGTGCGTGCTCCGAGCACAGGAAGAGCGGATACGAGCGGGCGACCAGGTACACACCTGCGGTCACCATGGTCGCCGCGTGGATCAGGGCCGAGACCGGCGTCGGTCCTTCCATGGCATCCGGCAGCCACACGTACAGCGGGAGCTGGGCCGACTTGCCGATCGCGCCCACCAGCAGCAGCAGCGGGATGAGCTGAATGGACCAGGGGATTGACTGCCAGTTGCCGGCCTGCGCCAGCTCGATGTAGTGCCGGGCCTGATCGAATACCACCGAGTACTCGACGCTGCCGAACTGCACGAACATCAGGAAGATGCCCAGCGCCAGGCCCAGGTCGCCGATGCGGTTGACGATGAAGGCCTTCTTGGCCGCCGCGACCGCCGAGGGCTTCTTATAGAAATACCCGATCAGGAGGTACGAGCACAGGCCCACACCCTCCCAGCCCAGGTAAAGAAGGACGAAGTTGTCGGCCATCACCAGGCAGGCCATGCTGAACACGAACAGGTTGAACGCCGCGAAGAACCGGCAATACCCCGTGCCGACATCGTGGCTCATGTACTCGCTGGCGTAGAGCGCGATCAGGGTTGCAAGCCCCGTCACAAAAAGCATCCACAGCAGCGTCAGCGAATCGATGTAGAAGGAGAAGTTGGCGATCAGGCCATGGCCGGCAGTCGGCCCGTGCTCGGTCCAGGAGATGCTGAGCCAGTCAAAGCCGTGGGCGATCACCGCGCGATCGACACCCTCACCGCCCAGGAACGTGGTCAGGATCGCGACAAACGATGCGGCCAGGAGCAGGACCGAGATCCACGCCGGCGCCTTGGACTTGACCTTGAACGCCGCGCACAGCCCGCACAGGATGCAGCCGAGCATCGTCAGGGCCGGCACCAGGAGCGTCAGCATCGCGCCGGCCGGGATCGCGGTGGAGCCCGCGGGCGCGCCCACAGGCGAGCTTGCAGCGTGGCCCGCCTCCTGCATGGCGACCGTGAGCATGAACGGAGTTGTCAGCACATCCATCATCCGGACATCTCATCCCACGTATCGGCATCCAGCGATTCGCGCCGGCGGAAGAGCAGCACCACAAGGGCCAGCGCCATCGCGGCCTCGGCCGCGGCCACGGTGAGCACGAAGATCACGAACGTCTCGCCCGTGTGATTCAGGTGGAAGCGGCTGAAGGCGATCAGGGCGATCCCCGCCGCCTGGAACATCAGCTCCGTGCACAGGAACATCACGATCAGGTTCCGCCGCGTCAGGAACCCGATGAGCCCCAGCGCGAACATCGCCGCCGAAATGAACAGGTAATGCGCCAGGGTCGGCCCGGCCATCACCGCCGGCGCTCCCGACTGTGCAAGCATCGACATCGGCAGGGCAATCACGGGGTTCATGCCGTGCCTCCCCGGCCGACGGACCGTGCATCGGCGGTGCTCTGGGCAAGGCTCTGGGCGAGCGTCCGGACCTGGCGACCCTTCTCGGCCTCATCGACCTGGACCTGCTTGCGGCTCAGGACCACGGCCCCGAGCATCGCCATCAGAAGGATGACGCCTGCAATCTCGATGGTGCCGGGGTGACGCCCGATGAGGGTGACCCCCAGTCCTTCGACGTTTCGGACGCCGAGGCTTGCGGGCCAGGGGATGGTGCGGTTGGAGTCGGTGCCGCTGGCGAGCGTGACGGTCCGGGCAACCGGGTCGATCAGGAACCGCCCCGTGGCCTGGTCCTGGGCGATCCGCTCACCCGGCTGGAGCACGCCTTCACGCCGCAGCAGCGTCTCGACCCGGCCGGGCATGATCGCCATCGCCTGGTCGGTGTTGCGGGTCGCGTGAGATGCATCGACCTGCCCCACACCGCGGAAGACCATCGTGGAAAGGGCGGCAAGCAGGACGAACCCGACCACGGTCGCCGCCAAGGGCTCCCGGCCTTGCAGGTCGTACTCGGCGAGCCCCTCGTACTCATCCTCGGTCGGAGCTTGGGTCGCCAGCATGATGACGAACAGGTAGGTAATAAGGATCGCCCCGGCGTAGACGATGATCAGGGCAAAGGCCATGAACTCGGCCGAGAGCAGCAGGAACAGCCCGGCGGTCGCGATCACGGTCAGGATGAAGAAGAGGGCCGCGTACACCGGCCGGGGGTGGGTCACCACCCGCAGGGCACCGCCCAGTGCGACCACCGCGAAGATGTAGAAGTAGATGCTGGGGTGATCCTTGACGCTGGCCAGGGTCAGGCCGAGGATGGCGATCCCGCCGGCGATCGCCGCAATCAGGCCGCCCACGACGTGGAGGCTCTTGTTGCGGCGCGGCAGCGCGAGGTAAACACCAAGCGCACCCAGCGCGCAGGCGGCATAGAGGACAAGGGGGTGGATGAACTGCTCCAAGAAGGCTCCCCGGGATCGGCCGACACGGGCCCAGAGGATAGAGTGGCGACTAACCGGGTTCAACCGGGCCATCGGGCTGACCGGCGCGGGTGTCGGCGGGGTGAGTGAAAGATCACGGCGGCACCGGGATCCATGCGCGCTACCATGCGCGCTTCGCGTCCCGTGAGTTCGCTTCCCACCGCCATCCCCCGCACCCAGGCTCGGGCCGGTCCTTTCCGTCGGGCCCTGCCCAACGCGCTCACCATGCTGCGCCTGGCGCTGGCGGCGGCATTCTTTGTTTTTCTTGGCATCGGTTCCCAGCGGATCGCCGCCGGCGGCACCCCGCACGGCCTGGTGGTTCCCCTCTCGACGCGGGCCCTGCTCGCCCTGACCGCCGGGCTTTTCATCGTCGGCGCCCTGACCGACATGCTCGACGGCTACCTGGCCCGGCGATGGAACTCGGTGACGGTCTTTGGGCGCATCATGGATCCGTTTGCCGACAAGGTGCTGGTGGTCGGCGCGTTCATCTGCCTCTGCGGGCCCAAGTTCCAGGTTGTTCTGCCCGGCGGCTCCCACGACCAGCTCACCGGGGTCGCCCCGTGGATGGCGGTCGCCGTGCTCGCCCGGGAGTTGCTGGTCACATCGATCCGCGGATGGCTCGAATCGCAGGGGATCGATTTCTCCGCCAGCCGCAGCGGCAAGCTCAAGATGGTATTCCAGTCGGCTTCTATCCCGACGGTGCTGCTGCTGCTGGCGATCACCGATGCCCACCCGGGGTACGCGGTCCGGCTGTCGATCGACTTCATCGCCTGGTCCACGGTGCTGATCACGATCGCCTCGGCGATCCCGTATGTCCGCCGAGCAATCAAGGCCGTGCGCGAGATCGGGTTGACCCAGAGCGCTGATTCCGGCCGCGGTGATGAGCGATGAGGTCGGCATCCCGGCCGGCGTTCTGGCTGCTGACCGTGGGCGGCCTGGGGCGGCTTCGCCCCGCGCCGGGTACGTGGGGATCGCTGCCGCCGGTGGCGCTGGCGGCCGGGCTCATCTTCTCGGGACACGGGCCGGTCGAATCGCCTTGGCTCTATCACATCGCCTTGGGCCTGGTGGTGGTCATCTTCTCGATCGCGTGCATCGCGCAGGGGCACTCGGCGGAGATCCTCCTGGGCAAGGATCCCTCGGACGTGGTCGCCGATGAGACGGCCGGGCAGAGCATCGCGCTGGTGGCGCTGCCGGCGGCTTCGATCGGGACAGCGCCGAAGGCCGCGCTGACCCTGGCGATCGCGTTTGTTGCATTTCGGGTTCTGGACATCGTCAAGCCGTGGCCGGCGCGGCAGATCCAGCGAGCACACGGAGGGTGGGGCATCCTGCTCGACGACCTGTTCGCGGGTGTGTATGCGTTGGCGATCGTGCAGGCGGTTATTCGGATCGTACTCTGAGGGCAACAGAGCTTAAAAATATAGCGCATAGTACTAACATAATTCTAACGATGAGCTGCATTTTTGTGTAAACTGTTGTAAATCCAGTAGTTTCGTCGGTCCGGATGGGGTAATCTACCCACACAGGAAAGCTCTTAGGCGTGCTTGGAGGTACGCGGGACAGGGGGTCCGAGAGCAATGAAGTGGTGATTGCCGATCCGGCACGTTGCGCCGGTTCTGATCGGTGATGCATCGGGTCGTTTGAGAGAATAGCAGGAGAGTTGACATGAAGACAATGCGTATGACGGGCGGCATGGTTGCGCTTGCGCTGGCTGCGGTGTGCGGCACGGCGAGCGCGGCGATCAACAACACGGGGAACTTCGTCGGCAACGTGGGCGGCCAGCTCACGGCGGTGGCGTTCCCTGGCGTGACCAACGCCACGGGCAATTTCTTCGTCGGCGGCATGCCGGCGGGCTCGACGATCCTGGCGGCCTACGTCAACACCAACTCGTGGTTTGATCCGGGCGCCCAGCAGTCGTTGATCTTCAACGGCAACGGCATGGGCTCGACCTTTGCGTACGAGAGCTCGGCTTCGTCCTCGGGCGATGTCTTTGACTACCGCTGGGACGTGACCAGCCAGATCACCGGCAACGGGTTCTACAGCTTTGACGTCGGCGGCGGCAGCCTGATCTACATGGCTTCGCTGTACGTGGTGTACTCCGATGCGACCCTGCCCTTTGGCTCGGTGCACACCTACGAGGGCGCTGAGCACGTGGGCGAAGGGCACACGACCGACAACTACTCCTTCGGCCTCGCCGGCGCTGCCGCGGGCCCGGCGTACTTCCAGATCGTGACGCAGGCCGACGACACCAACACCAGCGGCGAGCAGATCTTCTACAACGGCAACCTGGTCGGCGGTCCGATCGACAACAATCTGGGCCAGTTCGCTTCGATGATCAGCTCCCCCGTCGTCAACAACGGCGTGAGCGAGACGATCTCGATCGACACCTTCGGCGACTGGTTCGGTCTGCATGTCGCGCTGGTGACCACGACGATCCCCGCCCCCGGCTCCCTGGCCCTGATCGGCCTTGGCGGGCTGATGGCGACCCGTCGCCGCCGCTGATCGCGGAATCTGCATGACACTCCTTTGAACCCCGGCCGAGGGCGGCCGGGGTTTTTTTATGTCCGGGAAGACTGAGCGCGGAGGCCGCAGAGATCGCAGAGGGGAAGAGGATGCGCGGCTCGTTCCCGGTACCCGTTCGTCTTTCGGATCATCCGGGATTTGCGGGGCGAGGATTGATGCCCTTGGCTGCCGGTGGTCTTGGCAAGGGTCGCCCCTTCAGGGCTCAACGGACTTGACACGATCTGTTCCCCAGGGCTGCGCCCTGGGGTGGCGAAAGCCGCTGCTTCGCAGCTCAGGACGAGGATCCTGAACGACCTGAAGTCCACCGTGCAACGTGGGCGATGCTCGTACCCCGCGCATCCCGGATGAACCCATTTTTCTGCGAACGCCGCGGCGGTGCGGTGAAGTTTTTGTGGTTGAGCCGGGTCAGGCGGAGTTGGGGGGTGATTCGGGCGTGGTTTCGGCGGCGGCGGGAGGTGCGGGGGTGTTGGCGCCGACGATGTCGCGGATGAGGGAGGGGAGGAGGTTGGCGAGCCGGATGGTTTCTTCTGGTGGGAGCTTGGAGAAATCGATGCCGTGGAGGTCGGCGCATGTCCGGGAGGGTTTGGGTTGAGGGTTGGGTTGGGGGGTGGGTTGGGGGGTGGGTTGGGGGGTGGCGATGGATGAGGGAGTTGGTGAGGTTGAGGTGGGTTGGCGAGCGGTCCGTGGGGGTGTTGGTTCGCGGAGGGATCGCAGGAGGGTGGTGGCAGCGCGGCGGCGATCGGTGGGGTTGGGGGAGGTGGTGATGATGTGGTGGAGTTCTCGGCGGCAGCAGCGTTCGAGCTGGTAGCGTTGCTGCTGGCGATGGAAGTCGAGGAACTCGCGGATGTGGGCTTGGCTGGCCCAGGCGTAGAGGTCGAGGAGTCGATGGCTGGTATCGGCGGCGAGCGCGGTGAAGTCTTCATCGAGCTCGAGGAGTCGGGCGAGCAGGTCGTGGTCGTCTTGTGGGAGGATGTCCATGCCGGGTGGATCGGCGTGGGTGAGTCGGGGGTTGAGGGTGCGGGGTGGAGTGGCTGCAGATGCGCGCACAAACGGTGTACATGCGCGCA
>JADLBU010000092.1 GCA_020847535.1 Phycisphaerales bacterium
AAGGGCCCCTGGAGCGCCAGCCGCGCCGCGGCCCTCAACCCCGCCCTGCCTAATACCCTGTGGTCACGGCTCGGATTGCACACCCTCAGCCCTCCGCCGGCATAACCGGACGAACCGCCGTGTACGGCCCCGTACGCACGGTGGTGTGGGAGGGGCCGGGCCGCGAGGACCGCCCCTATCCCGGTGGGATTGGCGTGATGTCGGGAGGTGGGTCAGCGCCGGCGGCGGGCGATGAGGAGCGTACCCACGCCCATGAGCGCTGCAGCGCCAGGCGCTGGGACGATGGGGATGCAGTGGTTGCGGCCGATGCCGATGTAGGATGGGGTGCAGACGGTCTGGCCCGGGGGGACGACCAGTTGCCACTCCATGACCGATGCATTGTCGGTCGCCGGGCCAAACCCACCCGGATTGTGATCCCCCATGAAGTCGTTGAAGAAGGGGTTTGTCAACGCTCCGAGGATGTTGGGAATGGTGTTGACGCCGGCGGCGTCGGCGTTGACACCGAGAAAGAGTCCGTTGGCGGCGTTGTCCGTGATGGTCCAGAGGCGATCGTTGCCGGGGAAGCCCAGCGGCGCATACGTATCGCCGGTGGGACTGATATCCAGGTCGATGTCGGCGGCAAAGAAGAGGGAGACGTGGAAGTCGGAGGTGGAGTTGTTGGTGAAGCAGGCCCAGGTCGCCATCAGCGCGCTGTCGACGCCGGTGTCGTAGACCTGGAATCCCATGTGCGAGGTGATGTCGGGAACCTGGATCGCCGAAGCCCCGCCAGTGTAGATCTTGTCGAAGGTCCAATCGGCCCTGCTGGTGCCGGTCAACCAGTGGTTGTCGGCGTTGGCAAAGTGCCGCTCTCGGTTATCCCCGAGGACGCGGTAGAACCAGTTGCCCGACGCGAGCTGGTTGGTGCCGGCGGCGCCCCAGCCTCCATCGATCTGAAAGTTCATCTGGACGTTGCCGGAGTTCCCCTGCGAAACCGTGGGAAGGTTGCTGGGGCCGCTGGGAGTGTGGGAGTAATCGAAGATGGCATCCCCATCGGTGAGATGGGCGCCGAAGTTCTGGGCGAGCGCCGGGGAGGTCAGGGTGGCGCCGGCGAGCGTGGTGAGGATGAGGCGGTGGTTGCGGTTCACGGTTGTCTCCCTTCGAGGGCCCTTGCCCATCGTGACGCCGCCGCGGGTGGACGCTCCGACCGCGGTCAGGTGTCAGCAGGAGTGCTTGGGGAGATGGGTTTTCTTGCAGCGAGGTGGGAAAATTCTGAGCCTCGCGTGCTGAACTTGCAAAAAAAGCCGCTGCTATCGGCGGCGGCGGGCCATCGGTATCACAGCGCTCAGGGCAAGGACCGAAACGCCCGGCGCAGGCACGATCGTCAGCACCAGCTCGGGCTCCTTGCCGAACATGTGCGGGGCTGCCAGGTCGGTGAAGCCGAAACACAGCTCATCGGGCGGGATGAAGGACATCGATGTCAGGCGGCCGCCCAGCGCGAGCTTGCTGGTGCCGATCATCGCGTTGATCGCCATCACTGCATCGGGCGTCAGCGGGATCGAGAGCATCGCGCCTTGTCGGCCGGGGAGCTCGCCACCTCGCCGGCGACCGGACCGGTGCCCAGGGTCGCGTAGATCGCCAGCGCCTCGGCGGTTGTCAGCGTGGGATCGGTGATCTCATCGGCGCTGAAGGTCGTCGATGTGACGCGATAGATCTCGAAGGGATCCGGGCTGATGTACCCATCACCGGGGTCGAGGTAGCCCATGTCCGGTGCGGACTTGGGCACGTAGAGCTTGAGGGTCGCCGAGGTGATCATCCCCGGCGGGATGGGGTCGTACTCGGTCAGGTCAAACGTGAAAAAGTTGCGGCGATCGGGCATCGTGGTGACGGGCGAGTGTCCGACGCGGTAGTTGCCGGGCTTGCCGTTGGCATACGCCCTATCGCCGTGGAAGCCGCCGGCGTAGTCATACGGGAGATAATGACCTCGCCCGCGGCGGACATGGCACACAACCCGATCGCGGCGATCATGCAAGTGACTGCGGTCTTCATATGGTCCTCTCCTCGAGACCCGCCGGGACCGGCCGGGCCATGTCCTATGAGCGCAGGATACCCAGGGGCACTCGCGCCCACCAAGGGCAATCTGCAAAATGGCGGTCGATATCGGACGGCCACGCGTGGCCGTGCCCGCGGTGTGATGACCGTTTGAGAGTGGGAGGTGCCGCTCCTGCGGCAATGAACGGGGGCGAGGCGATGTCATCTGGTCGGTGATAGTCTGTGAGAATGAAGCGCAAGCAGGTCATCGCGCTGGGTGGTGGGGGGTTCCTGGTTCAGCCGGGGCGTCATCCACTGGATGACTATGTGCTCGCCGCGAGTCGCAAGAGGCGGCCGCGGATCTGCTTCATCCCGACGGCGAGCGGCGACAACCCGGACATGATCGAGCGGTTCTATCGATCGTTCCCGCCTTCGCGGGGCGTGGAAGCCAGCCACCTGGCGCTGTTCCGAATGGAGACCAGGCGCGACAGCATCGCCGCCCACCTGCTGGCCCAGGACGTCATCTATGTGAGCGGGGGCAACACGGCGAACATGCTTGCGGTGTGGCGCCTGCACGGTGTGGATCGCGTGCTGCGGCGGGCGTGGAACTCCGGGATCGTGCTGGCGGGGGTCTCGGCGGGGATGATCTGCTGGTTCGAGGATGGAGTGACGGATTCATATGGAAGGCCGCTCCGCGGGCTTGGGGATGGGCTGGGGCTTCTCAAGGGCGCTGCATGCCCGCATTACGATGGGGAGGGAGATCGACGAGCGGCGTTTCATCGGCTGGTGCAGCGGCGAGCGAAAATCGGCCGGGCGGTCTGCCTCGCGGCCGATGATGGGTGCGCGCTGCATTTCGTGGGAACCAGGCTTCGCGACGTGGTGGCATCAAGGCCGGGCGCACACGGCTATGCAGTCGGTATCGCCGCAAGCAGGGTCAGGGAGATGCGGCTGGAAGCGCAGCTGCTGAAGCAGGCGTGAACGACACGTGGTCGCACGGGCTCACTTTCTGCGTGCCATCAACCCCGGCGATGTCTGGTCCATGCGAACCCCGCGAACGGGGCGGAGAAGAGCAGCACGGTCGCCGGGGCGGGGATCGCCGCGGGCCGCTGGGCGTTGGTCGATTCATCGGTTGTGAAGTTCACGACGGTGGACGTTCCATCGGCGTTGACAATGTCGTAGGCGAGCGTGTCCTTGAGGACATGCGGCGCTGCCATGGTCTTGCCATTGTCGGGCTTGAAGCAGAGCTTGAAGGTGAAGTCGCCGGGGCCCTTGGCGTTGCCATCGTCTTTGGAGCGCTGCCAGACGCCGCTGTAGGCGCTCTTGTCGCCCTTGGTTCCCTTGTACTTGAACTTGTCATCCCCCGCCTTGGCGGTGTCCTCGCTGACGGTGAACCCATCGGTGACGATGTTCAGGTGGAAGCTGCCCAGGACATCATCCTTGCCGATCGTGACCTTCCAGGTCATGTAATAGTCACCGTTGTCATCGTTTCCGGCCTCGGTCGTGGAGACCGTGTACCCGGCGAGGGCTTGAGGGGCCAGAGCGCTCAAAGCGCTGATTGCGGCGACGGCGATCAGCCGGTGCGATCGGGTGATCATGACTTGGTCTCCACGTGGCCAGTGCGTCCTGCCTGGCCTGCAACCCTGTCGCTGTACCCGATGAACGTGTCTGGATGCCGGTTGTCACGTCCGGACCCACGGTTTCCACGGGTGGAGGGGCATACCGTCCAGTCCTTACCAACCTTGAAAGGGCATCCCATGGCATTCCGCACCGCGATCGCCGAATGGAAAGGCAACCTGACCGAGGGCAAGGGCCACCTCAAGGCCCAGAGCGGCACGCTCGATGCCCCGTATGACTTCCGCGCCCGCACCGCCGATGGCAAGGGAACCAATCCCGAGGAGCTGATCGCCGCCGCCCACGCCGGGTGCTTCACGATGCAGCTCTCGGCACTGCTGGGCAACGCCGGCTTCACCGCCGAGCGGCTGGCGACCACGGCCAAGGTGCATCTGGAGAAGCAGGAGTCGGGGTTCGCGATACCGCTGATCGAGCTGGAGCTGGAGGGCAAGGTGCCGGGGCTGGATGCGGGGAGCTTCCAGAAGCACGCGGAGACGGCCAAGAACGTGTGCCCGGCGAGCAAAGCGCTGGCGGGAGCGAAGATTACGCTGACGGTGAAGTTCGGCTGATCGGACCGAATGATCGCGATGGAATGCGAACGGCCCTTAACCACTGAGGTCAAGGGCCGTTGTTTTTCTGGGTGAGAGGGTTGAGAGCTGGGCAGGAGCAGATGCCTGGCCAAAAACGGGCAGACCCCACCTGTTCGAAGATGGGGTCCGCGAGGAGTGGGGGGTGAGGAGTGAGTGAGGAGATAGCGAGGTGAGAATCTCATGCCCGGCGGCGGCGGGCGATCAGGAGGCCGCCAAGGCCGGTGAGCGCTGCAGCGCCGGGAGCGGGGAGCTTGTCGCCGGCGGACATTGCGGCGAACCCCATATCGGCGGCGTGGGGATTGCGGTCGAACATCACGTTCTTATTGGTGCGGTGCCAGCCGGACTGGGTTCTGGGCCGCATGACGTGGCCATCGCGGGGCATACCGATGGTGGTGCTGCCGCCCGGGGTGGTGTGGTCGAGGCGCAGCGCGTGGCCGATCTCGTGAAGGGCGACAATGATGGGGTCGTAGCGCATGTCCTCGCGGGCGGCGGCGTTGGTGCCGATGCCCCAGTCAACGAAGTTGTTGAAGACGATCTCGGCGGAGGTTGCGAAACGGCCATCGTTGGGATCGGTGCCGGTGATGCGGAAGTAGGCGAGCGTGTTGCCGCCACCGGCTCCGCCATCCTCACCATCGTTGTCGCCGTACTCGCTGCTGGGGGGAGTGAACTCGTTCTTGGTCGGGTCGTCGGGATCGATCTTGCCCATGCGGACATCGATGGTGATCCAGCCGGCGGCGGGCATGAAGCCCATGGTCCAGCCGGTGCCCGCGGCGTTCCAGGATGCGGCAGCGCGCCGGACGGAATCGGAGATGGTGAAGATGCCATCGGCGCTGGGGTCGGGCTCGATCGCGCCGACGGGCTGGTGAACGGCGTGGGTGTCGGCATCGGCCATGAAGTTGAGCGCCAGGTTGCGCAGGTTGCCCTGGTAGTCCCAGGTCTTCTTGTAATCGGCGCTGGCAGCGCCGGCGAGCAGGGAGATCAGGGTGGCGGATGCGGTGAGAGTGATGGCGTTGCTACGCATGGCGTGGTCCTTGTCAACAGGTGGTGAGTTGTGCGGAAAATCCCGAGAGGCCGGGATGAGACTGCTGATACCGGATGAACGCAGCGCCGCGAGGATTCTCACGCGCATCGATCAAAGAGCTTGCAGTCTTCTAGGTCGCGATAACAAGGACGGACGCGCGGAGCTGGGTGAGATTGCGCGCCCGAGAGAGAAATTACCCGACGCGTTCGGCCTTCTGCTCGCGGCTCATCAACTGCCCGATCGCCTCGATGGGGTCGAGGTTCTCGTAGAGCACCGAGTGGACAGCCTGCGTGATCGGCATCTCGACGCGATACTTGCGGGCCAGGTCGACCATGGATTTGGCGGTCGCGACTCCCTCGACGACATAGGGGCAGCCGGAGAGGAACGGATCCAGCTCGCCGCCCTTGCCCAGGTGCTCCCCGAGGGATCGGTTGCGTCCTTCGGGAGAGAAGCAGGTGGTCGCCAGATCTCCCAGACCCGCGACCCCGAAGAAGGTCTCGGGAGAAGCGCCCATCGCCAGGCCCAGGCGCGAAATCTCGGCCAGCCCGCGGGCGAGCAGGGCGGACTTGGCGTTGTTGCCGGCCTGGAGTCCATCGACGATGCCTGCGGCGATTGCGATCACGTTCTTGGCAGCGCCCGCGAGCTCGACACCCAGGACATCGGGGTTGGTGTAGACGCGCAGCCAACTGGTCGCAAAGAGGGTCTGGATCTGGCGAGCGAATTCAGGGTCATCGCTCGCGGCGATCATCGCCGCCGGGAGGCAGCGGGCCAGCTCGGTCGCGATCGTCGGGCCTGACAGGCAGCCGATGCGTCGGGCGGGCTTGTCGGGGTCATCCCGACCGGTCTTGCGGAGGGTGTCCTGGATGATCTGCGTGGGGCGGAGGAGGGTGTCGTTCTCGATGCCCTTGGCGACCGAGATGATCACCGCCCGATCTGAGATCTTCGATCCCAGTTGCTCCCAGACGCCCCGGGTGTATTGCACGGGGATCGCCGACACGACCAGTTCGGCCTCGCGCAGGCGATCGGCATCGCGGTAGCAGACCTGGACCTCGGCCGGCAATATGAAGCCATCAAGCCGCGGGCTTTTGCGGGTCTGGGCGAGCGTGCCCACCTCATCCTCGCTGTGACCCCAGAGCAGGACTCGGGCGGATGGCTTGCCCGAGCGGATCGCGGCGAGCACTCCGGCACAGACCAAGCCCATCTGGCCGATGCCCAGGATCGCGATCGTGATACGCGGGGGGGATTGGCCACCCTGAGGCTCGCGGGCGGCGTGGCTGGTGTTGGGGGTTGACATACGAGGGGTCGAGTTGGGGTTGTTCGCCGGGCTGGCGATCATAGAAATAGGAACGCCCGGGGCCGCGGGAGTGGGGGGTATGGGCCAAGGAAACCACCGTCCAGAAGGACTTAGCGAACACCCGTGCGTTCGATGAACATTCCCCGGACCAGGGTCGTATGCTACTGCGTGGCGTCCCTGAACGCCTGTTATGTCTTTGTTCCGGCAGCCTTTCCCGGCCTGCAAGTCTTGACGCCGGCCGACGAGATTGACCATCCGACCGACGGAGCACCTGTTCATGGCGACCCCCGTGCCCGCCCACGCCCCCCATACCCACGACCACTCTCACGACCACGACCACGATCATGGGCACGATCACGACCACGGCCACAGTCATGACAGCGCTGATCCGGCGTGCTGCTCGCACCACGAGGTCGAGATCGACCGCTACATCCTGTTGTGCCTGGTGGGGTGCGTGCTGCTGCTCTCGACGTGGATCATCAAGCTCTTGGGGCTGACGGATGATCTGGTCGCGGTGATTCCGGCGGCGATCGGCGCGGTGATCATGAGCATCCCGTTGTTTGTGGCGGCGTTCCAGGAATTGCGGACGGGCCGGCTGTCGAGTTCGACGCTGGCAGCGCTGGCGATCCTGGCGGCTCTTGCGGACAAGCAGTTTGTCTCGGCGGGGTGGCTGGCGTTTATTCTGGTGATCTTCGGGCAACTCGTGCGTCGATCGGCTTCGGGCGCTCAGCGGGCGATCGAGGAGTTGGTGAACTTGACGCCTGATACCGCGCGCCTGGTCGAAGGTGACCAGGAGCGACAGGTGCGTCTCTCGGAGGTGAAGGTCGGATCGCTCGTGCGAGTGCGGCCTGGCGAAAACCTTCCGGTGGATGGTCGCGTGGTGCTGGGGCGATCGACGGTCAACCAGGCCTCGCTGACGGGCGAGGCGGTGCCGGTCGAGGTGACGGTGAATGACCCGGTGTACGCGGGCACGACGAACCTGACGGGCGGGATGGATATCGTGGTGACGCAGATCGGGGCCGATACCACGATCGGCAAGGTGACGCAACTGATCCGCCAGGCCGAGCAGAGCCGGACGCCGCGCCAGATGCTCATCGAGCAGGTTTCTCGGTTCTTCGTGCCGGTGGTGCTGAGCGTCGCGGCGGTCGTGTGGTTCCTGATGAGCCAGTCGCTGGATGTCACGGTGCGGTCCAGCGCGGCGACCACGGCGGTGACGGTGCTGGTCGTCGCGTGCCCCTCGGCGCTGCTCCTGGCGAGCCCCAGCGCGATGCTCGCGGCGTTCGCGGCGGCGGCGCGGCTCGGCATCCTGATCAAGCAGCCGAGCTACCTCGAGGCATCGGCACACGTGAATTCGGTGGTCTTGGACAAGACCGGTACGATCACGACCGGCAAGTTCCAGGTGACCAAGCTCGCCCCGGCGAGTGGGGTCGATGGGGCGGAGCTGCTCTCGGCGGCGGCGAACGGTGAGCAGAACTCCAACCACCCGCTGGCGCAGTCAATCCTCGCGACCGCCAAGGCCGCGCGGATCCAGACCGATGCCACGCAGCAGTACGAAGAGATCCATGGGCGCGGCGTGCGGGCGCGGACCTCGATGGGCGAGCTGTGCGTCGGCCGTGCGAGCTGGCTGATCGAGCTGGTGCCTTCCATCAAGGCCGATGTGGACAGCGTTGAGGAGCAGATCGAGGGCCGCACCAGCGTACACGTGATGCGTGATGGCCGATACCTGGGCGCGGTCGGCCTCGAGGACACGGTTCGCAACAATACGCGCGGCGTCATCAGCCGCCTGCGCGAGCTGGGCGTCAAGCAGATCGCGATCTTCACCGGTGACCGCATGGCGGTTGCCCGCCGCGTGGGAGTCGCCGTGGGCGTCGATTCGATCGAGGCCGAGTGTCATCCCGAGGAGAAGCACGAGCTCATCAACGGCATGGTCAAGAGCGGCTTCCGCACGCTGATGGTCGGGGATGGCATCAACGACGGCCCTTCGTTGGCCGCCGCGGATGTCGGTGTCGCCATGGGCCTCTCGGGCTCGGATATCGCCGCCAACTCCGCGGGCGTCGCCCTGATGAACGATGACCTGTCCCGCATCCCCTTCCTGATCGAGTTGGCCCGCCGCACCCGGGCGATCATCGGTCAGAACATCGCCGCCTCGATCGTGATCGCGCTGGTGGGCCTGGCGCTGGCGGCGACCGGCACGCTGGCGCGAACGGGCGAGTTCGCGGTTCCGATCGCCGCGCTCTACCACTTCGTGGGCGATGTCTTCGTCGTTGGCAACAGCTTCCGGCTGTTCCGCTTCGGTGAGAGCTTCGTGTCGGCCGAGGCTGATCAGGCCGCGGCACAGAAGCGCCGGGCGGCGAGCCTGCGGGGGCTGGCGGCTCAGACGGCGTAAAGACAGGCCGCGGATTTCGTGGATGGCACGGATCTGAGGGGGGAGGAGTGGGGGATGTCCGGAGCAACTGGGCTCAAGTGTGGCCACTTGACCGAGAAGATCATCGGGATCTTCTACGAGGTCTACAACGAATTGGGTGCGGGGTTTCTTGGGTCCGTGTATGAGCACACGATGGAGATCGCGCTCGCTGATGCGGGTCTCTCGGTTTGCCGACAGCAACCCATCCAAGTGGTATTTCGCGGACGGCTTGTGGGAGAATACAGGGCGGATCTCTTGGTCGAAGGTTCAGTGATCGTGGAACTCAAGGCCGCGTCGGGCTTGGTCCCTGAGCACGAATCGCAGGTGCTCCACTACCTGAGAGCCATCGATATCGAGGTGGGGCTGCTGTTCAACATTGGCCCCAAGGCATCCTTCAAGAGACTTGTCTTCGACAACAGCCGCAAGAAGTCGATAATGAACCGCCTTCAACCCTCGCCCGTTACAGATCGGGCTTAACTCTGTTTCAGGTCCGCGTAATCCGCGAAATCCGCGGCCTGTCTTTACAGCAGAGACCCCGTCAAAACCAGGATCGCCATCCCCAGATAGATCAGCGTCCCCGATGCATCCATCAGAGTCGCCACCATCGGGCTGGAAGCCGTCGCCGGGTCGACTCGAACTCGCTTGAGGACCAGCGGCAGCAGCGAGCCCACCACGGTTCCCCACACGACGACGGCGAACACCGAGCCGCCGACGGCGACCGCGAGCTGAATGGGGAACTTGGTCTCGGGGTGGTGCAGGATGCGGGTGAAGACTGCCACGCAGAGCAGCCCCATGAGCGCGAGCATGACCGCGAGCATGAGGGCGGTGACAACTTCGCGTACGGCGATCCGGAGCCAGTCCTTGCTGGTGACCTCTCCCAGCGCCAGGGCGCGCGTCACCAGGGTCGCCGCCTGAGAGCCGGAGTTGCCGCCGCAGGAGATGACCAGGGGCATGAAGACCGAGAGCACCGCCGCCTTCTCGATCTGGTCCTGGAAGCTGCCCAGGACGAGGATGGTGATGGTCTGGCCGATGAAGAGGGCCGAGAGCCAGAACCCGCGCTTGCGGAACATCTCGATGTGTCCCGTGTGGATGTACGGGGATTCAAGGGCCTCCATACCGCCGAGCTTCTGGATGTCCTCGGTCGCCTCGGCCTGGGCGACGTCGGCGACATCGTCGTGCGTGACGATCCCGATCAGGACACCGCGTGAATCGACCACGGGCAGGGCGGTGCGGTCGTACTTGGCCATCGCACCGACGGCGACACCCTGGTCATCTTCTGCCTTGAGCGTCACGAACTGGTGGTTCATGATGCTCTGGATGGGCTGGCTGGGATCGGCGAGGAAGACCTGGCGGAGGCGCAGGTCATCGATCAGGCGGCCCTGCTCATCAACCACGTAGACGACGTTGATGGTCTCGGCATCCCGCCCGAACTTGCGGATGTGGTCGAGCGACTGGCCGATCGTCCATTCCGGCCGCACCCGGATGTAGTCGGGCGTCATCAGCCGGCCGACGGAGCGGGGTGGGTACCCGAGAATCGCCTGTGTGACCTTGCGGGTTTCTGGAGAGAGCGATGCGACCAGGCGCTGGGCGACCTCGTGGGGGAGTTCATCGAGGATGCGGGCGCGGTCGTCGGCGGACATGCTCTCGACGACTCGGACGGCCTGCTCCTCCCCGAGCTTGGCGATCAGTTGTTCCTGGAATTCGGGGGAGAGGTAGCCGAAGACCTCGCCGGCGTCATCGCGGTGCAGGAACCTGAAGGCCAGGGCAGCGTCATCGGCGCCCAGCTCTGTGAGGATGTCGGCGATGTCGGCGGGGTGGACGCCGTGGAGGGCGTGGCGCAGCTCGCTGAAAGCCCCTTCGCGTACGAGCTCCCGGATCTCGGGCTCGAGAAGTTGGGCGCAGGGGCTGGGCGTGCCGGTCTGGGTCATCCGGGATATGAAAGCACCTCAGGGCGCGCGCAGCAAGGGTTCCGCGGTGGAAGAGTTGGTTCGCATGGAGGAACCTTGGTGCGTGTGGTCGGTCCGGAGACGCCGGTGACGCAGCGAATCGATCGTTTCTGAGCGTTTCGCGCTGAGAAGTGTGACTGTCCTGGCGTTACTCTGCGCTGCGACGCTGTTCCCCGGCCTGGCTCGAAAAATCCGCCATCACACAGTTCCGGGATAGGGCGGATGAATCCGCAGCAGTGCCCGGTACTCCCCGTACGCCTCCGGGTGGCTCTTGTGATCGCTGATGCGCTCGCGGACAACTTCAAAGCCCTCGGTCGCCACGATCCCTTTGATCGATTTCTCGCAGAACGGGTGCGGGTGCATGTGGTCCTTGTAGTCCATGAGGTCCACCAGCAGCCAGGCAAGGCCATCAGGCCTGAGCAACCGGCGACACTCACGCAGGACCAGGGCCGGGTCATCGACGTGGTCGAGGCAGTTCTCCAGTACTGCCAGGTCGGCGCAGTTCGCCGGCAGTGGCACCGATTCACCGACCGCCGCCAGGAAGGTGACCTCCGCGGCGTGAGCGATCTTGGGGACCAGGTTCTCGGTTACGTAGCCATCGGCGAGCGGATCGACCGCGATCGCCTGCCTCCAGGGGGTGAGCGAGATGGACGGGAAGGGCCCAGAGCCGATCTCGATCGCCGTGCGCTGGGCGGTCCACGCGGGCAGGGCCTCGAAAGCGCTGTCACCCTCACCCAGCCCCAGGAACTCGGCCAACTCGGTCATTCGTATCCGTTGCCAGATGCCGAAGACTTCCTCGAACGGCTTGCCCCAGGTGGGGATGGATTCGCGACGAACCATCGCTTCCCAGAAGGCCAGTTCGGCGTGGTACTTGGCGGTCAATTCGGGGACGGCGTTGCCGGCGTAGTCGACAGCCTTGCCGGAGAGCCCTCCGCTCCAGACCGCCGATGAGACCAGGCGGCGTTCGATCCTGGCGATCCTGTCGGCGAGCGTGGGGAGGCTTGCGTGGACGACCGCAACGGCGTTCTGCGTGCCCTGGGCCTGCTGGTAGAGGGTCTTGAGTCCCTCGATCGAGGCATCGAGGGTCGCCTGAGCGGGCGTGAGGCGATTGTGCAGCAGTTCGACCCGCTCACGGATGTCCGCGAGGCCGGGCCTCATCGCTCGGTACATGAGCCTTTTGAGCGGATCTCTCATTGGATCGCCGGCCACAAACCACATCCCACCCCGGCCGGGTGTGCGCCGCACGATAGGTCGCCATTCGCCGGACGGGTTGGTTGGGCGGCCCGTTGGCGCCGATTTGTTGCGAGTAAAGGCAGGCCCCCGGGGGCGGCTGGCGAGGTCGCAACTGACCGCTTGAGGTCGGGTTGCGGTGGCTCGGAGGGGTATCCCCAAAGAAATTCACTCAGTCATGCTGGGATCACAGCCCCATCTGTTCGATGTGATGAATAGCATGACGATTGCAAACTTCAAGACCCAGCACCCCGGACTGCTTCTGGGGCTCCTTGGTCGATGGCGGGGCGGACGCGCCGCGGATTGGAAAGCCTCCGTGAACGAACCACAGGTTCCGACACCAGAACCCACGCCCGTACCCGGGCGGAACATCCTCTTCGATCGCAAGCTCATCAGCCTCAAGCGCAGGCTGGTCCGGGAGGCGACCGAGGCGATCTCCATGCTCGAGCGGGCCCTGGATGCCCTCTGGCGGCTGGATCGGCAGGCCGCCGCCGAGGTTCGCCGGACGGACGACTCGATCGACCGTGAGGAGGTCCAGATCGAGCAGGATTGCTTCGCCCTCCTGACCCTGCATCACGTCTTTGCCCGGGATTTCCGGGTCGTCACCTTCGTGCTCAAGGTCAACCACGACATCGAGCGGGTCGCCGACCACGCCTCGTCGATCGCCAAGATCGTCACCAAGATCCAGGGATCGGTGCCGCCCCCCTGGCCGACGGCTCTCCAGGAACTGGGCCAGCGCGTCCCCGTCCGCTGCCACGAGCTGCTCCGGGCAGTCCTGGATGAGGATGTCGATGCCGCCCGACAACTGGTCGCCAAGGACAAGACCATCGACGGCCTGGATGCCAAGCTCTTCGGGGAAACCGTGGAGTACATGCGCCGGGACCAGGTGGACCCGCAGACCCTCAGCAACGGCCTGCTCATCCACCGTGCGGGGCGGGAGCTGGAGCGAGTCGGGGATCTGATGTCCAACATTGCCGAGGAAGTCGTGTATCTGGCGACCGGGGACATCATCCGTCACACGCACAAGATGTCCAAGTCCGCGGCGGTAGGACGCCCCTAGCGGTAAAGGCCCGCGCGGTGTGTTGGTACGCCATCACAGGGCGTTCAGTTGGAGCGCGGCGCTGGCGCTGTGATCCGGGGTTGGGCCCCGGCGGCGGATGATCGACCGATCTGCTCGGTCAGCGCGGCGAGGAATGCGGCTCGGCCGGAACCAGCGCATCGCCGGCAGAACGATGTGATCGCCTTGGCGAACATCCCAGCGGCATCCTCCGGAGAGGCATGCAGGAGCTGGGGATCGAACCGCACGGGTGCGTTGGCGACGTTCAGGCCTGCACCGGCGCTGGCGATCGCCGCATCATGTGCCCTGCGCTCCAGGGGGATCACGGCATCGAGGGCGTAGTTCTCTCGGGCGGCCTTGGCAGCGGCGAATCCCAGCAGGTCGCGCCAGTCATCATCGGAGAGCAGTTGCGTGATTGCGTGCGCGAAGCTGGCCGGATCGCAGCCGACGCGCAGGCCGGTGGCGCCGATCTGCACCACCTCGACCAGCCCCGGAGAATCCGCAACCACGACCGGAGCCCCGGTCGCCATGGCCTCGAGGACGGTCTTGGGATGCCCTTCGAGCTCCGAGGCCTGGACGTACAGGCCGCAGCGCGACATGCGGGCGATCAGCTCCCCGTGGGCGATCCTCCGCTTGAAGCGCACGGGGGCGCCCAGCCGCCGGGCCATGGCCTTGAGGGCTTCCTCATCCGGGCCATCTCCGATGATCTCCAGCACGATGTCGGGATTGCCATCGCGCTGGACGAGGGAGATCGCCTCGATCAGGACATCGACACGCTTGCGCTGCACGAGTTGCCCTGCATACAGCACGATGTTGCGGTCGCGCTGCGCCACCGGCACGGGGTTCCGGTCCGCGAGCACGTAGTTGGGAACCAGGTGCAGGCGCGATGGATCCAGCCCGTATCGCCAGGCCAGATCGTCGAGCATCCGCTGTGTCGTGCCGACGATGACATCCGCCGCACGGCAGAGTTCTCCCTCACCGGCCGCGGCGTCGGCCGCCTGAGGAGAATGGGTGCCGTGCTCTCCGGCGACGAAGCGAGACCAGAGATATCCACCGCGGGCCAAGAGGCCGGTACGAACTCCACGGCTGCGCAGCTCAGCCGCGATCCGCGCTGCGACATCACCGCCGTGCATCTGGTTGGTCTTGATGATCGCCGAAGCGCACCCGTTGAGCCGATCGGCAACCAGGCGAGGAAGGAGTCCCGAGTACGCGACCGGATCAAGTGCGGATTGGTTGCAGATGACTTCGGGCGGCTGGTCGGTCGGGTCTTCGGTGAACTGGGACCACTGGGGGAGGAGAGTCAAATCTTCAACGCCGCCGTGGGTGACCAGCACGATCTGGCGGTACTCATCCCTGAGGCGCCGATAAAGAGGCCACTCCCGGGGCAGGAGCCCGGATTGGACCCAGTCGCGCAGAGACATCCCCGCGGTAAACACCAGAACAAGGGCATCGGCACGGATCTGCGTCATGTGATGGATCGGCAGCGGATCGAGCTAGAGAACGCCGCAGGTTTATCGGCACGGCTGTCTGTATGAATGATGAAACTTGGCAACAGCGTCCGAAATGTTCGGGGGATGTTTGAGCAGGCAATACGCAGTGTACGGGGCAGGCAACGATCCCGGCGATGCGGGAGATTGCGATCATCGTGCTGCTTGCCGGACTCCAAGGGTGTGCGATGGTCGGATCCCGGGAGCCGCCGCCGCCAGGCAGCTACCGCAATCCGGTGCTTGATCGCGACACTCCGGATCCGTTCGTGCTGCGGCACGCGGGGGTGTTCTACTGCTACGCGACCGAATCGGGACCGCCGGGGTTTCAGGTCCTCGAATCGCCCGACCTTGTTCACTGGACGCATCGTGGCGTTGCGTTCGCCGATCTCAACTCCGGCGGTGATCACTGGGCGCCGGAGGTTGTAGAGCACGATGACCGCTTCTGGATGTACTACTCGACCAAGAACCCGGGCAGCCGGCAGCACGATCTGTCGGTGGCGATGTCGGAGAGTCCGGTGGGCCCGTTCCGGCGGATGGCGATCCTGATCCCGGGGGCAGCTACTACGGTCCGTGGGGAGGACCAGCCGTGTCACGGTGCGATCGACTCAACGGTGTTCGAGGATGACGATGGGAGGATGTATCTTGCGTACTCGCAGGAGTCTCCGCGAGCGATCGTGATGAGGCCTTTGGAGCCGAGCATGACCGCGCTGGGGGATGAGCGGATCGTTGTCATTCGTGCCGACCTGCCGGAAGAGCAGAACGTGGTAGAGGCGCCGACGATCCTGAAGCGCGATGGCATCTACCACCTGCTGTATTCGGCGGGGCCATTCCAGGGCCGATCCAACGGTCACTGGTATTCGGTTCGGCACGCGAGCGCGCCGACCATCCGGGGTCCGTGGACCAAGAGCGATGAGCCCGTGATGGAGACGATTCGGTACCGGATCTACGGGCCCGGCCACCAGTGCGTGGTTACGCTGCCGGCATCCGGAGATCGTGACGCCGAGGACTGGATCGTGTATCACGGCTGGAATGGGGAAGGTGCTCCGCAGTACGGTCGCAATCCCATCGGACGGTCGCTGCGGATCGATCGGCTGCGATGGTTCGCCGGGCGACCCGTGACGGAAGGACCGACGCTGGATATACAGCAGGCGCCGCAGATTCCGTAGGCGAGGTACACTGGGTGGCAGTAGGCAGCAGTGGAGCGGTATCGCAAGGAGTCGAGAGCATGAAGCGGAGCACGTTGCTCGCGATCGGGGCCGGGATGTCCGTGATGGGGTCGATCGGGCTGAGCAGCGCTGCATTCGCGCAGCCGCAGACAGCGCCGGCAGCGGAAAAGGCCGCCCCGCGTGCCGCCGAGCTGCTCGCCAAGGCTGCCGCGTACCTGCGATCCAAGCAGGATGCATCCACAGGCGGTTGGAAGACCGAAGGGGATGGCCCCAAGTTCCCGGCGATCACAGCCCTGGCGGTAATGGGGCTGATGGACTCGCAGGCCTCCGCCGGCTCGGATGTCGCGTTGCAGCGGGCCGAGAGGTACATCCTGAGCATGCAGAAGCCCGATGGCGGCATCTACGACAGCTCCGTGCAGACGTACAACACCTCGATCTGCATCTCGGCCCTCTCGCGCCTGAACAACCCGAACTCGAAAGAGGCGATCAAGAAGGCCGTGGACTTCCTCAAGACCCTGCAGTTCGGGGAGGGCGCGGTCGAGTATCCGGAGATGAAGGAGACCGCCAAGCCGGTGGACAAGGACCATGCCTTCTACGGCGGGCTGGGCTACGGCGGCGGCGCACGACCGGATCTCTCCAACCTCGCCTGGATGATCGAGGCCCTGCACGATGCGGGCATTGAATCCGACGATGTCGCGTTCAAGCGCGCCATGGTATTCCTCCAGCGCACGCAGATGCTCGAGAAGACCCCCGAAGGCACGGTCGTCAACGACATGCCGTACGCCAGGGGCTCTCGCCAGGGCGGGTTCATCTACTCGACCAGCCCCAACCGGGACAAGATCGGCCAGGGCCAGAGCATGGCGGCCGAGATCGAAGAGACCATGGATGATGGCACCAACGTCAGCCGCCTCCGCTGCTACGGCTCGATGACGTACTCGGGGTTTAAGAGCTATGTATACGCCGATCTCAAGCGCGACGACCCCAGAGTGCTCGCCGCGATGAAATGGATCCTGGACAACTACACCGTCAACGAGAACCCGGGCATGGGCAACAGCGGGCTCTATTACTACTACGTCGTGATGTCCAAGGCGCTCGCGGCCTGGGGCGAGAAGGAACTGCCGGTCCGGATCGGCGAGGTCCAGAAATCAGGCCAGCCCAGCAAGGCCGGGGATGTCGTCCGCTCGGCCCACTGGGCGCGGGATCTTGTGGCGCGGCTCGCCGAGCTCCAGGAGCCCGATGGATCGTTCAAGAGCGTTGACAAGCGCTGGATGGAGAGCGATCCGATCCTGATCACCGCGTACGCGATGATCGCACTCCGCGAAGCCGAGCGCTTCGAGTAGACCGGCCTACTCTGCGAGCACGCGCTCGAGGACATCCAGCACGGCCCACGCCTCGTGATATGTCGAGATATGGTGGGCCATCGCGCCCAGTTTCGGGTCGTGGTGCGAGGGGCAGGCGAAGTAGTTGACGCGCTCGGCGATCGGGATGTCGCTCTGCGAATCCCCGAACCCGGCGAGCCGGTCGGGGTTGAGCCCGGCGGCGGCGATCAGCCAGTCGAGCCCGGTCGCCTTGCTGATATGCTCGAGATCACAGTTGACGTAGCACGTGGTGCGGCTGACGCGGAGCGGCCAGCCCTCTCTCTTGAACGCGCCCTCGATCACGGGCATGATCGGATCGAGCTGAGCCATGTCCGGGTGGTAAAAGCTGACCGAAGCGGTCTTGCCCGGCTGGATCGAAAAGCCCCTGGGATAGAGCTCGGCCTCGGCCCACAGCTCGGCCTCGTGTACGGCCTGCATGTGGTCCCGACTGATCGTGGGATCACGGTGATATTCGTTGGTCGCCGGGAAATACATCCAGACGCCGTTCTCGGCGATGCACGGCAGCACGGTGTTGTGCAGCAGCCGGCACATCGCCTCGACAAAGGGCTGCGGCCGGCCGGAACAGAGCGTCACCACAGGCAGCAAGCCGGTCTTGATCGCGATCTTGTTGTGTTCGGCGATCCGACCTAGGGCGGGAGCATCCAGCGGATCCATGTTCTCAGGCACAAGGCACCCATCGATATCGCAGATGAGGGCATCGAACCGCCGCCGCGGGCCCGCGCTGATCGCCGCCAGCTCGGCCAGCTCCCCTTCGGTTGGCGGTGCAGTCAGGGCGTCAAGATCGTTCTCACCAGGGTCAGTCCCAGGGGACGGAGCGCCGGGAAGAGAAGCCTTGGGGCCGGTCGTAGGGGCTTTGCTGTCGCGCTTGGACGCCATGGCCGGGGAGTGTACGTGTGATCCCCGACGCGCAGCGTTGGCGGGACGATACACTCTCGGCCCGTGCTGATCCTCTATCTCCTGGCGATCTTCCTCTCGGCCGCGCTGCTCTTCCTCGTCCAGCCCATGGCCGCCAAGCTCGTACTGCCCCTCCTGGGCGGTACGCCGGCGGTCTGGACGACGTGCATGCTCTTTTTCCAGGTACTCCTCCTCGCGGGGTATCTGTACGGTCACCTCACCGACAAGTACCTCAAGCCGCGCTTGCAGGTCATCGTCCACGTTCTCGTGATGCTCGCCGCCGCTGCCTCGCTGCCGATCGCCCTGCCCGCGGCAGCGCAGGATGCATCGGGCATCATCGGCCGGCTGCCGGTCCAGATCGCCTTCTCAGTCTGGCTGCTGGCGATCCTGGGCATGACGGTCGGGGCACCCTTCTTCGTGGTTTCGACGACCGGCCCCCTCCTTCAGCGCTGGTTCTCGCGCACGGGCCATTCGCATGCGAAGGATCCGTACTTTTTGTACTCGGCGAGCAACGCCGGAAGCATGATCGGCCTGGCGGCGTACCCGCTGTCGTTCGAGCCCTTCCTGGGTGTGCGGGCGCAGGGGTGGACCTGGAGCATCGGGTACGGTGTGTTTGCCCTGCTCGCGGCGTTGTGCGGGGTCATGGCGATCCGGCGCGGCCTCGGGATGCAGGGGGGCCCTCTGATCGAGGTCAAGCCCGCCGACGAGCCCGCGACAGTGCTCCCGTGGCGCCGCAAGCTCCGGTGGCTGGCGCTGGCGACCGTGCCATCGAGCCTGATGTTGGGTGTCACGCTCCAGGTCTCGACGGACCTGGCATCGATGCCGCTTCTGTGGATCGTGCCGCTGGGGCTGTACCTGCTGACGTTCATCCTGGCGTTCTCGCCGCGGATGCGCATCTCGACGGGGTCGCTGGGGTTCGCGCTGGTGCTGCTGGCGCCCGCGACGATCGCGACCATGATGCTGGGGCTCAAGGGGCCGCTGGGCGTCCTGCTGGCGCTGCACTTCGTGACGTTCTTCATCGCCGCCCTGATGTGCCACCGCCTGCTCGCCGATGAGCGGCCCGCGCCCGAGCACCTGACCACGTTCTACCTCATCATGGCCGCCGGTGGTGTCCTGGGCGGCATCTTCAACAGTCTGGTGGCGCCGGTGGCATTCAACAACGTCTACGAGTACCCGATCGCCCTGGCGGGGGCGCTGCTCCTGAGGCCGGCGACATCGCTGTTCTTAGGGAAGGGCAAGCCGAAGGCCGTGGACGCCCCGGCGGCTGAGACAAGTGCCCAATCCGCCGCGGAATCGGCGACCCCTTCGGTGCAACTGCCGTGGATGACGATCGCCGTTCGCCGGGCGATCCTGCCGCTTGCGATGCTGGCGATCATGGTCGCGGTGGGCGTCTTTTGCGCTCGCCGGGACTGGCAGCGCCAGATCGGGCTGGAATTGGCGTGGGCCCTGGAGCCCTGGTTGCGCGTGGCGCTGCCCCTGTTGATCATGGTCTTTGCGATCCGCCGGCCGATCCAGTTCGCGTGCTGCTTCATGGTGCTGTCGGCGAGCGCGTACTTCGTGGATCCCAGCAGCTTCTCCAAGCTCATCTACCAGGAGCGTTCGTTCTTCGGCGTGCTGCGGATCACCGAGCAGTTCAACGGCGCCTGGCGAACGCTCTCGCACGGGACGACCAATCACGGATCTCAGAACTTCACATCCGAGGAAGTGCGTCGCGCCCCCATGACGTACTACTACCCGACGGGCCCCCTGGGTCGCGTGTTCGCGGCGATCGAGGGTGAGCCGCGTGACAAGAGCATCGCCGTGGTGGGCCTGGGGACCGGCAGCGTGGCGGCGTATGCAAACCCCGGCGACAGGTACACGTTCTACGAGATCGACAGCGCTGTGGTGAACATCGCCACCGGCAAGGGGAGATCTCAGCCGTACTTCACGTACCTGAAGGAATGCCTGGGGGATGTGCAGGTGATCCTCGCCGATGGCCGGCTGGGGATACAGAGCCACGCGCAGGATGGGGAGTACGGCGTCATCGTGCTGGATGCCTTCAGCTCCGATGCGATCCCGGTACACCTGATGACCAAGGAGGCCTTCGAGCTCTACCTCCGCAAGCTCATGCCCGATGGACTTCTGCTGGTGCATGTCTCCAACCGCCACTTCGAGCTTGCGCCCGTGGTCGCCCGGCTCGCCAAGGAACTCGGCTGCGTCTCGCATGTGAGCCAGGATCCGCGCCTCAGCGATGAGGAGAAGGAGCGAGGCAAGCAGCCCAGCCGATGGATGGTGATCGCGAGGAACGCCCGGGCCGTGCCCGCCGCGCTCACCGAGCGGGATGGCCACTATCCGGAGATCGTCGCGGGCGCGCGGGCGCCATTGTGGACCGATGACTACTCAAACGTCCTGGAAGTAATGAAGTTCGACTAGTGCGATGCGGTAGGGCTTTTCTCTGGTGCGATCGGCTGGCGACCCGTGCTGATACTGTACGTCTTGGCGATCTTCCTCTCGGCTGCGCTGCTGTTCCTCGTGCAGCCCATGGCCGCCAAGCTCGTCCTCCCGCTCCTGGGCGGCACTCCCCCGGTCTGGACGACGTGCATGCTCTTCTTCCAGATACTTCCTGCTCGCCGGGTATCTCTCGCTGATGAGCGAGGAAACCATTTGGAAACCGGTGCTGCCCGACCCGCGAGCCCCGCTGTGGACCGATGACCAGTCCAACCCGCTCGCCGTCCTCAAGCATAACTAGCGGCCAATGCCGTAGTATTCGCCGCATGGCGAACATCCTTGTCATTGGCCCGCATCCGGATGACCAGGAGCTGGGCATGGGCGGCACGATCGCTCGCCTCGCGAGCCAGGGGCACGATGTCCTGCTCTGCGATGTCACCGATGGCTGCCCGACGCCGATCGGAGATCGTTCAACTCGGCTCGCCGAGGCCGATGAGGCAGCCCATCGCCTTTCGCCGACATCCGATGAACTCGCCAAAGGCGGCAAGCCCGTTCGCCGCGTCCTCCTGGATCTCAAGAACCGCGAGGTCCAGCACACCATCGAAGCCCGTCACAGGCTCGCCGGCCTCATCCGCGCCCACCAGGCGCAGATCCTCTTCGTTCCCCATCCCGAGGATGCCCATCCAGATCACCTGGCCGTTACCAGGATCGCAGTCGATGCCCGCTTTGATGCCAAGCTGACCAAGATCCAGATGCCGACCCCCGCCGGGTACAGCGACATCGGCCCGCCGATCTATCCGCGATGGCTGTTCTACTACTACTGCTCGCACCTGCGCCGGGTGCCGGATCCGACGTTCTGCATCGATACCACGGGCTTTGCCGGGAGGAAGAAGTCGGCGATCGAGGCGTACCGGACGCAGTTCGAGCAGAGCCCCAACCCAGCGAACCGCACGCTGCCGGAACGGATGATGTCCGCGGACATCTACTTCGGCTCGCGCATTGGTACCGAGACCGCCGAGCCGTTCTTCTCATCCGAGCCGCTGGGGCTCGGAGGTCTCGGTGGGGTCGTCGGCATGTAGCGCGGATCGGAGCCGACGGATTCAGTCGTCGGTCGCTTGCGTGGCGGGCCAAATGGTTGTTGACAGCACCGCGACCGCCGGCTGGAAGCCGACGGATCCGAGTCCTATCTCGATTCCGTTCTGCACGTCATCTCCAACCGCCCCTCACGCGCGATGACGCCAAGCAACCGCACCTTCCGCCCATCCGCGAGCGTCGCGATCGGGATCTTCGCCAGTGGTTCGCGTCCCGCGAGCGCCTCGGCGATCTGATGTGCGGCCTTGGTCTTCCTGACATCCCCCGGCAGCAGCCGCATCACCAGGCCATCGGGCTCTCCCGACACCAGCCCCAGGGGCAGCGGCATGCGTCCGATCGCCAGGCGATCAGCGACCAGCCACAACTGGCCCTTCTCATCGATCGCCGGCACCAGCGATGCCGAGATCACCTGCGAAGCCCCCGCCGCATCGGTCCGAAGCGCCGCCCCGATGTAGATGATCCCATCCCGGAAGTCGACCATCGTCTGCTGCACGGTCGCCTGCCACTGGACATCGGGATCACGGCTGGCGAGCCACTTGACCAGGCGCGTATTGAGCCAGTCGTTGGCATCCGCAGCGCTCAGCGAGACCGACCACGAATCGGCCGGTGGACGCTCCGCATGAAGCTGGTTGACCACCGCGTTCTCGAGATCCTGCCCGACGGTCTGCGCCCGTGCATCAGGCGGCGGCAGGGTTCGCCACCACTCCGGCTGTCCGCGGATGAGCCACCAGGCGAGTCCCACCAGGCACGCGACAGCGGCGATCAGGCCCAGGCCGATGGTGACGGCCCAGAAGCGGATCTTGAGCCACTTGGCGCGGGGGTGAGGCGCGTGAGGAGAGTGGGGGGAATGTGAGCTGCTCGCCGGGGCCATTGATGGAGGTGGATCCTTGGCGTGAAGTATCGCTCAGGTGATGGTCGGCAGGGGAGCCACGCGTATTGATCGAAGGGATCGGAGTGATGCCGGATCACGCAAGAAAAACCGCCCGGCAAGCTGCCGGGCGGCTGTGAAGGGCATGGATTCCGAGGCTGATGCGAATGCCGGATTGAACGGCCAATCAGCGCTTCGAGAACTGGAACCGCCGGCGAGCGCCTGCCTGGCCGTACTTCTTACGCTCGACCTCGCGGGCATCGCGGGTCAGGTACCCGGCCTCGCGCATCGCGGGGTGGTGGGCGGGGTCCATCTCGATCAGCGCGCGGGCCAGGCCCATGCGCATCGCCTGGGCCTGTCCCATGGTCCCGCCGCCGTGGATCTGGACGACCACCGTGAGCTTGCCCTCAAGGCCTGCGGCCTTGATCGCCGCGACCGCATCGACGCGGTCGCGCAGCTCGGTGAAGTACTCCTCGATGGTCTTGGTCTGGCCGTCGGTGCGGCAGACGGTGATGGTGCCGCCATCCTGCGGCTTGATGCGGACGCGGGCGACGGCGCGCTTGCGGCGACCCGTTCCCCACCACCAGCCCTTCTTGTCGGCGGGCTTTGCGGTGCGCTTGGGCGTGGTGTCAACGGCGGTCTTTGCCGCGGCGGGCTGGTTTGCGGCGAGCTGGCCGAGATCCAGGTTGCTCATGACGCTCGACATGGTTTGATCTTCCTTCAGAGCCGGGCCCGGCGTTTCTTGAGTCGCGTGCCTCGGCGTGTGATTCGTGATGCGGTTGGCGTGTGGTGTGGGGGGTTACGAAACCGTGAGGGTCTCGGGGTTGTGCGCGGCGTGCTCGTGCGTGGCATCCCCGTAGACCATGAGGTTCTTGAGCATCACGCGGCTGAGGCGGTTCTTGGGGAGCATGCGGCGGACGGCATCCGAGATCAGCTTCTCGGGCTTGCGATCACGCACCTGGCCGTAGCTCTCGGCCCGCTGGCCGCCGGGGTAGCCGGTGTACCGCAGCTTCATCCGCTGCTGGGCCTTGCGGCCGGTGAGGCCGACCTTCCGGGCGTTGGTGACGATCACCTTGTCGCCGGAGATCACGTGGGGGGTGTATTCGGGGCGGTGCTTGCCCATCAGCACGATCGCCACCTCGGCGGCGAGCCGGCCGAGGGGGATGCCCTCGGCATCGATGATCCGCCACTTGGGCTGAAGCTGGCCGGGCTTGGCCAGGATGGTGTCACGACGGAGCGCCTGGGCGATCCGGGCCTTGGTGACCCGACTCGTGGTGCTGGTTGCGGGAGCGGTCGAATTCGCCGGCATGGGCCGAACCTCCGGGAAAAATCACAGGGCTTCGAACTCGGGGTGACGGCGATCCGGTGGAAAAACCACTCGCGATCGACACCAACCTGGGTCGAGGCATTGCTCGCCGCCTACCGGGCGGGGCGGGCCGGGGCTGGTGGTTGCCACGGCAAAGTTTCAGGAACCAGACCCGCGACCACCCGTCGCAGGGGGAGACAAGTATTCGCCGGACCCGGACGCCGGTCAAACAGGGCTCCGAAAGCACCTTCCGGAGCCTCAAAGCTTGGCCGGAAGGGGCGGGTGGTCGATGATTGACCAGCATGACGAGCTTTTCTGACCCGTCGCACGTACCTACTCCGCATTCCCACCCGATTGCTTCACACCCGGCCGCCCCAACGGCTCAGCCGCTGCCGGCGCGCGCGCCGGACCCGGGGACGCCGCTGGCCCGAACGATCGCCCTCTGGATCCTCATCGTCTTCTTTGGCCTTACCTTCTACCTGCAACAAAGCGACCAAGCCCCCGCGAGCCAGCCCAAGACGCCGGGCGAACTGCGGACCATTAATCCCCCCCAGAGCGATCCCAACCTCTGGATCGCCAAGTTGGCAGTCAAGCTCTCGCACATCGAGGGCATGGCCGGACAGGGGCCAGCGCCGGGGATCGGACTCATCCCGCAGCTTGATGCAGGGGCCCATTCACCCGAAGATCGCATCAGGTTCGCCATCGTCGCCGCGGACCTCGAAGGTTCTCAGGCGGGGATTACTCGGCTGGAGCAGATCCGCAAGGATCATCCGCCCGCGCTGCCGATCGAGCCGGCGAGTGACGCTGATTCTGTGCCTGCGGTCGATCCTGCCTCCGAGTCGCCTCCGTCCCCGGCGGTGGTGGAGGATGGCATGCGCAAGGAGTCGCCGCAAGCCGAGGCATCCGAGGGCTCGGAGGCGCAGGTCGAGCCGCTGCATCCCGAACTCGCCAAGGACATCGATGCGCTCACGGCGATCTTCAGCGGCAACGGCGATCAGGTTGCAGATGAGCAGAAGGTCGGTCTTGAGAAACGCCACGGATGGTTCGGCCGGCTTGCGGAGACATACGGCAGGCCCGATACCGATCCGGATAGAAAAGCGCTGGTTGGCGGCGGCGGCGTGCTGATGGCGCTGATGATGGCGATCGGTCTGGGGTTTCTCGTTGTATTCCTCGCCGGGCTCGGTCTGCTGATCTACTTCATCGTGCGCGTGGCGACCGGGACGGTTCGCTGGAGATTCGATCCGCCCGCCAAGGGTGGCAGCGTCTACCTCGAGACGGCCGCGGTATTCATCGCCAGTTTCGTGCTATTCCGGCTGATCACGGGTGTGATCGCCGAAGTGCTGACGCACACGACCGGGCCCGACGGGGTGCGTGTCGAGGTGGAGATGCCGGCATCGGCGGGGGCGGTCATGATCTCCGCCCAGTGGCTCCTGGTTCTGCCGATCTTCTGGCCGCTGGTGCGAGGTGTGAGCTTCTCATCGATGCGCAAGGCGATCGGGTGGCACTCCGGACGCGGGGTCTTCCGTGAGATCGGCGCGGGGCTGGTCGCCTACATCGCCGGAATCCCAGTGCTGGTGGGCGCGGTGATCGCGGCCGTTGTCCTGATGATGCTGTGGGAGCTGATCAAGACGACGATGGGAGGCTCGGCATCACCGCCGCCGGAGAATCCGATCATCGACCTGCTGGGCGGCAGCGACACGTGGACGGTGATCGCGTTCGCGACGCTCGCGACCCTGTGGGCGCCGATCGTGGAGGAGGCGATCTTCCGCGGATGCATGTATCGCCACGCCCGGGCCCGGGTGCATATGGCGATCGCGGCGGTCGTCTCGGCCCTGGTCTTCGGCGGCATGCACGGCTACCCCGGCCCGCTGCTGCTGCCGGTGATGAGCCTTGGGCTGATCTTCGCGCTGATGCGGGAGTGGCGGGGCTCGCTGATCGCGGCGATGACCGCGCACGCGGTGCATAACTTCACGGTCACGACGATCCTGCTGACGTTTGTGTATCTGTTGAAGGATTAGACACAGCCCGGACGAGAAGACACCCACCACAGAGAACACAGAGGAAAGCAAAGTACAGAGTGCCAGAGGATGCGTTCTCCTCAGCCATTTCGTATTGCTCTTCTCTGTGCTTTCTGTGCCTCTGTGGTGAGTCTTGTATGAGGCCCGCCTTACTTTGACCCTTTGACCTTCTCTTCGAGCGTTTTGAGCGTCTCGTCGAAGTCGGTCTCGGAAGATCGCTTGTGCTCGACGGTCTTGACGGCGTGCATCACCGTGGTGTGGTCCCGGCCTCCGAAGTAGCCGCCGATCTCCTCGAGCGAGTGGCGGGTGTGCTTGCGGGCCAGGTACATGCAGACCTGCCGCGGCAGGGCGACCGAACGGCTGCGGCGCTTGGATTGCAGTTCGGTGATCTTGACGCGATAAAACTCGGTGACGCGGCCGATGATGACCTGGATCGTCGGGCCGCCCTCGGGTGGGAGTTCATCCCCGAACTCCGCGCGGGCCATCTCCATGTCGATCGGCCGCTTGTCCACGTGCGATCGGTTCTGGAGCTTGACGATCGCCCCTTCAAGCTCACGGATGTGCTTGTCGATGCGCAGCGCGACGAACCCGGCGACATCGTCGGGGATCGGCACCTCGCGCAGGGCGGCCTTGGTCTTGAGGATCGCCACCCGCGTCTCGTAATCCGGCGGATCTACCTTCGTCACCAGGCCCCACTTGAAGCGGCTGATGAGCCGGTCCTCGAGGTCGGGGATCTCTTCGGGGGCCGCATCCGACGACAGCACAATCTGCTTGTTGGACTGGTAGAGGCTGTTGAACGTGTGGAAGAACTCTTCCTGCGTGCGCTCGCGCTTTGCAAGGAAGTGGATGTCGTCGATCACCAGGACATCGACATCCCGGAACCGGTGCCGGAACTCGGCCATCTGGTTCTTCGTCACGGCATCAATGAACTGGTTAATGAAGCCGTCGCACGAAATGTAGTAGATCTGGGCGTCCGGGTTGTTCTCGGTGATCTTCAGGCACGCCGCCTGCAAGAGGTGGGTCTTGCCCAGCCCCGATCCGCCGTGAATGAAGACCGGGTTGTACGAGCGGCCGGGATTTGCCGAAACGGCGACCATCGCCGCGTGGGCGAGCCGGTTCCCGGAGCCGACCACAAAATGGTCGAAGGAGTAATCGGGGTTGACGACCATCGAGCCCTCACGGAGGGCCGATGCGGCATCCCGGGCAGGCGCGGGAGTCGGAGCAGTCGTTGCCGGTTGCGATGGCACTACGCGGCGGGTGACGATCGCCGGGTCAGGATCTGGATGGCCATCCAGATCCTTGCCCATCTGCGATGAAGAGCCAGGAATTGCCCCCACGTACGGACCCGAAAGTGGTGCTGGCGGCGATGTTCGTGCGCTGGGGATCGCCGAAGCAAGCCCAGTGCCCGTACGGCCGTTGGCCGTGGGCACATCGTCCGTCGGCCCCAGGAACCGCACAGGAAGGAGCATGCCCGAGACGGTGCGGCAGGCATCGTTGAACGCGCTGGAGCATTCGCGCCGGAGGTAATCCCTGTGAACCACCGTTTGGGCGCGCACATGCAGAGCGCCCGCCGAGATCCCGGCGGGCTCGAGCTCCGCGAACCACGCGCGGCAGATCCCCGCGTGCTGGAGGCGCAGATGCGACAGGATGCTGTCCCAGATCTGGCGATCGGGATCAGTCATGAAGACCAATCCTTTGAATCAATCGATTCGCTGAATGCTGACCCCACCGAGACTACCCGAAAAGGCACGCCGGCAAGCGCCCACCTCTGCGCGCATCACACCACAGGCCCACACCATGTTAAGACGCTTCGACTGTTCCATTGGAAACCACCCGCACAGACGCCGACAGAATTCAACCCGTCCACCGTGAACCCAGCCCACCCGGGTTCACGGCCCTCCTCTCGCCACCGATCCAACGCGGCTCGACCATCGCCGGTGGCGATCCTCATCTCGGACCACTGAACGTACTTCTCCGCCGATGATGTGTCAACCGAATCGGGGCAAATCGGAGGGAGAGGCAGGTGATTTCAGGGAAGTGCCCCCGTGCCATCGCCCGCGAGTGTCACACGGGGCAAGCGCTGCGTGTCACTCCTCCTCATCGCCGCCGCCCGGTTCCGCTTCTCCGCGCCGCTGCCCGAGGGTCGCCATATGCGCTTCAGCCGCAGCGAGTTGAGCGTCATAGCGAGCCCGCTGCGAACGAAAGTCCATCATGAAGTGGACCTTCTCGGCCTTCTCTTGCCCGCACACTTCGGCGAATCGCCGACGCGAGTAGTTGAGATCCGTCCTCCGCGAGACGTGGATCAGGATCAGCGCCTCGCACTCCAAGACCCGCAGCCACTCGGCGACGTCATCGACGTGCATGTGCATCCCGATCTTGGCCCGGTCCTTGTGATCGGGCTCGAAGAACGTGCATTCGCAGATCACGATCTGGGCCTTGCGGACATCCTCCCGGATCAGGTGGGGCCCGGGCTGGGTGTCCCCGAGGTAGGCGATCAGGGGGATCGTGAGCGTCCGCGTGATCTCGACGCCGCGATCCTTGAGCTCCTTGAGCTTCTCCTGGGGATACTCGAGGAACTCGGGCTTGAGCTTGGTCCTGCGCTCATAGATCGAGTACCCGAAGCTCGGGCAGGTGTGCTCGGTGGGGAACCCGCGCAGGAAGATGTTGTTCTTGATCTCGACCTGCCCATCGGGCTGGAGGGGAATCACCTCAAACGGTGTCTTCTGACGCTCGAGGTTCACGAACCCGGCCATCATCCCCCGGATGTCCTGCTCGATGCGGGCGTCGCAGACGATCTTGGCGGTCCCCATCCCCTGGAACTTGCGCTGGGAGCAGTAGTACGCCAGCGCTCCGATGTGGTCCATGTGCCCGTGGCTGATCGCCAGGAACTTGCTGGACAGCATCGCCCGGGGGCAGGCCCCGATGTCAAAGCCGATGTCGAGTTCGGGGATCTGCAGACACGTGATTTCCCCGGCGATCGAGATGCCTTGGATCCGGTACGGTGGGATGTAAAGGAAACCGAGGGTGCCCTCACGGGGCGGGGGCTTGGGGATCATCGGTCAATTCTCCGTGGCGGGGCGGTTGCCCCGGCCGGAAGTGATGAAACGAGACGGTATTCGGGAACGGGGGATGGTAGGCGGGGAATGACTTGCACGTAGGCCGGCTTGGAGGAGTGAGAGTCTCCGTTATCCTGTGACACCGGAGATTTCTCATGCACGTCCTGCGCTGCCTGCTCCTGCCGCTTGTCCTCGCGATGCCCGCGCTCGCAAGCGAGCCCTCGACCGACACGATCGGCGAATTGACGACCTGGCTTGCGATCCCTGCCGATACGCGGCCCACCGTGGCCGAGCAGTCGTTCGCGAGCACACCACTCACGCGCGATCAGGCCGCCCAGGTCCAGGATCTCCTCTGGAAAGATCGCCAATTCCGACTGCTCGCCGAACGCAAGCCCGAATGGGAAGCCAAATCGATTACCGCCGCCGGCAAGACCATGAAGTTCGACTACCGCCTCTTCGGGGAACCCCCGCAGGGCGGCCGCAGCATGTTCATCTCGATGCACGGCGGCGGCAACGCGCCGCCCGAGGTCAACGAGCGGCAATGGAAGAACCAGCTCGACCTCTACACGCCGACCGAAGGCATCTACATCGCCCCGCGAGCGCCCACCGACACGTGGAACCTCTGGCACGAGCCGCACATCGATCCACTCTTTGATCGCCTGATTGAAGATGCGATCCTCTTCGAGAACGTCAACCCCGATCGCGTCTATCTCCTGGGCTATTCCGCCGGTGGTGATGGCGTCTACCAGATCGCCCCGCGCATGGCCGACAGGTTCGCCGCGGCGGCGATGATGGCCGGCCACCCCAACGAGGCCTCCCCCCTCAACCTCCGCAACCTTCCCTTCGTCATCAACATGGGCGCAGATGACAAGGCCTACAACCGCAACACGGTCGCCGCCGAGTGGGGCAAAAAACTCGGTGAGTTGCGAGCCAACGACCCCGGCGGCTACATCTATGAGGTCCATCTCCGCGAGGGGCTGGGCCACTGGATGAAGAAGGAGGATGCCTCGGCGATCCCGTGGATGATGAATCTCACGCGCGATCCGCTCCCGGATCGCGTGGTCTGGCGGCAGGACGATGTCACGCAGCCACGGCTGTACTGGCTGGCGATGCCGGAGGATCAGCGCAAGGCGGGGGCGATGGTGACGGTGAAGCGCGAGGGCCAGGTCTTCACGGTCGAAGCGGTCGAGGGCCCGACGGCGATCACGATCCTCCTCAACGACCGGATGTGCGATCTGGACTTGCCGGTACGCGTCGAGCGTGATGGCAGGGCGGTGTTCGAGGGCAAGGTCGATCGCACGGTCGAGTTGATTGCCGCAAGCTTGGATCATCGCGCTGATGCAATGCTGGTGTTCTCGGCCCAGGCGGCAATTCAACTTCCGAGCGAAGCCGCCGCTCCTGCCACCCAGGTCAGGTAGCGCCCCCCGCCTGTGACACTCCCGTGACACTCCCAAGGAACTTTGCGCCCCCCGCCGGTGTTCAATAGATACACCCCGGGAGCATCGCATGCCCGCCGACATCCGGCTCAGCATCCTCGACCAGATCCAGATCGCCGCTCCCTGTCCGATGAAGTGGGAAGACATGGCTGTCGTGGGGCAGGGGGATGATCGCACCCGGTTCTGCAACGAATGCAGTCTCCACGTCCACAACATCTCCGACATGACCCGGGATGAAGCCGAGCGATTCCTTCTCTCGACGCTTACTCACAATCCCGCCAACCCGGAAGGCTCACGGCGCCGCGTTTGCGCCACCTTCTATCGCCGGCCCGATGGCACCATCCTGACCCGCGATTGCCCCATCGGCCTTGCACTGCTCCGAGAGAAGGTCCGCAGGGCCGCCTCGCGCGTGCTGTGTGCGGTCGTTGTATGCGTGACCGCCGGGATTGCCTGGGCGAGTCGATCACCACAGATCGGCATCCGCTCCCGGCAGCCCTTTGCAGCACTGCTGGATTGGCTGACGCCCTAGGCCCCGGTGCAGGTCCAACTGCGTGAGATGGGCGACTTCTGCGTCGTGCCGCCGAAGTAGGTCCGACCTCGATTCCTGAATTCTGCATGGAGGTTCGTCGATGCCGGTCATCCTCTCTGCGATGTGCGTGGTGCTCAGCCTGGTCGGATCAACGGCGATCTTCATCAGCACGGATGAGCAGCAGCCCTTTCAACCGGGAGCGTTGCCCATCCTGGGATGGCCCGTCTTCCTGCGCATCGTGCTGATCCCGCTGGGGGTCGCGTGGATGTGCCTTGAGCTGATTCACTTTGTCTCTCCGCGCCGCCTGCTCTCACCCCGCCGACCCGGGATCGCCTGCCGGCTCATGCACGGCATCGGGCTCGCCGCCGGCTGGATGCTTGCCCAGACTCTGGGGCTCTGGCTCCTCGGACCGTTTGTACCGGACTGGGGCATCTCAGCCATCTCCGCGGTCGTCGTGACGCTGGCACTGGGGATGTCGCGTTCGCGATGCCAGCCCGGCCATTGCATCGCCTGCGCGTACGATCTGCGTCAGACGCGGATCGGAGATCCGTGCCCAGAGTGCGGCGGGCATGCGACTCGGTACGGACCGGCGGCAAGCCACGCACCCGCCGCGGCCTCTTCACCCGCTCTTTCCTCAAACTGATCTCGGATTCGCGCCCGGGAGCCTTGCCGCGCCTTGGATTGGGCTAGATGCCCGACACCCTCGAACTGCTCGCCACCACCGCCTTCGGCCTCGAGGCCGTCACCGCGCGCGAGCTGGAAAAGCACGGTTACGAGCCAAGGATCGTCTCGACCGGTCGCGTGCTCTTCAGCGGTGAGCCGTCGGCGATCGCACGGGTGAACATCAACCTGCGGACCGCCGATCGCATCCTCCTGCGGATCGCCACCTTTCCCGCCGCCGATTTCGATGCCCTCTTCGAGCAGACCAAGCTGATCCCGTGGGAGCGATGGATCCCCCGCGATGCGGAGTTCCCGGTCAACGGCCGGAGCGTCAAGAGCCAGCTCTCGAGCGTGCCGGCGGTGCAGCGGACCGTCAAGCGGGCGATCGTCGATCGGCTGATGTCGGCGTACAAGACCACGACGCTGCCGGAGACGGGTCCGCGCTTCGTGCTGGAGATCGGGCTGCTGGAGAACACGGCGACGATTACCATGGACACCAGCGGGGATGGCCTGCACAAGCGCGGGTACCGGGATCTGGTGGGTGAGGCTTCGCTGAAGGAGACGATGGCGGCGGGGCTGGTGCTGCTGTCGGTCTGGCGACCCGACCGGCCGCTGGTCGATCCCTTCTGCGGGACGGGGACGATCCCGATCGAGGCGGCGATGATCGGGCTGAATATCGCCCCGGGAATCACGCGCACCTTCGATGCGCAGGCATGGCCGTTCATCGAGGCCAACGTGTGGGAAGAGGCTCGCGAGCAGGCCCGCGCGGGATCGCTGGTGGATGTCAAGGGCACGCTCGCGTACACGATCCACGCGAGCGACACCAACGATGAGGCGCTGGCGCTGGCCCGCCGTCACGCCCAGCGAGCGGGCGTCGAGCGGTTCATCCACTTCTCCAAGCGCGATTTCGGATCCCTCTCCAGCAAGGCCGAGTACGGATGCATCATCACCAACCCGCCCTACGGAAAGCGGCTGGCATTCGGCGGTAGTGGGGGGGATGAAGACCTGGAAAGGATGTACCGCTCGTTCCCGGATGTCCTCAAGCGGCTGCCGACGTGGTCGCACCACATCCTGACCGCTCGGACGGATCTTGAGTACCTGGTCGGGCAGGAGGCAACCCGCAGGCGCAAGCTCTACAACGCCCAGATCGAGTGCACGTACTTCCAGTTCCTGGGTCCTCGGCCGCCGCGCGATGGTGACTCGGCGGTTGAAGAGGAGAGACAGGAAGACTCACCACAGAGGCACAGAGAGCACAGAGAAGGTCAAGAGGCTGTGGTGGGGGAGGTCGAGGGTGGCGGGCTTGATTCGGCGGAGCGCGGGGATGAGGTAGTCGCGGCGATCGATCAATCCGAAACGCCGGTAGAGCCTTCGGTGATCGCCCCCGCAGCGCCCGCCAGGGCTCCCGCTCGCCCTGCGAACATGCCCGCGTTCGGCGGCCTGCGCGAGCGTGATCGCCGCGAAATCGACGACTTCGAGGCCCGGCTCACCAAGCTGGCCCGCCACCTCCGCAAGTGGCCCTCGCGCGGCATCACCTGCTATCGCCTCTACGAGCGAGACTGCCCCGATGTCCCCATCACCGTCGATCGCTACGAGGACCACGCCCACATCTTCGAGTACGAACGGGAGCACGGCCGCACGCTCGCCCAGCACCTGGACTGGCTCGATGAGATCGCCAAACGCACCGCGAATGTCCTGGAGATCCCGGTTGCCAACGTCCATGTCAAGAGCCGGCCCAAGCAGCGCGGGCTCGGCCAGCATGAGAAGCTCGATGAAAGAGGCACGACGCTGGTGGCGCACGAGGGCGGCCTGAACTTCGAGGTCAACCTCACGGACTACGCGGATACGGGCCTGTTCCTGGATCACCGCATCACGCGCGGCATGGTGCGGGATCTCGCCAAGGACAAGCGGTTCCTCAACCTGTTCGCGTACACGGGGTCGTTCACCGTCTACGCCGCGGCGGGCGGCGCGAAGGCGACGACCAGCGTCGATCTGTCCAACACGTACATGGACTGGGCGATCCGCAACATGCGGCTCAACACCCTGATCGATGACAGAGCCCGGGAGCCAAAGCACCGCTTCGTGCGATCGGATGTCATCGAGTTCCTGCGCGAGCAGCAGGGGAATCTCAGGCCGGCGCTCGGGAGCCCGGCCGGAGCGCCATCGGCGGGCATCTACGACCTGGCCGTCGTCGATCCGCCGACCTTCTCCAACAGCAAGCGAACCGAGGATGACTGGGAAGTTCAGCGCGGGCACACCGAGGTGCTGGGTCTGCTGCTGCCGCTGATGTCCCCGGGTGGGGTGATCTTCTTCTCGACCAACTATCGCCGATTCAAGCTCGCGGAAGAGGAGCTCGCGGCAATCCGGCCGGGGATCAGGATCCAGGAGATCTCGGGCAAGACCGTGCCGGAAGATTTCCGCAACGAGCGGATTCATCGGTGCTGGAAGATCACGATCGCGTAACGGATCCGAGCGGCGCAAGCCGCCGGACAATACCGGCCGCGGATCTCGCGGATGAACGCGGTTCTGAGTTGAGGTCAAGGAAAAGTGGTGTGTAACTACACCAGATGTGCGCACAAACAGCGACTTGCGCCACGATCCATCGTGAGGCGTTCTGGTGCGAATCTTGACCGTAGGGTCGTACCTTGTAACGACCGCCGGCGGAGCCTCTCAGTTGATCTGGTGGGTTGCGGCCTCTTTCGTGCTGTTCGGACCACTCAGCCGTGGGCATCCACACCCGTCTTCTCGCTGATCGGGCTGAAGATGTCGAGGATGTGGGTGTCCTCGAGCGCCAGGCACGAGTGCGGGACGTTGCCGGGGAGGACGAGCACCTGGCCGGTCTTGACCTCGACCTCGCGGCGCTCGGGAGAGCCATCCGCACCCAGGCCGAAGCGGCATCGGCCGGAGACGACGACCACGAACTGCTCGTTGGCGTGCTGGTGTGTTCCAAGGTTGAAGCCCTTGGAGAGGCGGACCTCTGAGACCATCATCTGTTCCCCGATGATGCGCTTGCGCTCGATGAGGGGCATGGGGCGATCGACGGAGAGGTCGGCAAACGAGATGAGCTTGGCATCGGCCATGGCGAACTCCGCGCGCGGATCCCACATCCGGAGTATATCGAATCGGACTATCGCCGTGATGCTGGGGTGACGAATCAGAACTCGTAGCACTGCGACTGGCCCACGCTGCCTTGGCGGCCCTCGGATACGATGAGCTCTGATGCGTCTTGCCTGTCGCCATTGCCGCTACGACGCCAAGCCGCTGGTTGAAAACGAGTACAAGCTCTACAGGTGCCCAGAGTGTGGTGTCGAAGACAACGCCTGCTGGATAAGGCCGGCGCCGACGATCGGTCGTGTGGTGTTGTTGTCGTGCTGGCCCACCGCGACGTTGTGCGTGGTGTTCGCAATGGTGGGCGTCGTCTGGGGTGCGGCGTTCGAGTTCTCACGCAGCGCAGCTCCTCTGATTGTCTTCTCCGGGCTCTTCATGCTGTTGTCGGTTCCCATCGCACCTATTCTGGTCGCCATGCGGTATTCCCGAGGCCTGTACGAGCGGCCAGTGGGTGGATGGCTTGTAATAATCGCGCTGCTGGCGATCGGCCTCAATGCGCTCGCGAGTCTTACCACAGGTACAGTGGTCGTGCTGATGGAGAGCCGTTGATGTGACGAGTTCAGCAATGCGAGGATAAAGGGTTGACTTCTATGCGCCTTGGCTGGGCATCTTTGCTGCTTCGGCGATGTTGGTTTCCCTCTAGCCATCTTGCACATCGTGCCGTATGACGCGGCGGTTGGCATCACACCAGTGCCCGATGCCCAGTCTCCATTGCCTTCCATTCAGATCTCATCCCCGACCGTGTCATCACGCAGCGTAAGAATGTCACGCAGCTGATCGGTGGAGAGCTCGGTGAGCCAACGCTCCCCGGCCCCGATGATGTTCATCGCCAGTTCCATCTTCTGCTCGATCATCTCATCGATGCGCTCTTCGAGCGTCCCGCGGACGACGAACTTGTGGACCAGCACCGTTCGCGTCTGGCCGATTCGGTAGGCACGGTCGGTCGCCTGGTTCTCGACGGCCGGGTTCCACCAGCGGTCGAAGTGGAAGACGTGGGTCGCCGCCGTCAGGTTCAGGCCGACGCCGCCGGCTCGCAGGCTGACCAGGAGGATCGGGGCCTTCTGGCCATCCTTCTGGAAGCGCTGGACGAGTTCTTCGCGCTGCTTCTGGGCGGTGCCGCCGTGCAGGAAGAGGACCTCGCGATCCAGGCGATGGCGGATCATGACACTGAGCAGGTGGCCCATCTGGCGGAACTGCGTGAAGACCAGGGCCTGGTCCCCCTCGGCGAGCACTTCCTCGAGCATCTCGAGGAGTCGCACGCACTTGCCGGAGCGTGCGGGATCCGGCGGTGTGAGATTGCCCTCCTCCCAGTCCTTGAGGAACTGCGAGGGATGGTTGCAGATCTGCTTGAGCTTGATGAGGGCGGAGAGCACGACGCCGCGGCGACGAATGCCTTCGGAGGTTTCGACCTCGCCCAGCATGCGCTTGACGGTGCTCTCGTAGAGGGAGGCCTGCTCGGTGGTGAGGTGGGCGAACTCGCGCGATTCGAGCTTCTCGGGCAGATCGGCGACCACGTTGGGATCGGTCTTGAGCCGGCGGAGGATGAAGGGTCGTACGAGTCCGCGGAGCTGGTCGGTCTTGGCGCGGTCGTGGTATCGCTCGACGGGGACGGCGAACCGAGTCCTGAAGTTGTGCGGTGTCCCCAGGTATCCGGGATTCAAAAAGTCCATGATGGACCAGAGTTCGCTGAGTCGGTTCTCGACGGGGGTACCGGTGAGGGCGATCCGGCGATCGGCGGCGAGTCCGCGGACGGCCTGGGTCTGCTTGGCCTGCGGGTTCTTGATGTACTGAGCCTCATCGAGAACGAGCCGTCCCCATCCGATCGCGGCGAGCATCTCGCGGTCGCGATGAGCGAGCGAGTATGTCGTGACGACCATGTCGTGCGCGTTGGCGGCGTCGATGAAGCCCTTGCCCAGGCGCCTGGTCATGCCGTGGTGGAGCATGATCTTGAGGTGGGGGCAGAATCGGCGCGTCTCGTGGAGCCAGTTGCCCAGGACGGACATGGGGACGATGAGGAGCGTGGGTTTGACCTTGAGCGCTTCGGCGGCTGGTGCTTCAGTGGAGGCTGGCTCGGCATCGGCGGGCGGGAGCGCTGCGGGCTCATCGAGCGGAGCGGGGGCGGGGAGCGTGAGGCGCTCGTGGGCGAGCAGGCCCAGGAGCTGGATGGTCTTGCCCAGGCCCATGTCGTCGGCGAGGCAGGCGCCCAGGCCGAACTTCTCGAGGAAGGCAAGCCAGGAGACACCGCGGACCTGGTAGGGACGAAGTGTTCCAAGGAACGTGCCGGGCGTGGCGAGCATCTGGAGGCTCTCGGCCTGGGCATCGCCGGAGAGGAGCCCGCCGATCCAGCCGGTCGCTTCGAGACCGACGACGGGGAGACCCATGCTCGCCGCATCCGAGGCGTACGCCATGCGAAGAGCCTCGCCGATCGAGACATCCCCACCCGGGTTGTCGCGGATGAAGCGGACTGCCGCATGGACATCCTCGGGACGGATCTCGACCCAGCGGCCGTTGATCTTGACCAGCGGGCTGTTGCGCTTGGTGAGCTGCTCGAACTCACCCAGTGAAAGCGATGTATCGCCGATTGCGATCTCCCAGCGGTACTTGACGAGCGTGCCCAGGCCCAGCGATGTTCCCGATGCGCCGCCCGAGGGGCTCATCGCGCGTTCGGAGGGGGGTGTCGGATCGCTTTCGAGTTTGAGTCGAGCGCCCAGGCGAGCTGCGGGCGATTCCCACCACTCGGGCGCCTGTGAGCCGAAGCCCTGCTCGAGGAGTACCGGCCGCACTTCGCGGAGGAACTCGTACGCCTGTTTGGTGGAGAGGGTGAGTTCGATGGGCTCGGAGTCTTCGAGAGCTGATTCGAGCTTCTTGTAGATGCGGGAGGCGCGGCCGAGCTCGGCGAGCAGGAGTTCCTGGGGGTTCTCGAGGCGCTGGCCGCTGAGGACGATTGAGGGCGCGGTGAGGAGCCAGATGTCGGAGGCATCGATGATGACGCTGGGCCGCTCGACGGCCTGGAGGTGGAAGCTGACGGACCAGACGGCATCGGCCTCGGAGGCGCCATCGGCGAGCCCGAGCTTGGATTCCAGGGGTTCGTTGAGTCGGAGGCAGAGGCGCCAGTTGGAGCTTGCGCCGCGATCCTCGAGGCCGGCGATCCAGGTGCGGACGCGGCGCGTCATGTCCTGGCGGACCGCGGAGGTGGCCTCGACGGATGCGCCATCCCCGAGCAGCCCGTGCAGCCAGGCGACCTGCGGATCGCTCGCCGGATCCCGTTCGCGCACGGCATCCATCAGGTCTTCGCGTGCGAACGCCGAGCGGCACTGGGCATCGGCGATCGATGTGAGGAAGTCATCGAGGATCGCCGCCGCATCGTGCCCGAACTCATCGATCGCCGCGCGTGCGGAGGGCGGTATGGCGCGGACGAGAACATCGCGCTTCTGGGCGGTCGATTCATCGGCGGTCCAGGGCTGCCAGACTCCCAGGAGTTCACCGCTGGCGCGCTGGAGGAGCATGGGCACGAAGCGCTGCTGGGCGAGCAGGTGCCGAGCGAGGCGGGCGGCGGTTGCGAAGTAGTCGATCGTGGGTCCCAGGATCAGCTCGGGCTCGCCCTCGATGGCGCGGGAATCGGCATCGATCAGGGCTTCGAGGACATCGGGCGCCTGGAGGGCATCGATGGAGATCCCGGGGACCGTGAAGCCCTCCAGCCCTGTCGCGGCATCTCCGGCATCGCGAGCGCGGCCGAGGAGCAATCGAAGGCGGGAACTCGGCTCGGGATGGAGCGTCGAGGGGAGCTTGGCGGACATCGATCCGATCCGCTGATCCCACGCTCCGGGGATGATGGCATCGAGTGCGGTCGCGATGCGAGCGCCATCGGCGCTGAACGGGTGGGTTCGGGGCGCCTCGTGCTGAGACGGTGCGGATGGAGCAATCGCGGCGGGCGCGGCGTGGTGGAGCAAGCTCCACTGCTCTGCATCCTCGGCCCACAACAGAAGATGGTCTTGCGACCAGTTGGCGTGCAGGACAAGCTTCAATGCGGGCTCCGGAAGATCTCCCGCGATCGGCCGCGGGAGCGCTGGGTCGTTGGTGAAGTCAAGACGCGAACCGGCCGCGTGCGGGCACGCAGGCAGCCGGTCGTTTCCCCCCACGGGGATCCGTTTGGCGGCAGTGGGGTGAAATGAGGGCGCAGGGACTCGAACCCTGGACCAACGGCTTAAAAGGCCGATGCTCTACCAACTGAGCTACGCCCTCGAACAACTTCCGCACCTGTGGGGACGGGGAGTCTCGGCGGATTCTATGGGCTTCGGAAGGACGGGGAGAGTTGGGGTGAAACCGCGGCATCGGAATCCGTTCGTCCGCGGTTTGTCCGGCGGTCGCCCGGCGAGAAATCCGCTCAAAACGAGGCGAAACCCGTGCGGAACTGACTCCAGGTAAGTGCGTACTATCAACCGCGGAGGTAGATCACGCTCGGCGACTCGGTGCGTGCACCGAACCATCGTGAAGCCAGCCGGCCTCGTTGATTGCCGGCCTCTGGCTCGGGCGACTCTCGCACCTAGTGCTCATCATCCCACCCTGCATCGGAGAAAGCCATGAATGCTTTGGCGTGGTCGAAGTGTGTTCGCACGGGTCGGTTGTTCGGGACATCGTGGATGCTCACGGCGGCGCTGGTTGGCGGTTGCCAGGCCGAACGCCCGAGCGATCGGGTGGATCCGTACTCGGAGCCGGGGCCGGCGACGTTGAATGACCCGGGGGTGAGTCCGCGGACGCTGCTGGAGTTCACCGACCAGGTGAACCAGAGCCTGGCGGACCGGATCCCGACGATCACCGAGATCCGCAGCGCGCCTCAGAAGGTGGTGCTCGCGGGCGGAGCGATCACGAACCGGACGCGGACACCGTCGAACGACTTCCTGGCGGTGCGGAGCAAGATTTTCTCCACGATGGTGAACAGCAACGTGGCGCAGCACGCGATCATTCTGGACAACATTGAGGATATGGATGAGCAGGTGAATCGATACGCGCAGCAAGGCGGTCCGGATCGGCTGGATGAGGGTGGTGGTGGCGGCGGGCTCGCATCAGCGCGGTATGACCCGGCGATCGTGTACATCCTCAACGGCGAGTTCAGCGAGATCAGCCGCGCGGCGGGGCGTGACAGCACGTACATCTTCAACTGGAAGCTGGTGAGCCTCAAGACCAGCCAAGTGGTGTACGCCGACACGGTGACATCGACGCAGACCAGGACGCGGTGATCGGATCGAGCCACAAGAGATGTGATCCCCGCGGCTGTGCAGATGTGCGGTTGGGTGTTGTGCGGATGCAGAGCGTATGGTGAGGAATCGGGCGATCCAGGCGGTTCAGGCGCTGCTGATGTGCATCGCGGCCCTGGTGATTTGGGGTTGCGCGGCGAGCGGGGCTGACAACTCGCGGCTGACGGCGGGGGACATCATCGATACCGCCGGGATCGTGCGGCAGTCGCTCGCGGAGAGCCAGTTCTTGTCGTGGCGCACGATGCAGGGGCCGCCGATCCGGCTCGGGCTTGCGGAGCCCACCAACAGGTCCGGGGAACGGCTTGCAGCGTCCGATCGCTGGGCGATCGCCGGGCTTGTGGTGTATGACCGCGGGATCCAGGATCTGCTGGCGAGCCGGAATGTGCGGCTGTATCTGCCCGAGGAGACGCTGCGGGCGCTTGAACAATCGGGCGGGGATGGCACCAGGCCGATGGGGATCACGCTTGATCCGCCGGAGTACATCCTGCGCACCGAGATCCGGTCGATCGCGCGGCAGGGCTCGCTTGCGAGCACTGTCAGCGATCAGCGGCTGGATGTCTACCTGATCGACTACCGCATCACGGGGATGAACTCCAGCGAGGTCGCGTGGTCGAAGGCGGTTGAGCTTGCGCGTCAGGCGAGCGGGACGGTGGCGGACTGATGAGCCGCGGCCGAGTCATCTCCTGGCTGATGGTGGTGCTGCCGGTCCTGCCGGCGTTCGCGGCGTCGTTGTCCGGGTGTGCGTACAAGAGGGATGAATCGGGGGTTCTGCTGGTGGAGCGCGGGCAGTTCGGCCATGCACGGGAGCGGGTCGCCGAGTCCGCGAGCGATGAGCCCGAAGATCGCGATTTTATCCTCGATCAGATGAAGCTGGTCTCGATGGGCCTGGCCGATGGCATGGCCGATGTCGTCGAGCCGGCCGCCGGCCGGCTGTACGACCGCCTGCGGACGCAGGGGCTTAACGATGACAAGCGGTTCGCATCGATCATGCTGACAGAGGGTTCGGTGCGCATCTACAAGGGGGATCCCTTCGAGCAGGCGCTGGCGTTCTACAACATCGCGCTCCTGGATGGGATCAAGGGGGATTGGGGGAACATGCGGGCGGCATCGCAGCAGTCGCTCTTCCTGCTGCGTGATTTCAGCAAATCGCTGCAGGAGTCGGGGAGTGGTGGATCGGGGAACAAGGCCGCGAAGGCGCGGGGACGCGGGAACGGGTCATCAACCTCGTCAGACGATCCGGCCGGGGAAGATTCGACGGCCCTCGTGCGTGCGGCGGCAGTCGCCGACCGGGATGGCAAGAGTGGGGATGCGCTGGGGATCGATTACACACCCACCGCCTCCGACTTCGAAATCGGCTACGCGCTGCGAGCGATCGCCGCCCGCAGGCTCGGTGAGACCGATGACATGAATGAAGCGATTGCGACGCTTCGGCAGATCGCCCCGCGCCTGGGGGATGTGTGCGATCTGATCGCCGGTGGGAATTACAACACGATCTTCGTCGTTGACTACGGAATGGCGCCCGAGAAATACGGGAGCGGACCGGATGGGGCGATCGCGGCACGCGCGCCGGTCACTCCCAGCGCTGATACCCCGCTGCGCATCACCGCGGCGAGCGGGAGTTCGACGTGGCCGGTGATCACCGATGTCAACAGGATCGCCAGCAGCACCAAATGGGCGAACATGGAGGACATCCGTGTCGCCAAGAGCACGATCGGATCGGCTCTCCTGGCCGGCGGCGGGATCGCGGCGATCTCGGCGGACGATGGTGATGACACGCAGCAGCTTGTGGGGCTGATCCTGGCGGGGGTCGGCATTCTGCTCAAGGCGACCAGCAGCGCGGATACGCGGCACAACGAGCTCTTTCCGCAGCGGATCTACATCGCGCTGGCGCACCTGGATCAGCCGATCAACCGCATCGAGCTGGCGGTGGAGGATGGAGGCGCCGCCGGGGCGAGCCGGCTGGTTCTTCCCGATGTGCCGGGGGCTTCGGCCGATGGTCTCTCGCTGCACTACATCCGCATGCCCTCGCAGATCCAGACGTGGATGACATCGGAGAAGCTGCGCTACACCAACGACCGCACCGGGGATGTGAATATGGCAAGCGAATGCCTCCCCTACATCCTCGGCGGCAGGGATGTCCAGACGCCGACGTTGCAGGCGCTGCGCGACTACCAGCGCAGCGGGTATCTGATGAACTACAGCCTCGATGACCTGCGCCAGCTCTACCGGGATGAGGAGATCGAGGTCGCCGGTGAGACTTCATCGATCGACCGCACGGGGCTGCATGTCCTCGAGGGCGGATCGTGGCTGTTCACACCAGATCCCGGGAGCATCGGGTACAAGCGGCTCTATTACGCGGATCACCCGCCGTATCGAGCACTGACGCGGCGCGTTGCCGGCCTTGCTCGCCAGATCATGTTGGATCGGGCGGCACGCGCGGGACACAGTTCGGGATCGGCGATCAAAGTTCCAGACACACGGAAGGAAGAACCATGAAATCGGGATACCTTGCATTGTCGTTGCTCTCGGCGGCGCTCGCGTTGCCGGGGTGCGACACCGTTCGCGCGCCGTATGCACCGGCGGGGGATCCGTTGCCGGCGAGCAACTATCCGAAGGTGGCGTACCTGGACAAGGAGCTGCCGGGGATGCTGGTGGCGGATCCTGCGGTCGTGATCGTGGATCGGCCGGAGGGCCGGCCGATGAAGGTGACGGTGCCGTTGCGGTCGGTGGTGGAGCACACGATGCGGCTTCAGTACCAGTACACGTGGCGCGATTCGCTGGGTCGGCCCGTGGGGCAGAGCGGGTGGATCTTCACCCGCGTCGAGCCGCGGGTGCAGGTGCCCTTCCAGGCCAACGCGCTGTCGATGGATGCGACTGATTGGCGCCTGGAAGTTCGCTTCGAACGCTGAACAGACCGAACGCACCTTTTTTCACGGAGACTCACGATGTCCCGCCTTTGCATGTTGTCCGCGAACCTCGCTGTCGTTGCCGCGATCATGCTTCCGAGCCTTGTGCAGGCCCAGACACCGGCCCAGGCGCAGCCGCAGAAGCCCAACCCCCCGCCCCTGGAGCCGTACGTGGAACCGGTACTGGATGTCGGCATGTGGGCGCGGGCGTACGAGCTTGCCAACCGGCCGCGGCTGCTGGTGCTTGCCGGGCACGGGACGGATCGGCACCAGGCGATGGATCCCGGGCAGGTGCTGAGCAACCTGGATGCGGGCGGAATCACGCACAAGATCCGATCCGCCCTGATTGCCGAGCTCAACGCGCCGGGGGCGGACATCGAGTTCGTGGATGACAATGCCCTTCGTGCGGCGGCATCTCGGCTGCGTGAGAACGCAGCGCTGGCGGGGGATTCCGATGCTTCGCAGCTCATCGGGCAGCAGCTCGGCGCTGACCAGTTCATCCTGGCGCGGCTGATGAAGTCGGATCTTCCAGGTTCGCCGTTCTCCGTGGTCGTTGAGAATTCCGACCTGGCCCGGGGGCGCAAGGGCGCCAGTTTCCCCTTTGATTGGAAGGGCGGGACTGATGTCGTAAACATCAAGGCCAATGCGAGGGCGGTGGCGATCAAGCTGACCAATGACTTCGCGGAGCGGGCCAACAATCCGGTGCGGTACTCGGTGCAGCTGTTTGGGCTGACGACGATTGAGATGCAGTCGGCGGCCGCGGAGACGCTCAACGCGATGCCGGGGCTGCGGGGGCAGGTCCGGCCGCGAACCGGAGGCACGGTCAAGGATGGCGACACGGGCAAGGCGGAGTCGTTCAACGAGTACGAGATCGCGTTCGTACGCGGGAACGATCCGGATGCAGCGCAGCTCAGCGCGGAACTGGCAGGTGTGCTGCGCACGCGATACAACCTGGTCGTCGAGCCCAGGCAGTCGGAGGCGGGACGGATCGCGTTGCGGGTGCGGGAGGGAACGGGTGGCATGACGAAGGGCGCAAGCGTTCCAAGCACTGCCCCACCTTCGCCGGCACCGGTCACAGCGCAGGATCTGGGCAAGCTCTACACCGATCGCGGATCCCCGAGGATCGCGGTGCTGGTGAACCGTGCGGCGACCATCAATGAGATGAACGAATGGCGACGCTCACGCAGCGAGTCGGCCGGCCTGCAGACGACCGAGGCCGGGGGTGGCATCGTCGTTCTCGGCGCTGCGGGGAGCGGCCAGCCCGGTGCATCGCCGGGTGCGGATGTGGATCCGGCTGTCCTCGAGGCATGGGCGCGGCAGGTCGAGCAGACGATCTCGCAATCGCTGGAGGGCCAGCACGGGGTGACGCGGCTGGTGTCGTCGGACCTGACGCGGGCTTCGTTGCTTCCCAAGCTCGACCAGGGTCAGAAATACGCGGAGTCCGAGCGGCTTGTCGAGTTGCTTCGCGCCGAGCAGGTCGCGGAGATCGCGATCGTGGGGATGGGAAGGGTCGTCAGCGGGATCGCGGGCAACGAGCTGGTCTACACGTTCGAGACAATCGACCTGTCCAGCGGCAACCGGCTGGGGGCGGCAATCGTGACAGCGCCGTGGCGTGCGGGTGCGACGGCGGAGGCGCTCTCCGGTTCGAGCGCGGATGTCGGAGGCCGGGCGGTCGGGCAGTCGGTGACAGCACTGCGGGATGCCTGGTCGCGGTAAGCGGGACGATTGAACCACCGGCCCGGGCGTGTGTGCCCGGGCCGGTGCTCTCTCGAGTCCCTGGTGTGAAGGGAGCTGGGGGGCGAGTTCAGCAGCCGGCCTTGAAGGCAATGACAAACGTGACAAAGTCATCGAGATCCACGAAGCCGGATTCATCGAAGTCGGCCTCGTCGATGCCGGCCTCGAAGGCGGTGGTGAAGGCGGTGAAATCGTCGGTGTCGACAAAGCCGGTCTGGTCGAAGTCGGCGATGCATGAGGCGAGCATGAGCCCGGTGTCGGCGCCGGGAGTGCGCTCGAGGTCGAGCCCGATCGGCAGGCCGGCGTGCTCGGCGAGGCAGACGACCGTGTCGGTGCGTCCGGTCAGGTGCCGGAGAGGTGGACTTCGGATGTCTGCGCCCGAGTTGCGGGGCAGAGGGCTACCGCCGTCAACAGAACCGCTCCGATCGCACGACGATGCGGCATCTCCATGATCCGGTCTCCGTATGTCTTGGCGGACTCCCCCGCGCCGGTAAGGCCTGATCGATCTCCCCGCACCGCATGCCGCGATCAATGGCCCCCCGCGGCGGCGATGTCGACAGTTTTCCCCCGCTCCAACCCCCGTCGGCGATGTCCGCGGGGGACTCCTGTATTGCATCTGCCGGCGGTAACTTTACAAACTTATCAGGTCACCACCCGAGCAATGATTCTGGCCCCGATCCCCGGCTGTTACCTAGGATACCTGTCCGCCGCCTGGCGGCGAACGCTGACATTTTCCGTACAAGGACCGACATGCCCACGACGCTCGACACGCCGGCCCGTTCCGCACCCAACTACACGATCTCGGCGAAGCTTCCTGATGAGATGCTCATCAAGTGGCTGTACGACATGATGCTGATCCGCGAGTTCGAGAACCGCTGCGCGCAGGCGTATCAGCAGGCCAAGATCGGCGGGTTCTGCCACCTGTACATCGGTCAGGAGGCGGTCGCGGTCGGCACGATCGCAGCGCTCAATCCCGACGATCCGATCGTGCATGCGTACCGGGACCATGGCCACGCGCTGGCGCGCGGGATGGATCCCAAGGTGTGCATGGCGGAGATGTTCGGCAAGTCGACCGGGTGCGCCAAGGGCAAGGGCGGGTCGATGCACATGTTCGACAAGCCGCACTGGTTCTTCGGCGGTCACGGGATCGTCGGGGCGCAGACGCCGCTGGGGACGGGGCTGGCGTTCGCGGCCAAGTACGAGCTTGAGGTTCTGGGCAAGGCGCTGCCGAATCCCGGCGTGAAGGATGGGGATCCGGCGAAGAAGAAGGTGGCGCTGGCGTACCTGGGGGATGGAGCGCTGAACCAGGGCGCGCTGCACGAGGCGATGAACCTCGCGGGGCTGTTCTCGATCCCCGTGATCTACATCGTCGAGAACAACGGGTACTCGATGGGCACCAGCATCGAGCGCGGCACGACGATGGCGCACGACCTGATGGTCAAGCCCAAGGCGTATGGGATTGAAGGTCGCGTGATCGACGGGCTGGATGTCATGGAGCTGTACGACAAGTTCAAGCCGCTGGTGGATGCCTGCCGCGATGAGCAGCGCCCGGCGTTCGTGGACCTGAAGACGTACCGGTACCTGGGCCACTCGATGTCGGACCCGCAGAAGTACCGCACGAAGGAAGAGGTCGAGCAGTTCAAGCAGCGCGACTCGATCGACCGGCTCGCCGCCCACCTGATGAACGAGCGCAAGAACGCCCGCGGAGAGGCGACCCTGAGCGAGCAGCGGTTCATGGACATGCAGGCACAGATCAAGAAAATCTGCCTGGAATCAATCGAGTTCGCTGAGAACTCCCCGATCCCGGATGTGGAGGCGGAGCTGTACAGCGATGTGCTGGTGAATCCGCAGCCGAACATGAGCCCGATGCGGGATTACACGCACGGGGCGAAGAATCCGCTGCTGTAGGGTTTCGTTCCGAAGGAAGAGCCTGTGACCGTCGATCGCCTGAAAGAAGCAATTCGCTCCGAGCCGTTCCGGGCGTTCCGCCTGCACATGGGAAGCAGGCGGGCGATCGAAGTGCGACATCCCGAACTGATCTCGATCTCACCGAGCGGGCGAACTGCCGTGGTATTTGGGAAGAACGATGCGCATGAGATCGTGGATGTCTTTCTGATCCAGTCGGTCGGGCCACTCAAACACGGTGCGAGATCTGGACGACGCAAGTCGGCATGAGGAGTTCGCAGAAATGCCAACAAGCGATAGTCAAGTCGTTGAAGAACTGGCACGTCTTCGGATCGAGCTTGCTCAAGTCAGGGCGCACGGCCGTGGCTTGGAAGAGCAAATCCACAATCTTGAGGCAAGTCTCGATTTTCCAGAAGCAGTCACCTTTGACTTCAACGGGAAGAAGATCAAGGTGCATACCGCGGACTACTTGCATATCCCGCTCAAGGACGAGGAACGCCAACGGGCTGAGGATTTTGAACTCAGCGTTCGCCGCATCCCAGGTGCATGGGGCCAGTTCTCGCAGATGAGTTTCACGAGAATACGGGCGGCCTGGAAGAATCAGCTGCCGCACTTCGACCTCATCCGTTCGACGGTCGAGCAGTTCTGCCAGGTCCAGCGCAAGACAACATCGCGCCTGTCGCCCTCTGCAAGCGCATCCGAGGAAGATGTCAATACCCAGGATTGAAGCAACGCTACAATCACCCATGGCGCGTTCCAAATCACAGCTCCGAGAGTTCAATGTGGTAATCGAGCGGGATGGCGACGGCTGGTACGTCGGCTCGGTTCCTGAATTGGCGGGCTGCCACACGCAGGCCAAGTCGCTCGATGCGCTGATGCTACGAATTCGTGAGGTTATCTCGCTTTGTCTGGAAGTGCAGGATGTCAAGGGATCTCCGCAGTTCATAGGCGTGCAGCGTATCGCCGTCTGATTCGATGCGCCATGGCAAAGGTCCCCAATCTCAGCGGCAAGTCCATCATCAAGTCACTTTCGAGGGCAGGCTTCGTCGTCGTGCGAATCAAGGGCAGCCACCACTTTGTCCGCCACCCAGATGGCCGATCGACCGTTGTGCCGGTGCATGCCGGTGAGAGCATTGGCCCGGGTTTGCTCCTCAAGATCCTCGCTGATTGTGAACTCACCAGAGAAGAGCTTCGCATGCTGATGAAGTAGCCGAGAATCCTCGGCGCGCGAAGACCACGGTCCGGATTGCGGCGGTTTGAACCGATAGCATTTCCCATGAACCTTGCCTCACTCGTTGCCGCCGTCATCTTGATTGCCCAGCCAGCGTCCACAATGAAGGCGATCCGGATCCACAAGTTCGGCGGGGCGGACCAGCTTACGTACGAGGATGCCCCCAAGCCCGAGGCGAGCGTGGGGCAGGTGCTCGTCAAGGTGCATGCGGCGGGGGTCAATCCCGTCGATTACAAGATCCGCAACGGCATGTTCGGAGCCGGCAAGTTCCCGATGACGCTGGGGTTTGATGTCAGCGGGACGGTCGAGGAGGTCGGGCAGGATGCGAGCCGGTTCAAGGCGGGCGATTCGGTGTACTCATACCTGCCATTGACCGCCGGCGGCGGGTATGCCGAGTACGTGGCTGTTCCCGCATCGGCCGTTGCGATCAAGCCGAATTCGCTCGACCACGCGGCCGCCGCCGCCGTCCCGCTCGCTGCGCTCACCGCCTGGCAGGCGCTCTTCGACAAGGCCGGCCTCAAGGAAGGCCAGTCTGTGCTCATCCACGGCGCTGCGGGCGGAGTCGGGCACTTCGCGGTCCAGTTCGCCAAGGCCAAGGGGGCAAAGGTGCTGGCGACCGCCTCGGCGGATCACCACGAGTTTCTCAAGACCCTCGGCACCGATGTCATCATCGACTACAAGACCCAGAAGTTCGAGGAGTTCGCCAAGGATGTCGATGTCGTGCTCGACACCGTCGGCGGTGAGACGCAGGCGCGGTCGATCGGCGTCATCAAGAAGGATGGGTTCCTGGTCTCTATCGTCGGACAGCCGAACCCCGCGAAGCTCAAGGAGGCTGGCATCCGCGGTACGGGGTTTCTTGTCCAGCCGAACGCCGATCAGCTCAAGGAGATCGCCGCGCTCATCGATGGAGGCAAGGTCAAGCCTCACGTGACCAAGGTCTTCCCGCTGGCAGAAGCCGCGCAAGCGCACGCGAAGATCGAGGAGGGCCACACCCAAGGCAAGATCGTGCTCGAGGTGATCCCAGGGAGCGCTTCCGCGCCCGCCGTGAAGAAGTGATTCGGGGATGTAATGCCGGCGAGCCCAGATGCTGCTGATCGATGCCTACAACGTGCTGCTGGTGCCGGGTGTGCTTCCGCCGCGGCTGGCGGGTCTTGAGCTTGATGGCCTGATCCGCCTCCTGGGTATCTCGCGGTACGCTCGCCAGCGCATCGTGCTGGTGTGCGATGGGGAGCCCAGGGGATTCAGGCCTGACTTTGTTTCCTCGACGGCTCGCGTGGTCGCGAGCAGCGCTGGGGAAGCACGCTCATCCCCCACCCGCAAGCCCGCGGACCTGCGAGTGGTCTACGCCGGTTCCGACAGGGATGCCGATTCGGTGATCGAGGACATGCTGGAGCGGGATTCGGCAGCGCGGCGATGGACCGTGGTTTCCGGGGATCGCCGCATCCAGCGTGCGGCGGCCCGCGCGAGGGCTTCTTCGCTCTCCAGCGAGGCGTTCCTGCGGCAACTGGCATTCGATGAGTCTCGGCCGCTGCCAACTCTGGATCCGACGCTGCGGGATCGAATCCCCCTGGGGCGAAGCGATGTCGAGGATTGGATGCGTGAGTTCCAGATCGAAGCCGGAGAAGCGCCGGCGCTGCGCGCGGCGCCCAGGGTCGAACCTGTGATGCCGCCGCCTGTGCCCTCTTCGTTCCAACACCTGTCCGCAGGGGCGATCCCGCGCCATACGCCACAGCAGCGAGCTGCGAGTGCCGGAACCTCGAAATTACCGCAGAATCCGGCCAAGCCGGTCGAGGTGGACCCTGTCCTGCGTGAGCTGTTGCGTGAAATCCCGGGAATCATTCGTCTGGAAGACCTGGACATGTCGCGGTGGCTGGACACCGACCCTCCCGGCTAGCGCCGAACCCGCGCGATTCACACGTTGCCTTTGCAACCCGGGGCTGCTCCATTCGACCACTTGGTGGAGATGGAGGTTTAGCCATGTTCGAAACACTCGTCGGGGAAAATGGGCTTGGGGAGTGGGGAGACTTGTTGGGTGCGTGGGGGGGGTGGGGGTTTGCCGGGGTTCTTGGCCTGGCGAGCATCCTGGGAACCACCGTCCTCGCGAGCTTCAACAACGTGGGCACCATGGTTCGCCGGCGCCCGATCTCCGATCGGACACTGGAACCAGGGGACCGCATCATTCGGCTCGCGACGGACATGACCGACCCGCAGGCGATCGAGCGCCTGATCGGGCAGGTCACGGCCGCGCTGGGACGGGGGGTCACGGCAACCGTGATCGACTGCCAGGCCGTGATCCAGGTCGATAGCTGTGCGGTTGCCGCCCTGGTGCAGATCGCCAAGCGCATCCACGCGGTCCGATCCCATGCACGGCTCACGGGAGTCAGTGGCAAGCTGGCACGGTTGCTGGAGATCTACCGGCTTATCCCGGTGCTCCAGCGGGCCGGCGTCTCGGTCGAGATGGTCTGACCGGGGGCAATTGCCGCAGTTGCACGGGCTGCGAGCGATCGCGGCCCGTTTCCTTCCCGGTGGTCTTCAAACGGCTATTCTCCCGGTCTGTGCTCAGCCAGCCCCTCGGGAGCCACGCCCTTGTCCCAACGCAAGCCTTATGTCGGCGGCAACTGGAAGATGAACACCAACCGCAATACCGCGGCCGAATTGGCACGCGGGGTTGTCGATGGCCTCCGGGATGTCTCCAACGTCGATGTCGCGGTATTCCCGCCCTTCCCGTACCTGCTCGCCGTGCGGGCGATCCTGCGGGACCGCAGCTCATCGATCAAGCTCGGCGCTCAGGATTGCTACCACAAGCCCGACGGCGCGTTCACGGGAGAGGTCTCGATCGAGATGCTCAAGGACTGCGGCGTCGAGGTCATCCTCTGCGGGCACTCGGAGCGCCGGCACGTGCTTGGAGAGACCGATGCGGTCGTCAACGAGAAGCTCCGCGCCGTCTTGGATGGCGGGCTGGAGGCGATCTTGTGTGTAGGGGAAACGCTGGACGAGCGGATCGCCGGGCACACCGACCCGGTCAATCAGCGCCAGGTACGGGCAGCGCTCTCGGATGTGACGGGTGACCAGATCTCCCGTGTGACGATCGCGTACGAGCCGGTGTGGGCGATCGGGACGGGCAAGACGGCGACCCCGGAGGATGCCCAGGATGTCCAAGCCAAGATCCGCAAGCTGATCGCGGGGATGTACGGCGCGGACACCGCCGAGCGCATGCGCATCATGTACGGCGGATCGGTGAAGCCCTCGAACGCCAGCGAACTGTTCAAGGGGACGGATATCGATGGCGGGCTCATCGGCGGCGCTTCGCTGAAGGTCAGTGAGTTTGCGCCGATCGTCCGGGCGGCATCCGCGGTGGCTCGCGGGCAGGCCTGATCGGAGTTCCATCTGTAATGGGTGTTCCGTGTGCGCCGGCGAGCAGTGCCGGGGGTATTGCATTTGGCTTGCATGTCGGTTGGCCTTTGTGGGCTGTGAATCGGACATCACCCTTGGCGAACCGGCAATTCCGCCGGTGTTCCTTGTGGCGGGAGGTGTCCAGCGATGCGGAATCGGATCAACTCGATGGCGGTGGCGATCGTTGTGCTTGCGGGTGCTGCGCAGGCGCTTGCCGCCGAGCCGCCAAAGTGCCCGGATCCCAAGCCGGTCGCCAAGCAGACCGTGGGCAAGGAGTCGTCCAAGCAGAAGGCGGGGGACAAGTCCGCCGCCAGTGATGCGGGTGCCGCGATCGAGCAGCTTGCCGCATCGAACCCTGAGATCCAGAAGCTGCTCGGCAAGGCTGCCGCGGGCACCGCTGCGGCCGGGAGCGATGGGAATGCGGGGGTTCGCAGTTTCGGCAAGGGGCGAGCGGGAAAGGCAAAGGCCCAGGCGAATGCTGCGAAGCAGGCGCCGGCCGATGATGCTGAGGACAAGCTGCTCGCGGCGATCAATGCGCTTGAGGGCGAGCAGGGACAGGCCGTGATGGCCGAAGGGGAACAGGCAGGGCATGCGGGTGCTGCGGTTGATGCGTCGGGAGAACCGGTGAAGGCCGCGCAGCTCATGTCCAGGGGCTCGCAGGCCAAGCAATCGATCGTGTTCCGCAGCAATCGAGCCGACAGGATCGCCAAGCAAAGGAACGAGAGGATCGCCCGGTCGGAGAAGAGCGCCCGGTTGGAGAGAGAGAAGTCCGCGAGCGCTGGACCAGGTTCCAGCGCCGCGGGGAACAGCCCGGTGGCGGGGGAGAAGTCGGGGAGCGCGCCGGCTGCCAAGGGGCAGCCTGGCAAGTCGCAGAAGATCCCCAAGGCCCCCGCGCCGAAGTCATCTGCCGCGAAGGGTTCGGTCAAGGGGATCAAGGCCGCCAAGCCGGGGAGCGCTGCGCAGGCGGCGGCCGCCGCGCAGGCGCAGCCGAGTGGCAAGGAGGTCAGGCATTGATTGACCTACATCCGCATCGTGCTGTATGAACGCTGATCAAGCCCCGCCTTCGCGCGGGGCTTTTCATTGACGGCGAACATCGTCTCAACCCGGATCCTGTCCCCAGACCGCAAGCTCATTGCCCGCCGGATCCCGGAAGTGGAATCGCCGTCCGCCCGGGAAGCTGAAGATCTCCTTGGTGATGCGTCCACCGGAGGCGATCACTGCGCGGAGGGTCTCTTCGAGGTTGTCGGAGTACAGCACGACCAGCACCCCGCGCTTGCGGCCCTCATCGTCCTCGGTGATCCCGCCGGTGAGGCGGCCATCCTCGAAGCTGGTGTAGTCGGGGCCGTAGTCGGTCCACTTCCAGCCGAAGACACCGGAGTAGAAGTCCTTGGATGCGGCGGTGCTGGCAGCACCCAGCTCGATGTAGTCGATGCGGTGGTGGTTGATCTTCGAGCTCATGTTGACATCCTACCATTTACCTGACAAATTGACAAGCGGAGCGCCGTTTCTTAGTTTTCAATACTCGCTGAAACGCCTATTCTTGGCGATGCAGCGGATGCTGGTCCCGACCGAATATCCACGAGTTTCAGGCCTTGATACCGGCCTGCTATCGGCGATCGTCGCGGGGGAGGCTCGTCTTACTCCCGACCAGGCGCTGGAGCTGTTCCACTCGATGCCCCTGCCGGAGCTGGGCCGCTGGGCCGATGCCCGATGCCGCCAGATCCACGGGGACAATTTCCGCACGTACGTCATCGATCGCAACATCAACTACACCAACGTCTGCACCGCCCGCTGCACGTTCTGCGCGTTCCGGCGCGATGCCACGGACCACGATGCCTACACGCTGCCGCGCGAGATCATCCACCAGAAGATCGCCCAACTCTCGGCGATCGGCGGCACGCAGATCCTGATGCAGGGCGGCATGAATCCCGACCTGCCGTTGGATTACTACCTCGAACTGCTCGCCTCCATCAAAGAGACCTTCCCGCACATCCACATCCACGCCTTCAGCCCGCCCGAGCTCATCGAGTTCGTCCATTTCTTCAACCCGCCAGGGGCGGACCTGCTTGCCAAGTGCCGCTGGGTGCTCCACAAACTCCAAGCCGCGGGGCTGGATTCGCTCCCCGGCGGCGGCGGAGAGATCTTCGCGAACCCGGTTCGACGCAAGATCGGCCTGGGCAAGTGCGATGCCGAATCGTGGCTGACGGTGATGTTCGCCGCCCACTCGCTGGGAATGTTCACGAGCGCCACGATGATGTTCGGCCACATCGAGGGGTACGCGGACCGGATTCATCACATGATGCTGGTGCGGGAGTGGCAGGATCGGGCGTTGAGGGAAGGAGCAGTCACGGAGTCACGAAGTGACGAAGTGACGAAGTGGGAAGACACTTCGCCTTCTGCTTCTTCGCACTCCGTCACGTCGTCACTGCGTCACTCCGTCACTTCCCCCCCCACATTCGGCCACTACAAGGCTTTCATCTCCTGGCCCTTCCAGCGAGAGAACACACCGCTGGGTCGTGTCAAGGATTGGGGATCGGATCCGGCGGAGCTGTCGCAGGAGTTTCCGGGGGATCGCATCGCCCGCGCGTACGAGTGGGGCCGCAACGCCGAGCTTGACTACAAGACGATCACGCCGGATTTCGGGCGGAAGGTGCGGATGTCGGGGTCGAGCGATTACCTGCGGACGCAGGCGATCTCGCGGCTGATGCTCGACAACATCTTCTCGATCGGCTCCTCGTGGGTGACGATGGGCCCGCACATCGGCCAGGTCGGCCTCTCGTACGGCGGCAACGACATGGGCTCGGTGATGATGGAGGAGAACGTGGTGTCATCGGCGGGCACGACGTACTGCCTCGATGAGGCGGTCCTGTGCCGGCTGATCCGGGATGCGGGGTTTGTGCCGGCGCAGCGCGACAACGTGTACGACCTCCTGAAGATCAAGGATGGTGCGGATTCGCCGGACTTGGCCGTCAAGGATTGGTCCACGCACCGGGCGCGGAAGCTGCACAAGCAGGCCGGGAAAGCGCCGACGGCGCGAGCCTCGCTCACGATCACGGCGGGGCGGGCCTAGTTGCATCATCCGACGTTCACTCATTCTGTGGAATGAGCAAACCGGGCATATGATGGCGCCGGTGCGGTGATCCACTTTGCGAGCCCGGCTCGCGGAAGCAGGACCGTTCGCCAAAGGAGATAGAACATGAGCAAATCATTCCTCGGATTCGCACTGCTTGCCAGCGTCGGGTTTGTGACCGGGTGCTCCACCGCACCCAAGAGCGAGGCCGATCGCGATGCCCTGGTCGCCACCGGCAACGCCTCGGTTCAGAGCTTCCGTGCCAAGGATTCATCGCTGGGTGAACTGCTCAGCAAGTCGGCGGGCTGGGCGGTCTTCCCCGAAGTGGGCAAGGCGGGGTTCATCGTGGGCGGCTCGTACGGTCGCGGCACGGTCTACCAGAACGGCAGCCACATCGGGTACGCGGACATCACATCCGGATCCGTCGGACTCCAGGCCGGCGCCCAGTCGTTCTCCGAGCTGCTCATCTTCATGCGCCAGTCGGATCTCGACAAGTTCAAGTCCGGCCAGTTCTCGCTCGAGGCCAACGCCTCGGCGATCGCGATCACCGCCGGGGCGGCGGCCAAGACCGATGTCGGCAAGGGCGTCATCGTCTTCGTCGATCCCAAGGGCGGGCTGATGGCGGATGCCTCGGTCGGTGGCCAGGGGTTCAGCTACAAGCCCAAGTAGGCTGACTGCGTTTCACGGCCACTTTCAGCGGTCTCGTACTCCCACGCCCAGGTGCGCGGAATGCTCTGGGCGTTTTTCATGCGCTGGCGTTCCGCAAATGGGTTGTCAGGTTCGATCGACTCGAGGCGACAGGACATCAAGCGTTCGCCGCCGCCAGGATGCCGCGCTTGATCTCCACCACCTGCATCACCTCATCCACCTGCGTCTTGCCGGGGCACTCCCAGCAGGGCCAGTAGATACCGGCGACCGAGGGTGTGGCGCGCAGGCCATCGCGGATCGCCCTCGGCAGCTTGGAGAGCGTCATCCGGGAGAGCACACCCGCCGGGAGCGGAATCGCGATCGCCGGCTTGTTGGGTTGCATGACCAGGACCGCCCAGGCGCGATCGGGGTCGAGCGGAAGGCGATACTCGAGGCTCCATCGCCAGGGGAGTCCGAGCCAGGCGATCGATTCCTTGATGTCGGGGATGGCGAGCAGCTTGCCGCGGGCGGCATCGACGACCCCGGCGATCTGCTTGTTGCTCAGCTCGCGGAGGTGGTCGAATGTCGGTGTTCTGAAGCGGTCTTCCCAGACCGTTCGAGATCGTGATCCCGCCGTGGACATCCTGGCTGTGCTCCCCAGGTCGCCGGCTGAACGCACCCCGGCCGACCTCCCCAAATGCCGCAAACGAATGCCGCAAATGACCCTTGAAAACCCGCCCGGAAGGACCTCCGGGATCCGCGATCGGTGATAGTACGCCCCAACGAAAACGCGACGAAAACGCGACAAAAAGTGCCCCGAAACCGACCCGGAGGCGCCTCGAAGGAGGCTCCTACGTGGCGGCAAGCCCCAAAGTTTCATCTGTATCGGCGATCCGCCGGGCATCCGCCGCTAGGATTCCGCGGTTCCGGCTTTCCAATCCCATGACTCCCCCCAACACCCCCAATACATCCCCAAGCCCGGCTTCGGCTCCCGCCGCATCGGCGAAGCAGAGCGATGCCGACCTGGCCGATGCGACCATCCTGCTCGTGGATGACAACGAGCAGAACCTGGAGCTGTTGCAGGCCTATCTGGAAGAGCTCCCCTGCAAGCTGGTGCTTGCCCGGGATGGGGATGAGGCCCTCAAGGCCGTCGAGCAGACGCACCCGGACTTGGTCCTCCTGGACATCATGATGCCGCGGATGAGCGGGTTCCAGGTGTGCTCCCGGCTGAAGGCATCCCCGGCGACCCGGGATATCCCGGTGGTGATGGTGACGGCCCTGAACGAGGTCAGCGATGTCGAGCGCGCGGTGGATTGCGGTGCGGATGATTTCCTGACCAAGCCGGTGCATCGCGTGGAGCTGCTGACGCGTACGCGATCGTTCATCCGGTTGCGGCACCTGCGGACGCAGTTGAATTCGACCCTGGCGGAGTTGAGATCGCTGAAGGAACACCGGCAGTAATTCCGGATTGCCGAGGCTGCCCGTTCAAGCGGTCTTCGCAAACACCATCAACTCATGCCCATACCACCATCGCGTGTGGTAGCTCTCATGCACGAGCGACATCCCCGCGGCCGCCATCCACGCCTTCACATCCGATGGATCCACATAGTGGATCCACTGACGGGCGAGCGCCAGGTCATGCAGGCGATTCATCATCGGCCGCACCACACCGCGGCGGGTCATGTCCTTGTAGATGAACACACCACCCGGCTCGACACGGCTCGCCGCCTGCTCCAGCACCGCCCGCTGATGGGCCGGCGGGATGTGGTGCGCTACATCGATCATCGCCACTACATCAAACTCTCCCACGGGCCAGGCCTCCTCGACACCCAGCCGCACGAACTCTGGCACGCAACCTGCCTGACCAGCGCTTGCACCCATCCGTGCCACGTTCGCCTGTGCCATCGCGATCGCATCACGGGATGAATCAAACCCGATGAACCGCGCTGGGGAGCGTGTGGAGCACACCAGCGCTCCGAACAACCCGCCCCCGCAGCCGATGTCCAGCACCCGTGCCCCCGCGGGAACCGGCGGCAGAAGCACCTCGAATGGGCAGATGTACGGTCGCCAGTGCTGGAGGGTGCGGACCAGCACGGGTCCCCCGCGGAATACCGCGCGGGCGATCCCGGCGAGCCCGCTCGCCGTCAACGAATCACTCGTTTGGTCGTGTTGCCCAGTCTCCAAGCACCAACTCTATCGGACACTCCTCAGGTTCCCATTTGCCCTTTGAACTTTGCAGCTTGAACTCTGCCGCCGGCCATTTCCTACCATCCCGCCCTAACCCCGGAGCTTCCCATGTCCTGGCTCACCGTCAAGAAAGCCTTCTCCTCCCCCATCGACACCCCCGTGACCCTCAAGGGCTGGGTGCGGACCAATCGCGAATCCAAGGCCGATGGCGGGCTGTGCTTCCTGGCGATCTCCGATGGGACGTGCTTTGACCCGATCCAGTGCGTCATCAAGGGCGGCGGGGCCAGTGCTGTCTCCAACTACGCCGAGGTGCTGAAGCTGACGACCGGCTGCTGCGTCGAGGTCGATGGCGTTCTTGTCCAGAGCCAGGGCAAGGGGCAGTCGGTCGAAGTCCTCGTCGATGCAGCGCACGCCAGCGCGCCCGGCCAGGTCCGAATCATCGGGCTGGTCGAGAACCCCGATACCTATCCGGTCGCCAACAAGCGGCACACGTTCGAGTACCTGCGCGAGCAGGCCCACCTGCGGGTGCGGACCAACACGTTCGGCGCGGTGGCTCGCGTGCGGCACACGCTTTCGATGGCGATCCATCGGTTCTTCCATGAGCGTGATTTCTTCTACGTCCACACGCCGATCATCACGGCCAGCGACTGCGAGGGCGCGGGGCAGATGTTCCGGGTGAGCACGCTGGATATGGAGAATCCGCCGAGAGGGGAAGGCACTGGGCATCGGGCACTGGGCACTGGTGAAGGACCAGTTGCCGCCGGCGCTGCGGTGTCTTCCACCAGTGCCCAGTCCCCAGTGCCCAGTGCCTCTTCCAAATCTACACCCTCTCCGATTGACTACGCCGAGGACTTCTTCGGCAAGCAAGCCCACCTCACCGTCAGCGGCCAGCTCAACGGCGAAACGTACGCGTGCGCTCTGTCGCGCATCTACACCTTCGGGCCCACGTTCCGCGCGGAGAACTCCAACACCTCGCGTCACCTGGCCGAGTTCTGGATGATCGAGCCCGAGGTCGCCTTCAACGATCTCAAGGCCAACGCCCTGCTGGCCGAGGATTTCATCAAGTACCTCATCAACGCCTGCCTCACCGAGCGGACCGATGACATGAAGTTCTTCGAGGAGCGCATCGAGAAGGGACTGATCGATCGGCTCAAGGCGGTGCTGGAGAAGCCGTTCCGGCACCTGCCGTACACGGAGGCGATCTCGATCCTCGAGAACGCGCTCGCCGGCGGTCACAAGTTCGAGTACCCCGTCAAGTGGGGGATCGACCTGCAGTCCGAGCACGAGCGATACCTCACCGAGCAGCACTTCAAGCAGCCGGTCGTGCTGATGAACTACCCCAAGCAGATCAAGGCGTTCTACATGCGCATGAACCCACCCGGCACCGACAACGCCCCCGGGGATACGGTCGCGGCGATGGATGTCCTGGTGCCGGCGGTCGGTGAGATCATCGGCGGCAGCCAGCGCGAAGAGCGGCTGGATGTCCTGGATGCCCGGATCGCCGAGATGAAGCTGCCGGCGAAGGAGTACTGGTGGTACCGGGACCTGCGGCGATACGGCACGGTGCCGCACGCGGGGTTCGGCCTGGGCTTCGAGCGTGCGATGATGTTCCTGACGGGGATGCAGAACGTGCGGGATGTGATCCCGTTCCCGCGGACGCCCAAGAGCGCGGAGTTCTAGAGGCCACTGCGCACAAGCTCTGGCACACCGCAAGGGGCGCTCGTGTTCTCTCGCATTAGGTGTGTGTGATCCGCCTCCGTCTCCGTTCTACTCCCCAGACACCCCTTGCCCGAAACCACGCTTCGGCACGCGCCACGAGCCAATCGCACCAGGGAGCCTTTCAATGAGCGGCAACGCTGCCAGGATGCTCTGCGCACTTTCGACCCTTACCCTCGCCGGGCTTGCCCAGGCCACAGTCACCGGGCTCGCCAGCGCCAAGGGCGATTTCGTGGTCCGCGGCTATCGCGTCGGCAACAACACGCAAGACACCGCGCCCTTTGGCCTCGAGATCGCTTTCAAGGGCTCCGATCCCGGCAGCGCCAAAGGCAAGGACGATGCCAACAACATCGGCAGCGGTTTCTCCGATGGCTCTTCCGGCGCGTATTGGCTTGCCAACGGCGGTTCCAAGGGCGGGGGCTTCACGGTCTCCAGCTACACCGAATCAACCGCTTCTCCCGCAGGCTCCGCCAAGGCCGAACTGGGCGCGTGGGGTGAGTTCACCTTCGAGAACAAGTCCGCGAGCGATATCACCGTGCTTTACGAGTTCAATTACCGCTGGGTCTCTTCAACGCTCGGCAATCTCCCGCTGCGCGAGAAGGGAAAGTCCGATCCCAAGATCGTCACGCTCAACAACGAGACATTCGGCCAGGTGACGCAGTATCCCACGGGCCAGACGATCGCCATCGAAGGGAGTCCGGACCGCGAACTGCTGGTCCGCAAGGGCGAATCATTCAAGTATCGCATCACATGCACCGCCAAGACCGAGGTCAGCGCCACGATCCCCAGCCCCGGCCCGATCGCGCTCGCAGGCACCGGCCTCGCAATGATCGCCGGCCGCCGCCGAAGCCGCCACACCTCCCCTTGATCGGCTCGATGCTTCGGCACTTGGCCCCGATACCCTGACTGCCGATGTCAGAACGCCAACTCATGCTCTCCGGCGAGCTGTACCGCCCCGCCGATCCCGAACTCATCGCGCTCCGCCGCACCGCACGGCGGCTGTGCCGGCTCTTCAACACCTCCACCGAGGAAGAGCCCGATCGCCGCGCTGCCCTGATACGGGAGCTCTTCGGCGCGATCGGCCCCAAGTTCGAGATCGAGCCAGATTTCCGGTGCGACTACGGCGTCAACATCCACGCCGGGAACAACTTCTTCATGAACTTCGGCTGCGTCATACTTGACTGCGGAAAGGTGACGATCGGGGACAACGTGATGTTCGCGCCGGGCGTGCATCTGTACGCGGCGACCCATCCGGTTGATCCTGACCTTCGCAACAGCGGGCAGGAGTACGGGCGCCCGATCACGATCGGGAACAACGTGTGGATCGGCGGCCACGCGACCATCATGCCGGGGGTTGCCATCGGGGATGCGGCGATCATCGGGGCGGGGGCGGTGGTGACGAGGGATGTGCCTGCGCGCACGATTGTCGCCGGAAACCCGGCTCGCCCGATCCGCACGGTTCCGTGACTATCGCCGCCGGATGCGGTAGATGTTGAGCAGGCGGAAATGGCGCTGGTCTAACACATCGAATCCTTGCAGGGCATGATCGCGCTCTTCAATACCGATCGCGTTCCATCGCGAATGGATCAACAGGAACATCTCGCCGCCGCCCGCGCGCTCGGCGGCGAGCGACAGGCCCTGCTCGAACGGCCGCTCCGGTCCCAGCTCGATTCGCGTGGCGTGCGGTGAGTAGTACGCGATCGGCAGGAGCGGTGTGCGCGAGATGACCGTGTAGCGGTCCGACGAGGCGCCCGATTCCATCCACGCCGCGGCGCCTCTCCAGTCCGGGTTGGGGTGCATGACCGTGTCATCCTCCGCACACCACGTGCGCATGGAGATCGAGGAGAACGCGGTCAGGCCGAGCACCAGGGCTCCCGCAAGCCATCGCCTCCAACCCGCGGGAAACCGTGCGACCCCCGCCGCAAAGACGATCGCCAGCCACGGGAGCATCACCGTCAGGTTGCGCGGCTGGTACATGCGTACCTCCATGCCCGACAGATCGCGCAGGACATCGGCCAGCAGCATGAGCACCATCGGGCCGATGAAGCAGATCAGGGCCAGCCGCGCCCGCGCGGTGAAGGCGAGCGTGAAGAGTCCCAGCAGCATGGGTATCAGCAGCACCGCCGCCGGCACGATTGCCCTGGTCACCCAGCTTTCGCGCAGAAAGGGCAGCGCGTTGCCGGTCTCAAACCACGTCAAGAGCCGCACCGGCTCGAACCACTTGAACGCCGTCAGGTAGTCCCGGTAGAGCGATTCTGCGTGCGAGAGCTTGAGGATCACCAGCGGTATGCACAGCAGCAGCATCGTCCCGATCGCGGTGAGCGATGTGACCACTCGCCCGGCGCGCGGGCCGATGCGGCCGTGCTCCGGTGGGCTCCATTCGTTCGATGGGCTGACCAGCAGGAACACCCACGCGGGCATCAGCATCAAGACTGACTGAAAGCTGGTCCAGAAGGCAAGCGAGCAGATGAAACCGGCGAGGATCGCAGATGGGATGCGCCGGCGAGCGAGCGCCCGTTGGCTTGCCATCACGCCCAGCGTCGTCAGCAGGACGGTAAGCATGTTGTTCTTGGCTTCGGTGGAGAACCAGACATGAACCGGGGAGAGGGTCAGGTACCACGCGGCGAGCATCCCGGTGAGCCGGCCGAGCCTTCGGGAGGTCCAGGCGTACACGGCGGCGATCAACGCCAGGCTCGCCAGCAGGGATGGGATGCGGATGCTGATCTCGCTGTCCCCCAGGACGATGATCCACACCCACATCAGGGCGTTGTAGAGCGGGCCGTGGATATCGTAGAGGAGGATGCTCTTGAGGGCAGGGCCGCCAAGCATGATGCGGGTTCGCCAGACTTCATCGAACCACAGGCTCTGGATGAGGCCCGGGAGGCGCAGGGCGAGCATGCAGACCACAAGCGAGATCCACATGCGCGCCGAACCGCGCTGTGCCTGCATGGCGAGCGCTCCCCGCGGCGCGGGTCGAGCATGTAAGGCCGGCGCTGCCGGCCCAGTGTTCATGCGGTCATCGTACAGAGAGGATGCGGTGAGGGCCGATGGGGGGCGGCGGGGCGAGAGACTCTCATTCCTCGCTGGGTTCAGCGCCGTAGTCGAAGTTCATCGTGTAGCACGAAGCCCAGAACGGGTACGCGGTCTCGCAGCGGAAGCCCACGAACTGGTCGGGGTTCCAGGCGCTGGCCTCGAACAGGCGCTCGGTGAGCTGGGCCTGGCGCGGGTAGGCAGCGCTCGATGCCTTGCGGATGCCGGTTCCAAGCACCTGGAGCAGCGGCGCGCTGGGAAGTGCATCGTACCAGTTGCCCGGCCGGGTCGATCGTGCCTCGCGCGGCCACAGGAACATCTCCAGCGAGGGGACGCAGTTCTGCGCCAGAGATCGCTCGAGGTAGACATCAAAGACCGCAGCCCTGGCGGGCACGCGGATATTGAAGCGAGTCTCCTGGAGCTTGCGCAGGTACTGGGAGTTCTCATCATCGTCGGGGGCGTTGGAGGCGAGCACCACATCGACGGCTTCATCTATCCCGCGCGGCTCGACGACGGCGTGCAGTTCCCGGCCGCGCCTGCGGCTGGTGACCAGCGCCAGCGGGTCGGTGCAGAACTCCATGAGGACCCGTTCCCCGGAGAGGACGGGGATGCTTGACTTCACGGGGGCAGTGCCGCTCGCGTGGGCTTGAGCATCCTTGTCCGAGGGATCGACGCTGCGGCCCAAGACCAGCGGCATGACATCCGGTCGGGCGCGGTAGCCGATGACGCCGTGGCCGCCGAAGATCTCAACCTTGGCCGGATCCTGCGGCTTGGGACGGACCATCATCACGATGGTGCGGGCATCCATCACGCGACCCACGCACTCGGAGGCCGCCTCGAAGAGCCGGCGACGGGCATCGACCGAGTCACCGCTCTGCATCGAGGGCATGCCCGGGCTCGCCGCTTCTTCCGGCGGCTCGATCGCACGCACCAACCCGGACTGGCTGATCCCCAGTTCACGCAACGCGGATTCGAAAAGATCCGCGGCCGAAGAGACACCCCGGATCGCATCGGCAGTCAAACCGGCATCCTGGGCGCCACGGACGATCTGGCGCAGCCCCGCGGTCCCGGGCCCCTTGGCGAGCGCCTCGATCGGATCTCTGGAGAGGCGAGCGGCGGAAATGGCTCTCTGAGCGGTTCCGCGATCAATATTGAGGAATCGAGCCAGGCCGCGCGCTGTCCTGGACTCCTCGGGGACCGATTCAAGCAGCCCGGAAAGCTCTCCGCAGAGACGACGGCCAAGCACTTTGAGGCGTGCGGAATCCGTCTCTGAGAATGGTGTCAATATTCTTGCCAATCAAACACCTTTCATATACCGTACATTCCAGTGCATATGTGGTGACAGACGCAGTATACCGCAAGTTTTGGTCATATCTACCGCAAATGTGCGTGCAGAACTCTCAGAAGGTTGCTATGCTGTCACTCAGTGACATATAAATGTCACTCGGAGACGTGAGTGCAGTGTCACGGGTCGCGTTCAACACCTGTTGAAGCGAGATCCATCCAACCAAGGCACAATTCTTTCCCACCAGAGCCCCCGCGCGTTGCGGGGGTTTCTGCTTTTACAGGACCACGTGCGCGGAATGGAAGTCGATTGCGGCGACTAATGGATTCAAAGCCATCTATGCGACTGCCTGATAGACTGATCTGGAATGAAGCTCCCGGCTGATGTGGTCTCCAAACTCCGTGGGAAGTACCAGGGAAAGTCCGTCTGCGTCACAGGCGGGGCCGGGTTCATTGGCGGCCACCTGTGCGATGCCCTCCTGTCGATGGGCGCCAATATCACCGTTATTGATGACCTCTCCAACAGCACGGCCGAGCACATCGCCTCGCTGATGGACCTAGAGCCCCGCCGGGTCCGGTTCGTGCATGGATCGGTGCTCGATGATGATGCCCTGATGGAAGCCGTCGCCAGGGGAGGCACCGGGGATGGCTGCGATATCGTTTTCCACCTCGCGGCGATCGGATCGGTTCCCAAATCGATCGCCAACCCTCAGCGGACCTGGTCTGTCAACGCGACCGGGACGGTTCGCGTGCTCGCGGCCGCGAGCGCCAAGGCCCCCAACGGTCCCAAGCACCCCGTGGATCGCGTGGTGCTGGCCTCCTCCTCCTCCGTCTACGGAGATCCGACCGCCGCGGGCACGGTCGGAGTGCAACTTCCGCCCCTGCCGAAGGTTGAGACAATGCTGCCCCGGCCGCTCTCGCCTTATGCGGCGAGCAAACTGGCGGCCGAAAGCCTGATGGCGGCGTGGGCGAACAGCTTCCGGATGTCCACGGTTTCGCTGAGATACTTCAATGTCTTCGGGCCCCGCCAGTCTCCCGATTCGGAGTACGCGGCGGTGGTGCCGGTGACCGCCAAGCGGCTCTTGGCAGGACAGCCGGCACTCATTTATGGGGATGGTCGCCAAGGCCGGGACTTCACGTTCGTCGCCAACGCGGTGCTCGGGACCCTGCTCGCCGGCGTTGCCGATTGGCCTTTCCGCGGCGATGCGGTCAACATCGCATCGGGTCGGCGAACCAGCGTGCTGGACCTGGTGGGGATGTTGGGACGGGCGTGCGGCGCTGAGGGCCGGGCTCCTGAAATGAAGCCGGAGCGCTCCGGAGATGTGCGCGATTCGCTCGCCGACCTCGGCCGCGCTCGTGAACTGCTCGGCTACGAACCCGTGACAGCCCTTGAAGCGGGGATCGTGGAGACGATGGCGTACTACCGGACGATCTTTCCCACCGGAGCTGCCACCAGGCGCGCATGAGCCGAATCGTCGAAACGCTGGGTGGAGTGTGGGAGCTGGCGCGGCTGGCGATCATCACGCGGCTGCGGTTTGGGGGTCCATACTGGAAGTGGCGGATGCACACGGCGTTCGGTCGCGGGATGCCCGCGACGCGCGGGGAGCTGGTGCGCTCGGTGCTGGAGTATGGGCGGTGGGTATACCGGATGAAGCGGGGGAAGTAGGGAAGGCGCTATCCGGTCACGAAGAGCGCTGTGAAGCGGTTTCGAGATCGAAGACCTCTTCCATGGGCGTCCACCAGTCCGAGGGTGAGCTTGCCGGCGGCGCTTCTGCAACGCGCTGCTGGAACGTGCGCATGAGGGTGTCCCACTCCCGGACCCTGGGATCCTTGGCGTAGTTCTGGTAATCCCGGGCAGGGTTGAAGTCGTCGGGCGCTTCATAATACATGAAGAGGTGCGTGCCGAGCAGGAAGATCTTCATGCGCCTGATGCCGATCGCCCGGAGTCCGTTGAGGACTTCAGGCCACACGCGGGTGTGCCAGTCTTTGTACTCGGCGATCAGCGTGGGATCGTTCTTGAGGTCGAGGACTTGGGCGTAGGAGCGCATGGGGGAGGATAGAGACGGAGAGACGAAGTGGGGGAGTGCGGGGACGCGGAGCTATTCTCTTTCCATGGGATTCATCAAGCACATTCCGGGGACCAATCCGATCCCCAAGCTCGAACGCGATCCGCGGGCGCTGGGGTTGGGGGTGATCGGGCTGCACGAGGGGCGGACGCTGCTGCTCGCGATGGATCGTACCAGCCGGATCTACCCGATCGCCGGCTGCGATCTGAATCCCGACAAGATCCAGGCCTGCCGGGATGTGCTGCCGGACCTGTTCTACACCAGCGACTACGCCGCGATGCTCGCCAGCCCTGATGTCAAGGTGGTGGGGATCTACACCCCCGATTCCCTGCACGCCGAGCACATCACGCTCGCCTTCGAGGCCGGCAAGGATGTCATCTGCACCAAGCCGGTAGTGAACAGCCTCGATGATGCCCGGCGGATTCTCGAAGTCGGCCGGCGAACCGGGCGACGGCTGATGGTGGGGCAGTCGACACGATTCTTCGAGCCCTTCCGCCGCCAGCGCGCGGCCTTCGATCGCGGCGAACTGGGCCATATCGAACTGCTCGATGCCCACTACATCCACCGCATGGATTGGTACTACCAGAAGAGCCCCTGGGTCGCCAGCGCGACCGACTGGGTCTTCCTGGGGATGTCGCACCCGATCGATCTCTTGTGCTGGTATCTGGGGCCGATCAGGAGCGTATCGGCGAGCTGCTATCAGTCGGAGCTGGGCAAAGCGCACCAGCTCGCGAGCCCGGATGTCTACATCGTCAACGCGATCGCAGAGTCTGGGCGGATCGGACGGGCGATGGGGCACTACGGCTGCCACGAGCTGCCGGCCGCGCGGAACTGCATCGAGCTGATGCTGTACGGGACCAAGACGACGAGCCTGGCGCAGTACCACGACATGCGATACGTGTACGCAGCGCCCGATGGCACGGAGGTGATGGAGGATCACCTGTACGCGGGCCGGCAGTACTACTTCAACAGCGAAGTGCATGGGATGCACTACGGGGAGTTTGCAAACTACGCGGAGTACTTTGCACAGGCGATCTTGGAAGGGAAGCCCAACAGCCCTGACTTGGAGGAGGGAGTCAGGACGCTGTGCGTGATGGAGGCGGTGCGGAGGTCGGCGAAGGAAGGGCGCACAGTCGAGGTTGAGGACATCACGCGGCGATGAGAAGAGAGGCGTCGAGCCACGAGGCATCCAGGCATCAAGTCAGGGCCGCGGGTGGTACTTCTTGTGTACGTTGATCAGGTGCGATCGATCCACGTGCGTGTAGATCTGCGTCGTCGAGATATCGGCGTGTCCGAGCATCTCCTGCACGACGCGGAGGTCCGCCCCGCCGGTCAAGAGGTGTGTCGCGAACGAGTGACGTAGCGTGTGCGGATGGACATCCTTGAGCCCAGCAGCTCGGGCGTGCTTCTTGACGATCTGCCAGATCGCGACCCGCTCGAGTGGCTTGCCTGATCGCGACAGAAAAATGCGACCCTTGTCCTTGCCCGGCTTGGCGAGCGTTGGACGGGCGGAGCGCAGGTACACCTGCAAGGCCTGCTTGGCGGGCACACCCATGGGTACCAGGCGATGCTTGCTCCCCTTGCCGAAGACCCGCAGCGCTGACAGCGATTCGAGGATGTCGGTAAGCGTGATGGTCGCAGCCTCGCTCGCCCGCAGGCCGCTGGCGTACATGAGTTCGAGGATCGCCCGATCACGGACGGTCAGCAGTGGCTCGGGAGCATCCGCTTTTCGCCTGGCGACCGCCTTGGGGGCCTCGAGCAACCCCTTCATTTGTCGAGGTGTCAGGACATCCGGGAGCTTGCGCCAGCGGTGGGGGCGGTCGAGGAGTTCGGTCGGCAGGCGATCAATCTGGCGGTTGGCCAGCGCCCACTTGAAGAACATCCGGATCGCCGCCAGATGCCGGGTCACCGAGCTGGGCTCCATCTTGCGCTTGGATTTGAGCGAAGCCAGGTGCGTCGAGAGGTGGCGCGGCGTCACCGCACGGATCGCCGTGATGCCTTCGGCGGTCAGATCGTCCATCAGGTCGAGCAGATCGCGTTTGTACGCCCCCAGCGTGTTGTGTGATAGCCCGCACTCGACGCGGAGGTGGACCAGGAAATCCCCCAGCGTGTGCTCCCAGGATTTCGGGAGCGGCGGTCGAGGACGAGCCTTGCGACCCCGGCGGGAGGGGGTGGGGGTTAAGGTACGAAGCGCTGGCATGGTGGTCGGTCTGTGTATCGGCAAAGAGCCCTTGGCATGGTGATTGCGATCCGGCCTCGCATGGGAGTGCGCGCCTTCATATCGACCCTGGCGATCTTCGTGGTGGTGGCGGGGGTGCTGCTGAGCCCATCCACCGCGAGCGCAACCACGGTGAAGGAACTGGTCCGCATCAAGGGCCAGGGTGAATCGATCCTCCGCGGCACCGGCCTGGTGGTGGGGCTCCCGGGGACGGGCGATTCGGGCAAGGAACCCGCGCTCGCCCGGCCGCTTGCCGAATACCTCAAGAACAGCGGCAATTCGATCGCCAAACTCGATGAGGTCGCCGCGACCAAGTCGGTGGCGCTCGTCACCCTGAGCTGCGTCATCAAGGAAGAGGGCGCACGGGCGGATGACACCGTCGATGTCTACGTCTCGACGCTCGGGACGTGCAAGAACCTCAAGGGTGGCCGGCTGATCCTGGCGCCGCTGATGGGCCCGTACAAGGGTGATCCGGCGTACGCGATGGCCGAGGGTGCGATCTCGATCGACGACGACACCACTCCCACCAGCGGTCGGATCCGGCTGGGAGCGCGGGTTCTGCGCGACATCCTGATGCCGGCGATCGGGGACACCTTCGATCTGATCCTGCGGCCTCACTTTGCGGGCTGGAGTTCATCGACCCAGGTCGCCGCCTCGATCGACTCGCTGTACAGGGCCGACCCGCTCTCGACAGCCCCGATTATCGCCAAGGCGGTCGACGAACGCACGGTGCGGGTGATAGTGCCCCAGGCCGAGCGAGCGGATCGCGCGGCGTTCGTCGCGGATGTGATGTCCGCGGATGTCAACACCACGCTCCTGCGGTTGCCGGCGATGGTGGTGGTCAACGCGCGGGATGGCAGCATCGTGATGACCGCCGATGTGGAGATCGGTGCGGTGGCGATCACGCACAAGGACCTGACGATTACAACAACAATCCCTCCGCCGCAGCCGACGCAGCTTGATCCGCTCGTGCAGCGATCGCACTGGAGCACGCTCCAGGCGCCGGCTCCCAGCGGCGGCAACGCCAAGCTCGCGGACCTGCTCGCGGCCTTCAAACAGCTTGAAATCCCGGTGTCCGAGCAGGTCGATGTACTGCAGATGATCCAAAAGGCGGGGAAGCTGCATGCGCGGCTGGTGGTGGATTGAGTGGGGAAGTCACGGAGTCACGGAGTCACGGAGTGACGAAGTGGAAAGGCAGCCATGGGGATTGATGCGGGCATGTTGGTGCGGAGTTCGAGCATTGGGGGCTCGGGTGCTCCATTGGCTCGTCCTGGTGGTGCTCGTGGTGGTGGGGGAGTGAAGTCGGACCAGTTGGAGTTCTCGGCGATCCTGGGTCGGCAGGACACGGGGGTTGCTGCGGGGCGGCCGGGAGCGGCGGTATCGGCGGAGGAGAAAGCCCGTACCGCGGCCCAGGAGTTCGTGGCGATCGCTCTGGTGCAGCCCATCCTGACGGAGGCACGCGAAGAGTCGATGGCGGCCGAGCCATTCGCCGCTTCGGGCGCGGAGCGTCAGTTCCGCGCGTTGCAGGATGCCGCATTTGCGCAGCGCATCACTCGAGCTGCGCATTTCCCGTTGGTTGATCGCCTGGCACGGGATCTGCTTCGCAAGTAGGCATCGGATCAATTCAAAGACAGAAAGGCGCTCACCACAGAGGCACAGAGGACACAGAGAGGGGCCAAGAGGTCAGAGGCATCTGTGACTCTCCTGAATCTCCGCCTCTTTTCTTCTTTTCTCTGTGCTCTCTGTGCCTCTGTGGTGAGTCTTCTTCGTTCCAGACAGGAAGTCAGCATGACCACAAGAGCGCCACGGATGGCGAGCAAGACTCAGGCACCCGCGATCCCGGAGACGTCCGAGAGCACCGGATCGATCACCGAGCAGCTCGAAACACTTCTGACCGGCCTCCTGCGTGCCCACGAGCACTTGCTCGATGCCTCCAGCGCCCAGCGCGATGCGGTTCGCACGGCAAATCCCGCAGCGATCCAGCAGGCATCCGATCGCCAGGCCAACGCCCTCCGCGTGATCGCCGCCCTCGAAGACCAGCGCAGAGCCTTGGTCAACTCGATGACCGCCGGCCTTCCGAGGCGAGCGGCCGGCGCGGGACCGGTCACGCTGACCGAGCTTGCCAACCAGATGCCCGAGCCGCAGCGGACGCGGCTGATCGACCTGGCCGCTCGCGTGCGCACCGCCGTCGAGCTGGCGGCGAACGAACAGAGAACGCTCAAGGCGGCGACCACCTCGCTGGTCGCCCACATGGAAGGACTGATGCGCCAGGTGGCCCGACGCCTGAGCCACGCGGGTACCTACGGCCGTCGCGGGATGATCGAATCGACACCGGCGGTCGTGTCCGGGCTGGATCTTTTGACGTGAGCGGCGCTTTGGCATGAGGATCGCGGAGGGGTGATGGGACACGGGGCGGATGCCCCCGGCCGGCAGAAGCAAGGAATGCGCGAATGAGCTTGTCCGCGGCGATGAATATTGGGCGATCGGCGCTGAGCGCCAGCCAGATCGGCATCCAGGTCGCCGGCAACAACATCGCCAACGTCGGCACACCCGGCTATTCCCGGCAGATCGCCCGGCTTGCACCGATCGGCGGAAGCGACCCGTACAGCCGCCTTTCCTCGGGCCGCGGGGTCGCCGTCTCCGATGTCCGCCGGCAGATCGACAGCGCCCTGCAATCGCGTCTGTGGCTGAGCACCTCCGACAAGTCCGCCGCCCAGCAGGAACTGGACCTGATGACCCAGGTCGAGTCCGTGCTGGGGGAACTGACCAACAACGACCTCTCCAGCGAGCTTTCCGCCTTCTTTTCGGCCTGGAGCGAGCGGGCCAACAACACGCAGTCGTCGGGAACCGTCGTCCAGCAGGGCGACAAGCTGGGCGGCATGTTCAGGCAGATCCGGGCCGGATTGACCTCAGTCCGGGACCAGATCGATCGCCAGATCGGCGGTGCGGTCAGCGCGGCCGACGGCATGCTCGACCAGATCGCCGAACTCAACACGGCGATCTCATCGGCGGAGACCGCCGGCGGCTCGGCCAACTCGCTGCGGGATCAGCGCGACCAGGTCATCACCCAGCTCAGCGAGCTGATGGATGTCTCGGTGGTCGAGCGCGAGAACGGGGCTGTGGATGTTCTGGTCGGATCGACCCCGATCGTGCTCGCAGGCAGGTCGCGCGGCCTGTCGCTCAAGTACTCCACCAACGGCGCCACCGTGGATGTCAGCGTCGCCGTCCGGGAAGACAACGAGCCGCTCGGGGCTGTCTCGGGCAAGATCTGTGCCCTCCTGGATTCTCGCGGGGTCACAGTCGACACTTCGATCGCCCAGCTCGACAAGGTCGCCGCACAGCTCATCTTCCAGATCAACAAGCTCCACTCGACCGGCGCCAACAAGACCAATCTCACGCAGACCGCCGGTTCCCTGAGGATCGGACTGCCCGACCGCACCCGGCCCATGAACGACCCCGCAAACGGCGCGTTCGCCGCCCTGCCCTACTCGGCATCGCACGGTGAGTTCTCGATCCGCATCAAGAACATCTCCGATGGCTCGATGCAGACCGTGCGCGTCAACGTGGATCTGGATGGCATCAGTTCAACCGGCGCCGCCAGCACCGTCGATGACACCACGCCCGAGGACATCCGTGCGGCCTTGAATGCGGTGCCCGGCGTCTCGGCGAGCTATACGCCCGATGGACGCCTCCAGGTCAACGCCGATTCCGGCTTTGAGTTTTCTTTCGAGGATGACAGCTCCGGGGTGCTGGCGGTCCTGGGCGTCAACTCGTATTTCACCGGCACATCCGGCTCGGACATGGCGGTTCGGGCCGACCTCAAGGCCAATCCATCGATGCTGATGGCCGGGCGCATGACCGCCGGGGGCCTGGTCGAGAATGGGACAGCGCTCGCGATCGTCGGGGTGCAGGAGGCCGCCAACTCGGTGCTCGGAGGGAGGTCCATCCGCCAGGGGTGGACCGATGCCGTTCAGGCGGTGGGCATCCAGACCGCCGCCGCCGACAGCCAGAACCAGGCGCTCGCCGTCGTCCAGGAGAGCCTCGAATCGCAGCGAGCCGCTGTCAGCGGCGTCAGCGTCGATGAGGAGGCGATCAACCTCATGAACTTCCAGCGCCAGTACCAGGGCGCTGCCCGAGTCATCAGCGTCGCCGATGAGCTCATGCAAACCCTGATTTCACTGGTCTGATCTTCACTCCGTCACTTCGTCTCCCCGTCACTCTCCCACTTTCTCCATGACACGCATCTTCTCCGGAATCTCCCGAGCGCCCGACCTGATGTTCTCGCGTCTGGCGCTCTCACGAATCTCCCGCACCAGCGTGGATCTGCTCAAGGTTCAGAACGAGCTGGTGACGGGCAAGGCGATCAACAACCCCAGCGATGATCCGGTGCGCATGGCGACGGTGCTGGAACTCGATGATCGTCTGGAGCGTTCCGAGCAGCGCCAGCGGAACATCTCCCACGCGCAGGCCGCCCTGGGAATCATCGACAACGCCCTGGGGGATGCCCACGATGTCGGCCTCTCCGCCAAGGAGATCGCCCTCACGCAGATCGGCTTCGGCTCATCGACCACCGAGCGCCGCGGACAGGCGGTCGTCGTTCAGTCGATGATCGACACCCTGCTGAACCTCTCCAACCGCAAGGGGGTCGCCGGGCACATCTTCGGCGGCTCGGAGCCCAACAGCGCACCATTCGTCCAGATGGGTTCGGGATTCCGGTACATGGCCTCCGGAGATGGCCTGCTCAACGAGCTCTTCACCGGGAGCAGCATCCCCATCACGACCACGCCCGACGGGATCGGCGGCACATCAGCGCGTGTGCGCGGGATGGTCGACCTGAATCCGGGCCTGACCGCCGGCACCAAGCTGTCGGACCTGCGCGGCGGTCGCGGGCTGGGGATCACTCCGAACTCCGTCGAGTTCTCGTTCAGCGGCGGGGCGACCGCATCGATCGATTTCACCGGCGCCCAGACCGCCGGGGATATCACCACCCGGCTGACGGCGGCGATCCGCCAGTATGAGAATGACTACAACGTCACGATCCTGGGTCCGGGCGGGGTCTCGACCTCGGGCGGGGGGATCAGCATCGATGTGGCCCCGGGGGAGCAACTGGACTTCTTCGAGATCGGGGATGGCGTCACGGCTCGGGATCTGGGCCTGACCGCCGACACTCCCTTCTCGTTCACCTCGACCAATCCCGACGGCGCAGATCTTGCGCCCCGGTTGACCTGGTCTACCCCGATCTCGGCGCTCGCCGGCGTGACCGGCCCCCTGGGTTCGATCCGCATCGGTAACAACTCGGCCTCGGTGGTCGTGGATCTCTCCACCGCGAGCACGCTCGAGGATGTCAAGAGCCGCATCGAGAGCGCCGGGGTCGGTGCCAGGGTTGAGCTCAACGCGGCGGGGACCGGGATCGACATCTTCAGCGAGGTCGCCGCGGGCGCTCGCGGGGCGTTGTCGGTCGCGGAGGTCGCGGGGTCGGACTTCACGGCGACCCGGCTGGGGGTCCGGTCCTTCTCCTCCGGCACCCGGCTGGCGGAGTTCAACTTCGGTCGGGGCGTCCAGATCGTCGATGGCTTCCACGATCCGACGACGGGCGCTCCCGATCCGACCAAGGACATCGACTTCACGATCACCCTGGGGGATGCCAACAGCACCACCATCACGGTTGACCTGCGGCCTGTGGACATGACGGACGTCGGGACGCTGCTGGGCCGCATCAACAGCCAGATCGCCGACGCCCTGACCGCGGCCAACCTGCCGGCTGACTCGCTGGTCGCGGGCCTGGGGGATGACGGCAACGGCATTCGCCTGTTGCAGGACTCGACGTTCACGTCGGCGATCAGCGTCGCGGCGAACAACAACTCGCAGGCGGCCGATCAACTTGGCCTTCTGGGCGCAGGTTACGACGTGGCGAGCTCGACGCTCATGGGCCGCGACACGGCCAAGGCGCGGGTGGATGGGCTGTTCAGCGATCTGATCGATCTGCGTGATGCGCTCAACGCCGATGACACCTCTGGCATCGGTATTGCGGGAGAGCATCTGGAAGCAACGCTGACCGTCCTTGCCGAGCGCCGAGGCGCCATCGGGGGGCTGGCTCAGCGCGTGGATGAGGCGCTGGTGTACGAGCAGGATGTTGCGACGCTGGATGAACAGGTCCGCAGCCAGCTCCGGGATGTGGACTTCACGGAGGCGGCATCGAGATTCTCTCTTCTGCAGACCCAGCTCCAGGCGGGTCTGCAGGCGACGGCCGCGGCGGGCAATCGGACGCTGCTGGATTTCCTGGGATAGCGGGGATGGCCCCGCCGGTAACTGAGTGAGATTGGACTTGCCGGGCGAGAGCCTGGAAAGCCCTTTGGATCAATGAAATCCCCGCCGCCCCGGCCGCGGCGTGGGGTTGACCAGACAGGACGTCACCGGGCATCGGACGCCCGGGGGTCGATCCGTAGTTGGCGGTACACCGGCCGAGGGATCGGAGCGCACCAATGGAAGTGCGGACAACGCGTTTCGGGGTGATTGACATCGCGGAGGACCGCGTGATCACCTTCCCGCGGGGCCTTCTTGGATTCTCGGAATTCCAGAGGTATTGCCTGCTCGAGCCCGGGGACGACTCGTGCTTCTTCTGGCTGCAATCGGTGGACGATGCCGCCCTGGCGTTCGTCGTAACCGACCCGGCGATGTTCGTGCCGGAGTTCTCGGTGCCGATCCGCCCGGATCAGATGGGCGACCTGGGCCTGAACAGGCTCGAGGACGCCCAGGTCTTCGTGATTGTGAACAAGGTCGAGCAGCAGCTCACGGGCAATCTCCAGGGCCCACTGGTCATCAACACGCTCTCGCGCGTCGGTGAGCAGCTGGTGCTGGCCGAGAAGCGCTGGACGACCCGCCATCCGCTGGTGAAGGTCGCGGCCGCGGCGGCGCGGGCGATCGCCTGATCGCAGGCGCGGGAACCACGGTTGGCGCCGGTGCGGCCGCCCCGATCGAGGATCGGGTCGCCGGATCGGTCGGGTGATTCTGGACTGTGTCTGTGGATGAGATCGCGCCGCGATCGATACGCCGCGTGCAAGGATGCAGCGGTCGGCGGCGCGAATGAGGAGTCTATTCATGCTCGTCCTTTCACGCCTGCGCGACGAGACGATCATGATCGGGGACGACATCGAGGTCACCGTCGTCGACATCCGGGGGGACAAGGTGCGGCTGGGGATCAACGCCCCGACCCGCATCGCGGTCCACCGCAAGGAGGTCTACGAGGCGATCAAGAGGGAGAACCAGCAGGCCGCTCGCGTCGACCAGGTCGCGGCGAGCATCTTGCGGGATGTCGGCCGATCGGGTGTTTCGCAGCGAAGCAAGGGAGCCGGGGCCGGAAGACTGGCAGCGGCTCCCGTGACGATCGAGTTGGAAAGCGCACCGGGGCCGGCGCCCCGGCGCGAGTTGAATCCCGCGACCCCCGCACGGTGACCGTGAGGGCGGAGCGTCGGGTTGGAAGTCTGGATCGACCGCCGGCGGGCCGGCCGCGAGTGGCACGTGCCTTGCGGATCCGCCGGAAGAACCTTGGAAGGCGCTTAGCCTCAATCAGGGAGGATTGCCGTGGCTAGGATCAATTCGAACATCCCCAGCTTGATCGCGCAGTCGAAGCTTGCGCGGACGCAGCAAGATCTGCAGGTCCGCCTCGAGCGGCTCTCGACCGGGCTGCGGATCAACCGCGGGTCGGACGACCCGGCGGGCGTCATCATCTCCGAGCGGATCCGCGCCGACCTCAAGGGCGTCAGCCAGGGGATCGAGAACGGGGACCGGGCCTCATCGGTCATCTCGACCACGGAGGCGGCCCTCAGCGAGGTCGCCGACCTGCTCAACTCGATCCGCAGCCTCTTGGTCGAGTCGGCCAACACCGGCGCCAACTCCAAGGCCGAACGCGACGCCAACCAGCTGCAGATCGATTCGGCGATCGACTCGATCACCCGAATCTCCAACACCGCCAGCTTCGGCGGGCTCAAGCTACTCAACGGCGGTCAGGACTACCAGCTCTCGGGCGTGCGGACCAGCGCCGTCGCACAGGTGAAGGTCACCAACGCCAGCTTCATCAACAACAGCAGCCTCCAGGTCGATGTCGATGTGGTCGCCAGCGCCCAGACCGGCGCGCTGTACTACCGGTCGGACCTGACGACCCCGACCGGCTACACCGCCTCGGCGACCACGCTGGAGATCACCGGCCCCAACGGCGTGCAGGTCATCACCATCCCCTCCGGGCAATCGATCTCTCAGGTCGTCAACGCGGTCAACCGCCTGACGAGCTTGACGGGCGTCGAGGCATCCCTGGTCAACGGGGATGTCAACTCCGGCATGGTGTTCTCGTCGGAGACCTACGGCTCATCGGCCTTCGTCTCCGTCAAGCGCCTCGGCGGGCCCAGCGATCCCAACAACGACTACTTCCAGACGTTCAAGGTCGCCAACGGCCTCCCGGTCCCCAGCGGCACACCCTTCCCGTGGGCCGCCCTGATCACCGCAGGCACGCTCACCAACGCCAAGCGCGACGATGGGCAGGATGTCCAAGCCCTGGTCAACGGAAACCTCGCAACCGGGGACGGCATCAAGCTCAAGGTCAACTCCAGCGCCCTGGGCATGGATCTGCTCCTGACCGAAGACTTCGCCACCGACCCCACGCTGACGACCAGTTCCTTCTATATCACCGGCGGGGGCGCGCTCTTCCAGCTCGGACAGGATGTCAGCGCCTTGCAGCAGGCCAACATCGGCATCCAGTCGATCGCCGCCTCCAACGTCGGCGGCACCATGATCAACGACACCCTCTATTTCCTCTCCTCGCTGAAGTCGGGCCAGACGTTCGGGGTCGCCAACAGCGTCACCAACGGAGACTTCTCGCAGGCGAACAACATCCTGACCACGGCGATCGACGAGGTCGCGGTCCTCCGGGGACGCCTGGGCGCCTTTGAACGCAACGTCCTGCAGACCAACACCCGTTCGTTGCAGTCGGCGTTCGAGAACCTGTCGTCGAGCGTCTCGGTGATCCGGGATGCGGACTTCGCGGCCGAGACCAGCGAGCTCACCCGGGCGCAGATCCTGGCAAGCTCGGGCACCTCGGTCCTTCAGCTCGCCAACCAGCAATCTCAGCAGGTGCTGCAGCTCCTGGGCTGATTCGTCCCATAACACTCGCACCCGCGGGTATTCACAAGGGGCGGAAACCTCACATTTGGACCCACACCCCGTGGTAACTCACGGGGTTTTTCGCTTTCAAGTGGCAGAGCAGCGGTGGGGACTCAACCGGACCGTGGTCGCGGCCGATCAATCCCCCTGCCGCCGGGAGAAACCGGCGTCTGTGTCGACGCCGGGGAGGATTCCCGGCGTCAGGGGCCGCGTGTGTGTAACCGGCCCGCCCCGCGCGTCGTGCGTGCGGGGCAGCCGGGCCGTATCTGGTGATGCGGCCCTCCGGAGTGGTTCACGGAGGATTCTCTGCCATGAGTCGCATCAATACGAACATTCAGTCCATGATTGGTCAGCGCGTTCTGGGCATGAACCAGAATGGCCTGGGCGCATCGCTCGAGCGCCTGAGCACGGGTCTCAAGATCAACCGCGGTAAGGACGACCCCGCCGGTCTGATCGCCTCGGAAAACCTCAGGTCCGAGATCAAGTCACTCAACGCCGCGGTCGCCAACGCCGACCGCGCCGACCAGGTCGTCAACATCGCCGAAGGCGGTCTCCAGGAAGTCTCGGGCCTGCTCTCCGAGCTCCAGGGCCTGCTGACGACCACCGCCAGCTCCGCCGGCCTCTCTGCTGAAGAGAAGAAGGCAAACCAGCTGCAGGTGGACTCGATCCTCCAGACCGTGGACCGGATCGCCAGCTCGACCTCCTTCCAGGGCATCAAGCTCCTCAACGGCACGTTCGACTTCAAGACCTCCGCCGTCGCCACGGGCGTCTCGAACTACCGCATCAACGCGGCCAAGTTTAACGGCGCCAGCATGAAGGTCGACGTCCTGGTCACCGCCTCGGCCCAGCAGGCCGGTATGTTCACCGACTTCGGCGGAACTTCGATCGACCTCACCAGCGGCTCGGCCTTCGTCATGGAAGTCGCCGGCACCCTGGGCTCCCGACAGCTGAGCTTCAGCTCCGGCACGGCCCTGACCGACGTTGCCGCCGCGATCAACACCTTCACCGATGTCACCGGCATCGAGGCGGTGGTCTCGGGCAACGGCATCCGCATGACCTCGACCGAGTACGGCTCCGATCAGTTCGTCTCGGTCAAGGTGGTCGCCGGCGACGCCACGGGGTCTGGCATCGCAGTGTTCGCGGACAACGACGACATCGCCGACTCCACCTACACGGCCTTCAGCGCCGCCACCAATGGCATCCGTGACACCGGCGCCGACCTGGGCGCCACCATCAACGGCGTCTCGGCAACCTCCGAGGGTCGCACCGCCCGCATCAACACCGACTTCCTCGATGTCGAGATCACCCTCGACAATGACACCGCCACGGCTCTGGGCGCGGTCAGCAGCGGTGGGGCCTTCCAGATCACCGGCGGCGGTGCTGACTTCCAGCTCGCCGGCAAGGTGGATATCGCCGGCCGCGTCTCGCTGGGCATCGGCGACGTCGCGACCCGCAAGCTCGGCACCGCAGATTACGGCTACCTGTCCGAGCTGTCCAGCGGAAAGGACAAGAACCTGGTCGATGGGGACCTCGAGGCCGCTCAGAAGGTCGTCGCCGAGGCGATCAAGCAGACCTCGTCGCTCCGCGGCCGACTGGGCGCCTTCCAGAAGAACACGATCGGAGCGACGGTCCGCAGCCTCGGCGTCGCCGCCGAGAACTCCGCGGCCGCCGAGTCGGTGATCCGTGATGCCGACTTCGCCACCGAGACCGCGACCCTTACCCGGTCGCAGATCCTGGTGCAGGCCTCGACGAACATTCTGTCGATGGCCAACTCCCAGCCGCAGACGGTCCTCCAGCTGCTGGGCTAAGTCCTCTGAAGTGACTCTGCAGTGAACCTCCGGGGCCCGGGTCGAAAGACCCGGGCTCTTTTTCATTCCATCACGGCCGTTGCGCTCCAGCCGCCCCGATAGAAGGTCCGATGTTGTGAGTTATCAGGCCGTGGCCCACGGGCTGCCGCCGCGCGGGTTCCCGGAAGAGTTAGCTCATGACGACTATCCCCAGCGCTCCGCCCCAACGCCCCCCTGCCGCGTCGCCGCTCCGCGTTGCCACCAACGTTTCCCTGTTCCTGCCGGAGCAGTATCGCCAGCAGACCGCGAACCTCACGCTGGATGTCAATCGGACGGAGGGGACCTACTGGGCCCCGTGGCGATTGGCCGACAACCGAAAGTGGCAGCACCATGTGTACGCGTGGGCGGCACAGCTCGTGCGAGAGAGGGGCCTGCGGAGCGTGCTTGATGTCGGTTGCGGACCCTGCGTCAAGCTCATAGAGCACTTGGCGCCGGTCGCCGCGGAAGTTGTGGGGATTGACCAGCCCTCGGCGCTCGCCGCCGCCCGCAAGTGCGGCGCGACGTTCGAGCTGCGCGAGGTCGATCTCGAGCGACCAACGATCATTCCCGATCGGACCTTCGACCTGGTCCTGTGCGCCGATGTGATCGAACACCTGGCCGACCCTGATCCGGCCCTCGACCTGATCCGCAAGTTCGCAGGTTCGGACACGATCGTAATGATCTCGACCCCCGAGCGCCTGCGCGAGCGCGGCCGCGATTGCATGGCATCGAACAAGCCCGAGCACGTGCGTGAGTGGTCTCGCGATGAGTTCCGGCGATTCCTTGAGTCGCGCGGCATGCGGCCCATTGCACACCGGCTGCTTCCCAAGGACGATGCTCCCCGCGAGCCGCTGCGCGAGCAGGAGCGCCAGTGGCGATTGAATCAGCGGACCACCAGCCCGCTCTGCTGTCAGGCCTGGGCATGCCGTATCGAGCCCGGATCGCGGAGTCACTGATGAACCCTCAGACCGCCGGCCTGCACATCGCGTGCATCGCGGAGATCCCGTTGGGCAGGGAGATGGCCCACGCGATCAACGCGTTCAAGACAGCCGGTGGTTTTACCCGGCTCGGCCACCGTGCCACACTGTTCTGTCTTCCGCCCGCCAATGGAGATATCCAGACGGCGCTCGATGTCTACGGTGAACGAGGCTTGGATGTGCATATCATCGAGCCTGACGAGGGGTTGACCGAAGGGCAAGCCTCGCAGGGATTCTCCCGGCGAGCCGTGGATACGGCGGTACAACTCGGCTGCGACTGCATCTACGGCCGGAACTTTCATGTCGGAATCTTCGGCCCCCAGCGAGGCCTTCCGACCGCGGTTGAGACCCACGCCCACGTCGGAGACTACCGGCCGCTGCTGGACCAGGTGTTCCAGGCGACGCGGGATGCGCATCGCCCGCTTCAGGCGATCGTGACCATCGCGCCGGCGCTACGAGATCACTACATCGCACGCGGAGCCGATCCGGCTCGGGTGTATCTGGTTCCTGACGCCGCCGATCCCGACCTGTTCGTCCTGCCGATGGGCTGGAAGCCGGCCCCGAGAAAAGCCGATCGCCCGCAAGCGCTCTACAGCGGCCACCTGTACGAGTACAAGGGAATCCCGACGATCCTCGACGCCGCGCGCCAGGCTCCCGACATCGATTGGATCCTGCTCGGTGGAACGCTCGCCGACATCGAACGCACCAGGAGTCAGGCGGCGGGCTTGTCCAATGTCAGGGTGGCCGGAAGGGTTCCGCACTCCCGCGTCGCCGAGCACCTGTGGAACGCCGATGTTCTGCTCTTGCCCCCCAGCGCTCATCATCCATCCGCCGGATGGACCAGCCCTCTCAAGCTCGCCGAGTATCTCTGGGCGGGTCGCCCGATCGCCGCATCCCGAATCGTCGGGCTCACCAACTGGGTCGATGAGCCTGCGGTTTCGTGGTTCACTCCCGACGATCACCACGACCTCGTGCGCTGCACGAGAAGGCTTCTGGCCGAGACAACCGAACAGCAACAGACGCGCGAGGCGGCTCAACTCCGTCTGGCGGAGTGCTTTACTTACGAGCGCCGGTGCCGCCAGATCATCGCCACGCTGATGTAGCTGGTGTACGCAACAGGGTCATTCCCTCAACGCGGCAGTCTGTGGCAGCATCTATTCGTCGGTTCGGCATTGTCAACTTGGCGGCTCCGGTGGATAGTTGACCGGAGCACGTTCGAGATGTAACTTTGCTCTGTAGAAAACTCGCGCACCCGCGATGACTTGTGCGTCGTATCGTAAGTGGTGCTGACCCAGTCTGAGAAATCCGAGCCACTGCGAGTGAGATCTTGCGGGTCAAGAATGGCCCAGAAAGGTCCACCCGATGAAGCGCAAACGTCACGGTTCGGAGGAGATCATCCGCAAGCTCCGTGAGGCCGAGCAGTTGCTCGCGGCCGGGGAGGGGGTGGCCCATGTCTGCCAGAAGCTGGAGATCAGTGCGCAAACGCTGGGTCGCTGGCGTCAGCAGTTCCGTGGGATGGGGGACGACGAGATCAAGCGTCTGCGTTCGCTGGAGGAGGAGAACCGCCGGCTGAAGAAGGCGGTGGCGGACCTGACGCTGGACAAGCAGATCCTCAAGGAGATCGCCGAGGGAAAATACTGAGCCCGACCCGCAGGCGCGAGGCCCTGGCGGCGGCGCGGGAGCGTCATCCCGGGCTGTCGGCACGCCGTGCCTGCGCGCTGGTCGGGCTGTCGAGGAACGCGGCCGCGGCGCCGACGGTCAGGCAGGGCAGGGATGCGCCGCTGGTGGCGGCGCTGACGCGGATGGTGTCGGAGCGTCCGCGCAGCGGGTACCGGATGCTGCACGGGCGTCTGGTGGATGAGGGGTTCAAGGTGGGCCGCGACCGGGTGCACCGGCTGTGCCGCCGGCACGGTCTGCGTGTGCCGCGTCGGAGGCGGGTGCGGCGTGCGACCGGGGAGTCAAGGAACGCGGTGCATGTGCGGCGTGCGGCATGCCGGAACGACGTGTGGACGTGGGACTTCGTGAGCGACCAGACGATGAACGACGGGCGGCCGTTCCGGATCCTGACGGTGGTGGACGAGTACACGCGTGAGCCCTTGCTGACGCACGTGGCGCGTCGGATCAACTCGGCGGAGGTGATCCGGCAGCTGGGGGTGCTGTTCGAGCGTCAGGGTGTGCCGCGGCACATCCGCAGCGACAACGGCCCCGAGTTCATCGCCAGGGCGCTGCGGAGCTGGCTGAAGGAGAACCGGGTGGAGGTGCTGTACGTGGAGCCCGGGAGCCCGTGGCAGAACGGGATCGCCGAGAGCTTCAACGGTCGTCTGCGGGATGAGTGCCTGAGCGTGGAGGCGTTCTACAGCCTCCAGGAGGCGCGGGTGGTGATCGAGGACTACCGGAGATACTTCCGCGATCGCCGCCCGCACAGCTCGCTGGGATACATCCCGCCAAAGCGGTTCGTGGAGGCGTGCCTGGCGAACGGGGGCGTATGCCCGGCCAAGACCAAGGCAAAGGAGAACCGGGTTGATGGAGCGGGAGACGAGGCCCCTCTCCCGCTCCAAACCTCACACTCTACCCCCCACGAGACGCAGGCCCTGACGACAGCCCCGACGACAGCCCCGACGACAGCCCTGATGCGGGAGCAACAGACGTGATACAGTTCAATCTCTCACTCGCGGTGGCTCAGGGAATGCAGGCTGGTCAGCGGGAGTTCACCTCCGGCCTTGCCTGCGTCGTCCCCAGGCGGATCAACAGCGGCGATCCGAACAAGGTCAACATTGATCCGGGTGACTTCTTCGGAGTTCGAGTGGACGATGCGAACGCTACATCGCGCGATGACGATCGAGCGATGCTCCGCGCGCTGTCGTTCCTTGCATAGTACTGACAACTGGCCCCTTGGCTGGGTTTCCGCCTCCGGCCATAGCTGCGCGCTATCCTCGCGGTCCATACGAAAGGATCCCATGCGCTCCCCGCTCGCCATGCTCGCCATTGTCGGCCTCGCCTCCACCGTCGTCGTCGCCTCGCTGGTTCAACCGGCGGGCCAGCCGGGGACACCACCGCCCCCGGTCGCGCTGCCGCCGGCCCCGCCCGCGCCGACGCCGATCCCCGTCCCCGACGGCCCGGTGGTCGCCACGCACGAGCTTGCCGATGGCCTGCTCGCCGAGGACATCAAGGTCGGTGAGGGCGATGAGGTCAAGAGCGAGCACGCGTTCATCGTCGCCCACTATCACGGCACGCTCAAGAGCGATCCGACCAAGATCTTTGACTCTTCATTCAACCGCGGTGTCCCGTACCCGACCTCGCTTCAGCGTGTAGTCGCCGGCTGGACGAAGGGCTTTCAGGGAATGAAGGTCGGCGGCATTCGCCGGCTGACGATCCCATCCGCCCTGGGTTATGGCGCTGCGGGCAACGGCCCCGACATCCCGGGGGGCGCGGACCTGGTCTTTGTGGTTGAGCTTGTGGACATGCTCCAGGTCACGGATGACAAGGTCGGCTCCGGCGAGGAAGCCACGGGGCAGTTTCTGCCGGTGACCGTTCATACGATCAAGGATGACAAGGGCACGGTGGTCGCGAGCGGTGAGGCCTCAGCGCCGTATATCTGGCTCCCGGGCGAGATGAACCCGCCTGGGACTCAGTTTGATTCCATCCAGGAGGCGATCAAGGGTATGAAGGTCGGCGGCAAACGCACCGTCCATATCCCGGGCGCCATGAACGGCGCTCCGCCCCAGGCCCAGAGCAAGATCCCCCCGGGGGTTCCGCTGACCATGGAAGTCGAGCTGGTTGCCCTGCGCGTTCTCACCCCGGCCCCCCAGCAGCGCCGCTAATCCCGATTGCGGATATCACTGGCTGTGGAGAAGCCCGGTCGCCGGCCGGGACGCGATATCAGCACACCGCACGTCCGGGATAACAACGGCGGGTGTTGCGCTGCCGCTCTGTGCGCGCGTTCGCGCTCACACGTTGCGGGGTGGCCTCAGCCCGGCGAGCGCATCGGCCGATCTTGTGCGCACGATGCTGCACTCCTTTGTTCCATCGCCGCGCGATGGCGATAACCAGCGCCCGGAAGGTCCGAGTTCGGTTCTCGTGGTGGCGACGTTGGCGAGCCTTGGTGCCAGCGCCATCGTTGCGCTGGCGTATTGGCTGGGAGCCCTGTGGCTGTCGGAGTCGGCGATGGGGCTTCCGGCGGGGGTGTGGATCGTGGTGCTGCTGGCGGCCTGGTCGGCAGGGGCCGAGCGCCGGCGGGTCACGGGGCGCACGCGTGGACATTCGGGCAGCGTCGGCACCCACGAGGCGGGACTGATCGAGGCCGGCGGCGGCTCCAGGTGGGAGCGCGTGGTCGCGGGATTGGCCAGGATGGCGGCGTGGATTGATCAGCGGCTCTCGCTGATGCCGATGGGGGGAGCCTGGAGCGTGGGAGGGTCGGGGTTCGACAGCCGCTGGCGGAGGATGCTGCTGCGATGGCTGCCGAGGCTCGGGATGCCCGAAGCGCCGTTGCGAATCGGAATGGCGATGGGTCGGCGAAAGGCCGAGCAGATCGCCGAGCAGGATTCGATGGGTATTCGCTGGCTGATGCTGCCGCGCAGCGCGGAGGCATGGTCGTCGGCGAGCGAGCATGGGCTGGATGCGGTGCTGATCGAGCCGGCGCCCGGCGTGGTGCGCGTATGCACGCTGGAGCGTGAGGGGTGCGATTCATCGTGGTTTGACTGGAGCCATCGGCGGCCGCTCTCGTACGAGGCGGTTTTCCCGCTGCGCATCGATCCCTCGCATGTCAGCCTGGATCTGTCATCGGAGTCCGATGCACCGCGGTGTGCGGAGATGATCGCCGCGCTGGCGCGGGCGGCGGCGATCTGGTCGAGACACCCAGCGCGGCTTGGGGTTGAGGACCTGGTGCTGGGGCGGCGACCCGTGGTGACGGGTTCGAACGGGTCTGATGGGGTCGAGAGCATCGGTTGGTCGCGCGATGCGATCTCAGCGGCGATGATCGGGTTGGCGCAGAGGCTGGAGAGTGATGGCAGCACGCTGCGCGCGACGGCGGCGGATCGAGCGGCGGCCCGCGCGGTGAGCGCGTGGGTTTCCTCGTGGGATGAATCGATCGCCGATGACCAGCGGCGGCGTTGGGCCGAGGCGTGCGTCAGGATCCTGCCCGAGGAGCCGGAGGTCATGCTGCGCCTGGCGGCGGTCAGGTTGTCGGCATTTGATGACGAGATGGGGATCGCGGCGCTCCGCGATGCCGATGCGATCCTTCAGCACGAGTCGGGGCTCCTGGCCGCCGATCCCGTCGCGTTCCTACAGGCCGAGCTCGAGCACGGTCCGGAGAATCCGATGACGGTGGCACGGGTCGCCGCGGGGCTGTGCCTGGCGTTCGCGGGCGTGCCCACCAAGCGGCTGGCGTTCCTGCAGGAGGACCTGCTGGATGACATGCGGTTTGCCAACTGGCTGATCGGTCGAGATCAGGACCGGGCGCTCTTGATACGTATCCTGCGCGAGCTGCGGGAGGCCAGGGAGCGTCGGGAATCGATCGCGGCGGATGAACTGCCGCCGGCGCGGGCGGCGTGAGCCATCGGGTAGTTGCCTGACGGCATGCCGATTCGAGGAACAAAGCGAGTACCGAGGGATTCAAGATGTGAGAATCCGCCTTTTGCAGCGCGGTTCGCCATCCCTATGGTTGTCCTCTATTTCCGGAGGTCTCTCGGCATGACTGGATGGTTTCATCGCGCTGGGCGCGTGTGCGGGCTGTACCTGACGGCTTTGCTGGCGGGGATCGGAGTTCTGGCAGGTTGTCAATCGACTTCGCCTGACGGCGGGGTGCTCAAGAGCGCCCCCGCGCCCGCGCCGTTGACCGCGCAGGAGCGTGAGCTCAATGTCAAATCCTTCGACCAGGTGTGGCAGACCGTGAATGATCGCCACTGGGATCCGACGCTGGGCGGACTGGATTGGCAGGCGGTGAAGGTCCAGCTTCGGCCGAAGGTGGAAGAGGCGCAGACGATGGAGGAGGCCCGCGCGGTGATGCGCGATGCGCTGGGGCGGCTGGGGCAGTCGCACTTCGGGATCCTGGCGCGCGAGGCGTACGACGAAGTGTCGGAAGCGCCCGAAGCGGGGGTGGGCGAGGGCAATGCCGGTGAGACCGGAGCCGTGGGTCAGGCGACCGATTCGGCGGCGGCGACCGCTCCTTCGCAGGCGGGGGATGGAGATGCCGGCCTGTCGATCCGGATCGTGGATGGCGCTGCGGTGGTCGCGTTCATCGAGCCCGACTGCGCGGCAGCTCTGGCGGGAGTGAAGCCGGGGTGGATCGTCGAGAGCGTGAACGGCAAGCCGATCGCACCCGTGGTGCAGGCGCTGCAGGGGCAGTTCCAGGGTCGCGAGGCGGCGGATGCGATGATCGTGCGCGGCGTTGAGCGGCGCTTTGCGGGGAAGGTGGGGGACAAGGTGACCGGGGTGTTCCTGGATGGGCAGGACCACCGCGTCGAAAAGACGATTGAACTCGATGAGGCCGCGGGTGAAGTGACGCAGTTCAGCAACCTGCCGCCGATGCACGTCAACCTGGTTTCGACGCGGTTGCCCGGGGGGATCGGGTACATCCGGTTCAACATCTTCCTCTACCCGGCGAAGATTATGCCGGCGTTCGAGTCGGCGATGCGGTCGTTTGCGGATGCGCCGGGCGTGATTGTCGATCTCCGTGGCAACCCCGGTGGGATCGGGTTCATGGCCAACGGGATGAGCGGGTTCTTCGTGGACAAGGATGGGCTGAAGCTGGGTGAGATGCGGACGCGGGAGACGACGCTTAATTTCGTGATCTTCCCCAGGGCCCAGGTGTACCAGGGGCCGCTGGCGATCCTGGTGGATGGGCTGTCGCTCTCGACTTCGGAAGTGATGGCGGGGGGGCTGCAGGACATCGGCAGGGCGCGGGTTTTCGGGACAAGGACGGGGGGCGCAGCGCTGCCATCGCTGATCGAGCGGCTGCCCAACGGCGATGGGTTTCAGTTTGCCGTGGCGAACTACATCTCGGCATCCGGGCGGGTTCTGGAGGGCGAGGGGGTCAATCCGGACGAAGAAGTACCCCTCGATCGCGCTACGCTGTTGGCCGGGAAAGACCCCGTGATCGAGGCGGCGGTGCGATGGATCGATTCGCAGGCGTCCGCGTCGAAGTGATGGATGGAAGCACACCCGCCCGCCATTCGCCCACAGTCGGCCTGTCGTTGGCCTGCATTCGGGGCGATCATCAAGGCCGGGCATTGGAGTCTCACTGGATGAAACGCAACCGCACTTCATTCCTGGCCGCTCATGCTTTGCTGGCGATCCTGATCCCGTGCGCGGGAACATCGGTCGCGCTGGGGCAGGAAACCAAGCCGGCGCAGCCCACGGAGGCGACCGAGGCGCTTCCGGAGGCTCAGGTGATCCATGACAAGTTCATCGAGGCGATCGGCGGCGCCGACACGATCAAGGGCCTCAAGACGCGCACGAGCAAGGCGACCCTTGAGTTCCCGCAGGGCAACATCAAGGCGACGGTGCTCGCGTACCTCGCCGAGGGCAGCATGTACTCGGTGATGGAAGTTCCGAGCTTCGGGCAGCTTGAGTCCGGGGTTGCCGACGGGGTGGCGTGGCAGAAGAACACGGTGCAGGGTGTGACCATCATGGATGGGCCGGAACGCGAGGAACTGATCCGGGAGTCGGACCTGCAGAACGAGATCAACTTCAGCAAATACTACACGAAGATGGAGACGGTGGGCAGCGCAGAGGTGGACGGCAAGAAGACCTACAAGGTGGAGTTCACGCCGCTGTCGGGCGAGAAGCAAACCCGGTATTTCGAGGCCGACAGCGGCCTGCTAGTGAAGGTTGACAACATCGCCGTGACCCCCAGCGGCAAGCTGCCGGTGTCGACGACGCTGACCGACTACCGGGATGTGAATGGCGTGAAGCTGGCGTTCAAGTCCATGCAGACCACGCCGATGGGTCAGTTCTCGATGACATACGAGTCGATCACGTACAACACGGATGTGCCGATGGACAAGCTGAAGCTGCCCGACGATGTGAAGGCGATGGCGGAGAAGAAGAAGAGCGGCGGGGATGCGCCCAAGCCTGAAGCGCCCAAGGCGCCGGAGCCGACGCCGGCTCCCAAGTAGTCGGGTGGAATTGACAAGCGATCAAACGAACGCCCCGGCAGGATGCCGGGGCGCTTTCTTGCGCCCTGTTGGGCGCCGATGCTGAGCCATTAGCGCTTGCGCTTCTTGAACCTGTCCTTGATGCTCGGCATCGCCGTGCTGCGGCGGGTTCCCAGGCCGGGCATGGCGCCGCCGGCCTGCATCGCCTGGACGGCGGCGGCCTTCTCCTTGCCGGACAGGCCGGACATCTGCTTGGTGAGCTTGCTGACGGCGGAAAACTGCTTGACGAGGCGGCCGACATCGTCCTGCTGCGTGCCGGAGCCGGCGGCGATCCTGCGGCGGCGGGAGTTGTCGATGATGTCGGGCTTCTTGCGCTCCCGCGGGTTCATCGAGTGGATCATCGCCTCGGTGCGGTCGAGCTGCTTCTCATCGATGTCGACTTCCTTGAGCATGGAGCCGACGCCGGGAAGGAGGCCCAGGAGCTGCTTGAGCGGTCCCATCCTTCGGATCGCCTTCATCTGCGAGAGGAAGTCCTCCATCGAGAGCTCGCCCTTCTCGAGCTTCTTCTGGAGGTCCTCGGCTTCCTGCTGGCTGACCTGCTCCTGGGCTTTCTCGACCAGGGAGACGACATCTCCCATGCCCAGGATGCGGCCGGCGATCCGCTCGGCGTGGAATTCCTCGAGGGCGTCGATCTTCTCACCAACGCCGATGAACTTGATGGGAGCGCCGGTGACATGCTTGACGGAGAGGGCAGCGCCGCCGCGGGTGTCGGAGTCGAACTTGGTGAGGATGACACCGTCGATCTGGAGGCTCTCGTGGAAGGCCTTGGCGGAGTTGACGGCATCGTGGCCGGTCATGGCATCGACGACGAGCAGGATCTGGTGGGGCTTGACCAGGGAGTTGATGCTCTTGAGCTCACCCATCAGGGCTTCGTTGACGTGGAGTCGGCCGGCGGTGTCGAGGATGACGGTGTCGATGCCCTGCTTGCGGGCGGCCTCGACGGCCCGGGCGGCGACCTGGACGGCGACGCCGACGGCTTTTCCGTAGGCGGCGACCTTGTCGGGTTCGGAGTAGAAAGTGACCTGGGCGCCGCCGGGGGAGTCGTTCTCAACCTGGGTAGCGACGGTGTGGAGCTGCTCGACGGCGGCGGGGCGCTGGAGATCGACGGCGGCGAGCATGACCGAACGGCCGCGCTTCTTGAGGTAGGCGGCGAGCTTTCCGCAAGTGGTGGTCTTTCCGGAGCCCTGGAGGCCGCACATCATGACGATGGTGGGCGCGGGGGCCGCGCGGGGGATGCCGGATTCGGTCAGGTCCTTGCCCATGCCCAGGGCGGCGGGGACGGGCATGCCGGTCATGGGATCGACCAGGTCCATCGTGGGCTTGGTGATCGCCACCTCGCCGCCGAGGAGTTCAACCAGCCGGCGATGGACGATGCCGATCATCTCCTGGCCGGGCTGGAGGCTCTTGGTGACCTGGCGACCGACGGCATCATCGAGGATCTGCTGTGAGAAGCGATCGACGACGTCGAGGTGGACATCGGCATCGAGGAGTGCGGTGCGTACATCGGCCATGGCTTCGCGGACGTTGGACTCGGAGATCTTGTCCTGGCCGGCGAGCTTGCGGAAGACGTTGGTGAAACCTTCGGAGAGGCGTTCGAACATGCGGCGAGTTTAGGGCGGGAAGGAAGGTGGAAAGCGGGGGCAGCGGGGCTGGATTGTCTCAGTGTTCGATATTGAGATCCTTGAGGGGAGGCAGGTTCCTGGGCTTGTAGTTGGCCGTGGAATCGGCGAGGCGGGTCTCAACGGACCAGTGGATGGTGGAGCCCGGCAGGACGGTGCGGCGCTTCGCGAAATTGGGCCAGCGCCAGCGTTTCTTGCCGGCCTTCGAGTTCCAGGTTCGCCGCGGGAGCATTTCCCCTATCCACCAGCCGATGGTGAGCGACTTGTGGGTCTCGGCGAGCGGATCGGGCTTGCTGAACTTTCCCGTGTCGCCCAGGATCTCGGCCTTCATGGCCTGATCGATGAGGAGGAAGGCGCCATGACCGGGGTCTTCGGCCTCGCGCATCATCCACTGGAGGGCCAGCTTGGAAAGTCCGCCTTGTTCATCGGGGTATCCGCCGCCGACATCTGAGTGGACACCTGCGAAGTAGACCTGCTTGCAATCCTGGCCGGCGGGGGATTCGATCGTTGACTTCTTGCCGCGATCGTCGAGAGAGAATCGGAAGAGGTTGGAGCGGAAGAACGCGCGGCGTTCATCGATCGAGACGGCGTGGCGGACGATGGCGATCGATGGGTTGTCGCTGGTGAAGGGAACGGCGGCGAAATCCCAGAACCATCCCATCGAGCTGACGGTGTCCCACACGCCCATGAAGTGGACGGGCGCGGGTCGTGTGCTGAAGAGCTTGAGGAATCGTCCGAAGACATCGAAGATCGATTCGCCGGGTGAGCGATCTCCCGTCAGGATCGACCAGGCGTAGGGGGCCATGTTGATGTGTTCGGGTCGGACGAGTCCCAGGGCGTGCAGGGCCGACGAGAGAATCCGCACGGCGAGCGCTCCGCGGGAGAAACCGAAAAGGAAGATGCGGTCGCCCTCCTCGTGCGTGCGCACCAGGAACTCGTACATGTCGAGAAACTTCTGTCGGGTGGTCAGGCCGATCGCGGCGTCGAGGATGCGGCTGGATTTCCGGCCCAGGGCGGTGGTTGCCCGTGAATCCTCCAAGGTTCCGACGCCCGGGGAGTAGAACGTCACCTGCCGCGAGCTGTTTTCAAGGCATGCGAACAGCCGGCGGACATTGGTGGAATCGCCATCAATGTTGTTATCCGTGCCATCGCAGCAGAGCACGATGTTCTTGGGCATGGGGGGCCCCCTTTGCGAGTGATGGAATGTAACGTTATAGCCCCGGAATCCGCAAGCCGAGGAACCCGAGGGCATCGGGGGCACTTGTAGTGGGTGTGGGCGTGCTGGTGAGGCGCCGAGGCTCTCTGGATCAACCGCGTGCCGTCAATACCACAAGTCAACCCACCTTTCGCCGCCCAGGGACGTACGGAGGCCCAGCTGATCGCCCTGGCCCGGCGGAGCCCACCGGATCCCGAAGCGTTCGGGGAACTCTACAGGCTGCACTACCGCACGATCGCCGGGTATCTGCTTCGCCGGACGGGAGAATACCACACGGCTGAAGATTTGGCGTGCGAGACGTTCATCGCCGCCTATCGCGGGATGCATCGCTACAAGCCCAGCGGGATTCCGTTCCGCTCGTGGTTGTATCGGATTGCGACCAATATCGCCAACGGGTGGGCGGGGCGGCGGGGACGGATGCGGTTGACGGGGCTGGAGGGAGCGGCTGAATCGCGGATGGCGGTGGGGGCAAGCGAGGGCAGAGGCGATATCGCGGTCGATGAGGCACAGGCGGCGATGCTCTCGCTCTCGGCGGAACATCAGGCCGTGCTGAGCCTGCACTACCTCGAGGGGCTTTCGGTGGAGGAACTCTCCAAAGTGCTGGGCACGCGTGTGGGCACGGTGAAGTCGCGCCTTGCACGGGCGCGGGCGAGATTGAAGGCGGAGATCGAGGATCGGAGGGGCGGCCATGGGTGAATTCATGAGCGACTCGATGAGAGCCAACGGCGTATCGGCCACGGACAGCGCGCTGGATCTGCTCAGGTCCCGGCAATGGGCCGGGCCGGACACAAACTCCAGTTTTGAAAGGTTCCTGATGTCACAGACACAAACGAAGGCTCGCAGGCGTGTTTCTTCGCGGCTCATCATCGGCTTCACGGTCGCGGGGCTTGCGCTCTCGGCCGCGGCGGCGGGGGTGTACAACCAGTGGGTAACACTGCGACTGACCAGCGGGGAGGAGAAGCTGATGCAGGCGATCGACAACGGTGATCAGACGTTGACGCTCATCGACCAGGATGGCGGCGAGCAGACGGCGCACGTGTGCGCTGTTGGGCCGCTCGGGAGTGCGGTCGGGCTGGTCTTGCGCGATCGCTGATGCTGTGAGCCCTGCGATGGTTGTCAGCAGCGCGCAGGTCAGCGCTGCGCGTCGGGTCGGGGAGATGTATGCCATGCGTGCGCTCCAATGCAAAAAGGGAGTACTTGTCAGTGATTGGGCTCTGCTATGCAGTGTCGTTGCGACCCGGGAGTAACTGCGAGGTGAGTCGTACATAGAAGGAGGTTCATACCGACACATCTCACCGCAATTGAGCTTGGTTGAGAGCGACAAGCAGTTACAATCGACCCGGCGGATCAGCCGTGCCCCAGGAGCGACTTCATGAGGGTGATGGTGATCGAAGACAATCCCAAGATGGCTTCGGCCCTGGAGCGCGGGCTTCGTGAGCACGGCCTGGCGGTGGATGTGGCACACAGCGGATACGAGGGAGAGGATGCAGCGGCCGCGGGTTCGCACGACATCATCCTGCTGGACCTGATGCTGCCGGACCGGGATGGGATCGAGGTCTGCCGCAACCTGCGGAGGCGGGGCGTCAAGGCCAAGATCCTGATGCTGACGGCGCTGAGCTCGACGGATGACAAGGTGCAGGGGCTGGATGCGGGTGCGGACGACTACCTGGCCAAGCCCTTTGAGTTCGAGGAGCTTCTTGCCCGTGTTCGGGCGCTGCTGCGGCGCGGGGAGGCCTCGGAATCCCGGCGCCTGCGGTACGACGACCTGGAGCTGGATCTGTACTCCCGGACCGCCAAGCGAGGTGTCGAGCCGATCGAGCTCTCAACCAAGGAGTTCGCGCTGCTGGAGTACCTCATGCGCAATCCCAACCGCGTGTTGACGCGCACGCAGATCGGTGAGAAGGTCTGGGATATGAATTTCGTCCCAACGAGCAACGTGGTTGATGTCTACATCTCCTCGCTGCGGCGCAAGGCTGATCGCGGCTTCACCAAGGAGCTGATCCACACCGTCAAGGGGATGGGATACCGCTTCGGTGTCATGGACTGATCTGCGGCACGTGCAGGGACGCGGCGCACACACGAGGGGTGATCACAAGGTCGCATGGATCGCCAGCAAGCGCACAACCACGGCAGGCCACCGACCGCATCGATGTCGCTGCGTCTCAAGCTGACGCTGTGGATCACGACCATCGCGCTGGTAATCCACCTGACGCTGACCGCGGCGGTGCTGCTCTACCAGCGGGTCTCGGTGCGGAACTTCTTTGATCTGCGGTTCCAGCCGCGCCTGGCGGGGATGGTTGCCGGCCTGCGGGGGAGCAACTTCGAGATCGAACCGGCAGCCTGGGATCGGCTGGCGCGCGAGCACCTGTCAGCGCCGACGGGAGATCCGTATCTGGCGGCGGTCTACCGAACGGGGGAAGGAGTGATCGCAGCTACCGGCCCGCACACCCCGCCGGAGTCGCAGGTTCTCTCGTGGCTGGATCCCGACACGGAGCTGGCGGTGCATAGGGAGAGTCGGCCGTACGAGATCCGGCCCCGCGATGTGCTGGCGCCATCGCGGACGTTCGTGCAGCGGATCTTCGACGCGGGGGGCCGGGAGCATCTGCTGGTGGTCATGGTGACCGATGTGCCGGCGGCGTCCGTGCTGTCGGTGCTTTCGTCGGTGCTGATGATGACCATCCCGGCAGGCGTGCTCGCCGCGGGGGCCTCGGGCTGGCTCATCAGCGGGTTGATCATGCGGCCGCTGATGCAGTTGCGGCAACTGGCCGGTTCGCTGGCGCCCGAGCTGCTGGATCAGCCGATGGCCGTCGGCTCAACGGTGCCCGAGCTGCGGATTTTGCAGAATGAACTGGAGGACTCCCGGGAGCGGCTGCGGTCGGCGCTGGTCGCCCACGACAGGTTCATCTCCAATGTCTCGCACGAGCTCAAGACTCCGGTCGCCGTGCTCTTGACCGAGGCGCAGACGATCGACCGCGCGGGGCTCACGCAAGACCAGGCGCGCTTCATCGACAGCGTGACCGATGAGATGCGGCGCCTGGGGCGCATGGTCGAGAGCTTCCTGACGCTCACGCGCGTGCGTGCGGGCAAGGCAATCGCCAACGCCGACCGGTGCGAGCTCAACGATGTCATCATGCAGTCGGTCGAGACGTGCTCAGCGATGGCGCGGCAGCAGTCGGTGACGCTGGAGCCGCGGCTCGCGGAGGCCCCGCACGGGGCTGAGATCTTCGGAGATTTCGAGCTGCTGCGGATCATGGTGGACAACCTGATACGCAACGCGATCCGGTTCTCACCGCCGGGGGCGACGGTGGTGATCGTGCTGGAGTCTGCGGGGCACGAGTGGTCGATCCGGGTGCGCGACGATGGTCCGGGGATTCCCGACGAGATGCTCGGGAGCCTGTTCGACCGGTTCACGCAGGCCTCGACCGAGACGGTTCGCGGGCGCGGGTATGGGCTGGGACTGTCGATCGCGCAGGGGATCGCCGAGCTTCATGCGGGGGATATCAGCGTGGAGAACCTGCCGGTGGGATGCGAGTTCAAGATCCGGATCCCGCGGGCGGGCGGGGCGGAGATGATGGCGATGGTGGGGGCTGCGGGGAAGTAGCTCCAACGGCAGTTGTCGTGAGCCTCGCGACACAGGAATACCAAGCGCTCCTACGTCCTGCGTCTGGCTGCCGGTTCCCTCCACATCCGATTGATGTGCGGGATGAGCCACAGCCAGACCCCGGTCATCCACAGCACCAGAACGAGCACAGCGCTGGGGAGGAAGATCCCCAGCTTGGCGACCGAGCCGAACCACGAGCCATCGTGGATCGACTCGACCAGATCGCTGCGCCGGATCGCCGAGCCCAGCAGAGTACCGGTAATGGCGCAGATCTGAACTTCCCAGCCGCTCTTGGCATGCACCTTGATGACGTTGTCGCGGATGCGCATGTCGAGGCGATCGATGTCCCTCCATGTCTCGACGCCCGCGTTGGTGTCGCTGCGGACTGCATCGAGCACCGTGCTCATGCAAAGTGCGGGCTCACCATCGGCCGAGGTCGCCAGCGTCGGCGGCTGGATCCACTCGACTTGCTTCTTGACCAGCAGAAGGATGCCCGAGCAGACGACGACAAGCAGTGGCAGGGCCGTGGCGACCGTGGCCCAACGGTGGACCTTTCTGGACCAGACATTCATAAACACACGTACCGGGTGATGGGGCATGCGGCGGAGTATACCGAGCCGCATATAGCGCTCACCCACGCTCATACATTGAAGTACTTCGCTTCCGGATGGTGGACGATGATCGCGCTGGTGGATTGCTCGGGATCGATCTGCCAATTTTCTGTGAGCTGGCAGCCGATGCGATCGGGCTTGAGGAGCCTGAAGAGCTTCTCCTGGTCGGAGAGGTCGGGGCACGCGGGGTAGCCGAAGCTGTAGCGGCTGCCGCGATAGTGCTGGGTGAAGAGCTCCTTGATCCGGGGAGAGTCTTCGTTGGCGATCCCAAGTTCCTGGCGCATGCGCTTGTGCCAGAGCTCGGCGAGCGCTTCGGCGGCCTCGACGCCGATGCCGTGGAAGTAGAGGTACTCGGTGTAGTTGTTGGCGCTGAAGAGCTCGCGCGTGTACTCGCTGATGCGGTGGCCCATGGTCACGCAGTGCATGCCGATGACATCAACATGGCCTGAATCGAGTGGGCGGAAGAAGTCGGAGATGCAGAGGCGCTTCTTGTCGGGCTGGCGGGGGAAGCGGATGCGTTCGATCTCGCGGCGCCTTCTACCAGTGCCCAGTGCCGGGTGTCCAGTGCCTTCTTCGGGATCCCAGATGACCAGGTCATCCCCATCGGCATTGCAGGGGAAGTAGCCGTAGACGACCTTGGGGAGGAGGAGCTTCTTTTCCTTGCAGGTGGTCTTGATGCGGTCGTAGATGGGCTTGACCTCGTCGGCGACCAGGTGCTCGTAGTCATCGTCGGAGAGCGAGCCCTTCTTGAACTGCCACTGGCCGCGGAAGAGGGCGATCGGGTTGATGAAGCCGAAGACCTCATCGAGGCTGATTCCTTCGATGATGCGGGAGCCGAAGAAGGGCGCGGCGGGGATTGTGTTGTTCGAGGAGGTGGAGGAGCGAACGGGGGCAACGGCCGCGGTGGAACTGCCGGCGGCGGTGCTTCTGATCTGCTCATCGCGCGAGCGCTCGATGCGGCCCTTGAGGATCGTCTCCTCCGCGGCGGTCCGTTTGCTCTGGCGGGATTCGATCTCGGTGAGCAACTCCCCGGACTTGCCCGTCATCAGCATGTCCATTGTGCGCAGGCCCTCGAAGGCATCCTTGCCGTAGTAGCAATCGCCCTCGTAGGTGTCGCGCAGGTGGCTCTCGCAGTAATGGCGAGTCAGGGCAGCGCCGCCCAGGAGCAGCGGGGGCTGCTCGGGCATCCCGTTGATCTCCTTGATGTTCTCCTCCATCACGTTCACGCTCTTGACCAGGAGGCCGGACATCCCGATCGCATCGGCCTTGTGCTCCTTCCACGCATCGATCATCGCGTGCAGGGGCTGCTTGATGCCGAGGTTGACGACCTTGTAGCCGTTGTTGGTCAGGATGATGTCGACCAGGTTCTTGCCGATGTCGTGGACATCGCCCTTCACTGTGGCGAGCACGATGGTGCCCTTGGTCTGGCCGGCGGCTCGTTCCATCAGGGGCTCGAGCTGGGAGACGGCCATCTTCATGACCTCTGCCGACTGCAGCACGAAGGGGAGCTGCATCTTGCCGGAGCCGAAGAGCTCTCCGACGGTCTTCATGCCGTCGAGGAGATGGTCGTTGATGATGTCCAGCGGCTTGTACTTGCCAAGGGCCTGGTCGATGGTCTCTTTCAGGCCCTGCTTTTCACCGTCGATGATGTGCTCGCGCAGGCGATCCTCGACGGTAAGAGTGGACTTGTCCTTCTTGACGGCCGCGGTTGCCTGAACATCCTTGAAGAGATCGATGAAGGCCTGAAGAGGGTCGAAGCCATCGCGCCGGCGGTCGTAGATCAGCTCGATCGCCGCGTTCCACTGCTCATCGAGGATCTTGTTGCGCGGCAGGATCTTGCCTGCATGCACGATCGCCGCGGTCAGTCCGACCTCGCGGAGTTCGTGCAGGAGGGCCGAGTTGAGCACCAGGCGAGCCGGGGGAGAGAGGCCGAAGCTGGCGTTGGAGAGGCCGACGACGGTCTGGCTCTCGGGGAACTTCTCGGCGATTTGCTTGATGCCATCGACCAGCTCCAGTGCGGAACGTCGGTCGGATTCCATGCCGGTCGAGATGGGGAGTACGAGAGGATCGAAGAGAATGTCGGCCGGGTGCATGCCCCAGTGCCCGGTGGCTCGTTCGAAGGCTCGAGCCGCGATCGCGAACTTGCGTTCGGCGGTCCGGGCCATGGAGGCCTGCTTGTCCTCATCGATGGAGCCGATGACGACAGCCGAGCCGTAGGTCTTGGCGAGCTTGATGATCGCGTCGAACTTCTCCTCCCCATCCTCGAAGTTGGCGCTGTTGATGATGCACTTGCCGGCGGCGTGCTTGAGGCCGGCCTCGATGGTCTTGATCTGGGTCGAGTCGACCATCAGGGGGGCATCGACCTGGCGGACGACACGGCGGACGATCTCCTCCATGTCCTTGGCGTTATCCCGGCCGGCGTAGTCGACGTTGAGGTCCAGGACGTGTGCGCCCTCCCGGAGCTGCTCCTTGGCGAGCGAGACGATGCTGTCCCAGTCTTCCTGCTCGAGAAGCTTCTTGAAGGCGCGGCTGCCGGAGGCGTTCATGCGCTCCCCGACGATCAGAAACGAGTTGTCCTGGCGATAGTCGGTGGAGGAATAGAGGCTTGTGACGCCGACGGGGAAGACCGTGCGGGGGGTCTCGGCGGCTCGGCGACCGGAGACGGCCTCGTTGAGGAGCTTGATGTGCTCGGGGGTGGTGCCGCAGCAGCCTCCGACGAAGTTGACGCCATCGTGCTCGATGAACCTGAGCATCGCCTCGACGAAGGGCTGGGGCTGGAGTGGGTACTCGGTGCGGCCCTCGACGAGCACGGGCAGTCCGGCGTTGGGCATGACGGAAGTGGCGCGGTTGTGCAGTCCCGGGATACGGCCTGCGTGGGCGCCCATGCGTCCCCAGTGCTTGCCGAGGAAGTGGACATGCTCGGACATCTCGTTCGGGCCGGTGGCGCAGTTGAGGCCCAGCGAGACAATGGGGTACTGGGCGACCGCCTGGGCGGCGGCCTCGATGGAGGATCCCAGAAGCATGGTGCCTGTGGTCTCAATGGTGACGCTGACGAGGATCGGGACATCGAACGGCGACTTGCCCTTCTCCTCGAGCGCGGCGAGCACGGCGTTGATCGCACACTTGATCTGCAGGAGATCCTGGCAGGTCTCAATGATGAAGGCATCGACGCCTCCGGCGAGCAGACCGCGAGCCTGCTCCCGGTAGCTGTCGAACATGGTCTCCCAGTTCGTGTTGCCCAGGGTGATGAGCTTGGTGCCCGGGCCCATGGACCCGATCACGAAGCGCGGCTTGTCGGAGGTGGAGTGCTTGTCGGCGGCGGCGCGGCCGACCTCGGCGGCCTTCCTGGAGAGCTCGAAGCAGCGTTCGGCGATCCCGAACTCGCCCAGGACGAGCTTGGCGGAGCCGAACGAGTCGGTCTCGATGCAATCCGCGCCGGCGAGCAGGTAGTCCTCGTGGATCTTCTGGATGACATCTGGCCGGGTCGCGACCAGGATGTCGGTGCAGTTTTCACAGCCGCAGTAGTCCCCATCGACCGTGAGGGGAACCTTGTGGATCTGGGTGCCCATGCCGCCATCACAGACCAGGATGCGGCGTGAGAGGTGCTGGAGGAAGGGGCTGGCCATCGTGGCTCCTGGAGGCGTGCGGGCGTTCGGTCTGACTATAGGCTCGCGGGTGCTGGCATATCCACATATCCGGATATATGGATATTACTTCGTGCGGGGAGGATTCTCGGACTGCGTCCCCGCCTTTGAGATGGTCGGAAGTTGGCACCCAGGTGGCTCACTGAATCGGTCAACGGGAGTTGCGGCGCCAACGGATTCTGCTGGGGTTCGCCGATCCCGAGGGCAACACCTTCGGTCTCTGGAAGCCGGCGCCCGGCCAGGGCTGATCCCCGAACGGCGGCGAAATGAATGCGTTGCCGCTGCCTCAAGGCATCGCGGTGGCTGTACTTTGCGCGGCCGAGGATGTGATGCGCGAGTGGATGCGATCAGGCGCGACGGCGCCAGTGCGCCCATGCAGCAAGTAGGCAAGGGATTGCCGATGCCACTCCGGGCGCCGGGATGGGCGTGCATCGCGTATCGATGACAACCTGGTCAACCCACACCACGGTGCCCGGGATCGGCGGTGTCAGCACCAGATCCTCGTATGTCGGGCAGGTCGGGAGCGTCCACACCGACAGCTCGTGGATCCAGCCATCATTCAACAGCGTCTGCTGCGTGCTCTGGAGCGTGAAGTTGCCCGATGGGCTGGTGATGCTCTTGCCGATCGGGAGGATCGCAAGGGCCAGGAACGTGACCTGAAGCCAAAGTTCCTTCTGATACCCCGCCGTGCCGTCGTTGGGGATGTTGAAGCTGATCTTGTCGAAGTCGTTGACCGCCCAGATATCGCTGCGATTGGACCACGTGGCCAGCCAGTTCCCCGGATCGTCCGGCGTCATGATCGGCGTGCCGTTGGGATTGTTGAAAGGCGGGAGGCCATCGGGTGCGCCTCCAGCGGAGCCCGCGGTGAAGTCCCAGTGCTGGAACGTGGTGTCAGGGCCGAATCGCCAGGGCGGGGGGGTCAGGTCATCGGCGCGAGCGGAGCCCACCGACACGGCCAAAGCAGCGAGCAGAACGGCAGCGCGAATGGAGAACATGGCAAACTCCTCCTGTGTGCGGACCGGGGCATGCCCGGTGCGGAAGCCGCACTGTTCACCACGCTACACGTAGTTGGCGATCCGAGCAATGGAAGAGTTGAGGAAGTGGAGAGCGGAGTGGGTCTGGTCGCCCAGGCGGGCAAGGTCGCGGGCTTGCAGCACCCGCCGATCGACGCCTTGTGCCCACGAAAAAAGCGACACCCAGGGGGTGTCGCTTGGTGAGTCTAACGGGGATCGCCGAAGGGGTTGGATACTCAGGTGTTGGGCTTGGTCTCGCTGCCCTTCTTGTCATCCTTCTTGAAGTAGTTGCCCTGGAACTTGCGCTGGAACTTCTCGACGCGACCGGCGGCGTCGATGAAGGTCTGCTTGCCGGTGAAGAAGGGGTGGGATCCGGACCACACTTCGACGTGCAACTCCGGGACGGTCGCCCCGACTTCCATCACGACCTGGCCGTTGTGGTAGACCTTGCACTTGGAGAAGTAGCGTGGGTGGGTGTCTTTCTTCATGGCGATAAACCCTGCTTCTGGACCGGCGAGCGGTTCGCCTGAGGAGGCGATCGACCGTCGGATAATCTCGAATCGACCTGCCAACCGCCCATCCGTACGGGCCCATCTCTACAGGTTGGGTGGAGAGTATAGGCTGGACCGTTTCCAGGATGGGGGGTGGCGGGGGCCAAACCTTGACGCGAGCAGGAGATCGGCTAGGCTTTGGCCGATCATTCTGGGTGGAAAAGCCGAACATTCCCCGATAGCTCAATGGTAGAGCGGCCGGCTGTTAACCGGCAGGTTCTAGGTTCGAGCCCTAGTCGGGGAGTTTCTGACCGGTCCGCGAAAGCGGGCCGGTTTTGCTTTACGGCCGGGCCGGGTTTCGGCGTCCGGGCGGATGGCGGAATCGTCGAAGGTTCCGGGGTCAAACGCGGGTCGGGTTCGGCCGCCACGCTCTCCGTTTGCGTTGGCGCGATCGAGCTGCGAGGCGAACCCCGGGGGTTCTCATCGCCCTCTCGCCCAATCCTCTCAAACTCTCTCCGACTCCCGGTTAGCGCCCCCACCGATTTGACGAGGCGTTCCGATCGGCATCCGAACTACTTGGTATCGCTCCAAAAAGTGATGCCGTACTCGACGATGTCGGACATCGAAATGGTCTGCTGTGCTCTCAGGTTTCGGAGTGCCGTCGCGACATCGGGCGTTATTGCCGCCATGACAATGAACTGGCCGGAGACACCTTCGGGAACGACCGTCATGACCGCCTGCGCAAACTCGCATCCTCCGTCACGGCACGGCTTGGAGCGTGCTCTATCGAGTGCTGCGCACAAAGCCGTGTATTGGCACCCGGCCAAAGAAGTGGGCCGAACTACATACCCTACGTCCTTGCTCGGTTGGAGATTGTGCATCGGATCAAGGAGAACGACCTGAAAGCACCACTCCGCATCCCAGAAGCCGTGTACTCGCCCGACCGCCTTCGACACGTGAAACTGAACGATCGGGAATTCGGCCTCGTTGTCACGGATCGAAGGGGGCAGCCACTTCAGGTCGTCCCGAGAGATTGGAATACCGCGTGCATCCCAATCAACGATGTGATACCGAAGAGCGTCCTGAAATCCGTTGTCATCAACGAAGCGAGACACCTTTTCTCTGCACAGGTCGTGTAGACGCTGAAGGAGTGACGCGAACCAACTGCTCCCAGCATCACCGATCCCGAAGTGCTCGGCCTCGCTCCAGTAACGGAGCGAGAATGTGAAGAACTTCTCTTCCGGCGCTTTGCCGGACTTAACGTTCGGCTCGCGAGACGGCGGGATTTTGCCCGGGTTGATCTTCGGCAAACTCACGACTGGACGCGCGAGCGATAAAACGAGGCCATGACGGCCTCATCGATCTCGGCTTCGCACCTCTGGTCCGGGCTGAGCTTCCCCCGTGCTCGAACCCACGGATCCTCTTGGTGGGTTAGAGCTTCCAGCTGATCTCCCGCCAGCGGGGCATAGACGCCGAGAACTGCATCGATGAAGGTTCGCTGATCGGACGAGAGCGCCTGTTCAGAGTTGAAGCCTTGACGGATGTCGTCCGTGGTCATCGCAGAGTAGAGCATCTTTGTCGCCTTGAAGCGATCAAAGACCTCCCGATTCACCGGCCCGTGAACCCATGCCTGGAACCGAGCCTGAACGATTGGCTTCCCCGCGTGTGCGAGGTGCCACGCTTGGATGTAGTAGAGCAGCTTCTGGAGCTTCAACTGGTTGAGAGGCACTCCGCCAGTCACCAGTCGGCTGATCACATAGTCGGTGATGTCATGGATGTTCGCCATTGCCTTCTCCGGGCCCTTATTCTACATCGGCAATTGGCTGCACGCCCGAGCGGAATCCGCGGCTCTGCCGGACGCCCATTCAAAGCGTTCGAGTTCGGACGATCCGCAGCGGCCGTTGAACGGCCCCTGGGGGGTTCTGATCACCCCGGCCCGCCACGATCGGAACCGTTCGCGTAGACGGTGGTTAGCACTTCCTGCGCGGGCGGAAACGACCGACCATCGATCGCCTGCATCTCGCAGGCAAGCACCTGGACGCACTCATGACGATCGACCCTACCGAGATGGTCGAGCGCGATAATCTCGCGCCGACGCAGCGACTTCACATTATCGCCGCACTTCTGGCCGAGGGTGTGCGCCGCAAGCGCACCGACGCATCCCGCATGGGCGAGAATCCGCAGGATCAAGAAAGAGAGGCCGATGGACTTGAACCGTTCGAGCCGGTTCGCCTTGATCGTCCGCTTGGTTGACGCCTTGCGAACCGGAGAGTCCCGATGATCCCCCCGCCAGATGACATCCCCGCGACGGTGAAGGCCCTGGGCCGACTCACCGTCCCCGAACTGAAGCAGCGCTACGCCGAGGTCTTCGGCGAGCCCACGCGAACGAATCACAAGCAGTACCTCGTGAAACGGATCATCTGGCGGATGCAGGCGCTCCGCGAAGGCGGCCTCTCGGAACGGGCACGCCGTCGGGCGGTCGAACTGGCCGACGACGCCGAAATCCGGCTGAGCGCCCCAAAAGCGCCGGTCGCGGAGACGGGCACGGTGATCACGGCGGCATTCGACGGCGGACGCGCTGCTGCGTTCCCCAAACCGGGCAGCGTCATCCGCCGCGAATACAAAGGGCGGGTAATCGTCGCGCGAGTGCTGCCGCGCGGGTTTGAGTACGAGGGCGATGTCTACCGCTCGCTCACGGCCATCGCCCAGAAGGTGACCGGGGCGCACTGGAACGGGGTCAGCTTCTTCGGGCTGCCGTCCGCACGCGGCAAGAAGAAATCGGAGAAGGGCGAATGAGCAAGCGAACGGAGCCAAAGCCAAACGGAAGGGTGCGGTGCGCCATCTACACCCGCAAGAGCACGCAGGACGGACTCGAGCAGGAGTTCAACTCGCTCGACGCGCAGCGGGAGAGTGCTGAGGCGTACATCGCCAGCCAGAAGGCCGAGGGGTGGCTTTGCGTTCCCGATCGCTACGACGACGGCGGGTTCACGGGCGGGAACATGGACCGTCCTGCGCTCGGCCGCTTGATGTCGGACATCGAGGTGGGCAAGGTGGACTGCGTGGTGGTCTACAAGGTGGACCGGCTCAGCCGCTCGCTGATCGACTTCGCCCGGATGATGGAGTTGTTCGAGCGCAAGAAGATTTCGTTCGTATCTGTCACGCAGCAGTTCAATACCACGCAATCGATGGGGCGCCTCACGCTCAACATCTTGCTCTCGTTCGCCCAGTTCGAGCGGGAGATCATCTCAGAGCGCACGCGGGACAAGATCGCGGCGGCGCGGCGGAAGGGCAAATGGTCGGGGGGCCGCTCCGTTCTCGGGTACGACGTGGACCCCGTCACGAAGAAGCTGGTGATCAACGTCGCCGGGGCGGAGTTGGTCCGCGAGATCTTTGAGATGTACCTCGCCAAGCGGTCGCTCCTAGATGTATGCCGCGAGTTGAACCGTCGCGGCCTAAAGACCAAGGCGGTCCAGACGCGGAAGGGCCCGGTGTACGGCGGGCGTGTGTGGGACAAGCCCGCCGTGCTCAAGGTCCTCGCCAACGTCCTTTATCGCGGGAAGGTGCGGTACAAGACCGAGACGTTTCCGGGTGAGCACGACGCCATCGTCGATGAGGCTCTCTGGACGAAAGTCCACGAGTTGTTGCGTTCTAACGGGCGTTCAGGAGGGATGCTTGTGCGGAACAAGTACGGCGCATTGCTCAAGGGGCTCGTCCACTGCGGCCCGTGCGGCCTCACAATGGGGCACACCACCGCCAACAAGGGCAAGGACCGCGTCTACAGGTACTACGTCTGCTACAAGGCGCAGAAGCAGGGCTGGGACGCATGCCCGTGTCGGTCCCTTCCCGCCGAGCAGATCGAGGGCTTCGTGGTCGAGCAGATCAAGCGGATCGGCAAGGACCCCGCGCTGTTGTCGCTCACGCTCTCGAAGTGCCGCGAGCAGATGACGCAGCAGCGGGCCGAGGCCGAACGTGAGTTGGGCGTGGTCGAGGGGGAACTCGCCCGCCTTCACGCCGACCTGGGCCGCACGGCGGGGGACGCCGCCACCGACGGGCACGCCGCCGCCCGTCTGGCCGATCTGCACCAGCGGGTCCAGACGGCGGACGACCGGGCCGCCTCGCTCCGGCGTGAGATCGCTGATGCCGACGTGGGCCAGATCACGAAGGCCGAGGTCGATGGCGCTCTCGGGGAGTTCGACGGGGTATGGTCGCGGTTGTCTCCGAAGGAGCAGGCCAAACTGATGCGGATGTTGGTCCAGCGCGTGGATTATGACGCGACCAAGGGCTCGGTCTCGATCACGTTCCACCCGCTGGGCCTGCGCTCGATCGGCCAGCGCGGGCACCAGGAGGAGGCGGCATGAGCGACGGGATTACGCTCGACTTCAAGGTTCACTTCTCGACCGGCAAGTGCGGGTCCCGAGTCATGCACGCGGGCATTCATGCCGGGCCGCCAGCGGTCCCCTCGGGTCGAGTACCGCGAGTTTCCCGTCTCATGGCGCTGGCCATTCGATTTGACGATCTGGTCCGCCACGGTGAGATCGCCGACTTCGCCGAGATCGCGGAACTCGGGCATGTTTCCAGGGCTCGGGTCAGCCAGATCGTGAACCTGCTGAGCCTGGCTCCGGACATTCAGGAGGCGATCCTTTTTCTTCCCCCCGTGGCAGGCGATCGCGAGACCTTGTCCGAACGGGAGTTACGTCACATCACCCGAGCACTTGACTGGGAAACCCAGCGATCACTGTGGATGAGCTTGACTCAGTAATCCCTGTCTGAGCCACGGTACCATGGCGTCATGCCAGATCAGATGGCAGCCTATTTGTACGTCGCGGACGCGGAGGACGACCGGGCCCAGCCCGACAACGTGTTCTTCCGGGCCACGAGCGTCGCATCCGCATTGTCACTGTGCAAGATCTTCGCCTCGGCATATCCGGCCCAGAAGAACCGGATCCGGAGTGATGCGGCCGCTGCCATTCCATTGGAGCGCCAGATCCTGCTTGACGAAGCCTTGGCGGGGTTGGGGGTGTACGACGACCCCGACCCTGGGATTTACGACCCCCCACCTGCCCGGGCCACGCTTCAACGCGCGGAATGGGCGCGGCGAGTTCGCGGGTGGGAGTGTCAGCTTCCGAACGCTGGTTCTGCCAGGGCCACCGTGTCGCGGACGCCTTCTTTACAGTCGAGTACTGCGCTCGATGAGTCCTTAGCAAAGCTGCTCGGTGCGCTGGAGTGGCACCGGCTTCTCTTTCTCTTCTCAGCGGATGCTTGCCGGCGCAATCCGCATGCGATCTCAAGCTTCGGTCGCGGGATGGAAACCGTGGAGCGCGAGGAAATCCTGGGTTGGAAGCGGATGATGGAGGAGGCCGACCAGAATGAGAACTTTCTTTGGGACAATCGGCATGTTATCGATCGATATGCGGACGCCGCGGTCGAAGCATTCGGCCCGGGGGACGGTTTGAGCCCTTCCGAGCCGGACTCGACTGGCAATCGTGTACCAGTCACGGATGGGACCCTGCCGTATTGGTCGCTCCATAAATGGAGTGTCCCTCAGTTAGAGGAGTCCAGTGACGGCATTCTCACCGCGTGTCGAGGCGTCGCGGTTGCGGACGACCACTCGCAACTTCCGGAATTGGTTCGGACGTGTATGCACCTGGCGCGCCCGGAGGACCAGTCGAAGTGGACGTCGAGCCTCGTCGTGCGTTGGAACTATTTGGCACGGCTCGACGCACAGATCGGCCGCATCAAGGAGGCTCGGGTCGCAATCGCGTTGCGGTCAACGGTACCGAACTCTGCGTTCCCAGCACTGAATTCCCCAACTCTCGATGCACAGCAGATCGGGGACTTGGTTGTGCTGTGCACAGTTGGTCGAGACCTTCTGTGCACGCGGCGAGCTTATCCCGATGCGGTACCCCCATCGGAGTATCAGGGATTGCTGGACGACCTCATGGCGGCCACGCAGCGGCTTCTTTCTTTGCCTGGCCTTGAGAAGTTTCAGGCGATGATGAATGCCCCCGCCGTGGCCGACTCAAAGCCGTCCGACCGCTTCGCGATGATGATGGCGGCAGCGATTATGGCACATCCCCTCCTCGAGAAGCGCCCCGAGTCGTTGGAAGAAGGCTGTCGCGCTATAACGGAGACGATGAACCATTGCCAAGCGTCGGCTTCTCCGGAAGTTGCCGGTTTTGTATCGCGTTTGGCCAACATGATGGTGCTTGCGTGCCGACACCCGACAGCGCCGGACGTAAACGAGTTCAAGGAACCCGCCCGGTTCCGGCAAATGCTGAGCGTCTACTGGAATGTGGCGCGTGAGCTTGTCCAAACTCAGGCTCACGCAAACGTCGGCTTTAGTCCGCACCCGCTTCTGCCGCTCATCGAGAATCTCCGAGACCGCATCGCTACCTGCTTTAGCAACCTTGCCGAGATGATGGACGCTCGTGATTCGGCTCGTTCGTGCGACGAGTTATTGGCGGTGCTTACAGAAGGAGAAGCAGGCGATCTATCGGCTGTGCCGGAATGGGCAGACCGAGAAGTTCAAAAGATAGACCGGTTCATCGCACAGGCCGGACTTCGGCTTGGGGCTCGCGTGTTTCACCTGACGGCGGCCGAGGAGTACTTCATCAAGCTCGTGGCTGGATTGGCTGACGCGCACAAGAAGCGGGTGAACGATGCCGGGCGACGCCTGCTGCCGACACGGAGGCCAAGCGCAGCGACTGCACAAGCCGAGCAAGATGCGGCCAGCAACCAAGTAGTGCCAACACCTGCGGCCGTCCCGGCGGTGGTGCTCGGTCGCCTCGGGGAACCGTGCTTCGTACGGGGAAAGGAAAAGCCATGCCTCACTCGGACCCAGCACAAGACTATCGAGAGGTTGCTCGCTGCAGGAGAGAATGGGCTGTCGCTTAACGAACTGCTGTACAAGAACCCTGGTGGCCGTAACTCTCTGAGTAAGCTCCGGAAGGACCCAGACTGGGCAGCAGTAATTCGAATGGCTGGGAAGGCCGACGGCGGGTACCGCATCCTGTCCTAGCGGCGGTTCTGTGCACTCTTGTGCACACATATGCACAGCGCCGTGCACGACAATGCACCGTGCTTGCGCCCACACTCTGACCACATCGCAATCGGGCGATGTATCAGTCAGAGAGGCGTCTGTGAGTCACCATCGTCACACCCGCGATCATTCCGTGGATCATGCCCCTCAAACAGAGTCGGGGCCGTAGCCAGGCAGGTCATCTGAACTGACCCAGCGCCGAGGCGACGCCGGTTGCCGATCGGGCCATTGCTTCGGCCGCTTCCGCCAAGTAATCCCCGCAAACAACTGAACTGATCCTGCCACAACGTGGCATCACGCCGCGGCGCTGTCGCTGCGCACTGAAAGCACTCACATGTCCATGAGCAACAAGGATGTCGCATTCGCAATGATGGTCGTCGCTGCAGAGGTCAAGAAGTCCATTCTTGTGGGGGCAGTTCCCCGCCGGGAACGCGATGATCTCGTAAGCGAGGTCATGATCGAACTCGTCAAGGCATGGCCCGGCTTCAACCCAGCGAGGGGGAATGCGGAGGCGTTCGTCAACCGCGTTGTTCAGAGCCGGCTGGTTTCCATCCTCCGGTTCCGCGCGGCGATTAAGCGTGGCCGCTATGCCAGACATGCGGAATCCCTCCCGCACGATCTCGTTGACTCAGGAGCGGCGCACCGAGATTCGCAACAAGACCTCGACATCCGCCTCGACCTCGAGGACATGCGAGCCAGACTCACCCCCGAGCAACAATCCATCTGGGATGAACTCCGGCACCACTCGGTCTCACGGATCTCTCAGCGACGGAGCATCCCCCGCCGGACGCTCCGCGACTTCGTTGCCCGCATCCGCGAGGCCGCCCACGATCGGGGTCTGGAGTATTACACCAGGTGACGCCAGATGATGCGGGGTCTTGCGTAGATGATCGCAGGAGCATTCCATGACGAAGCAACCCGCTAGAGATAGTTCGGCGTATGTGCACCAGTTCACTTTCGATCCCTCCTTGGACTTGGCGGACGTTGAGTATGTGCTCGACCTGGCGCTGGCAGCGGTGACGGCCATGTCAGGAGAAGCAGCGGTTCGCCTGGGCTTCGCGTACTCGATCACTCGCGAGCAAGGCACCGTAACGATCGATGCCCGCAACGAAGTGGGCATCAACGTTGTGTTGGTCTTCATCGGCCTCTCCGTGCTCGCGTTTGGCGCGGATGCCGTTCGTGTCGAGCGGCTTCATGACAGGCCGTTCCCCCGGATCACTCGTAGACCGGCTCGTCGCGGTGTCAAGACGACCCGGACGGGCAGCCCGCATAGCTCCCGGAACCACATGCGGCCCTCGCGATGTCGCAACCGCGGAGGCGCGCGCCAGCCCGCCCGCTCACCCCGTTAAGAGGAACCAGCAATGCTCGACAGCGCACTGAGGTACGCCAGTTTGGCGTACAAGGTATTCCCATGCATCCCGCAGTCCAAGAAGCCCCTGACCGAACACGGATTCAAGGACGCCACCACCGGCCCGGATCAGATCCGCACCTGGTGGGAGCAGACACCCAACGCCAATGTCGCCATCGCCACGGAAGGCCTGCTTGTCGTTGATGTAGACGGCACGGAGAATCCGTGGCTTCGCGACCAGCCCGACAAGCTCGCGGAACTGCTCAAGGCTCCCACCGCTACCACACCCCGGGGAGGCAAGCACTTCCTCTTCAAGCAGCCTGTCGGCGCACGGGTGGGGTGCAGTTCGGGCGGGATCGCCGAAAAGGTCGACATCCGGGCAGACGGCGGCTACTTGGTCGTGTGGCCGTCGATCTTCCAGAAAAGGATGTACCAATGGGAGAGTGGAGAACTCCCCCTCCGTGCCGACGAACTGCCCATGGCCCCGGATTGGCTGGTCACGCTGGCCAAGGAGAAGATGCATGGCAAGCTGACGAAGGTGTTGAAGGGCATGCTCCGCTCGCAGCCCACGATCCCCGAAGGCGAACGCAATGCGACGCTCGCCAGTCTTGCAGGAAGGCTGCGCTGGCACGGCTTTGGGGAGTCGGACATCGCATCGGCGCTGGTTCGGATCAACTGTGAGCGGTGTTCCCCTCCGCTGGACGAGACCGAGGTGCTCTCGATCGCCGCGAGCATGAGTAGGTACGCCGCGGGCCCCGGGGGTTCGGAAGAGGGTCCTGGCAGAGGCGATTGCGACAGTGCACCACTCAAGCGCGTGCGTGTTGACACCGACGAGCACCGCGTCATCAATGAGATCGAGGAAGCGATTCAGGACGAGGTCGATCTGTACTCGCGCGGCCAGCGGCTTGTTCGGCTGGTCCGACAGCGCGCCGGGCTTGCTCGCGGCCACCCCATCATCGTCGATGTCGCGCCCCCCACGCTGCGGGAAATAATCACCAAGCACGTAGTTCTTGAGCGACTCACTGACGAAGGACTGAAGCTCGTCCACCCTCCGGCGTGGTCGGTCTTAGGGCTGCACTCCCGGGCGTCTTGGAAAGGCGTCCGCGAACTCACGGGCCTGTCCGACGCGCCGTTCCTGCGGCACGACGGCACCGTCTGCCAGGCGAAGGGTTACGACCACTCGACCGGCGTGCTCTTCGAGCCGCACATGGAGTTCCCTCTCGTCCCGGAGGCCCCGACCAAGGCGGACGCGAACGCCGCGGCGACGGAGATCCTGGACTTGGTGTCTGATTTCCCGTTCGGCTCCGAGGCTGGCAAGTCCGCGTTCTTGGCGGCGCTGCTCACGGTCATGGCGCGATACGGGTTCGAGGGACCGGCTCCGCTGTTCCTGTTCGACGCAAACGTCAGGGGGGCGGGGAAAACCCTGCTGTGCAGCGTCATCGGATCCATCTCGACGGGGCAGCCAGTGCCGGTCACCTCGTACACCAAGAACCAGGAAGAACTGAGAAAGGCGATCACCTCCACGGTTATGGCCGCGCATCGGTTGGTGCTACTGGACAACCTCGAAGGCACGCTGGGCTGCGCCACTCTGGACCGGGCGCTCACGAGTACCCGCTGGCGCGACCGCATTCTCGGCGGGAACCAGATGGCGGACCTCCCGATGCTGACAACCTTTCTCGCGTCCGGCAACAACACAGTGCTCAAAGCAGATGCGCCGCGGCGGGTGGTTGTCATTCGATTGGAATCAAGCGAAGAACGCCCGGAGACCCGATCGGAATTCAAGAGGAAGAACCTGCTCGCGTACGTGCGGGAGAATCGCGGCCGCCTTGTCACCGCTGGGTTGACAGTGCTCCGGGCGTACTGGCACGCGGGGCGGCCGGACCAAGGGCTTGTGAACTTTGGCGGATTCGAGGGTTGGTCGCAGACCGTTCGCGCCGCTGTGGTGTACGCCGGGCTCCCAGACCCCCTCGATACCCGCGCCGAGCTGCACGATTCGGTAGACCAGACGGTCGAGTCGCTGCGAGCAGTCATCAACGCCTGGTCGATCATGGACCCGACCAATCGCGGGATGGTCGTTGCGGACCTTATTCCCGAGTTGTACCCCTCAGGCGGCGGCGAGCCTTCAGTCGAGTCCCGACGCCTGCGCTCGGCCTTGGAGGAATTGACAGGAGCCTCCCCCGCCCGTCCAATGAGCAGCCGAGAGATCGGCAACACACTGCGTCTGTACCGCCGCCGGGTGGTGGACAACAGATACTTCGACTCACCGGCTAAGCGGGCGGGAGGCGCGCTGTGGAAAGTACGGTCTAAGTCTGATCGCACGCCGCATCAGGGGCCCGGAGCAGGGACCATCGAGAGCGACACTTCCCCGGGTGAGTCGGATTCTGAGCTAACTCGGGAATCGGCCTCCCACTCGTCTCACGGAACCAGTGACTCTGCCGACTCCGATGACTCGGCCAGCGGTGGAAGTAAATTCCACCCAAATGAGCACGATCGAAGACACTGGCACCTTCCCGTCGCCGACACATTGCCACCGTCAGAGGTTCGATATGCGGACCGCTCGCCGTTTCCAGAGATGAACGATGAGCCCTAATCCTTCTCCGGGTTGAAAGTGCCAATGACCGCAAATCGAGTCATTGCAATCATCAGAGTCATCTTCTCGGCGGATGCCAAAGCTGTTTTCTCCGTACCTGCTATCCGTAGTCGGTGCTACACTATGTAGTAGCCTTTTACTCTGAGGGTATCTCATGCTCGTGGAACTCAGGTCTGTCTCGTCCATCAAGCCCTACGACCACAATCCCCGCCGCAACGACGGCGCGGTGGAGGCGGTGGCCAACTCCATCCGCGAGTACGGGTTCCGCCAGCCGATCGTGGTCGATGCGGACGGCGTGATCGTCGTCGGGCACACGCGCTGGAAGGCGGCGCAGAAGCTTGGCATGAGCGAGGTGCCCGTGCACGTGGCCCGCGAGCTGACGCCCGAGCAAGCCCGCGCGTACAGGATCGCCGACAACCGCACCGCGCTCATCGCCGAGTGGGACGAGGACCTGCTGTCGAGCGAGCTGGCGGCGCTCAAGGCACTGGACGTGGACCTGTCCATGCTCGGCTTCGACGACGCCGAGCTGCAGAACTACCTCAACCCGCCGACGACCGTCGGGCTCGTGGACGAGGACGACGTGCCCGAGCCGCCCGACGAGGCGACGACCAGGCCCGGGGATCTGTGGGTGCTCGGGCAGCACAGGCTGTTGTGCGGCGACTCGTCGAAGGTTGAGGACTTGGACCGCCTGCTCGCTGGCGCACATGTCCATTTGACGAACACCGATCCTCCGTACAACGTCCGCGTCGAGCCGCGCTCGAACAACGCCATCGTCGCGGGCCTGTCGTCCTTCGCGCTGGCCAAGAGCAAGGCCAAGGGCGACCACGACTCGCACGACCAGCAGTCGGCCGACCTGAACCGCTACCCCGAGAAGGGCAAGGCCACGCACAAGAAGCTCCGCGCCAAGGACCGGCCACTGGCCAACGACTTCGTGAGCGACGAGGAGTTCGATCGCCTGCTGGACGCGTGGTTCGGGAACATCGCGCGGGTGCTCGTGCCCGGCGGTTGCTTCTACATCTGGGGCGGCTACGCCAACTGCGGGAACTACCCGCCCTTCCTCAAAAAGCACGGGCTGTACTTCTCGCAGGCCGTGATCTGGGTGAAGGAGCACCCTGTCCTGACCCGCAAGGACTTCATGGGCAACCACGAGTGGTGCTTCTACGGCTGGCGCGAAGGTGCTGGGCACCAGTTCTACGGCCCCAACAACGTCCCCGACGTGTGGTCCATCAAGAAGGTCAACCCGCAGGCGATGTGCCATTTGACGGAGAAGCCGGTCGAACTCGCCAAGCGGGCCATCGAGTACTCGTCGAGGCCCGGGGAGAACGTGCTGGACCTGTTCGGCGGATCGGGCTCGACGCTCATGGCGTGCGAGCAGGCGGGTCGGAGGGGGTTCCTCATGGAACTCGACCCGCTCTACTGCGACGTGATCGTGCAGCGGTGGGAGGCGTTTACGGGCAAGAAGGCGGAGCGCCAGGCCGCGACCGGAGCCTGAGCCCCGTCTGTGACACGTCCGGAGGTGTCCGCTGATGTCCACGGGGGCGTATACCGCGCTCGAGCCCAACCAGGAGCAGGCCATCGTGGCGCTGCTGACCGAGCCGACCTTCAAGAAGGCGGCGGCGGTCGTCGGCGTGGCCGAGAAGACCATCCACCGCT
>JADLBU010000093.1 GCA_020847535.1 Phycisphaerales bacterium
GACGCGGTCACCGCATACCTCGACGCCGCCAACGATACGCCCACGCCCTTCCAATGGACCAAGTCCGCCGACGACATCATCGCTTCTGTCAAGAGATTCTGTCTGCATACTTCTGACTCAGACCACTAGTTCGGCGGGCGTGGATGGAGACGCGGGGGGTGACGGCCGTGTTCGGGGTATGCACCGCGCTGATCGCGATGCTGCTGAACTTCGCGATCCCGCGGTTTCAGGGCAACATCGAGCAGATGAAGTGGTCGATGATGCAGCCGCCCGGGGGGGCGAGCTCGCAGATGATGGAGACGATTAGCACGATCCGCAGCGCGATCCTGGGTACGGATGTCATCGGCGCGGGCGGACGAGAGGCCGCGACAGCGATGGCGTGGTCGCACCCGGTGTTCTTCGCGCTGATCTTCGCGCACGGGATCACGCTGTTCACGCGCGTGCCGGCGGGTGAGGTGGACAAGGGGACGATGGATGTGCTGCTGGGGCTGCCGGTGTCGCGCTGGCAGGTGTTCCTGAGCGAGAGCATCGTGTCGCTCGTGAGCGGGGTGCTGGTGATCGGGATGGGGCTCTTGGGGAGCCGCATCGGGAACTCGTTTGCGCCGGCGGGGATGACGCCGGACCTGTGGCGGATGGGGATGGTGTCGGTGAACCTGCTGTTCCTGTACGCGGTGGTGGCGGCGGTGGGGAGCTTGTGCGCGGGGATCTGTGATCGAAGGATGCGCGCGGTGGGGGCGGTGCTGGTGTTCGTGGTGGGCTCGCTGATGCTCAACGTGTTGGGGCCGTTCTGGGAGCCAGCGCGGGATTTCAAGTTCCTGAGCATGCTGGACTACTACCGGCCGATCCGTGGGCCGCTGGTGAACGGGGTGTGGCTGTGGGGGGATCTGGCGGTGCTGGGGATCAGCGCGGTGGTGGTGTGGACAGCGGCGGGGGTTTGGTTTTCGCGGCGGGATTTGAGTACTACGTAAGACAAATGGGGCAAATCCGCGAATGGGGCAAAGGCGGCAAACTTTGTGTCGGGTGATCGGGAAGGCGGGGAGCTCGCGTGGGCGAGCGTCTGAAGCCTGAGGTCCGCGGGTGTGTGTCCAGGTTTTTTGCCGAGATGTACGCCGAGGATGGGATGGGCCGTCAACTGGTGATCGCGGCGGGTGTTGAGCCGGATCGCCCCTTGCGACGGTGGCGGATGCGCATCAGCCTTGGCCTTCGGCGATGAACCGGCGGACTTCCTCGCGTTCGTAGAGATCATCGAGGTAGTCGGTGACGATGCCTTCGAGTTCCCGGGGGTCATCGCTCCAGCGAGCACGGATGTCTTCGACGGGGTGGATGCGGATGGCGTGGGGGATGCCCTTGATCCGCTTGTGGCCGGTGAGGCTGTAGGCGGGCGGATCGCCGCCTGGCTCGCGTTCCCACCAGACTTCGAGAACGTGATAGAGGAAATCTCCGATGGCACAACCGATGGCCCAGGTGAGCTCATCGGTGGAGGGGCGGGCGTTGTCGGGCTTCCTGGCCCACCAGGCGATGAGGCGGTCGGCGAGCTCGGGGGTGTCCTCGCCATCGCCGGGTGTGATGCGCGCGACATCGCGAACCAGCTCGACGAATCGGTCGATACCGGCGTGGATGCGGTCTTCGTCGGCGGCTGTGAGCCGGGGCTGGTGCGTGGGCATGGGGGGGATTGTGGTCAGGCGGCGGCGCAGATCAATGTGCTGCGGTGGGTGCATCGTCCAGGGGGCGCGATCGCGCGGGCGATGGACCGGTCCCCGGGGCGCTGCGAAGGGGCCTGGGGGTCTGGCGTCTGGAGGCGGACTGGCGTGGCCCGGGGTCCTGAGGGGGAGGTCGGGGTTTGTTCCTACGCTTCGGGCCCCCTTCTGGAGAGATGTGCATGAGCGCTGCAACGACTTCCGGCCTTCGAGAGACGGCCGCCCAGTACGCGAAGATCGAGGACAAGATCCGCGAAGGGGGCGGCGCGAAGGCGATCGAGCGGCAGCATGAGAAGGGGCGGTTGACCGCGCGTGAGCGGGTGGATCGTTTGATAGATCCCAAGTCGTTCTTTCAGGAGCTTGGGGTGTGGGCGGCGTGGGAGATGTACAAGGATGCGGGCGGCGCCCCCGCGGCGGGGGTGGTGACGGGGATTGGGGTGGTGGAGGGCCGGCGAGCGATGATCATCGCGAACGATGCCACCGTGAAGGCGGGGGCGTTCTTTCCGATGACGTGCAAGAAGATTATCCGGGCGCAGACGATCGCGCAGATGGCGCGGCTGCCGTTGATCTACCTGGTGGATTCGGCGGGGGTGTTCCTTCCGATGCAGGAGGATGTGTTTCCGGATGTGGATGACTTTGGGAGGATCTTCCGGAACAACGCGGTGATCAGCGCGGAGGGGATTCCTCAGATCGCGGCGATCATGGGGTATTGCGTGGCGGGTGGTGGGTATCTGCCTGTGCTGTGCGACACGCTTTTGATGACGGAGGGGAGCGGGTTGTACCTGGCGGGGCCGGCCTTGGTGAAGGCGGCGATCGGGCAGGAGGTCAGTGATGAGGAGCTGGGTGGGGCGGGGATGCACGCGGCGATCTCGGGGACGATTGATTTCAGGGAGAAGGATGATGAGGCGTGCATTGCGCGGTTGAGGGGGCTGGTGGGGAAGTACGGCGGACGCAGGGACACGCAGACGCGAGGACGCGGAGTAAGAACCGGGCAGTCGGCTCGGGCGGCGGAGGATGTGTACTCGGTGTTCACGGACAAGCCGGGTGCGCAGTACGACGTCAAGGAAGTGATCGCTTGCTTCGTGGATGTTCGCGCAGAGAGGAACGAGCAGGGGCATGAATCGCTGGCGGCGGATTTTGATGAGTACAAGGCAGATTACGGGCAGTCGCTGGTGTGCGGGTATGCGAGCATGGGGGGGCATGCGTGCGGGATTGTGGCGAACCAGAAGAAGATCACGCACCGGCAGATGCCGGGTGGGAAGGCGGGGCCGGCGAAGTTCACGAACATGCCGGGGGTGATCTACGACGATTCGGCGGACAAGGCAGCGCGGTTCATCATGGATTGCAACCAGCGGAAGATCCCGATCGTGTTCCTGCATGACACGACGGGGTTCATGGTGGGTCGGGACAGCGAGCAGGGCGGGATCATCCGTGCGGGCGCGAAGATGGTGAACGCGATGAGCAACTGCGTGGTTCCCAAGATCGTGGTGATCCTGGGGGGGAGCTACGGGGCTGGGAATTACGCGATGTGCGGTCGGGCGTTTGATCAGTTCGTGAGCTTTGCGTGGCCGGGGGCCAAGTGCGCGGTGATGGGGGCGAACCAGGCGACGGGTGTGCTGGCGACCATCGAGGAGGCCTCGCGGAAGCGTCGCGGGGAGGTGATCGATGAGGAGATGCACAAGCAGATCCTGGCGGGGATCCACGCGGGGTACACGGAGCAGGCGGATATCCGGCACGGGGCGGCGCGGGGGTGGGTGGATCGGATCATTCAGCCGCACGAGACGCGCGGGGAGTTGATTGCTGCGCTGGAGGCGGCGGGGCAGGGGTGGGATTACACGAAGCAGTTCAAGACGGGGGTGTTGCAGACGTGAGGCGGACACCTGTCCTTCCAGATTGGATCAGATCGTTTTCCGATCCTGCTTGCACGAATGTCTACGAACTGCCGGGCTTCGAGCGGGAACGAAAGCTGTACGGCACCGAGATACTTGTCGGCCGGGATGGCGTCGAAGAGTCATCCTGGCGATATGGTGATTGGGATGCCGAATTGCTGCTGCTGGCCCAGGACGCAGCGAGTGACTGGATTGCCTGTGGGTGCGCACGTCCAGATAACCAACGTGGTGGTGCGATCTCCCCGCAGTTTGCGGGGAGATTGCCCGCTGGCGGCCGATATGCAGGTAGGCGCGAACACGAGGATCGTGGCGTGCCTATGATTCATCAATCGCCGGTAGCCTCAGTATCACTTTTGCCCGCTACGACTCGTGGCTGGGCCGAACGTCCTGGGAATCTGCTGGCAGCGTCCGAGCCTTGCCGCAATGGTCAAGGGGTATTCCGGACGCTCTAGCCCAGTACGGCCTCCTCTGATCCAGCCCGGAGTTTCTCCGACCCAAATTGGACAGGATGCCCGAACCAACCTCGGCTATGCCCTCGCGCATGTGAAGGCAGAGCCCGAAGGAGTCTTCGTTTTGATGTCGTCTGATCTGAATCCTGTTTCGAACGCGTTTGTCCCTTCACCTTCAACCAGCAACTCCAACTCATTCGAGGCGCATCTCGAGCCGGTGGCGACCACCACGCCGAAGCTTGCCACCGCCACGAAGCCCACGACTCCGGTGACACCCACGCTCACCGACACTCCCACGACGCCGCGTGTGCTGATCGGGACGGCCGGCGGTCCGAGCGCTGCGGAACTCAAGTTCTCTGCGCTGAACCTTGCCGCGCCGATCCTGCGCGCGCTATCGGATGAGAAGTACGAGACGCCGACGCCGATCCAGGCCAAGGCGATCCCTCCGGCGGCGGAGGGCCGCGACCTCTTGGGCTGTGCGCAGACGGGCACGGGCAAGACGGCGGCGTTTGCGCTGCCGATCCTGCACCGGCTGCTGACTCAGGCCGTTGACAAGACGCAGCGCGGGCACCGTGCGCCGCGGGCGCTGATTCTGTCTCCGACGCGCGAGCTTGCGGGACAGATCGGGGACAGCTTCGCGGCCTACGGCAGGCACACGGGGCTTACGCACACGACAATCTACGGTGGTGTGAGCCAGTTCCACCAGGTGCGGGCGCTGGATCGCGGCGTCGATGTGCTGGTGGCGACCCCGGGGCGGCTGATCGACCTGATGCAGCAGCGGCTGGTGGACCTGTCGAAGGTTTCCATCTTCGTGCTGGATGAGGCGGACCGGATGCTGGACATGGGCTTCATCGTGCCGATCCGCCGGATCGCCGCGGCGTTGCCCAAGGCGCGGCAGACGATGCTGTTCTCGGCGACCATGCCGCGTGAGATCGTCGGGCTCGCGGAGTCGCTCCTGAAGGATCCGGTGCGTGTGTCGGTGACTCCGGTGGCATCGGCAGCGCCGTTGATCGAGCAGTTTGTGCACATGATCGAGCGTTCGCGCAAGCAGGCGCTGATCGAGCACCTGATCACGGATGGGAAGATCCACAAGGCGCTGGTGTTCACGCGGACCAAGCGCGGGGCGGATGTCGTGACTCGTCGGCTGAACGAGGCGGGGATCACGGCGACGGCGATCCACGGGAACAAGGCCCAGAACCAGCGTCAGCGGGCGCTGGATGGGTTCCGTGCCGGGCGATCGAGGATCCTGGTGGCGACCGATGTGGCCGCTCGCGGGATCGACATCGACAACATCAGCCACGTCTTCAACTACGACCTGCCGGATGAGGCGGAGGCGTATGTGCACCGGATCGGCCGAACGGGCCGGGCGGGTGCGACGGGAATCGCGATCTCGCTGTGCGATGGCGAGGAGCGCGGGCTCCTGCGTGACATCGAGCGTCTGACGGGCAAGCGCGTGCCGGTCGCCGAGCCGGTGAAGGATCTTCCGGAGCGGGCGCACACGCCGCGAACCGCGGCGGAGGATGAGGGTCGGCGGCAGTCCAGCCATTCGCATCCTCGCCATCCGCAGGGGCACGGTCACCCGGCTCGCGGGGGCCATGCGGGCGGGACTGGCGGCGGTCGGGGCGGGCGTCCCGGCGGCGGCGCTCCGCATGCGGGTCATCGCGGATCGCGCGGACCTGCGAAGGCTACGCGAGCGCCGGGAGGATCATCCGGCGGTCATCGCAACGGCGGCGGCCATGGGCATCCGCTGGGCGCCGGTGGGGGTGGGGGCAGGCCGCTGGCTGGTGCGCGAACGGGGATGAATCATTTCCGTGGCAAGCCGCGCAAGGGAACGGGTCGCCCGCGGTAACCAAGCGGTGTTTGCCAGCGTTCAGTAAGTCTTATGAGGTCCCCGGGCACGTGCTCGGGGACTTTTTTTCTTGATGATTGTGGATATGTGTGATTCACTCTCCGGACCCGCGGGCGGCGTTTCCATCGCTTGTGGTCGCCCGGCGGGGGAGAGGAATAGAGAGGGAGCAATCCGATGTCGATTCGTTTGTATGGCCTCGCGGCCGGCGCGGTGATGTTGTCGGCGGGTGTGGCTCTGCGCACATCGTGAACGAGTACAACCAGATCGTCCTGGGCAACCTTCAGACGGGGGAGGACACCGAGGGTCGGGCGTTCGTGGGTGGGAATCTGTCGGGGTCGGCGGCTCAGTTCGGGACGCACCTGACGCCCGATAGCGCGTGGCTGGGCGCCGATGTGCCGCAGGTGGGCGGGAACACGACGCTGGGCAACCTGCACATGGAGGCGGGGAACTACCGGCGAACGGGCTCGCGCACCGGAACGGTTGATTTCAACGGTGGTGGGCATGAGATCGTGGATCCGGCGGTGGCGGGCATGGTGTCGGGGTATCAGAACCAGCTCACATCGCTGTCGAGCTACCTGGGCGGGCTGGCGAGCGACAGCACGATTCAGGGGCCGACCAACCAGCCGGCGCCACTGAAGTTCATCGCGACTCCCGACGGGGATGGAATCGCGGTGTTCAACCTCACGGCGAGCCAACTCACGAGCAACCTGGTGCAGCAGCTTGAATTGACGACCAACGGCGCGACTTCAATCGTCGTGAACGTGACGGACGCATCGGTGAACTTCAACTCGGGCGACTTCGTCGGCAGCCGACAGAACGCGGCGGTGCGGGCGAGCACGATCTGGAACTTCATTGGCGCGACGGGCATCACACTGGATCGCCAGTGGAACGGGGCGATCCTGGCTCCGGGTGCTCACCTGACGAACTCGACGGCGATCGAGGGATCGGTGTTTGTCGGATCGATGACGCAGAACGGCGAGGTGCATCTGCCGAACTATGACGGGCATGTGCCGACGCCGGGGAGCATCGTGCTGGCCGGCGCGGCGGTGGTCGTGGCGGCTCGCCGCCGGCGGTGAGTGGGCGGCGGAAACAAGCAAGGATCATCAAGCACGCTTTCTGGTGGGTTTTTTGTTTGACTCGCGGTCTTCAGGTTCCTGCGGCTTATCACTTTCATCTTTCGGCACTGCGTGGGGTTGTTACGGCTCGAGCAGCCTGTACACCTCGACCAGCGGAGGCTCGGCGAGCAATTCGCGCCAGCGGTCTAGGAGTGCTTTCATTTCGGAGTTGTTGGCCACGCGATCCTGGTCGCGAAGGTATGTCTCGTTGTCATCGTAGAGCACCAGCTCAATGAACCGATGGTCGTCGGACACATCCTGCAGGAGCCGGATCTGGATGCCGCCCGGGGATTCATAGAACGGGATGGCCTCGCGGAGGAACGCCAAGAATTCGGCGCGGCGACCCGGTCGCACACGGCACCTGAGGTGAAGGTCTATGCGGGTTGGGGCAGGCATGAGCGCAAGGTAACATGCGGGAAGCGGAATGCGCAGTTGGGATGCGGAAACCGGAGGAGGAAATCGCTGTCCGGTGGATGACTGCCGGCCTTGCGAGCGGTACAACTCCAGCCCATGGCCCTGATTCTCGCAGGCATCGATGAAGCCGGGTACGGCCCCACGCTGGGGCCGATGTGCGTTGGGCTGACGGTGTGGCGGATCGAGGGTTGGGAGCGGGCGGATGCATCGCCGAACCTGTGGAAGCTGCTGCATCCTTACGTGTCCCGCAAGGCGCCGAGTGCAGCGCGGGCCAAGCGGCCATCAGCGCCGATCGCGATCGCGGATTCGAAGGTGTTGAAGAGGCCCAATGACGGGACGGCAATCCATCCGCTGGCGCACCTGGAGCGGGGCGTCTTGGCAGCGCTGGGATGCACGCGGCGGTTCGCGGGGGATGGCGGTGGGCCGGCGAGCGGGATGCCTGAGGATGATCTGCGGTTGCTGAGCCAGCTGGCAATGGAGGCGGAACAGCCGGGCGGTGCGAAGCCGATTCCCGGCTCGACGACCTCGGACTCGACGATTCCGGGGCCAGCGCCGGCCGCGCCCCAGGTGCGGTGGTGCTCGGCGGCGGAGCACTGGTATGAGACGGATGCGACCGCGATGCCGCAGGCGTGCCGGGCCGAGACGCTGCGGATCGGGATCAACCTGCTGCACAAGGCGCTGAGCGCGGCGAGCATCCAGATCCTGGATATGCGGTGCAGGATCATCCCCGAGTCGGAGTTCAACGGGATCGTGGAGCGGACGCGGAACAAGTCGGATGTCACGATGCTCGCCGTCGGGGAGCACGTGCGGAGCGTGGAGCGGCTGGCGCGGCAGTTTCCGGGGGATCTGGTGCAGATCGTGTGCGATCGGCTGGGGGGGCGGGAGTATTACGGGCCCGGGATCGAGCAGATGATGCCGGGATCCCGGGTTTCGCGAGCGGATGAGAATGCCGAGCGGAGCCGGTACTGGGTGGATGCGGGAGGTCGGGAGTTGGGGATGTGCTTCCAGGTGGAGGCGGAGCGGTCGCACATGCCGGTGGCGCTGGCATCGATGGTTGCCAAGCTGCTGCGGGAATTGGCGATGGCGCGGTTCAATCGGTACTGGTGCAGGCGAGCGACGGACCTGGCGGGGATCGAGCTCAAGCCGACGGCAGGGTATTCGACCGATGCGCGGCGATGGCTGGTGGATGCTGCGCCGTTTGTGAACCAGGCGGAGCGGGTGGGGATGGTGCGGCTGGCGTAGGCCCGGACGTGTGATCGGCATCGTACAATTGGATCGATGGCGCTGGCGGATGCAAAGACTGATGAAGCGATGATGTCGATCGCGGCCCGTGCGGGGCTGCGGGGGTTCGGCTTGGTTGAACCGAATCCGATGGTCGCGTGCGTGATCGCACGCGGTGGGGAAGTGCTGGGGATCGGCCATCACCGGGCGTTCGGCGGGCTGCATGCCGAGCGCGAGGCGCTGGCTTCGTGCCGGGCTCGCGGAGCGGATCCGCGCGGGGCGGTGATGTATGTGACGCTCGAGCCGTGCAACGGGCATGGGAAGCAGCCGCCATGCACACAGGCGATCATGGAAGCGGGGATTGCGCGGGTGGTGTATGCGGTGCGGGATCCAAATCCCGGGAAGTCGGGCGGGGCGGAGTTGCTGCGAGCGGCGGGGATCGCGGTCGAGCAGCTCAAGGGCCATGGACTCGCGGAGCGGCTGAGCGCGGGGTTCATCAAGAAGCTGGGGAGCGGACTGCCGTGGGTGATCGCCAAGTGGGCACAGACGATCGATGGGCGGATCGCGACTCGGACGGGTGAATCGCAGTGGATCTCGTGCGAGGCCTCGCGGCGGCGGGTGCATCGGCTGCGGGCGCGGGTGGATGCGGTATTGACGGGGATCGGGACGGTTCTCGCGGATGATCCGCTGCTGACTGCGCGGCGGGAATCGGGGGCTCGTCGCCTCCGGCGGGTGGCGCGGCGGGTGGTGATCGATTCCAAGCTGATGACCCCCGCGAGTTGCAGACTGCTGGCGACGGTGGGGGAGGCGCCGGTGACGGTGGTCACGGCATCCCCGCCGGAATCGGTGATCGCGGAGGTGGGAGAGTCGTGGAGGCGGCGGCGAGCGGGGATCACGGCGGCGGGCGCGGATGTCATCGAGGTGGGCGATCGCGGCGATGGCGAGGTGGATCTTCGGGCAGCGCTGGGAGCGCTCGCGGAGCGCTATGGGGTTTCCACCGTGCTTGTGGAGGCGGGGCCGCGGCTACTGGGATCGCTGGTTTCGGAGTCGCTGGTGGATGAGGCGATCGTGTACGTGGCGCCGATGATGCTTGCGGATGAGCAGGCGCGGGGGGTGGCGGCGGGAAAGGCTGCGCCGCGGCTGGCGGAGGCTTCGCGGTGGAGGTGGGCACGTTCCCGGCGGAGCGGGGAGGACCTGGAGTTGTGGTGTTCGCGGGGTTGATGGATGTGCGATCGATATAGTGTGAATGCGTGATATATGGGCCTGCTGCTGAGCGGCAAGTGACGTGGGGAATGGTTGTGCGTACCGTGGCGAGCCGGCCCCCGACTGAAGTCGGGGGCGCCGAACGGTGCAACGCAAGGGTTTCCGTATCATCGACCGCAAACAGACATGAGCATGCACGAGCCAGAAGCCATCTTTCGGAGCGGGATGACGGGCGCCTCATCGGCGCTGCAGGCGATCGCGGCGGATGCCGGGAGCCTGCGGGCGTTCGCGGGGATTGCGGTGGCGATCTGCCGGGCGCTGCGGAGCGGGAACAAGGTGCTGGTGTGCGGCAACGGCGGGTCGATGTGCGATGCGATGCACTTCGCCGAGGAGCTGACGGGGCGGTTCCGTCAGGACCGTCCGGCGCTGGCGGCGATCGCGATCTCGGATGCCAGCCACATCACCTGCGTGGGGAACGACTACGGGTTTGAGCACGTTTTCTCGCGTGCGGTTGAGGCGCTTGGGCAGCCGGGGGATGTGCTGATCGCGCTGTCGACCAGCGGCAACTCGCCGAACATCCTGCGTGCGGTGGAGACCGCACGTGGGGCGGAGCTGGTGACGGTGGCGCTGCTGGGGAAAGATGGCGGGATGCTCGCGGCCGGCGGCTCGTGTCATCACATGCTGATCGTGCCGGGGGAGACGAGCGATCGGATCCAGGAGCTGCACATGCTGGTGCTGCACCTGCTGGTCGAGGCGATCGAGGCGGAGCTGTTCCCACGATAGATGGGTTGGGCGGGCGATCAGCCCTTGTCGTCATCGCCGCTGATGTCGCGCGCTGTACGGAGGCGTTCGAGGACGGGGTGGCGTTCTTCCTTCTTGCGGCGCAGAGCCTCGACGACCAGCGGCGGGCACATCGCCGAGAGGGCCTTGAGGTCGTGGCCCATCGCCGTGATCTGACGGATGAGGCTGGATGAGGTGTAGGCGAAGCTCTGGCCGGCGACCACGAATGCGGTCTCGAGCCCGGCGACCTCGCGGTTGGTGAGGGCCTGCTGTACTTCGTATTGCAAGTCGGAGAGGTTGCGGACGCCGCGGAGGAGCGCGGTGGCGTTGATCGATCGTGCGAAGTCGACGGTCAGGCCGCTGAAGGGGCGGACGGTGACGGGTGCATCGTTGGGATCGCTCTTGACCATGTCGGCGACCAGCTGGGTCGCCAGGTCGAGGCGTTCGTCGGCGGAGAAGAGCTGGTCCTTGCCGGGATTGCGGCCGATGGCGACCACGAGCTCATCGAAGAGCTTGCGGCCGCGGGCGATCACGTCGAGATGACCGAAGGTGATCGGGTCGAAGGAGCCGGGGAAGACGGCGAGGTGCTTGGGCATTTTGGAGATGGTACTAGGGGGTGAGGGGGCTTGTGATGGGAAGAAATGGGGCAAATAGAGCAAAGGGGGCAAATACGGCAAACTTCAGACGCGGGCGTCAGGTGAAGTTTGCCGCATTTGCCCCCTTTGCGGATTTGCCCACTTGGTTGGGCGTCGTTATTCGAATTTCCGCACAACCACCGTGTCATTCTGACCGCCGAAGCCGAAGGAGTTCGACATGCAGACCTGGATGCCGCCCTGGGCGTTGAGATCGCGGGGGGCGTTGGGGACGTAGTCGAGGTCGCAGTCGGGATCGGGGTTGCGGAGGTTGATGGTGGGGGGGGCGATCCCGGTCTGGATCGCCTTGACGCAGGTGATGAGCTCGACGGTGCCGGCGGCCTGGATGAGGTGGCCGAGCATGCTCTTGACGCTGGAGAAGGGGATCTTGGGGGCGAGGGTGCCAAAGACGGTCTTGACGGCGACCGTCTCGATCTTGTCGTTTTCCTTGGTGCCGGTGCCGTGGGCGGAGATGTAGTGGATGCCGGGTCGGCCATCGGGGCCGGGTTCGCGCGGGTTGATGCCGGCCTGCTTCAGGGCTTCGACCATCGCCGCGCGGGCACCCTTGCCGTCGGGCTGGATGTCGGTGATGCGGTAGGCATCGGCGGTAGAGCCGTAGCCGGCGATCTCGGCGAGCGGTGTAGCGCCGCGGGCGAGCGCGTGATCGAGTGATTCGAGGACGAGGATCCCGGATCCCTCACCCATGACGAATCCATCTCGGGTCTGGTCGAAGGGGCGTGCGGCGGTGGTGGCATTATCGCGGCGCTGGGACATCGCGGTGAGGCGGATGAAGCCGGTCATGCCCAGCGGGTGGATCATGCTGTGGGTGCCGCCGGCGAGCATGAGGTCGGCATCACCGCGCTTGATGATCTCGAAGGCCTCGCCGACGGACTGGGCGCCGGCTGCGCAGGCGGTCATGCAGTTGAAGGCGGGTCCGCGGCAGTTGAACTCGGCGGCGACGTGTGAGATGGAGAGGTTGGGTTCCTGCTCGATCTCACGTGCGGCGGTCATGTGCGCGAAGGCGGTGCGTGCCCAGGCGCCGCCATCCCCGGTCTCCTGGCCCTCGCGGAAGCCGGCGATGTTGGCGGCGGCGAAGTTGTCGAAGTCGAGGGAGCCTTCACCCGCGCCGAGGTAGACTCCGATGCGCCGGGGGTTGACCTTGGAGCGGTCGAGGCCGGCCTGCTTCCAGGCGCTGCTGGCGGCGGCGAGCGCGAACTGGGAGCTGACGCCGGCGTTCGCGTGGCGCTTGTGGGTCTCTGGGAGGAACTGGGAGAGCTGGAAGCCCTTGACCTCGGCGGCAAAGTTGGTGACGAAGGTGGAGGCGTCGAAGCGCGTGACTGGGCCGATCGCCGTCTGACCGGCGAGCAGCCGCTGCCAGACGGCATCGAGATCATGGCCCAGCGGGGTGATCCAGCCCATTCCTGTGATGACGACTCGGCTCAAACAGATTCCTTCCGAAATGCAGAAGACTCACCACAGAGGCACAGAGGGCACAGGGAAGAGGTGACCGAGCCGGGAAGTCAGAACGCACGAAGTCAAAGAGTCACGAAGTGCAGGGTCCATTCCTCTTGATTTCTCTGTGTTCTCTGTGCCTCTGTGGTGAGGTGTGTTCTTAGAGACTGTTTCAGAACCCTACCCCATCTCGTGGCACAGGCATTCTGCCTGTGTTCTACCGCTCTGCTACGAAGTTCTGAAACAATCTCTTAGCCACCAAAGTCGTGCGTGCGACCGCCGCCGGGTTCGCCGGGCTGGTCCCCGGGTTCATCCTCGTACTCATCGCCATCTTCTGCGGCATCGTCCTTGCCGATGTTGAGCTTGTCGATGTTGAGGACGCGGACGAGGCCATCCTTGAGTCGGCGCTCGGCGAAGTTGATGATGAGGCCGAGTTCGAGGTCGGCGGCCTTGAGCTGGGCGCGGACGACGGAGCGCTCGAAGGAGCCGATGTCCCCGGGTCTGGCGAGCAGCTCGACGACGAAGCGGTTCTCGACGAGGAGATCGGTCGCGATCGTGCCGACCTGCTTGTCCTTGAACATCACGGGGACGGCCTTGCCCTGTGTGAAGCTGATGCCGCCGGCGGAGAGTTCACCCTTGAGCGCCTCGGCGTAGACGGATTCGTCGTAGCCCGGGCCCAGCGTGCGATGGACATCGATGGCGCAGCCGATGACGCGGCGCGAGATGTCGGTCAGGGCCGGATCGAGATCCGAGAGCGGCACACCGCGGCGCTCGCGACCCCCGCCCCCCCCCCCACCTCCGCGATCGCCGTAGCCGCCGTGACCACCACCGTGGCCGCCGTGGCCTCCATGACCGCCGTATCGACCTCCACCCCCACCGCCGCCACCGCCATAACCCCTGCCACCTCCACCGCCACCACCTCCGCGATCCCCATAGCCACCTCTAGATTCGCGATAGTCGCTCATTGCACGCTCCCGGTTGGGGCCTGTGGCCCTTTGTACAAAGCCGGATCCAAAGAAGAACAAAGGTCTCGTAGAACCGTTCCACGGACACGTATTTTTAGGGCGATCGGGAGGCCGGGGCGCGGTTGGGGTTTGTTGAGGCGAGTGTACGGCTCGCGGGTTAGAAGAGCTTCTGCTGGTTCTTGACGTCCTTGACGCGGTTCTGGAGCTGGGCGAGCTCCAGGAGGAGGTCATCGACGTTCTTGAACTTGCGGTACTCGCTCGCGAACCGGATGTAGGCGACCTCATCGAGATCCTTGAGCTTCTGCATGACGCGTTCCCCGACGACTCGGGACTCGACCTCGCGATCGAATTCGCGGTGGAGCTCTTCTTCGATCTGGTCGACGATGTGCTCTTTGACATCCTCGGGGATGGGTCGTTTTCCGAAGGCGGCCATGATGCCGCGCATGACGTTGTCCCGGAGGAAGGGGGCTCGGCTGCCATCGCGCTTGATGACGACCAGGCGGGCGGTCTGCTCGACGCGTTCGTAGGTGGTGAAACGCTTGCTGCAGGCAAGGCATTCACGGCGGCGACGAACCACGCGCGCGGCATCCGATTCGCGGCTGTCGATGACCTTGTCGTTGTTCGCGTTGCAGTAGGGACAGATCAAATGCACACCGCCCATCGGGGTGGTTCTGGAGCAACCCCGATGGGCGGTATGGTGACGACTCTGGCGATGCGAGTCAAACCGCCCCTGCGGCCCTGAAAACGGGTCCAGCGGGGAAACGGGGGGCTACCTGCCGGCGTCCGGCGAGATCTCGACCATATCGGCCTCGATCTGCTCCCCGGCAGGGTTGGTGATCCTGATGCGGCCGCCCTCGGCACGGATCGTCAGGGTGGTCGGCTGGCATTGTGTGTGGAGGGCGCCGATGAGGGGAATGTCGTTCAGGATCGGGATGGTGCGGTTGCGGAAGCCGGTCAGGACTGCCGAGGCCTGCTGCTTGGGCTCTGCCCAGTCGCGATCGAGCAGGGTGATGAGCTTGACGAACTCGGGCTCGAGAGACTTGGGGAGCTCGATAACAAGGCTGTTGGTGCGTGAATCGGTGAGGATGCGGATGGCGCGGGGGCGCAGTGCGGGGCTGGTCTGGACCGCCTGCCGGACCATCCTGGAGGCCGATTCGGCATCGATGTGTCCGAGGGGAAAGTTGTCCACGCCGACCTCGGAATCGGCGGGGGCCGGGATATCGCTATCGACGAAGGCGACCAGCTGCTTGACCAGGTCGAGCTGCCGAGGGGTGGCGGTGACGCCGACTGTGCGGCTGGACTGATCGACCTCGTAGGAGCGCGGGAAGTCGCATTCCTTGGTTGCGGGCATCTCATTGAGGACCAGGCGCAGGAGCTCGCGGACCTGGTTGGGATCGGCGCGATCGAGGGTGACGGAGAGCTTGGATCCGGCGGGTGTGAGCCTTCGGTCGGCTTCTTCGTGGCGACCCTGCACGTCGTCGTTGGCGCGGCCTGCCTGGCCGGCTCCCTGGATTTCCTTGAGGACCCACTCGACCTGCGCGAGCATGCGCTTGGGGGCCTTGATGAAGAGCTTGGCGCCGTAGGGGGTGGCGGTGGCGAGCCCGCCGTTGTCGGCCCAGTTGTCGGGCTCGACGAGGCGCATGATGAGCTGTGAGATCTCCAGAGTTGCCGACTGCGTCGAGTCGTGGTTGTTGATGTCATCCCCGACGCGAACGCGGACGAGGTCGGTGAGGTCGTAGGTGACGAGCTTGGTCTCGCGGCGATCGAAGTAGGAGGTGTCGGCGATCACGAGGCGTCCGCCATCGCCGCGATACTCGACCTTGTTGGTGGGGGTGAGATTGAGTTCGGAGTTCATCATCTCGAACATCTGCTCGAGGCTCTCGGCTCCCGAGAAATCGATTTCGACGCGCGCATCCTCACCGATGCGGTTGTCTCCGGCGAGGTTCCGGAGGGTGCTCCAGTGGACGGCGACCGGCTTGCCGGCGGATTTGCCGACGAGTGTGAAGAGGTCGGCCCAGGAGATGTCCGGGTTCCCTTCAGACTTGATGACGACGTTGGCGAGCGAAGCGGTTTCTTTTTCTCCGGGCTGGAAGACCGAGGAGTTGATGACGGCGCCCGTCGGACGCATGACCATGGCGCCGCCGAAGACCGCCGCCGATGTGATCCCGACCATCAGGAAGTTCATGATGCGTCTCCTTCTGGGCGCGGTGTGCGCCGCGTGAAATCTTCTGGCAAGAACCGCCGCATCTCCGAGTTCGCCGATCGCCCGCGCGGCCGCCCGGCCCTCGCCGACGCCGGTGACCATCAGTTCCCGTACGCGTTCTTCGAGGTGGTAATGAAGCTCATCCCGGACCTGCTGGCGATCCCGCTCGGGGAGGCGCAGGCCCATGCACAGGGCATCGAGCCATGAGCGGATGAGCCGGGCGGCATCCTCCTGCTCGACCCGCGAAGAGGCGGGATCAGCGTGGGGGTCATCCCCAGTTCGGAGGCGGAGGGCTGCGCTCATCGCTGGGCCTCCTGCTCCTGGTCACTCGGAGCCCTGTTGCCGATGAAGAGGTCGATGACGCGTCGCCAGGTGCGGTGGGCATCGAGGCGGGCGGCGAGCCGGCGGCGACCCTTGGTGGTGAGCTTGTACCACTTGCGCTTGCGACCGGCGGCGTCGGCGGCCTGGTCATCCTCGCGGCGATCGCTGCGGACTTCTTCGACGGTGCCGGAGATGAGCCCTTCAGCTTCGAGTTCGCGCAGGAGTGGGTAGAGGACGCCTGGTGTCATGCGGATCTGGCGATCCGAACGGGCGGCGATCTCCTTGGAGATGCCGTATCCGTACATGCGCCCGTGGGTGTCGAGGAGGGAGAGGATGACGAGCTCGGCGTTTTCGCGTTGGGAATCGCGGGTCAGCATGGGGAGCACCTCTGGTGACGAATATATCGGTCTCCGATATATCTGTCAAGTGCCCTTTCCGGAAGTATGTACTTGGTGTAAACCAGTCCGGAGCCACCGGGGATGGCGCTTGCGGCCCGGCCTCGATAGCATGCTCCCCGCGTGACCCCTTCCGAACCGACCACTCCCCGCAGGATCGCCATCGTGACCGGCTCGCGCGCGGAGTTCGGGCTGCTCAAGCCCGTGATGCGGGCGGTGGAGCGGCATCCGGGGCTTGAGTTGATGGTGCTCGCCGCGGGGTCGCACCTGATCTCGCCGGGGGAGACCTTCTACGACGTCAAGCGTTCGTTTCCGATCGCCGACAGCATCCCGATGCAGATCGCCGGGCGCATCGGGCGGGCGGAAGATGCCGAATCGATGGGAAGGGGGATCGCGAGGTTTACGCGATCGTTTGTCGGGCTCAACCCGGACTGGGTGGTGGTGCTGGGGGACCGGATCGAGGCGTTTGCGGCGGCGGCATCGGCATCGATCGGCGGGTGGGCGGTGGCGCACCTGCATGGCGGGGACCGGGCGGAGGGTGTTGCGGATGAGGCGATGCGGCACGCGATAACGAAGCTGGCGCACCTGCACCTGCCAGCGAGCCGGCAGTCGGCCGAGCGGCTGATCCGGATGGGAGAGGCGGAGGTGCGGGTGCATGTGATTGGTTCCCCGGCGATCGATGAGCTTGAGGGGATTCCGCCGTTGCCGGATGCGGAGTATGAGCGGCTGGGATCTCCGCGTGCGGTGGTGCTGTTTCACCCGATCGGCCGGCACGATGAGGCTGAGGAGTGGTCGGCATCGGCGATCATCGAGGCGCTGCGGCGGATGGAACTGCTGGATGGGACGCTGGGGATGCACCCGAATCACGATCCGGGCCGGCGCGGGATCGTGCGGGCATTGGAGGGGGCGCTTGCGGGGGAGCGGCTGCTTTCGCACCTGCCGCGTGAGCAGTTCGTGGGGCTCTTGAAGCGGGTTGCGGAGGCGGGGGGAGTGTTGGTGGGGAACAGCTCATCAGCGCTGATCGAGGCGACAGCACTGCGATTGCCGGCGATCAATGTCGGGGATCGGCAGTCGGGGCGGGAGTGTCCCGGGAACGTGCTGCACGCGGCGGATGGCGATGTGGATGCGATCGCCGGTGCGATCGTGAAGGCGCGGGTGCTTGATCGCGCGGGGATCACGCATCCTTACGGGGATGGCAAGGCGGGGGAACGGGCAGCGCATTGGCTGGCGAACACCGATCCGCGTGCGCCGGGGTTCCTGCGGAAGCACAATTCGTATTGAGATCAGCGGCGGCTGACGGTGATCCGTCCGGGAGTGGTCTCGTGGATGAGTTGCTCGATGGTCTCCTCGCGGAGGGCCATGGGCTGTGTGATATCCCGGATGATGCCGTTGCCATCGACGACGACGGTGTGGGGGATGCCGCCGACGCGATAGGCCAGGAACATGGAGCGGTTGGTGTCCAGGCCGATCCAGGAGTCGATGCGTCCGCGGTTGAGGAACTTCTTGACGGGATCCCGGCCCTCATCGGTGACGGCGATGAAGACGACGGGCCGGCCGGCGAAGCGTTCCTGGAGCTGGTTGATGTGCGGCATCGCGGCGATGCAGGGAGCGCACCAGGTTGCCCAGAACTCGATAACGACGACCTTGCCGCGGAGGGAGCTCCACATGGTGGAGGCGCCTGGGGGGGCCTGCATCAGGTCGTCGATGCTGAGCATGGGGGCCCGATCGCCGACCTGGGGAGTCGGGGGAACGGGGGGCATGCCGCCAAGGGGTCGGCGATAGGAGGTAGAACCACAACCGGCGAGCACTATCGCCGTCGTTGAAAGCAGTGCCCAGAATGCGATCCGCTGACGCATGGTGAATTCCGTCCGATTCCAATCCTTGGGGCCACGTGGGGGTCACGTTGGCCGGATACTCATCCGGCCGGTTCGCCATCTTTATCGGCCAGAGCCGCTCGCGGCGCTTTGAATGGGCTTGCCGCATTTGGGGCACGTGGCCGTCTGGGCCTGGCGATCGGACCTGGCGAGCTTGGGGATGGTCTTTCCGCAGTGGGGGCAGGCGGTGGCTCGGGCGCCTGGTTTGCCGCATCTCGGGCAGGGGGGCTCGCTCTCGGGGTTCTTGTTGTAGAAGTCGGAGAGTTCGGCGATGGTCAGGGTGAAGTCCGTGCCGCAGGTGGGCTGGGTGCAGGTCCAGTGGGTGCCGCCGGGGGCATCGACATGGGAGTCGGCCTGGGTCTTGCCAAGGGTGCGCCACGCGAGCACGGCGGCGATCGCCGCGAGCAGGATCGCCAGTCCGAGCTTGATGCGGGTGCTCACTCCCAGTGCTCCTCATGCGGGAGCCCATCGTTGTTCCACTTGCGTTTGGCCTGGGGGGTGTTCTCGATCAGGTCGCGCTGCTTGTGGACGGAGCCGTGGCCATCGGCCCAGACGACGTTCGAACCACCGAAGTGCCGGGGGCTGGGCCACTCGGCATCGACATGGTCGGTCGGATCGATCGCGGTGTCCCAGTTGAGATCGGACTTGCTGTCGACGATCGTGACCATCTCGGAGGGGAACTGGACCTGTGATTCCTTGACCTCGCCGTGGTCCTTGGTGCCGATCCAGCCGCCCAGGCCCAGGTGGGGCTTGGTGAATTCCTGGACGCCCCAGTCGTTGTAGCCGTAGCTGAAGCCTGACTTGTTGGTGAGCCTTCGCTCGTTCTGGTCGTAGCCGAACTCGGCCTTCTGGTTGCTCTGGCTCTGGCGAACCCACTTGTAGTGCGGATCGTTCGTGGGGCACCAGAAGACCTGGTGGTTGCCATCCATGTACACGCGCAGGCGCGGGGGCCAGACGATGATGGGGACGCTGGTGGGAGTGTGGTGACCGGGGTAGTAGGTCTTGTTGTCGTTCTGGTAGTGGACCAGGGCGTTGCCCATCTGTCGGACGTTGGAGAGGCAGATGGTCGCCTTGGCGACCTTACGTGACTGGCCGAGGGCGGGCAGGAGCATGCTGATGAGCAGGGCGATCACGGCGATCACGACCAGCAGCTCGATGATGGTGAAGCCGGCGCGGCCGCGGTCAGAGGGTGGTCGAGTGAGTATGGCGGACATGCGTCGGTGTGAGGGCATCATCGGAGATCGCCGGCGGTGAGCTTGGCAATAGTGCATCACGTTCGGGGTGGCGATGCAAGGGGATCGTACTTCATAAAGCCGGTCGAATCGCTACTTACCGATGCAGAAGGTCGAGAAGATGCGGCCCAGGACATCATCGGGAGCGATTCTGCCGGTGAGCTCACCCATCGATTCGGAGGCCCGGCGGAGGGATTCGGCGAGCAGTTCGGGCTGGGAGAGGCGGGCATCGGGTGCATCCGCGTTCAGGTTGTCGCGGCAGGCGGTGATCGCGGCGAGCGTGTCGAGGACGATGCGGCGATGACGCGGGATCGCCAGGACATCCCCTGCGGCCGACGGCTCGATGGTCGCGGCGTCGGCGATCGCGCGGCGCAGGGGGCCGATGTGCCAGCCATCCAGTGCGCAGACGGACAGGGAGCGGGGATCGTCGGGAGTGGGGGTAGGAAGGTCCGCCTTGGTGCGCACGCGGATGAATCGGGCGCGCGGGCTGGGTTGGGTTTCTGGGGGGAGCACAAACCTGCCGGTGGGATCGCAGTGAAGGATGACATCCGCTTCGCGGATCGCCGCGCGGGCGGCATCCTGGGCGGCCGCTGCGCTGGGGCCTTCTCGGATGGCATCGGCATCCAGACCTGGGAGGTCGAGGAGATCGACAGCGCCCGCGGCGGGGACATCGCGGGAGAGTTCGAGCTTCTCGCGCAGGACGTCGCGGGTGGTGCCGCGTATGTCCGAGACGACAGCGCGGGTGCGGCCCAGGAGCGTGTTGAAGAGCGTGCTCTTGCCGGCGTTCGGGGGGCCAACGAGGGCAACGGTGGGGAGTGCGGAGGATGCCGCGGCGGGTTGCGTGTTGCCTGTGATCTCGTGCATCTGGGCTTGGAGCTGTGCGAGCCGGTGGTCGAGGGTCCGGGCATCGATCGCGATCACATCTTCCTGGTCGGTGAAATCGATGCCGGCTTCGACGAGTGCGAGCAGTGCGAGCAATTCTTCGGCCCACTGGCGATAGCGGTTGCCCGTGTTGCCGGAGAGGAGTCGCTGGGCGGCATCGAGTTGTGCAGCCGAGCGGGCGGAAATGAGACTGGCGATCCCTTCGGCCTGCTCGATGGTGAGTCGGCCGTTGAGATAGGCGCGGGCGCTGAATTCACCGGGGTTGGCGAGCCGGGCGGGGTGGGGGTGGGGGTGGTTGAGCGGGATGGACAGGAGTTGCTGGATGAGGCGATCGATGAGGAAGGGATTGCCGGGGAGCGAGAGCTCGAAGGCATCTTCAGCGGTGTAGGAATGGGGGGCGATGAAGCGTGTGAGCAGAGCTGGGAGAGTGAAGCGATCGCCGCTCAAGCGAAGCCTGCATGTGGCTGCGCTGCGCGAGCCGGGGATGGGCAGCTCAAGAGCGGCGGCGAGCAGATCGGGGCAGCCGGGGCCTGAGGCTCGGATGATGGCGCGCGGGGAGAAGCCGGGGGCGGAGGCCTGGGCGAGGATGGTTTCGGGGAAGAGAGGCATCAAGGCACCCAGGCATCAAGGCATCGAGTGTCAGAATCGCTGATCGGGAGCGGGTTCGCCCCAGAGAGAATCGCCGTTGTTGCGGGCGCTGTACCAGGTGTTGGTGGCGCGGCGGAGTTCGGCGAGGAAGCCCAGGCCGGCGAGCCGGTCGGCGGCGAGCGAGATGGTGAGGGATTCGTTGTCGGCCTGGACGGCGATCAGGGGGATTCCGGTGCGTTCGGCGATCGCTCCGGCGGTTGCGATCACAGTGGCGCGTGTGCGCGGATCGGCGAGCGGCGCGCCTTGGAGAGCGCGCATGCGCATCGTTGCAGCGGTGGCTGGCTGGTTGGAATTGAGAATGCGATCGGCGGCGGCGTTCATGTCGGGGATGGGTGTCCCGGGTCCGATGAGGAGGCAGCGGTCGGGAGAGAGGCCGGCGGCGATGGCGGAGTCGATGTCGCGCTGGCGATCTCCGATCGCCCAGGATCGGGAGAGATCGATATCAAGTTCTCTCGCGGCGGAGATGAGCATGCCGGGGCCGGGCTTCTGCCAGTCGTGCGGGCGGGTCCATTGGGCGACCTTGCCCTTTGGGTGGAAGGGGCACCAGTAGCAGGAATCGAGGATGCCCGGGCCCAGAAGAGAGCGAAGTCGATCGTTGATGGCTTCGACGGTGCGGAGGCCGATGGCGCCGCGTGCGACACCACCCTGGTTGCTGTAGATGATGAGCTGAAAGCCGGCATCCTTGAGGCGTTTGCAGGCGAGCTGGACGCCGGGGAGGAGCTGCACCTGCTCCGGATCGACGACATCACCCGGGTTGGCGGGGGGCGGCGGTGGGGGGAGCGAATCGGCGCGGATCAGCGTCTCATCCCTGTCAAGGAAGACAGCCTGGTGCATGGGTGAGGGTATGGTGCGGGGAATCAGGGCGCGGCGGGCGCCAGCCTGCCGAGCACATCGACAAGCAGGTAGATGGCAGCACCCAGGAGGATGATCCCGACGGCAGCGCCTGCGACCACCGCCTTGAGCCATCGAACCTGGCGATCGATGGGGAGATGGTTGATGGACCGGCCCGCGAGCGCTGCGAGTTTGCGCTGACGGGTGTAGATGGAGCCGTGCCGCCAGGTGAACATGCGGATGGGCAGGCCGGAGGCCTGGGCGACCAGGGAGAGAGCGCTCTGCATGGCGATGATCGCCTCGGGTGTGACGACCTTGCTCGCGGTGATGGCGCCGTCGGGAGTGATCTGTCGGCTGATGGCGCAGACGGCGAACGCATCGGCCTGCCACTCGAAGCGGCGGCTGACGTAGCCGAGGATGAAGAGCGAGATGGCGAGCGAAGCGCAGGCGAGCAGGGCTTCGGTGAGTGGAGATGAGCCTCCGCCAGCGGCGGCGACCATGAGGGAGGCCTGGATCGCGGTCAGTACCATTCCCGATCCGAAGATCGCGGTGACCATGGTGATGCCCAGCCAGGGGAGGTGATGGCGACGGATGTGGCCGACCTCGTGGGCGGCGACCGCCTCGACCTGATCCTTGCTGAGGGCGTCGAGGAGCGCATCAGTCAGGAGGATGTATCGCAGAGGCCAGATGAGGCCGATGACAGCGCCGTTGAGCATGAGGCCGTGGGTTCGCCAGACCAGGAGATTGCCGATGCGCACCCGTGCGCGACGGCAGAGCGCCAGCAGCGATTCGCGGAGGGGTCCGGGGCCCAGTGGGGTGGTGTCCCAGACCATGCGCAGGGCCAGGGGCATGAGGATGAAGACGAGGACGACGCCGGCGAGCTGGATGGGGGCCGTGTAGCCGCCGAGGCGCGAGCTGAAGCGCTCGACGGTTTCCGCCCAGACGAGCAGGAGGCACATGGGGATGAGGATCAGGAGCACGTGGTAGCGCATGTTGCTGATGACGAACTGCCTGCGGCTGATGATGGGGTAGATGGGTTTGCCGGAGTCCAGATCGCGCATCAAGGCGGCCTCGCGGAGGCGGCGCTCGATGGGTTCGATCGAATACCAGCCCATCGCCCAGGAGATCAGGAGCGGGGCGAGGATGATGAGCTCATCGAGGAGGATGAGGTCCGTGGTGACAGCGCGGACGGCCTGGGCCCAGCCCACAAGCCAGATGTTGGAGACATGGAGAATGACCGCGAGAAGACGGGAGCGGCGGACGATGAGTTCGGCCGCGCGGATCGCAGGCCACGAGCCGGTGAGATCGATGCGGGCGATCAGCCTGCGGATCGCCAGGTGAGTGATGGTGATAAGCAGGGCGAACGAGCCGAGGGAGCAGGCTGCGGCGAATGCTGGGGGGAGCGGTGTGATGCCCAGGCTGCCTCCGAACGAATCGTGGAGGTAGATCGCCAGAAAACAGAGGATGAGCGAGATGTGCATCAAGCGCGGCTGGAAGTATTGCCGCGAGCGGAATCGGCGGCCTGGATGAGCGTGCGGCAACGGGCGGGGTCGATCGGGTTGGACCAGATGCCATCGTGCTTGATGGATGAACCGACGATGAGGGCATCGGCGTGGCGGAAAAGCCCGGGGACCTGATCGGAGGTGACACCGGAACCGACCAGGACGGGGAGTGTCGTCGCCTGGCGAACCTGCTGGAGGTCGGCCGGATCGGTGGGTGAGCCGGTGAAGGCGCCGGTGACGATCAGGCCATCGGCCCCGAAGAACTCGGCGGTGTGGGCGGCATCGGTGAGCGTGATGTCGGTGGTGATCGCGTGCGAGGCGTGCTTCTTCTTGATGTCGCAGAAGACCTTGATGTGCTCAGCGACGATCTCGCGGCGATAGCGGAGGAGCGGGCCGGCGGCGGCATCGGGGAGGAAACCCTCATCGGCGATGTGGGCGTAGACGAAGTTCTCGCATCGGATGAACTGGGCATCGCAGGCAAGGGCGACCCCGAGGGCTTCGCGCTCTCCGCGGGAGAGGATCTGGATGCCCATGACCAGATCCATGGCATCCCGGATTCGGCAGGCGATCGCGGTCATCGCGGCGGTGGTCTGCGGTCCGTGCGGCGCGTTGATATAGGGCCTGTCGTGCATGTTCTCGAGTATGAGGCCATCGAAACCGGCTTCGTGGAGGAGGCGAGCCTCGGCGAGCGCGCGGGCGGCGATCTCGCGGACAGCGCGGGCGGAGGCCGGAGCGCCGGGGAGTGCATCGACGTGGACCATTCCGATGATTGCGTGCGAGCGGTGGAAGATCGAGTTGCGGGTGGGCGTGGTCATGCCTTGACGATCCGGGCTCGGGGTGGCGTGGCGTTGGGGATACGCGACATCGCGTCCCGTGTATCGATGATGAGGGGGGCGTGATCGGCGAGCAGCTTGTAGTCGATCGTGCTGTGGTTGGTGACGATGATGACGGCGTCGGTCGCGGCGAGCATCTGGGGCGAGAGCGGCTGGGAGACAAGCGTAATCGAGTACTTGCGCATCCGCGGGAAGGTGGGGACCAGCGGGTCGTGGTAGGTGACTTCCGCGCCGGCATCCATGAGCTGCTCGATGATCTCAGCGGCTGGTGTTTCGCGGATGTCATCGATGTCGGGCTTGTAGGCGATCCCGATAAGGAGGATGCGCGAGCCCTTGAGGGGCTTTCCATCGGCGTTGATCGCCTCGGCGGTCCGTGCGACTACGTACGCGGGCATCGCGTGGTTGATCTCGCCGGCGAGCTCGATGAAGCGCGTGGGACGGCCGATCTCCCGGGCTTTCCACGCAAGGTAATAGGGATCGATCGGGATGCAGTGGCCGCCAAGGCCCGGCCCGGGGTAGAAGGGTTGGAAGCCGAAGGGCTTGGTGGAGGCGGCCTTGATGACCTGCCAGATGTCGATGCCCATGGGTGTCAGGATCGTCTTGAGCTCGTTGACCAGCGCGATGTTGACTGCCCGGTAGATGTTCTCGAGCAGCTTGGCGGACTCGGCGATCTCGGCGGACTCGACGGGCATGACGTGATCGATCGCCGCGGCGTACATCGCCCGGCCGACTGCCGTGCATGCCTGGGTGATGCCGCCGATGAGTCGAGGGATCTGGCGTGTCTCGATGCCCTGGCGACCGGGATCCTCGCGCTCGGGGCTGAAGACCAGGAAGAACTCCTCGCCGCTGCGGCAAGGGGAGGTGAGCGCTGCGGCGGCCTTTTCGAGGATGGGAAGGCAGACCTGGCGCGTGGTGCCGGGGTAGCTGGTGGATTCCAGTGAGATGAGCATGCCGGGCTTGAGGACACCGGCGACCAGCTCGGTGGATTTGATGACGTAGGAGAGATCGGGATCCCGGTGCGGGCCCAACGGAGTGGGGACGCACAGGACGATGGCATCGCAGGAGGCGAGTTGCTGGGGATCGGAGGTGGGTTCAAAGCGGGGAGAGGCGGCCAGATCGGCAAACAGGCGATCCCCCAGGTGCTTGAGGTAGCCCTGGCCTCGGCGGAGCATGTCGATCTTTGCCTGGTCGATGTCAAAGCCTGTGACGGCAAAGCCGGCATCGTGCATCGCCCGGACCAGGGGCAGACCGACATATCCCAGGCCCACGACCCCGATACGGGCCTGGCGGGACTGGAACCTGGAAATCAGCAGATCGCGGTGGGATGACATGGAGAGGGCGATGGGGCTGCAAGCGGGTGAATCGGGCCTGCGGAGGTGGGATTCGGGGTGGCGGATTCTAAGTGATCGCGGGGCGGCGGAAAGAGCGGGGCCGGGGATCCCAGAAAGGTGGACTACGGGCGGCCGGGCCACGGAATGTGTACGCTGTTGGCCCTTGATTCGACCAGGAGCCCCGGGGCGCGTGGGGATACGCGGGACCGGGAATGAGCATCATTTGGAGCTTTTCATGTTGAGCAACGCGCATCGGGCAGCGGTGATCGCCGGGATCGCCGGGGGTTTGGTGTCGGTGATTCAGGCCACCGCCCTCGGGCAGGGGGCTGATGGGAACCAGGCGTCGGCGGCGATGATGCGGTTCCCTGACATCAGCGCCACCCAGATCGTGTTCGTGTACGCGAACAACCTCTGGATCGCCCCGCGCGATGGCGGAATGGCGGTTCCGGTAGCAACGGCTCCCGGGGCCGAGGGGTTCCCCCGTTTCAGCCCCGATGGCAAGACGATCGCCTTCATGGGCAACTACGACAGCAACCGGGATCTGTACACGATCCCGACCTGGGGAGGCACGCCCAGCCGCGTGACCCACCACCCCGCCGGTGAGACGCTGTGCGATTGGACGGCCGATGGCAAGCTGGTGTTCATCGGCAACGGGATGGCCGGCCTGGCCCGCCAGACGCAGATCTTCACGGTTCCGTCCGAGGGCGGCCTGCCGAACAAGCTCCCGGTCCCGTACGCGGGGTTCGGGACGATCAGCCCCGATGGGCAGTGGCTCTGCTACGCGCCGCACTCGACCGACAACCGGACGTGGAAGCGATATCGCGGCGGCATGGCGACCGACCTGTGGGTGTTCAACCTTCGCAACCAGTCGGCCAAGAAGATCACCGACTGGGAGGGGACCGACACGCTGCCGATGTGGGTGCCCGGGGGCAAGAGCGATGTGGTGTACTACCTGGCTGACCAGGGGCCGGAGCACAGGCTGAACATCTGGAGCTACAACGTCGCCGACGGCACCCGTGAGCAGTTGACCAAGTACACCAGCGATGACATCCGCTGGCCCTCGATCGGCCCGGGCGCTGATGGCAAGGGCGAGGTGATCTTTCAGCTCGGCTCGGAGCTGCATGTCTTTGACCTTGGCGCGCGGCAGGACCGGGTTGTGAAGATCACGATCCCCGGCGACAAGCCCCAGGTGCGGACGCGGACGGCCGATGCCGCGCGGAACATCTCCAGTGCGGCGATCTCCTCGAGCGGCAAGCGCGTGGTGATCGAGGCTCGCGGGGATCTGTGGTCGGCGCCCGCGAAAGAAGGGATCACCCGCAACCTGACCAACACCAACGGCGTGTTTGAGCGCGATCCTTCGTGGTCACCCGACAACAAGTGGATCGCGTACTTCTCCGACGAATCAGGTGACTACGAGTTGTGGATCCGCGGCACCGATGCCAAGCTCCCGGAAGAAAAGAAGGACGAGAAGAAGGACGCCAAGAAGGACGATGCCAAGGCCGAGGATGCCAAGAAGGAGGAGGCGGCCAAGGAAGAGGCAAAGGCCGAGGAAGCAAAGCCCGTCGAGAAGCGCGAGCCGCGCAAGCTCACCAACCTCGGACCCGGCTTCCGCTACAACCCGGTCTGGTCACCGGACTCCAAGCACATCCTCTTCTCCGACAACTCCGGCACGCTGCACCTGATCGCGGTCGAGTCCGGGGAGCTCAAGAAGGTCGATACGGACCCGTGGGGCAACATCCCGGATGTCTCGTGGTCGCAGGACAACAACTGGATCGCCTACACCCGCAGCAGCGCAGAGAACCCCAACAGCGCGATCTGGGTCTACAACGTCAAGACCGGGGAGAAGTCCCAGATCGTCAGCGGCATGTTCAACAACTCGGCCCCGGCGTTCGATCGGGCCGGCGACTTCATGTACTTCGCCTCACAGCGCACCATCAACAACCCGATCTACGCCGATTCGGATACGACGTTCGTGTACACCGGCACCGGGAACATTTACATGGCGCCGCTGCGCGGGGATGTGAAGTATCCGTGGCTCCCCAAGAGCGATGAGGAAGAGCTCAAGAAGGAAGAGAAGAAGGACGACGCCAAGAAGGATGGCGAAAAGAAGGACGGGGAGAAGAAGGACGAGGCCGCGAAGGATGAGGCAAAGAAGGACGATGCCAAGAAGGAAGAGAAAAAGGATGCCGCGGCAGACGACGGTGTGAGCGGCACGTGGGAGGGCCGGGCTTCCGGCGGTCAGATCCCGCCCGATGGCATCCCGTTCAAGCTGAATCTCACTCTGCACGACGATGGCAAGGTCACGGGCTCTGTCGCCTCGGCGATGGGTTCGGGGGCGGTGACGGGCACGTACAACAAGGATTCGGGGGTGATCACGCTGTCGATGGCCGTCGGAGACGACGGCGTGGTGACGCTCACGGGGAGCCTCAAGAACGGCGAGATCACGGGATCCTGGAACGCGGGGGATCAGCAGGGCTCGTGGTCGGCCCGCCGCAGTGCATCGGCGAGCGGTGGGGGAGGCGGTGGTGGTGGCGACTCCAAGTCCGATGACAAGAAGGATGAGAAGAAGGATGAGAAGAAGGAAGTCAAGATCGATGCCGAGGGCTTCGAGTCCCGCGCGTGGCAGTTGCCGATCTCTCCCGGCGCGTTCGGGCAGCTTGTCGTGACCGATGACAACAAGCTGATCTACTCGCGTTTCGGCGCTCGCGGGCAGCAGGAGCCGCCCTCGATCAAGATCTTCGACCCCAAGGACGATGCCCGCGAAGAGAAGACCGTGACGGCCGGCGCCGGCGGGTTCCAGCTTTCGGCGGATGGCAAGAAGCTCCTGGTGATGCGTGGCTCGCAGCTGACGGTGATGAGCGCGGCGGCGGGGGGCGGCACCTCGACGACCGTTCCCACCGGCGACATGCAGGTGAGCCTCAAGCCGCGCGAGGAGTGGAAGCAGATCGTCAACGATGCCTGGCGCCTGCAGCGCGATTTCTTCTACGAGCCCACCATGCACGGCGTCGACTGGAACGCCGCCCGGGACCACTATCTCAAGATGGTTGACGATGCATCGACCCGCGAGGATGTCAACTACATCATCTCGGAGATGATCAGCGAGCTGAACATCGGGCACGCGTACCTGGGCGCGCCGGGCGATGTCGAAAGCCAGCCATCGGCGGGCACGGGCGTCCTGGGTTGCGACTTCGAACTCGTGAAGGGGCCCGAGGGGAACGCCTACAAGATCGCCAAGATCTACGAGGGCGGACCGTGGGATGCCGATGCACGCAACCCGCTGCGGCAGACGGGTGTCGATGTCAAGGAGGGCGAGTTCCTGCTCGCCGTCAACGGCGTCCCGCTCGACACCGCCGTCGATCCCTGGAAGATCTTCCAGTACCGCGCCGATGAGACGGTGACGCTGACGATCGGCAAGACGCCCTCGATGGCCAAGGACACGCGCGATGTCATGGTCAAGACGCTCGGCGGGGATGGCGCCCTCCGCTACCGCGCCTGGATCGAGCGCAACCGCAAGTATGTCGAGGAGAAGTCCGGCGGCAAGGTCGGGTACATCTACGTCCCCAACACGGGCGTCGATGGGCAGAGCGACCTGTTCCGCCAATTCTTCGGCCAGCGGCACCTGCCGGCCCTCATCATCGATGAGCGCTGGAACGGCGGCGGGCAGATCCCCACGCGGTTCATCGAGCTTCTCAACCGCCCGGTCGTCAGCTACTGGGCCCGGCGCCACGGTCAGGACTGGACCTGGCCGCCCGATGCCCACAACGGCCCCAAGTGCATGCTCATCAACGGGCTCGCCGGCTCGGGCGGCGACATGTTCCCCTGGCTCTTCAAGCTCAACAAGATCGGCAAGACCATCGGCACCCGCACTTGGGGCGGCTTGGTTGGCATCTCCGGCAACCCCGGCCTGATCGACGGCGGGTCGATCACGGTGCCGACGTTCGGCATCTACGAGACCGATGGCACGTGGGCGGTCGAGGGCCACGGTGTCGATCCCGACATCGAGGTGCTGGATGATCCGTCGAAGATGGTCGATGGCGGTGATCCGCAGCTGGATACGGCGATCACGCACATGCTCGATGAGATCAAGAATCGCCCGTACACCCCCGCCAAGCGCCCCGTCAGCCCGGATCGCAAGGGGATGGGGATCAAGGATTCCGATAAGTAGAAGGCACTGGGCATCGGGCGTCAGGCACTGGTGAGAACCAACCCCAAAGACCCCGGCGGAGGCGCCGGGGTCTTTTCATTTGGAATCACCGCTGAGTGTTGGGGGCCGCTTGTCAGCAGCCGAGTTCGAAGGCGGCGATGAAGTCGTCGAAGTCGGTGACATCGACGAAACCCGAGCCGTTGTAGTCGGCGGCATCGTTGCCGTGCTCGAAGGCGTGGATGAAGGCGATGTGGTCGTCGAGATCGACGAAGCCGGACTTGTCGAAGTCGGCCAGGCACGAGTAGTTGGTAACCAGGTCCGACCAGGGGCCGAGTTGGCCGGGGAGCTGGTCTACTCCGAGATACGGCACACCCGCGTGCGCGAGGATTTCTTCCTCGGTGAAGAGCGGGATGTCGGCGTGCCACGCGATGTTCATCGCCGTGATGAAGTAGTTGGCGAACACACCCTGGAGGGTTGTGTGGGGGTGAATGCCATCGTGGCAGAGGCCGGCGAGCTTGTTGGTGTTGGCGAGCGTGTCGGAGATGTTGAGAGAGATGGTCTGTCCGCCCATGGAGAGGAAGTCGTGGATGCTGTCGTTGGTCCCGAAGACCGCGCTGAAGACGCCGTAGAAATCGACCAGCGGCAGCTTGCGATCCCGGCAGAGATCGTGGATGCCCGCGTTGACGCGGCGGATGACCGCCGAGACACGCTCGCGCTTGATGGGGTCGGTGTACTGCTTGCGGGCCGAAAGGGCGATCGAGTAGTCGAGGAAGGTGCAGACCGTGAGCTTCAGGCCCGGGGCGGTCGCGGTGTCGACGATATTGGTCATGTTGGTGATGCGGCTGGCGATGTAGTTGTCGATCTGGCTCTGGGTCCAGGTGTGGTTGTAGATATTGATGAAGGCGGCGGAGTTGGGGGCGAAGTCGTTGGAGCCGACCAGGAGGATGCCGTGCGTGACGCCGGAGCTTGTGTACTGGCCCGCGAGGCCGGAGGCCTGGCCGCCGGCGAGCACGGCGATCGTGCTGGCGCCGATCTTGGCCCAGTCGTACTTGTAGAACTTCCGGCGCGGCTCTCCCCACGTGCCGCCGGACTGGCCGGCCTCGGCTGCGGTGAGGCCGACATCTACGCCGCGATGGTGCTTGAGTTGTTCGAGCCAGTTGCTCGCGTAGCTGTAGGGCTCCTCGGCGTACTCATCGGTGAGGCTGTCGCCCATGACTCCGAGCCTTGCGACCTGGGCGTGCGCCGGCGCGATGGCAAGCGCAAGGGAGAGCGTGGCGAGTGCAGCGCGGGGACTCATCAGCATGTTGTATCGGGAGTCGCCGGGGATTGGAAGCGTGAATTCAGGGGCCGCGGGCAATGAAACACGCCCCGGGATCATGTAACACCCAGGGGCCGCGGTTCCGGTGCGATCCTCTCAGCACCCCAGCTCGAAGTCCTGCACGAAGTCGTTGAAATCCTCGAAATCCACGAAGCCCGAGCCGTCGTAATCCGCGGCATCGTCCCCGGCCTCGAAGGCGAGGATGAACTGGCTGTAGTCCTCGATGTCGACGAAGCCGGACTTGTCGTAATCCGCCAGGCACGCGTAGTTGGTGATGTACTGGGCGTAGTCCCCGAGCTGTGAGGGGAGCTGATCGGGGCCGAGGTAGGTGAGGCCGGCGTGGCTCAGGATCTCCGCCTCGGAGAAGGTGGCGTACCCGGCGTTCCAGGCGATGTTGGCGCCGGTCATTATGACGTTGGCGAACACACCCTGCAGCGTGGTGTGGGGGTGGACGCCGTCATCGACGAAGCCGGCGAGCTTGTTGGTGTTGTTCGCGGTGTCGCTGGCGTTGAGGTCGATGCTGCGGCCGCCCATGTGCAGGAACGGCCTGAGCGACAGGTTGGTGCCGAAGATCGCCACTCCCAGGCCGTTGACATCGACCAGGGGAAGTTTCTTCTGACGGCAGATGTCGGCGATTCCCTCGTTGACGGTGCGGATGACGGCGGAGACGCGCTCGCGCTTGTTGGCATCGGTGTAGATCGATCGCGTGATGGGGGCGACCGTGTAATCCACGAAGTTGGCGACCGCGAGCTTCATGCCCGAGGCGTTGATGGTGTTGACGATGGTGTTCATGTTGGCGAGCCGGCCGTTGATGTAGTTGTTGATGGTGTTCTGTGACCAGAAGCCGTTGTAGATGTTGAAGAAGGCGCTGGAGGTGGGGGAGAAGTCGTTGGCGCCGATGAGCAGGACCGCGTGGGTGACGCCGGAGGTGGTGAACTGGGAAGCCAGCCCGGTGTGCTGTCCGCCGGAGATCAGCGAATTGGTAGTCGCGCCCGAACGGGACCAGTTGTACTTGAAGTACTCCCGGCGCGGCTCTCCCCAGGTGCCGCCGGGCTGGCCGGCCTCGCTCGCCGTGGGGCCGGCATCGACCCCGCGATACTGCTCGACCTGCTCGAACCAGTTCTTGGCGTAGCTGTACGTCTCCTCGGCGTACTCATCGGTGAGGCTGTCGCCCATGCCGCCCAGGCGGACGACTTGTGCGGTTGATTGAGAAGCGCAGGCAATGAGGAGTGCAACCCCCGGTGCAAGTCCAGCCCCGAACGAGGATGTGTGTCGTCGCATCGCCCGTTTATACACCAATTCGCCCGGGGGTCCAAGCCCATTACTTCCATTCCCCCCACGACTCCTCCTCGTCTTGCCCACGGCCGGCGATTCCAGGGTCGAACTGGTGCCTGTGCGGGTGCCGCGGGGGTGTTACACTGGCGGCATGAGGAGCTTCACGGTTCTTTCAGCGAGGATTTCCAGGCCCGCCGGGGTGCTCGTGTGCCTGTTGATGCCGCTTGGGCTCGCGGGGTGTCTGGAGCGCAAGCTGTCGATCACGAGCGAGCCGCCGGGGGCGCTGGTGTACGCGAACGACATCGAGCTGGGGCGCACTCCGCTGGAGGCCGATTTCACGTACTACGGCAAGTACGATGTTCGCGTGGAACTGGAAGGTCACGAGCCGCTGCGGACGATGGCCAGCGCTGATGCGCCGTTGTATGAGATCCCGCCGTTCGACCTGGTGGCGATGGCGCTGCCGTTCACGTTCGAGAAGACGGTGCGTTGGCACTTTGATCTCAAGCCGATGCTGGAGAGCACGTTGGATTCGCGGCAGCTCGAGGATGAGCTGGTGGCGCGGGCGCGGGAGTTGCGCGGGATGACGCTGCCTGCGGAGTCCGTGACCACGCCCGTGCAACCCGAGACCGCGCCGGATGCGGCGATCGAGCCGAGTTCTGAACGACCCAACCAGTGAGGCTGCAAGCTCGCGGGGACGCCAAGAAAGAAAGAACCCCCGGTCCGACCGGGGGTTCTTGTTCATGGGCGCTGGGCGTTGCCGCGGTGTCAATCCTTGATGGTCTTGTCCAGGAACTTGACCATCCTGTCCACGAACAGCAGGCGGTTCTCGAGCTTGGCGAACCCGTGGCCCTCATCGGGGCAGAAGACCAGCTCGGGATCATCACCGCGCTTCTGGAGGGCGACCGCGAGCTGCATCGCCTCCCCGACAGGTACGCGCGGGTCGTTGAGGCCGTGGGCGATCAGCATGGGGACGCGGATGTGGTCGAATTTGTTGAGCGGTGAGATGCTCGCCAGGAACTCGGGATCTGTGAGCGGCCCGTACTCGACCTCGCGCAGCTTGCGGCGATAGCCGCTGGTCTGCTCGAGGAAGGTCTTCATGTTGACGATGCCGACGACGTTGACGCCGGCGCCGAAGATGGGGTTGCCGGACTGGTGATCCTCGACGAGGCAGGCGACGGACATGAAGCCGCCGTAGGAGCCGCCGTAGGTGGCGATCTTCCCGGATTTGGCGTAGTTCTCCTTGACGAGCCAGCGGGCGGCCTCGACGCCGTCCTTGACCGAGTCCCAGCGCCTCTTGTAGTCATCCATCATCAGGAACGAGCGGCCGTAGCCCGAGGAGCCGCGGACGTTGGGCTGCATGACGCCGTAGCCGCGGGCGACCAGGTACTGCGTGGTGGTGCTGAACTGCGGCCGCGACTGGCTCTCGGGGCCGCCGTGGTAGTTCACGATGAACGGGATGGGGGTGCCCGCCTTGGCGCCCGCGGGGAGGAAGACGAACGCGGGGATCTCGACGCCGTCGAAGCTCTTGTACTTGACCAGCTGCGGCAGGGGGAAGGTCTTGAGATCGATCCCCTGGGTGTCGGTGAAGGTGATCTGCTTGGAGGCGACCCTCGCCGAACCGCTGACTTCCGTGGGGACGGTGTAGCTGTAGGCGACGCCGGCGGTGCGTGAGTTGCTGAGCGACCAGGTGATGGTGCGGTTGCGGATGTCGGCGACCGAGACGACGCCCTTCTCGATCGGGGGCAGGGCGATCCCGTTGAACTCGGGTAGCTTGAAGAGGTAGAGGACCCCGTAGCCATCCTCGTTGGTGACGACCGACATCATGCCGCGGTCGTGGCTGATGCCGGCGCTGTCGATCTCGAACTTGGCGAGCCGCGTGATGGGCTGGGTGACAGCGCCGGAGGCCAGATCCTTGACGAAGAGCTGTTTGCGGCCGTCGGCGATGTCCGAGAGCATGACGAGCTTGGTCTCATCGGGGAGCAGGCCGACGATCTCATCGGCGCTGGTGCCTCCGGCGGGCGAGCCGGGGACGCTGATGGCCTGTTCCTTGAGCTCACCGCTGGCGACATCAAAGGTGTAGACGCTGGTGTCCGATGAGCTGATGTACTGCTGGACGATGAGCGTCTTGCCGTCCTTGGAGGCATCTCCGACGGCCCAGGTGCCCTCCTTGCCGAAGAGCTTGGTGGCCTTGCCCTTGGCGTTCTGTCCGCCGCCCTGGGCCTGCGAGTCCGACGCGAAGTCATAGCGGTAGATGTAGAAGTCGTTGGGGCTGGCGTCGTTGGCGGTGAAGTAGAAGCCCGATGAGTCGTCCAGCCAGTGGTTGAGGGCGTGCTGGACGCGGGGGTTCTCCGTGAGCGGGATCGCCGCGCCATCGTGGCCGAGGAGATAGAGCTGGTTGTTCTCGTTGCCTCCGACGGCGGCGGACATCAGCACGCGCTTGCCATCGGGCGAGACCGAGTAGTTCGAGATGCCATCCTTGAAGGAGCTGAGCTTCTCCATCCCGCCGGCGGCGGCATCGGCCCTGCCGGTCTTGGAGCGATAGAGCTGGTTGATGCCGTCGGGCCAGTCGATGGTGTAGAGCGTGCCGTCGGGGAGGATCGTGGGCCGCGAGGGCGTCCGGATCTTCATGAACTTGTCGATGCCGGGCGCGGCGGCCGATCCGGTCGCGGGCTGTGCCGGCGATTCGGGCCGCGTCATGCCCGCGGCGGCCCCGGACAGGCCTGCGGCGGCCAGGACGATCAGGACGGAACGGACGATCGGACTCGACACATTCATGACAAGCTCCATCAGTCGTTCGGACAGGGCCTTTCCCACCGGCCCCGCCCGCGAGACGCTCCCCAACCGTGCGGACAGGTGTTGGACAGGTTACCTGGAATCAGGTTCAGCGGAAGAGCAGGAAGAAGAGGAAACCGGTGATCAGCACCGATGCGGTGACGAAGATCCAGCCCGGGGTCTTCTGGTCGGCCTGCGAGAGGACGTGGCCGCACTTGTGGCACCACTCGGCCTCGTCGTAGATGTCGGCGTTGCACTTGGGGCAGGGGCGTGTTTCCCCGCCGAATCGCTCGACGTCCGACTCTTGCGGATTGTCGGCATCGCCGCGATCCTCGCGTTGGCTGGGCATGACTGGACCTCCGCAGCATGACACTTTGCAGGACATGGCGGAATGGTAGCGAGGGGTCGGCCGGGCCGGGTTTTACAGCCCCGCTTGCAAGTGGCCTGCTGCTGCGGTGGGGTGTCCGATGTGTTGCAGGGTTGAAACCCCCGCCCAACTTGTGGTCGGGACGGGGGTGGAGGGAAATGAGGTGGGCCGACCGGCACCGGAAGCCGGCAGCCCCCTGCTAGCCGCGGCTTTTACACGCGGAAGTGAAAGAACCGGCCGGGATTGGCCTTTTTTCTTTGCAGGGAAGTGAGGTGGCGTCGACCCGCGCAATGCCTACGCGGCGGAGCGCATGAAAGAGTCACCTTTGGGCAAGAGATGCGCCGATGAATGCAGTGCCGGAGGCGCCGTCACGCGCCGGGTCGTTGTGGCCCGGTGAAGGCGGAGATGTCCTGGAAGGGAGATGCGGCATGGAAGCCGAATGCGCACGCCGCGCCAAGGTCGAACAGTTGCTCGGGCTCGCCGGAACGTACAAGGGCCTCAACCGCCGACAACTTGCCGAAGCGCTTGGACGGGACCAGACCAAACTGTCACCGCCCTCGGGCAACCCCAAGCTCGACTATCTCATCAGGCTCGCCGAGATCCTCGACTGGCATGTCGGGGATGTTGCCGAGGCGATCTGGGATGAGCTGGGCGCCGATGACGATCCGAACAGCGCTGCGCGTGCCGCTGGATACGCGGAGCTTAACGAGCGGGCGCGAGCGGCGCACCGCGAAGGCGATTTTTCCGGCATGATCGCCGCCGCCCGCCAGATGTGGGGAATCGCCGACACGCCGCAGCAGCGAGCCCAGGCCATGCTGCGGGAATCGGGCGGCTGGGATGGCCTGGGCCGCTACGCCAAGGAACTCGAGGTTCTGCGCCGCGGGCTGATCGAGTCTCCGATCGAGACCGACACGCGGCTGCTCCTGACCGCCAACCTCGCCAACACGTACTTCACGCTGGGGCACCTGCTCGAAGGCCGTGCGATCGCCAGGGATCTTGTGGACCGGCTGTCGGCGGATCGGCCGACGGCGCGAGTCCCCAGGGCCGCGATGGCCTTCTCTCTCTACGTCCTGGGCAATGCCTCCCGAAGCCTCTCGGCCCAGGAGCCGGGGAGCGCTGAAGCGCACGCCTCGGATGCGATCCGGGCGTATAACGCATCTTCGGACATGTACCTGGCGCTGGCCGATGAGTTCGGCAACGCGGCCTGGCGCGGGATCGCCAACACATGCGCCGGCGGCATCATCGTCTGCGAGACGGAGCTGGGGATGCGAACCCCGGCCGACGCGATCGGAGAACTCACCGACGGGCTCGGCGCTGTCATCGATGCCTCCGATGGTCTGATCGGGGACCGCCTGGAGAGTTACGGCTGGTGGTGCGTGTTCGGATGCGAGACCGCACAGCGGCACTTGTGCGGGCGCGATTTGGCAAGGTCGGTGGCGATCTTCACGAACAAGGGCTACGAGATCGCCGATCGTCTGAGCAACTGGGCGATGCGCGAGCGGCTCTTCACGCTCGAATACATGCAGCGGCAGAGATCGGCGGAAGAGGGCGAATCGCCGGATGAATGGGCGATCGACCAGGAGGAAGTGAAAGTGATCGTGGGGACCATGGGGCGTTTCCCGATGTTCCGTTCGACGGGCTGGAGGATTCTCCAGTCGGCAACCGTGGTGGATGGGCGGTAACGGAGGGACACCCATGAAGACGACAGCACACACCACAAGTGGAACTGGGCCGGTGCACAGCCGGCTGCTCGCCGCCGGGATCGCCGTGTTGATCGCGACCGCCGGGACAGCCCTGGGGCAGCACGGCAGCTTCGGTTCGGCGGGGAATTCCGGTTCGAACGGCGGGCCCAAGAAGGGTCACAACGAACAGGGTCGGCTCACCGGGCCGGGTGGCGCTACCGCGGACGTCGGGAGCAACGGCAACCAGGGCAGTACCGTCGGCGGCGGCGTCTGGAATGGTGGCGGTGATGACGATGGCAAGATGACCTCCGGCGGCGGCGGCGGGTTCTTCGATGCCGTGGATGACCTGATCGACGGCCCCGATGAGGCGGCCGACCGGATGCAATCGGAGTTCGACCACCAGGGCGAGAGCGGACGCATGGAGACGACCACCGGTCATGGAACGCGCCTGACCCCGACGGTGACGTTCGAGTCCGGTTCGAAGCTGGGTCTGCCCACCGATCACCCCCGTTCGGGGCAGGTTCCCGAGCCGGGCGTCCCGTTGGTGCTCGCCGCGGCTTTCTGGTCGGCCGGGCGTCGTCGCAGGCCCGAATCGCGCTGATTTCGTGCGTTTGTCGGGCTATGGCAGATCATCACATAACCTCATCCGGATCTTCTCCCGGACGGGGGGCGTACAGTCTTGCGTGGGTATAGCCGCGCTGGATTTGGAATCGATGTGTAACCAGGCGCGGACGGCCTGCCGATACAACACCCCGGAGACCGGGTCGTTGCCATGCCCAACGGATCGCCGCTGAGTTCCACGCCGGTGACGACTTCCGCCGCGCCTACCAAAGGCGGCGCGGGTGATGTCGGTGTCATTATCCGGACACTTGAGGGGATTCGCCGTCGGGCCTGGCTCCTGCTGCTGGTGGCAGGGGTCGCGGTCATCGTCGGGATCGCCGGGGCGATCCTCTGGTCGGCCGCTCTGATCGATTTCTATCTTCGCGGACCGGCCATGCTGCGGCTGGCGCTCCTCATCCTGAGCCTGATAGGGCTGTGGGTGTTGATCCGCCGGCAGTTGTCGCCGGTGTTTGCGTTCAAGCCATCGTTGACGGAGCTGGCTCTGCGGCTGGAGCGGACGCCCGAGGGCAAGAAGGCAGGGCTCGAGGGGATACTTGCCTCGGGGCTTGAACTGGCGAGCCGGCTCGCGGATCGGCGAACCGATGCAGCGCGAGCGGGGCGAGCGGTTGAAGAGGCGCTGACGAAGTTCAGGTCATCCAATGCCGCAACGCACGTTCTGCGGGGACGGGCGGCGTGGCGAGCCGTCGGAATTGCGGCGATCCTCGTGCTGCCGGGGCTGGTGCTTGCGATGTGGCGTCCTGACCTGGCGCGCATCGGCATCGAGCGGATCTTGACTCCATGGACCGGCGCGGCGTGGCCTCGGCGCACGCACCTCGCGGATGTGACGGGGATTGCAGCGCACTCATCGCGATCTTCGCTTCCGGTGCGCGCGGTGGTGAGACACACGTATGGCGGCGGTTACACTCCCGATGTGTGGGTGAAGTTCCGGACGATCGTCGACGGCCGCGCGGGAGAGTGGAGACGGGAACTCTTGACGCCCCAGGGCCGGCAGGGCAATTCGATCGACGGATCGATCAGCGGCGACCTGGTCGAGCGGCTCATCGAGCCGGCGCCCGAAGCGCGCGAGGGGGTTGATCTCGCCACGGCGATCGTCGAGGTCGAGTACGGGTTCATCAGCACCGACGATGAGACGGGGATGGGCAGGATCCGGCTGGTGGAGCCCCCGGTGATCGTGCGAACGGAGCTGGATGTCGAGCTTCCGGCGTATGCGGCATCGTTGCGCACGGGGTCGGCGGTCGGCGCGTTTGTCTCGGGGCGGCAGGAGATCTCGGAAGGCTCGGCGATCACCTCGGTGGGTTCGGTGCTCGCGGGCTCTCGCGTCACGGTGCATGCGATCCTGAATAAGACGGTGGCAACGCCCGCCGCCGGGCCAGGACCGATGTTCTCGGGGGAAGCCCCCGCGGATGCATCGCTGGTGGCGTCGGGTTCGCGGTGGACGCTCTCGTTCACGGCGGAGGAATCGGCACGCATCTCGTTGCTCCTGGAAGATGAGTTCGGGATCCCCAGCCCGTCGGAGGTGGTGCTGGCGCTCTCGGTGCTGGCCGATCAGCCGCCCAGCGCGGCGGTGTTGACACCGGCGCAGGATGAGGGTGTGCTTCCGACGGCGACCGTGGGGATTATCGGTGAGGGCCGGGACGATGTCGGCCTGTCGTGGACGGGGATCGAGCACCGGCTGGTTCGCGGGTTGTCGGGTTCGCTGGGCGCGGCAGCGCCGGCTGGGAGCGTGGTCGAGTTGTCGAGGTGGAGCGCTTCGGATGCAGGCGCGACAGGCGGCCTGGAGGCGCGCGTCGAGGCGAGTCTCAAGCTCGAAACCCTCTCGGTCAAGCCCGGGGATGAGGTGGTTCTTGCGGCGGTTGCCAAGGATGGATTCCTGCACGATGGCGCTGAGCACGAGGTCGTGAGTTCCGCGCCGCGGCGGCTGCTCGTGATCTCCGAGGCCCAGCTCACCGAGCAGGTCCGCAGCGAGCTCGCGGCGGTGCGCGACTCGGCGATCCGGCTCGATCGGGACCAGGATGAACTGACGCGCCGTGCGGCACAGCTGACCGCGGGCCAGCAGGAATCGGCGCAGCGCTCGATCACGCAGCGGCTGTCCCCGCCGGCCGAGCTTCTGGAGCGTTTGGCGCAACGGGTCGAGCGCAACGGTGTTTCGGACCAGGCCCTGGGCGGGATGCTCAAGGATGCGGGCGAGACGCTGGAGGCCGCCGCGAAGGCCTCCGAGGAAGCGGCCGAGGCGCTGGAGAGATCCGACCGCAAGACCGCCGCCGGCGAGGATCCGGCCGAGGAGGACCGGCAGGCCAAGACCGCCCAGGATGACGTGCGTGAGGAACTGACCCGCGTCGTCGGGATGCTCGATCGCGGGCAGGATGCCTGGACGGTGCGGCGCGAGGTTCAGCGGCTCGCCAGCCAGCAGCGAGAGTTGCTCGAGCAGACACAGGATGCAGGCCAATCGACCGCGGGCAAGCCCGCCGATGCGCTCACCCAGCAGGAGCGCGAGCGGCTGGCGCAGCTCGCCCAGCGCCAGCAGGAGCTCTCGGCGCGCACCGAGGCGGCGATCGAGTCATTGGAAGAACGGGCCAAGGCGCTCGAGCAAAGCGATCCCGGCCAGGCGGCGGCGATGAAGCAGGCCGCGCAGCAGGCCCGCCAGCAGAAGACGACCGCCGGCCAGCGTCGCGCTGCGCAGGACATCAAGGACAACCGCACGCAGTCGGCCAACGAGCTGCAGGAGAAGGCCGCCGAGGCGCTCGAGCAGATGCTTCAGCAGTTCGACCAGTCCGAGCGGCAACGCGATGAAGCGCTGCGGCGCGTGCTTGCGGAGCTGGCCCAGCAGATCGAAGCATTGATCGCTCAGCAGAACAGCGAGATCGAGGCGCTCGCCGGCGCCGGCTCCGAGCCCGCGGCCAAGGGCCTGGATGCCGGGATGATCTCGCTTCACTCGGCGACCCTCGGGCTTGCCGATTCGGTTCGCGATGGGGCGCGCGAGACGCGTCCGATTGCCTCACCGCTCTCGGTGGCGAGCGATGCCCAGCGGCAGGCGATCTCGGAGCTGCGCCGGCCGACGGCATCGGCGGACAAGACGCGCGAGCACGAACAGGCGAGCCTGACGCGGCTCAGGGAAGCTCAGGAACTGGCCAGCAAGCTGGATGAGCAGGCCCAGCAGCGCGACCAGACCCGCCAGCGCGGCCAGATCCTGGAGGCGTATCGCGCTGCGCTCGAGGAGCAATCGGTGATCGCCGCCGAGACCGCGCCGATCGTCGGTAAGGCCTTGGATCGCCGTCAGCGCGCCACCGCTCGCGCCCTGGGAGAGCGCGAGGAGGCCCTGCGAGCCACGCTCGAGGAGCTTCGCAAAAAGAACACCGACATCGAGGACACGATCATCTTCAGCTATGCCCACGACCAGCTCGATGGTCTGCTCATGCGAGCCGCCGATGCGCTGCGTGGAGGTGGCGCGAGCAAGGGAACGCAGCGCGACCAGGCCTCCGCCGTGACGCTGCTCAAGTCGCTCGTGCAGGCGCTGGCCGCAAGCTCCCAGTCTTCGGATCCGTTCCGAGAGGGCGCCGATGAGGGTCAGCCGCAGGAAGATGGCGGCGGTGGAGGGGCGGGCGGCGCGGGAGGCAACAAGCCCAAGCTGATCCCTGAAATCGCGGAGCTCCAGGGCCTCCGCGGTTTGCAGGAGATCGCCCGGGATCGCACGCGAGCGGCGTCGGAAGCCGGTGCCGAGGCGGCCGACGATGAGCTTGCCGACTTGCAGAAGTTCCAGCGTGAGATCGCCGACAAGGCCAAGAAGCTGATCGAGAAGTTCAACAATCCCGAGAATGGACCGCCGCCACCCGAGGGCGATGCCAAGCCCGAGAACGGGGATCAGGATCAGCCGCAGAACCCGCCGAACGAGCAAGGAGCGCAGGAGCCATGAAAATGATGCCGCTCCAGGCGATGTTCGCAGCCGCGGTGCTGTGGCAGCCCGCCGCGGCGGGGATCTGCCAACCGGCGAGCGAACCGGCCAAGCCATCGCAACCGGCGCAGGATGAGAAGAAGGAACCTCCGGCGGACGATGGCGGGCTTGGCTCGCTTGATGAATCGCTGGGACTGGAGAAGAAGCCCAAGAAACTCACCGACGGTGAACCCGCGGTGGAATCCTCCGATCTCGACAAGCAACTGCGCGATGAGAACCCCGGGGATGACCTGACTCAGGCGGCCGCGCTGATGGACCGGGTCGCCGGACGACTGGAGAAGAGCAAGGACACGAGCCTGGCGACCCAGCGGATGCAGGAAGAGGCGATGCGCCGGCTCGACAAGCTCATCAGCGATGCCAAGAAGCAGCGTCAGCAGCAGCAACAGAAGAAGCGTCCGCAGAACCAGCAGCAGCAACAGAACCAGGAACAGCAGCAGAGCGAGCAGCAGAAGCAGGCCTCCGAATCATCGCAGCAGAACCAGGACAACCAGGGCCAGGTGATCGACCCCGCCGCGCGGCGTGATGGGGCGCTGCGGAACGTCTCTCCGGGGGGCACCGCGGCGTGGGGCAACTTGCCCGAGCACGTGCGATCTTCACTCATGCAGGGTTTCAGCGATCAGTTCAGCGCGATGTACCAGGCAATGACCGAGGCGTATTACCGCAGGCTTGCCGAGGACCGGGCCAAGGCGGATCGACCCGCCGGAGGCAACCCATGAACCCTGTCCGCCGTCGGAATGTGAGCGGCGGTGTCGCCCTGCTGCTGACGTTGGCCGCTGCGTGTTCGCTGGGCGCGGGCCAGCCCGAGGGTCCGGCCGTGCCACCTCCCGCCGAAGCGCCAAAGCCCCAGGACACCGCGACGCCAAAGCTCTCAACACAGCCGGTGCCAACGCCGGATCAACCGAAGCAGCCCGCGGTCGAGAACGAATCGCGACTTCCCGGATCGGCACAGAACAACGCGATCGAAGGTGAGATCACACCCGAGCTGGAACAGGCGATCGCCAAGGGCCTCGCGAAGCTCGCCGAGAAGCAGACGCCCGATGGCTCGTTCGGTGGGGATCGCTTCGGCCGCAGCGTGGCGATCACCGCGCTCTCGTGCCTGGCGTACATGGCCGATGGCAACCTGCCCGGGCGCGGTCCGTATGGGGAGCACGTCTCCAAGGGGCTGGATCACATCCTCGCCAACTGCGCTGAGAGCGGTCTGGTGGCGACCGATGCCACGACCGGACCCATGTACGGGCACGGGTTCGCAACGCTTTTCCTGGGCGAGGTCTATGGCATGACCGCCGGCGGCGGTGACACCGCGCAGAATGCTCGCGTTCACAGCGCGCTGGTGAAGGCGGTGCGGCTGATCCAGGCGACCCAGAACGGACAGGGCGGCTGGCGATACAACCCGATCCCGTATGACGCCGATGTCTCGGTGACGATCTGCCAGGTGATGGCGCTGCGATCGGCGCGCAACGCCGGGCTCGATGTCCCCAAGGAGACGATCGACAAGGCGGTCGAGTACATCCGCAGGTGTCAGAACAACGATGGCGGCTTCCGCTACCAGATCGATGCGGGCGATAGCCTGTGGCCGCGGTCGGCGGCGGGGGTTGCGAGCCTGTTCTACGCCGGGATTTACGATGACCCTGCGATCGACGGCGGGCTGCGGTACGTGAGCGATTCGGCGTTTCCCGGCAAGAACGAGAGCAGCCGGGCGCACTATTTCTACGGGCACTACTACGCGGTGCAGGCGATGTACCTGGCGGGCGGGGACAAGTGGGCGACCTGGTGGCCCGCGATCCGCAAGGAGCTGATCGAAGCCCAGCTCGACGATGGGACGTGGAACGATCCCAGCATCGGGGACACGTACGGCACGGCGATGTCTTTGATCATCCTTCAGATGCCCAAGCGTTACCTGCCGATCTTCCAGAAATGAACACGCCCGCCCATTCATACCGGCCTGTTCCGTGGATGCTGGCAGTGCTGATGCTGGCCTGCTCACCGATGCTCGCCCAGCCCACCAGCCGCATCTCGTCGGCCGTGGAGCGAGCGGTGGCGCCGACGCGCGTGCTCGTGACGCGAGCCTTTGAGCGCACGCCGGTTCGGGTCGTCGGCTGGTCGTCGGCTGGGCTGCTCGCAGCGCCGGCGAATCTCCCCGAGGAGCTGGCGGTCGAATCCGCGGGGCCGGCGATCCCGGCCCGGAACGTGCTTGCGCTGATGGCGATTCCTTCCGAGCCGCGCATCGCGGGCGCTGCCGGCGCCGGACGGGCTGAGAGCCGGGAGCGGTTCGCCCGTGGCGGGGATGCAGCCCGGGTGCGAGTCACACTCGTGGATGGGCAGAGTTACATCGGTTCGATCACATCCGCGGTGGAGCCGCCGCCCAACGCCGGGACTTCCGAGGCCGGGGATGCGGCCGGGGAGGGCGAGGATGCCCCGCTGGTGATCCAAAGCTCGATATTCGGGGAGATGCGGTTTGAGCTCGACGACCTGCTGAGGATCCAAGTGCTCGATGGCGCGACCAATGCCGGGGTCCAGCCCGCGCCCGCGGAAGTCGCCGCCACAACCGAGGATCGCGTCATCCTGGCCAACGGGGATGTCATCGAGGGCTTTGTCGAATCGATCGGCGCTGAGGTCGTGATCAGCAAGCCCGCCGGCGCCAAGGCGTCATCCGCGGCGACCCGACTGCCGATGGCGCGGTGTCGGCGGATCGAGATCGCCAACAGCGCCGAGCCCCTTGCCGGGTGCGTGCTGTGGATTGCCGAGGCCGATGGGGATTTGCAGGTTGTCCGGGCGCGGGATCTTGTGATCGGCTCGACCGGCGAGGCCAACTTTCATCCACAGATTCCCGGTGCGAGTACAAGTGCGGCTACGGGTAGCCCGGCGGCGAACGTTCCCGTGGGAATCCTGGTCGGCCTTGCACCGGATGCGGGAGCGTTCGTTCCTCTGGGCAGGCTTGATGCGCTGCGGTTCGAGGCGGTCGAGGGCCGGCGATGGACCAGGCCGCCGGAAGTCGGATCGGCCGATCGGGCTCCGCTTGGGCTTGCGGATGTGGTCATACCGGGGGCGATGGTCGTGGAGTGGCGGATCCCCCGGGATGTCGCCGGATTGACCGGGGCGGTCGTGCTCCCACCGGAGGCCAGGGTGTGGGGAGACTGCATGGTGGGGATCGACCTGGTGGGAGCAGATGGAACGACGCAGAAGCTGTGGTCGGGGCGGCTGGACAGTGCGCATGCTCGCCACGATGTGGTGGCCCGGATTGAGCCCGCATCGGGACCGGCGAGCGGCGATGCGGTTCTGCGAGTGTCCGTCGAGCCGGGAGAACGCGGCGCGATCCAGGACCGGATCGTCCTTCAGGGGTTCATGCTGATCCGGGGGCCGGGAGCGGAGAACCGCTGAACCGCGAATCCTCCGCGATCCGGAGAACCACGAGGCTCCGGGAATCGGTACAATTGATGCATGGAGGGATTCGCGCCACATCATGGGGCGCCCATTTACGCGCGTGGGCATGAGGCTCGCGATGGCGATTGGGGCGCGTCCGGCGGGGGGCATGGTGCGCTGTGCATCCTCTGGCATCCGCGCGGCTCGACTCCGGATGCTGAGCTGACCCAGACTTTGCAGAAGCGGGGTTTCCGGACCATCCTTTGCGACAACGCGATCGAGGCGACCGCGTGGCTCTGCCGGGCGGCGGCCGGGCGGCCCAACTCGAAGGTTGCGACCTCGGCATCGCCGCTGGTCTTGTTGATGGATCGCCCTGGCCTGCTGCTGGGGAGCGATGACTGCCACCAGGTCATCGAGATGTATGTTCCTTCCGCGGCGTGCTGGATCCACGACCCCACGGCGTCCCCGCGGCTGCGGGCTGGGATCCGGGTGGAATCGCCGAGCCGCGCCACGCGCTCTGGCCGAAGCGGGTCATTCCCCGGCCAGGGGGCGGCCGGACGCGGCAAGCCGGCACTGCGACTGACGTCTGATGTTCCGATGAGAGAGGTCAAACCCGCACGGGCGATGGAGGACGAAGCCAGAGGGGTGGATGCGGACGATGCCGGGAACGAGTTCATCTCGGGCACGGGGCGCGGATCTCCACGCGACCTGCTCAGCGATGAGGAACTCCAGATGCTGCTGGGCGATGCCGGGTCATCGCCAGAACAGCCACCGCACCCGCCAGGCCATCATCGCCCCTGAAGGACCGATATCCCAAACCCCGAGCGGTTTTGCTTGCATCGGAGGGTTCCACCGAGAAGAGTGTTGGTACGTTCGCGACCCGAACCTCCCCCAGGAGGGATTGGATGGCCCGGGCCGAGGCGGTGGTGAGAGTGATCTTGGTCGGCCAGACCGGCCTGGATGTACAATTGCGCCGACAGGCCGGGGTCGAGCTCATCCGCGCCAAGGGGCCGCTTGAGGCGATCGGTGAGCTCGCCGGCGTCAACGGATCCGTGGAATCTCTACCGACGGTGGTGATCGTGGCGACTGAGTCAGACCGGGCCGCGAGCGAGGGGCTGGGCACATCGGCCGATGAGCTGGTGGATGGTCTGCGCCTGGTGGATCCGCATGTGCGGGTGCTGCTGATGCTCGCCGATGACAAAACGCTCCCCACACCCGCCGAAGTGGCGGCATACGACGGCTTTGTGACGCCCTCGGCATCGGTCGAGGAGCTGATGCGGGCGATCCGGGGCACGGGTGTCGGCGCTGCCGCGCCTCCCGTTGAAGGGACTGCCGCCGGCGACACCCTCGGCGATGCCCCGGTGGTGACCGCGCTGCTGCGCGGGGAGGATCTGCTCCCCACCGCCCTGCATGTCATCGAGCAGCGGCTGGGGGTGACGGGTGTGCGGCTGGTTCCGCTCCCCGGTGATCCGCCGGGGCAGGGGATACCGGTGCCGATCACGACAACCGAGTTCGCGGGGGCGCTGATCGCACCGGGGGTCGAGCTGTCCGTGCTGGAACCGCACGCGAGTTGGCTGGCCGGATGGCTTCGAGTGCAGCAGCAGCAGATCCAGCTCCGCCGCGCAGCCTTCACCGATCCTCTGACCGGCGCGTGGAATCGCCGGTACTTCGACAGGTTCCTGGGGTCGGCGATTGACCAGGCCCGCGCCAACCGCTCATCCCTGACGCTCCTGGTCTTCGACATCGACGACTTCAAGCGGTTCAACGAGCGCTACGGCCACAGCGCTGCCGATGAGATCCTCATCGAGACCGTCCGGCTGCTCAAGAGCGTCATCCGACCCTCCGATCGCGTCTGCCGCATCGGCGGGGATGAGTTCGCCGTCATCTTCTACGAGCCTACCGGACCGCGCACCCCCGGCAGCACTCCGCCCACATCGGTCGCGCAGCTCGCCGACCGATTCCAGAAGCAGATCTGCGACCAGCGATTCCCCAAGCTCGGGATCGATGCGCCGGGCGTCCTGACCATCTCCGGCGGGCTGGCGAGCTTCCCGTGGGACGGAACGACCGCCGATGAATTGGTCCGCCGGGCCGATGAGCTTGCCTGTGAGAGCAAGCGCGAGGGCAAGAACGCGATCCGCGTCGGTCCCGGCAAGTAACCCGATCGGGCGCTGCTCCGTCTACCCTTGTGCATGCCTCCGCGCCGTTACGACCTGATCGCCATTGACCTCGATGGCACGCTGCTCAACTCGTCATCGCAGGTGACTCAGGCCAACGCCCTGGCGATCCGGACGGCGCGCGAGGCCGGGGCCAAGGTCATCGTCTGCACCGGCCGCGGGCTGGTGGAGTGCCGGCAATACCTGGATGCGATCGGCCAGACCGACCCGGTGGTGGTCGCCGGCGGATCGATCATCGCATGCCCCGTCACATCCCGGGTGCTGCACCGTTTCAAGCTCGACCAGCGGCTGGTCACACACGCCGTACAGCGGATCCACTCGTACGGGTACCCGGCGCTGGTGCTCAAGGATCCGGTCGAGGCGGGGTACGACTACCTGGTCGTCACCGGAGAGGCCGATCATCCGCTGGATCCGGTCACGAGGTGGTGGTTCCAGAGCATGAATGTGCAGGTTCGGTTTGCCAGAGAGCTCTCCGATGATGCCCATCCCGAGCACACGGTGCGGCTGGGGGCGTGCGGCATGTCGGGGCAGATGGCGCAGGTCGAGCGGGACCTGATCGAGGCCTTCAAGGATGAGCTGCATCTCTACCACTTCCCCGCCGTTGTGGCGCCCGAGCATGCGAGCAAGGCTGGCGATGGGCAGGTGCTGCACGTGCTGGAGGTCTTTGATCGCAACGCCAACAAGTGGGCGGCGATCGAGGTGCTCGCGAGGCAGCTGGGCATTGACCGCACCCGGATCGCGGCGATCGGGGACCAGATCAACGATGTGGCGATGCTCAGGGGCGCAGCCCTTGGGATCGCGATGGGCAACGCCGTTCCGGCGGCGATCTCCGCATCCACGCGCCAGACAAAGACCAACGATGACGATGGGGTTGCCCATGCGATCGGCATGATGCTCAACGGGGAATGGTGAGGGCCGAGCCGATCGTCGAATGTTGTGTACCAGGTGCGGGCGGTTGTGATGTGAATCCGCTACAATGGCGTCCGATCCGGAGGTGTTCGCCGTTGTCTTATCCGTCCGTCGACAAGCTCCAGAATATGCTCGTCACCGAGGTCTTTGGCTACGCCAAGGACAAGAAGAAGGCATCCGGACGGGCTTTGGGCACTCTTGTCGAAATCGTGACCTTCTACACGCTCTGCGCCTGGGGATTGCGGGATGCGACGGCCATCGAGCGGCCTGCGCCAGAGTTTGCCAATCCGGAAATCACTCACAACGTCGAGTTCTCCGTGCATCCGATCGTGGGCTCGAAGTCTGTGACGGTGAAGCCTTTGCAGTTGCCATTGACTTCCAGAAAGCTCTTGAAGCTCTCAGACGACCTGCCCACCGGCATCAGAGTCCGCGATGAGCAGGTTCTGACTCGTGGCAATGTCATGCGGAACTCCGCGGTCGTGGCCGAACACGCGGGTGGATTCACGAGCGCGCACGTTCACGGAATGGCAGCGGACAGTTGCGTGGTCGCGCTCACCGATTTGCTAACGGCACCGTTCGCCATCTTCGAGTGCAAACGCGTCGGTGTTGAGGAAGGGATGCGCAAAGGGCCACAGACCATCGAGAAGGCCAAGCAGGGTGCGTACGTTGCCCGGTCCGTCTCATCGCTACAGAAGTTTCGGCTCCAGAGCGGCAAGGTGCAGGGCGTGCTGGACACGGGGGGTGGCAAACTCCGCACCGGCGACTACGACAAGCTCCTTCGTCAGGTCATCGACGGCAATGATGCCGATGCACTCCGGCACTTCATCCTGACCGTGGGTGTCGTGAGTAACCACGGCAACTGGTTTACTGCGGCGAACCAAAACAAGGAACTGAAAGTCCTCGCCCACTCGTACGACTGGCTCCTGTTCCTTACCGACTACGGGCTGAGTCAGTTCATCGAAAAGCTGCTGCGGAATCCGGTCGAGGAGCTCAAGCCCGCCAAGGATGCGTTCCTCGCGAGTTACCGAGCCGAGAAGACCGGAAACACGTTTACCAAGGTCAAGATTGGTGTCAAAGCCGACCAAGCCTTGAAGCGGTACTTTCAACTGCACGAGTCCGAGGTCGAGAACTGGTTCAACGTGATTGCACCCGCCGGCGGCACGCTGAAGCAACTCAGGGAGGATATGGTCAAACTTGCAGGCAAAGATTGGAGGAGGATTCGTCAGCCATGACCGCCGGCCGCAGCATCGTGTCGATCAGCCAGACGTGGTGTACACCGCCCAAGTACATCCGCGCTGTGCGAGAGGTTCTGGGCGGGGTGATCGCCCTCGATCCCTGCTCCAACAAGCACTCGGTGGTTCGAGCGCAGGTCGAGTATCGTCTCCCGGAGCAGGATGGGCTTCATGGAAGTTGGGATTACCCCACGATCTACGTCAATCCACCGTACGGGGCCGACCGGGAGCGCGGCACGACCATCAAACACTGGCTCCGCCGGTGCGCCCGCGCCCATGACGAGCACGGCTCGGACGTGCTTGCCCTCGTACCGGTCGCCACAAACACCAAGCACTGGAAAGACTATGTCTTCGGCGTTGCCGATGCCATCGCGTTCCTGTACGACACCCGCCTGAAGTTTCTCGTGGATGGCAAGGATGGCGGCAAGGGCGCTCCGATGTCCTGCTGCATGATCTACTGGGGCGCGCACGTCGCCCGCTTCGAGCAGGTGTTCCTTCCCTTCGGCGCGGTGATCGATCTGCGCAGCCTCAAAGGCAAGCCGCTCGGGCTTGAGCGCCACCCGGAACATACGATGCTCTTCGCCGCCCGCGGGGAGCTCAACGGCCACACACCGGCCTCGCGGCGCACGGCGAGATAGCGTGCCCTCGATGTCCGGCGTCGGGCGCCGATCACGATGACCGTTGGTGCCACCTTCACATGCAGACACTCGCCCAGATCCGGACGATGCTCGAAGAGCGCGGGCTCGCCCCGCAGCATCGCTTTGGACAGAACTTCCTCATCGATCACAACCTGATCCGCAAGCTCGTCGATGCGGCGGGCGCTTCCCCGGGATCACTGGTGCTGGAGATCGGCCCCGGCACGGGCACCATGACCGAGGAACTGCTCGATCGCGGGTGCGAGGTGATCGCCTGCGAACTGGATCGCGGCCTGGCCCGGTTGCTGCGCGACACCATCGGCAACGGCCCCCACGCCTCACGATTCACGCTCACCGACGATGATTGCCTGGAATCCAAGCGGGCTCTCTCGCCCTTGATCCGGGAGAAGCTCGCCGGGCGGCCGTTCACGCTTGTCTCCAATCTGCCGTACGGCGCGGCGACCCCCGTGATCACCACGATCCTGGCGAGCCATCCGGAATGTGTCCGGATGTGCGTGACAATCCAACGCGAAGTCGCCGACCGGCTGATCGCCAAGCCCCGGACCAAGGAGTACGGCCCGCTGTCGGTGATCGCCCAGGCGGCGGCGGACATCCGGACCGTGGCGATCGCTCCGCCGGAGTGCTTCTGGCCGCGGCCGGATGTCACGAGCGCGATGGTGAGGATCGATCGGAGATCCCAACCGCTGACGCCCGATCTTCCCGCGCTGATCTCGATCTGTCACGACCTGTTCGCGCAGCGGCGCAAGCAGATCGGTTCGGCCCTTGGGCGCATCTTCCCGTGGCCGGCGGGTGTTGAGGCCGGGATGCGGGCCGAGGAGCTATCCCCCGAGCAGTTCATCGCGATCGCGGCGAAACGAAGTTCACTGCCCGCCCCTGAGCAGTAGCGCTGCTCAGGGTGCCGTCGCGCCGGCTGGCGTGGCTGCCGCGGCCTTCGGGTTGACGAGCGAGCGCTCAATGGTCTGGTCGATCTCGACCAGCTCGGCCTTGATGCGGCGAACATCCTGCTGAATCAATGAAAAGACCCCCGCCATGGGCGGGGGCTTGAGATCTTGCATCTGGAGAACCGGAGACTCAGCGCCGGCGACGCAGGGCGACCAGCCCGGTGAGGCCGATGAGCGAGGTGGCGGCCGGAGACGGAGTCTGAACGATGCCGGTGCCATCGGTGCCGAAGAGCAGCGTGACGTTGCTGATCTGCGATTCGCTGATGCCGCTGACACCCGTGAAGGTGAACGTCATCGAGTCCTGGATGAAGGGGAACTGCGAGCCGCCGAAGACGACGTTCGTTCCGTCGAACGTGCCAGGGGCGACGATGCCGTAGTTGGGGGAGGCGTTGCCCAGGCTGATCGAGCCGCCGTTGAAGCGGCCGTTGAAGCCGGTGGTCGCCACGCCGTACTCGCCAAGGGGAGATCCACCCAGGACGTTGGTCCACGAGCCGGCCAGAGCCGCGACCGCCGTCGAGTTCAGTTCGCTCGTCCACAGCAGGCTTCCGGCGGTCATCGCCGTGCTGGACAAGCCCAGCACGGGTGAGGCTGAGTCGAGGTCGAAAGTGACCCCGGTCATCGCGTTGCCCTGGGCAGCCGTACGCGGCAGCGTCGTGTTTGCCAGCACCACCGTCAGGATGTTGCCCGAGATGCTGAACGTTGCGCTGCCCGAAGCGGTTGCATTGGCCTCAGGGTTGTTGCCGCTGCCGGTGAATGTAACGGCAGCCGAAGCCGTAACGGAAACGCAAGCAACCGCCGCGGAAGCGGCGAGCAAATAATGAATTCTCATGATTGTCCGTCCCTCCTGTTGCGAACGCGGTACGCCGCGTCCTCCTGTCTATGAGGAGAGACTAGCACAACGCCCCAGTGGAGTCACTAGGTCTTGATGCATTTCTCATCGCTTTTGTCGCCCACCCGCAGGAGTCGAAGTTGCAGATCCGATCCTGTTGTGAAGATGGGAAATCTATGCTGGATAAGGCTTTGCACACGAAAAAGCCGCCGGTGTAAACACCGGCGGCTGTCGTTGGATCATGCAGTCAGCGGGGCGAGTTAGCGGCGGCGACGAAGGCACGCAATGCCCGCCAGGCCGGTGAGGGCCAGCGAGGCCGGAGCGGGCACGGAGCGGGTGAAGGAACCGGTGTTGCCGCCGCCCGGGAGGGCGCCATCGACCCGGAAGTGGAAGCCCCACTGGTCGTTATGGGCCTGGTCCAGGCCATTGAAGGTGAAGGTGTGCGAGCCGCCGGGTGTAATGCCCTTGTTCGGGTTGGACTTCCAGCCCTGGATGCCGCCGGGGCCGGAGTTGCTGGAGTCATCCTTGAAGTCGCCGATCTGGCTGAGGGTCGCGAATGGGGTGAAGTCGGAGGTGTTGGAGAGGGCGTAGAAGCCGATCAGGTCGGTGATCGCGTACGTGCTGGTGCCGAGCGTGAGCGTCGGGGCAGTGTCCATCGACACGAGGTAGGTCAGGCCCATCTGGTGCGTGACGGTGATGCCTGTGTAGTTGGCATCGTTGAACGAACTGCGGGTGGTCGCGGAAGCCGCGGTGGCGGAAACGCCGATGGCGGCGGCGATCGCGATGCAATGGCTGGTCTTCATGGGTGTCTCCTCAAATGGCGCGATCCGTGCCGCGCGGTCCTATTGGTGAAAAGCTACAGCACCCATAGCGGCCGGCCATTTGCTCGCGTCCCGGGATTGCCATGGAACGGTTATGCGACCGGAACAGGTGATCCACACGGACAATCCGACCGACAGGCAAGGTCCGGGTATGCGAGCCGCCGGTTACCGGAGGGCGGCCGCGGATCCCCGGTGAAAGAACGTGCTGGGCCTACACTTGGCCCGCCATGGCCTCCACAACTCCGACCGCCCCTTCCATCACCATCAACGGCATCAAGTGCCCTTTCACGGCCGGCCAGACGATCCTCCAGGTCGCCAACGCCGCGGGCATCGAGATTCCCCAGTACTGCTACCACGATGGCCTCTCCATCGTCGCCTCCTGCCGCATCTGCCTCTGCGAGGTCTGGACCCCCAACCCCAAGAACGGCCAGCTCGAGCCCTTCATGGGCGGCAAGCTGGTGCCCAGCTGCCAGCAGACCGTCAGCGCTGGGATGGTGGTGTACTCCGACAGCCCCAAGGCGATCGCCAACCAGAAGGCGGTCATGGAGTACCTGCTGATCAACCACCCGCTGGACTGTCCGGTGTGCGATCAGTCGGGCGAGTGCTTCCTGCAGGACTACAGCTACCAGTACGGGCGTGGTGTGTCGCGCTTCCAGGAGCAGAAGGTCAAGCAGCCCAAGAAGGACCTGGGGGAGCACGTGCTGCTGTACAGCGACCGGTGCATCATGTGCACCCGCTGCGTGCGCTTCACGCGCGAGGTGACGGGGACCAGCGAGCTGATGGTGATGGGCCGCGGCAACAAGGAAGAGATCGATATCTTCCCGGGCGTGCCGATCAACAACGAGCTGTCGGGGAACGTGATCGACCTGTGCCCGGTGGGCGCCCTCCTGGACAAGGATTTCCTGTTCCAGCAGCGCGTGTGGTTCCTCAAGGAAACGGCGTCGATCGACGGCCTGACCGCCAGCGGGGACAACATCCGCATCGACCACAACGAGGGTCGCATCTACCGCATCAAGCCGCGGATCAACATGCAGGTCAACAAGTGGTGGATCACCGATGAGGTCCGCTACGGGTGGAAGTTCGTGCATTCCGACCAGCGTCTCCGCACCCCGATGCGCAAGCAGTACGGTGTCCCCACCGAGTGCGATTTCTCTCGCGCGTACGAGCTGGTCGTGGAGGGTGTGAAGAAGGCGATCGGCGGGGGCAAGCGGTTGGGGATCATGGTCAGCCCCATGCTCTCGTGTGAGGATGCGTACCTGCTCGCCAGCGCAGCGCGGGCGATCGATCCGAAGGCGATTCTCGCGGTCGGGCCGGTGCCGATGCGCGGCGCTGACAAGGTGGTGCCCGCCGGAGCCGATGAGAAATCTCCGCGAGCTTTCAAGATCCATGCTGAAAAGGCGCCTAACGCTCGCGGCGTCCGCCGCGTGCTCAAGGGAATTGGCGGGCAGGCGCCGCTGGAGTACTCCGATTTCCTCAAGGCATTGGGCCAGGGCACGGGCGCCAGCGATATCGCCGCCGTGATCGTGACCGGCAACCACCCCAGCGCCTGGACGACCAGCGACCTGACGATCGCGCTGGGCGGCAAGTTCCTGGTGCTCATCGACACGCTTGCCGGTGAGTTGGTCGATCGCGCCGACATCGTGCTGCCCGGGGCGACGTGGATGGAAAAGTCGGGGACGTTCGAGAACGCGGGCAACAGGCTCCAGGCGTTCGACCGGGCGATCCCGGTGGTTGAGTTTGCTCGCGGCGAGGGTCAGATCGGCCTGGATCTGCTGCACTTGCTGGGGATCGGCGGGGAATACGAGAAGGCCGGTGCGACGCGGGCATCCGTTTACGATGCCTTGGCGATCCGCCGGCAGATGGCGGCGATGCATCCGGAGCTGGGTGTTTTTGGCACCGAGGTGTCGACGCCGCCATCGGCGATCGAGCGGCCGGCGGACATGCAGGTCGTCGAGCTGTAGCGGAGGAGTTGGCGATGAACTTTCAGGATCGCGGCATCATGATCGCGGTGATCGTGATCCTGGTGGGCGGCGGCGCGGTGTTCACGCTGTGGTGGTGGAAGCTGGCCGACAAATGGGCCAATGCAGAAAACCGCCGTTTCAAGAAGCAGGGGCTGCGTCCAAGCGAAGAGCCCAAGCGGATCGTCGTGAAGGGGTACGACAAGCGGGGCCCAGAACCGGGCGGCGGGCAGGCTCCATCGCCGCCAAAGGCGTGAGCCCGGCGCGGCACGCGTGGCTGGTCCAGCAGGAGTGACAGGCCGATGGCAGAGTCCGGTCGAGCCGGTGTCCCCCGATCCGCGCATCGCCAGCTTCCGTGGCGCGAGCGTCTCCAGGAGATGACCGCCCTGATGCGGCACATCAGCACGCTCACCGATCCGCAGGATGTCGTCAACGTCTACGGAGAAAAGATCCAGGAGATCAACGGCCTGGAGACATCGATCTCGATCTCCCGGCGAAACCTCCAGGCGCCCTGGTACAAGATCACGCGGGCCGATGAGCTGGGGGATATCGACCCTTGGAAGAACCCCGAGAAGCTTCCGGTCTTTGATCGCGGGATCCTCGGCAGGCTGATCTACGGCGAGGAGCCGGTGATCATCAACGACTTCCAGGCCGAGCGCGACGATCCGGCGTATGAGTACATGCGCAGGTTCCGCTCGCTGGCGGCGCTCCCGCACTTTGACAACGGCATCTCGATGAACATGGTCGTGATCGCCTCCGCCCGGCCCGAGTCCTTTGATCCCGAGTTGCTGCCGGATTGGATGATGTCGGGCAACCTGTTCGGGAGGGCGACCAACAACCTGGTGCTCTCCCGGCGGCTCCAGGCGGCGTACGAGACGATCGATGCCGAGCTCAAGGTCGTCAGCGACATCCAGCGATCCCTGTTGCCCCAGGAATTCCCGTTCATCCCCACGCTCAAGCTCTCATCGCACTACGAGTCGTCGTCGCGAGCGGGTGGGGATTCCTATGACTTCTTCCCGCTGGGGGCCGGCAAGTACGGGATCATGATCGCCGATGTCTCCGGTCACGGAACGCCCGCGGCTGTGCTGATGGCGATCACGCACGCGATCTCGCACCTGATCCCCGGCGGCCCGCACCCGCCGGAGCACGTGATGGGGTTCATCAACCGGCAGCTCTCCTCGCGATACACGACCGACGGGGGCTCGTTCGTGACGGCGTTCTACGGTGTGTTCGACGAGCACGCGCGCACGCTGACGTACGCGAACGCGGGCCATCCATCGCCGTTGTGGAAGTGCGTCTGCGAGTGCGATGCCGGTGAGCTGCCCTCGGACCAAGCGGGATTGCCGCTGGGGATCATGGCGGATGCCCAGTACACACCGCAGATGGTCGAGCTCTCTGCGGGGGATGCGGTGCTCCTGTACACCGACGGCATCAGCGAGGCGCGCAACCCGACGGGCGAGATGTACGGCGTGACCCGGCTGCACCGGGCGATGGCGCTCGCGACGGCCCAGAAGCAGCCGATGCCGGTGCTGGTAGAGGACCTGAGGACGTTCTGTGCCGGAGCCCCGGCGGGGGATGACCGGACGATGCTGCTGGCGCAGGTGCGGTGAGGTTCGCGATCGGGCATGGGCGGCGTTGATCCCGGCCATACGCTTAGGCCGTGCCAGCCGTGATTCCTTCTGTGCTCGCCTCCAACCCCGCCGCCGAGGGGCGGTTCTTCATTGACCTTGTCGTGATCCTCGCCACCGCGGCAGTGATCGCCACGATCTTCAAGCGCATGCGCCTGGAGACGATCCCCGGATACCTGGTCGCCGGGGCGATCGTGGGGCCGCACGCCCTGCGGCTGGTCTCCAATGTCGAGACCGTCGAGCAGATCTCGCACCTGGCGATCATCCTGCTGATGTTCACGATCGGGCTCATGCTCGAGACCGCGAGCCTCAAGCGCGGGATGATGTCGATCCTGGCGGTGGGGCTGATCTCGACGCTCCTGGTCGTGCTTTTTTCATGGCCGTTGGTGGTCCTGCTGGGTCCATCGGCGCCGCAGGGGCTTGTGATCGCCATGGCCTTCTCGATGTCATCGACCGCCGTGCTGCTGCGGATCCTCCAGCAGCGCCGGGAGCTTCGCCAACCTCACGGCCAGCTCTGCCTGGGAATCTCGATCGTCCAGGACATCCTGTCGGTCGTGCTCATGGCGGCCCTGCCCCTGATCGTCGCGTGGGACACGGGCGCCTGGATCCCGACGACGGGGCCGGGCCAGTCTCTGCACCCGGTGGTGCTGTGGGGCCTCCGCCTGACCGCGATGGCGTGCATCATCATCCTGGGGCGCATCGGCATCCCCAAGCTGCTGCACTTTGTCGCCAATTCCGATGACCGGTCGCGAGGGACCGGCAGCGCGGAACTGGTGCTGGTCACGTCTTCGGCCCTTGCGGTGGGGGCGGCGCTGGTGCTCGGCTCCCTGCGGTTCAGCCCCGAGATGGGGGCCTTTCTCGCCGGGTTCATGCTGTCGTTCACGCCCTTCCGTCATCAGCTCGCCGGTCAGCTTGCGCCGATGAAGGACCTGCTGATGGCGATCTTCTTCACGTCCGTGGGGCTGCGCCTGGATCCGGCGATCCTCGCGGGCAACTGGCCCACGATTCTGTTCGGGGTATCCCTGCTGGTCATCGGCAAGACGGCGATCACCGCAGGCACGGCCTGGGCTCTGGGCGCCAGCGGCTCGGTCGCCGTGCTTGGGGCGGCGTACCTGGCCAACGCCGGCGAGTTCAGCCTCGTGATCGTGTCGTCGGCAGCGGATGCGGGCCTCTTCGAGCCCACCAGCGTGGCTACGGCGATCGCGATCGTCGTGGTGTCGCTGGTGGTCTCTCCGCTGCTGATCGGACCCGCCCATGCACTGGCGATGAAGGCGTCGAGTGTGCGGCTGGCGCCGTGGGTGCGGGCGAGCGTCATGCGCGCGTTTCCCGCGACCGTCAAGCCGGCGCCGACCGAAGCCGAGACCGGCGCGGAGGATCCGGGCGCTTCAAGCACCGGTCAGGCGGTGGATCCGGTGGCGATCGATCGGCACAAGGATCACCATGTCATCATCGCCGGGTATGGGCCCGTGGGCCGCAGCCTGGCCGATCGGCTCTCGAGGCGGGGCGTGCCGATCACCGTGATCGAGCTTAATCCGAGAACCGTCCAGAAGCAGGCGACCCTGGGCCGTTCGATCGTCTACGGGGATGTCACCAATGCCGAGGTGCTGGAGTCGGCGGGAATCAGGGAGGCCGATGCCCTGGTGATCGCGATTCCCGACGAGATGGCGGTCCTGCGGGCGTGCCAGATGGCTCGGGCCCTGGTCCCGGGCCTGTTCATCGCCGCCCGGGCGAGCTTCCTGAGCCAGGCGATCAAGGCCCGGCAGATGGGCGCTGACAGCGTAATCGTGGAAGAGATCGTGACCGCCGAGGCGATGGCGGCCCTGGTGACCGAACTGCTGGAGGCCCGGCGAGCCGAGCCGTCGTCCGCTGGTGGTGCCTGAGAAACCGATTCGGTGGCTGCAACGTCGTGAAAAGGATGGCCTGTGTGGCCTGTACCAGCCTTCACCTGGAGTTTTGGGAGTCCCGGGCCGGTTCGGATTGCCGGGCGCGGGGCCTGCGCGTACATTTCCCTCCCGCCTGACCCCTGCGAAGGGGTGTGGGTTGCCCTGGGAGCGTGCCGGAGTGGACAAACGGGGCAGACTGTAAATCTGTTGGCTTACGCCTACGGGGGTTCGAATCCCTCCGCTCCCACTTGAAAGCGCCCCGCCATCCGGCGGGGCGTCTTCGCTTTTTGGGGTGCTGTGGCGATCAAGCGCCCCAAAAACAAACCGGGGCCGGCAGGTGCCGGCCCCGGAGGGTGTATCAGAGGGTCAGGCCGTGATGATCAGCACCCGGCCTCGAAGGCTTCGACGAAGGCGTCGAAGTCGTCGGTATCGACAAAGCCGGAGTCATCGAAGTCCGCGGACTCATCTCCGAGCTCGAAGGCCTCGACGAAGGCATCGTAATCGTCGGTATCGACGAAGCCCGAGCCGTCGAAGTCCGCGGGGCATGAGCCGCAGTCGGTGACGATATCGAGCTTGACGGCATCGACGCCGGCCTCAACCACGGACGGGGTCGTGGTGGTGTCGGACGTTGTGAAGCGGACCTTCATGGTGCTGGTCAGGGCAAGCTTGGACGACAGCTTGAAGGTCTTGTAGAACCAGCCGCCGTTGGCCTCGTTGACCGGACCAACGGTCTCGAGGTTGACCCAGGACGAACCGTTGTTGTTGGAGACCTCGACGACCATCGTGTCGGTGTTGGGGTTGTCGCCGAAGCTGTTGTGGAGCCAGCGGGCGTAGGACAGGTATGCCTCGCCGCCGGATGCGTCCATGGTCGGGCTGGTCAGAATCACAGCGCCGCCGTCGACGTCGGTGTCGCCAGCGCCGTTCTGGGTCACGTAGCACATGCCCGAGCCGTCGTAGTCGGTCGCCGGATCACCGCGGGCGCCGCCGCCGTTGGGAACCGCGCGCTGCCACTGGCCGGCCGTGGCGCCGTTGACGGTCGCGACCCAGCCCTTGTTGGTCTGGAAGTTGTCGGTGAACGCGGTGGTGAGCCCCGCCGCGCTGATCGCCGAGTAGTACGAACCCGGAGCGCCCGTCGGGTTGGCCACCGTGACGTTGGTCGTCGTCTTGGCGGTCACGTAGTAGCGGATGGTGTTGCCGCAGATGGTCGCCGGGAAGTTGGCCTGGTAGACGTTGGCCGAGGCCTGGCTCATCGGGTAAGCGACGTAGGTGCCGTCGTTCTCGGCATCAACCATGAGCACGCCGGTGTTCTGCTGGGGTGTGGCGCTCAGGCCGCTGACCTGCACGTTGAAGGCGATCCCGCCGGAGGGATGGATGTTCGCCGGGCGGCCGGTGGGGTAGGTGAAATTGAGAAGCTGAAGGGGCGGGGCGTCGAGGTTGTGTTCACCGAAGCCCTGGGCGATCTCGGCGTAGTGGGGGGTGCCATCCCCGATGTTGGCGTTGTTGTCATCGAGCGTCAGGACGTCGATGGTGATCTGCGGGTCGATCGAGGTGTCTCCGCCGCCGTGCATGACCACGCTGTTGCAGGCCAGAGAGGCGATGATGTCCCGGTAGGTGCCCGGGTTGGTGATCAACAGTTCGTTGCGCGTCTCCCAGAAGGCCCCGCTCAGGAGCTGACCGCAGGTGTGAATCTCGGCGTTGCAGGGGTACTGGAGGGAGTTGGAGGCGGTGCGGATGCCGGCGTTGCAGTTGTTCTGGAAGCCGTAGCCCAGCACCGGCTCGTCGGAGACCATGACGCCGATCAGGTCGCCGTAGCCCTCGCCGTACGCGCCCTGGCCGGAGCCGGCGGTCTGGACGAGGTGATGGCCGTACTCGTGCCACACGACATCTCCGAAGGCCGTGTTGGCGCAGCCGCCGCCGGCGTTGTAGAAGTTGATGGATCCGCCGTCGTAGAACGCGTTGCAGGTGCCTGAGACGGCGGTATTGATGCGGAACTCGGTCTGCGTGCCGATGGTCGGGTGGGTGGGGGCGTAGAAGAGCATGAAGTCGCGGACCTCGTTGGAGTGGAAGTACGCGTTGGCTTCGGCGCGACGCAGGGCGTCGGTGTTCGCGGCGTTGAACACGAAGTTCGCGGGTCCGGGCGGAGTCACGTTCGCCGAGAGGCCGGGGGCATCGGTCGAGGGGTTGTACACCCGGAACCAGCGGCCGCGCATCCCGGCGTTGACTGTCACCGCGCCCGAACCGGCGTTGGGGACAGTGAAGTTGCCGTTGACATCGGCGTAGACGAACGTGGCGCCGATCGCCACGCGCATGTAGGGCATCGGCCGGTTGACCTCGGTCTCGCAGATGTCGGCCTTCTTGCCGGCGGTGACGACCGCCGAGGTGTTGCCCGAGACATCCACATCCATGACCTGGTTCTCGGCATGCACGATCTGGCCGGTCTTGGCGTCGGCCAGGAAGAGCCACTTGGCATAGCCGGCATCCCAGGGCTCACCCGCGGTCACGGTGAACTTGAGGGCGAGCACGGGGGCCACCTTGGCCTCGCCGATCCCGGCCCAGATGACCAGTTCGGGAGTCCCGTAGTCGGTGATTCCATCGATGCGGTTGTTGGCGGCGGCGAAGGCGCCGATCATGTTGGGGTTGTCGGCGACCGTCTGGTCGATGCGGAAGTTGCCCAGCTCGCGCAGGCTGGAGCGGGCGAGCACGAGGGGGAACTGGGCCTCGTTGCGGACCACGAGCCGGACCTCGCCGCGATGCACGGGGATGCCGCTGAGCTGCTGGAGGTAGCTGTGGACGATGAACTTCATGTGGCCGGTCTGAAGGTCGGGCATGATGGGCCGGACGGCGGCGTTGTCGGTCGCCAGCGAGCCCGGGACGAGCTGGTTGCGCGGAACGCCCAGCACGCCCGCGGCGCCGTCGAGGAATGCATCGGCGCTCTGTTGAGAGCTTGCACCCTGGGAGAAGGCAGCGCCGTAGACCGTGGTCACCTGGCCGCCGGACCAGTAGAGCCGGCTCTGCGGATTGGCTCGAAGGAACGCATCGGCGGATGTGCGCACGGTGCGGGTGACAGCCGCGGTCGGCATTGCGCCGGGCGTGTCATCCCATGCAGCCATCGCCGCCCCGGCTGATAGCACCAATGCCGCGAGCGCGGCGGTTGCACAAAGCTTCATCACGCAACTCCTCTCAAGGTCGCCCCGCGAGCTGCGAAAATGGGAAGGACGGGTCGAGACGACCCGATGATTCACGCAGGCTAACAGGTCCGGCGACCCCCAGTCAAGGCTAACCGCAGGCGCCCCGGCACTCGACCGGACGCGTGTGTGCCGGTGCCAAGATGGGAAAAATGTGCATTTCCACCAGCCTTGGCCACGCCATCCATCGCACGGAGGGGTGTCCCGGACCGGTTGTTACGATATCGGCGATCATGACCACCTCCTCCCGCCACAGCCGGATCGAGGAGCTGTTCCTTGCAGCTTCGGAGCTGGACATCGCCGCGCGCGAGCCGTTCCTGACCCACCAATGCCAGGGAGATGCCGGCCTTCGCAAGGAAGTCGAATCCCTGCTTTCCAACGCGGTTCAGGATGGGTTCCTGGACTCCAAAGACTCACCGGGCAAGCAGTTACTGACGCGGATCGGCGTGGACATGGCCGCGGTCGATGAGCCTGTCCTGCCCGCCGGCACCCGGGTCAACAGCTACACCGTTCGAGCGGTTATCGGGTCCGGCGGCATGGGGGTCGTCTACGTTGCCGAGCAGGAGATGCCACGGCGAACCGTCGCCCTCAAGCTCGTTCGCGGCGGCGCGCGATCCGAACGGATCCTCCGCAGGTTCGAGTACGAGGCGGAGGTTTTGGGGCGTCTGGCGCACCCAGGCATAGCGCAGATCTATGAGGCGGGTCGCTGGCAGAGCGAGCAGGGTTCCCGACCATTCATCGCGATGGAGTTCGTGCGCGGCCTGATGCTCAACCAGCACAGCGATCGCCAGAGGCTTTCACCCCGGGACCGGCTCGAACTGATCGCCAAGGTCTGCGATGCGATGCAGCACGCCCATCGCTGCGGGGTCATTCACCGCGACCTCAAACCGGCGAACATTTTGGTCGCCGAGGATGGCCAGCCCAAGATCCTGGACTTCGGCGTTGCGCGGGCACTGGATTCGGACCAGCAGTTCACGACGATGCACAGCGGTGTGGGGCAGATCGTCGGCACGCTGCCGTACATGAGCCCCGAGCAGGTGGTGGGAGATCCGGCGGGGATAGATACGCGGACGGATGTGTACGCCGTGGGCGTGGTCATGTACGAGCTGCTGACGGGCCGGCTTCCCTACGACCTCAAGAGCCGGCCGCTGCCCGAGGCCGCACGCATCATCCGGGATGAACCGCCGGCTCGCCTCAGCACGCTGGATCGCACGCTGCGCGGTGATGTCGAAACGATCGTCGCCAAGGCCCTCGAGAAGGATCGCACGCGCCGGTACCAGTCGGCGGCCGAGCTCGCCGAGGAGATCCGCCGCTTCCTGCGCGGAGAGCCCATCCTCGCCAAGCAGGACTCGGCGTTCTACGTCCTCCGCAGGCACCTCAAGCGCTATCGCCACGCGGCCGGCGTCGGCATCGCGTTCATCCTGGCACTGATCGTCTTCTCGACCTACGCGCTCATTCAGCGTCAGAAAGCCCTCAACGCACTGGCGCTCGAAGAGATCGCACGCAAGGGCGCCGTCGAGCAGACAGGGATCGCGGTCCGGGAGCGCGATCGAGCCGACCAGGAGGCCGAGAAGCTGCGCCGAAATCTCTACGTCAGCGCGATCGCCTTCGCGCAAGCGTCCTACTCGGCCAATGACGTCGAGCGGATGAAGCGGCTGCTGGATACCTGCCCCCCCGACCTTCGCGGCTGGGAGTGGCACTACCTCCACCGGCTCTCGGACACCAGCGCCGGCAAGGGAACGAGCCGCCACGCCTCGTACATGTGGGTCTTCTCGGCCGACGGCTCGCGCGCTGCGGCATGGAACGACCCCAACGTCGCCTCCGTCTTCGACACCTCCACCGGAGAGGAGATCTTCTGCATCGAGGGTCCGGGGCAGGTCGGCTATGTCAACTTCACCCCCGACGGTTCGATGATGGTTGCGGGCCGGCTCGATCCACCACGGCTGGACTGGTACGACGCCACCGGCGGGGAACTGCTGTATTCGATACCGACCGCCATTGCATGCTGGCCGGTTGCGATGTCGGCCGACGGCACCCGAATCGGCTGCCGGACGGTCGACCAGGGCAAAGAGGTGGGTTGGGCGATCATGGACTCCACGACCGGCGCGATCCTGGCCGAGGCGGCGGTCCGCGGCGTGTACGCGATGTCGTTCGTGCCCGATGGATCCGGCCTGGTCACCGGCCACTCCGACGGCATGGTGCGTGTGTGGGATGCACGCTCGGGGGCGGAGGTCAAGACCTGGCTGGCGCACGACATGGCGGTCTTCGCCGCGACGGTTACGCCCGACGGCGCCAACCTTGTCACGTGCAGCAGCGACAAGACCGCCAAGCTGTGGGATCTGCGCTCCGGTCAGGCGTGGAACACCATCCGCGCGCACAGCAACAAAGTCTGGCGGACAGCGCTCAGCGCTGATGGCCGTCGGATTGCCACGGGCGGCACGGACATGACGGTGCAGATCAGCGATGCCTTCACCGGGGAGCTGCTCCGCTCCTATGCCGGCCACGAGAGCACCGTCATCAGCCTGGCGTTCACCCCCGATGGCCGCGTGCTGAGCGGATCCCGTGACCAGACGTTCCGCTGGTGGAGCAATGAAGACTACCAGGACGGGGTGGTGTACAAGTGCCGCGGGAGCATCCTCGCGGGCGATGTCTCACGGGATGGCAGCACCCTTCTGCTCGCCGATGCCGGCGGCGCGGTCTATCGCTGGACGCCGGCGACCATGGGCGTGCCGCCGACGGCGATCATGCAGGTCCATCCCTCGCACATCAACAGCGTGAGCATCTCGCCTGATTCAACGGTGTTCGCAACCGCGGGCGAGGACCTGACGGCCCGCGTTGTGGATCTCTCCAGCGGCCGGGAACTGGTTCGCATCGGCGACATGGTGAACCGGACCTGTGATGTGGCGATCTCGCCGGATTCATCGCTGCTGGGGATCGCATCGCTCGACGGGCAGGTCATCCTGTGCGGATCGCGCGACGGGTCGGGCGTGCGGCGATTCGTTCCGCACGCCGGAGGAGTCACCCAGATCGCGTTCAGCCCCGACGGGCGTCGGATCGCCACCGCAGGCTGGAAGGACTGGAGCATCCGGATCTGGAACATCGAGGACATCCCGCACGGCACGCACCGCGTGGAGAAGCCAGACCCGCGCATCCGGCCGCTGGGGGTCTACACGGGCGCGGGCGAGTATGCCTGGACGCTTGCGTTCACGCCCGATGGGCAGTCGGTCCTCTCGGCCTCGGAGGACGGCATCGTTCGCGCATGGGAGATCGCCGGCGGCGGGGAGCCGCGGATGTTTGTCGGTCACAAGGGTCCTGTGTACACAGCAAACTTCTCACCCGACGGCACACGCCTGCTCACCGGCGGCTGGGACAACAGCGCCCGGCTGTGGGACTACCGCACCGGCCAGGAGCTGCTCAACCTCCGCGGCCACATCTACTCCATGTACGTGGCGCTCTTCACGCCCACCGGATCGATCATCACCGGATCCAACGATGGCGAGGTGCGACGCTGGACCGCCTTCGCGCAGGCGCAGAAGCCGGTGCTCTACGAGTAGTCACCACCGCGTGGATGCGGTTCAGCAGCCGGCCTCGAAGGCCCCCAACAAAGGCGACGAAGTCGTCGAGGTCGACAAAGCCGGTTCCGTCGAAATCAGAGGGGCAACGCCGTGGTCGAGTCGTTCTGGGGCAAGCTCAAGAGCGAGATGGTTCACCACGAGCATTTCGCAACCAAGGACCAGGCCCGCGCCGCGATCTTCGAGTACATCGAGATGCTCTATAGCAGGCAACGGCTCCACGCCGCCCTGGGCTACCTCAGCCCTCAGCAGTTCGAGGAACGTCACATTCGGTGAAAGCACGCCAACGGAAAATGGGTCAGGTCAGTCTTGTGAAAGCGGGTGACTTCTTGATGGGAAGAAGTGACTGGATCGCGTGCGATTCAAACGCCGACTTCATCGGCGACGCTCTCGAAGGTCTCGCCGCCGCTGGATTCCGCAGCCGTACCATCCCCCTTCCCCGCCAGCACATCCACCGTCGGCGCTGTCGGCAGCGGTTTCCCCTTCGAATCCGTCAACGCCTTCCCATCCATCGTCCGGATGATCGGCGCTGGGTTCTTCCTCTCATGCTCGGCGAGCGCCTTCTCGAGCGCCTCGCGCTTCTTCTCATCCAGGTCCGTCCACTTCCCGCGGCCGCGACACTTCGGGAAGCGCGAGCAACCCAGCCACGGTCCGCGAACACCGCCGCGCAGGTTCATTGGCGCTTCGCACGTCGGGCACGGCAGCTCCGTCACCAGCGGTGAGGGGCTGGGGGCGACCACGTGGCCCTTCTTGTCGATGTTCAGGATGCCATCGCAGGGGCTGGTCTTGTCCCCGTAACGGGCGCATCCGAGGAATGGCCCGAACTTGCCGACTCGCCGCGTCATCGCCCCGCCGCACTTGGGGCAGGCGATGTTGACGGTGTCGGCCGCTGGCCTGGGCTTGCCTTCGCGATCGACGGGGCTTGCGTAGTTGCACGTGGGGTACAGCGAGCACGACAGGAATCGCCCGTTCTTGCCGAAGCGGTAGACCAAGGGTGACTTCCCGCGACCCTCCTGCTCGCACTTGGGGCAGGTGTATTCCTTCGGCGCTGGCACCGTCTCGGCCTTGGCATGGCTGAGGTTCTCGAGCGCGTGCTTGAGGCTCTTCTTGAAGGGCCCGTAGAACTTGTGGAGCATGTCGACCCAGTCCAGGTGCTCCTCCTCCACCTTGTCAAGCTGGGCCTCCATGTCGCGTGTGTAGCCGACATCCATGATCTCGGGGAAGCCCTCGATCAGCTTGTCGGTGACGACCTGCCCCAGGTCGGTCGCGTAGAACCGCCGGTCCACCTGCTCGACGTAGTTGCGATCCTGGATGACGCCGATGATCGAGGCGTAGGTCGAGGGCCGGCCGATCCCCTCGGATTCGAGCATCTTGATGAGCGATGCCTCGCTGTATCGCGGCGGCGGCGAGCCGAACTTCTGGTTCACCTCGACACCGAAGGGCGACATCCGCTGGTTTTCCTTGAGCGCCGGCAGCGTCTGCTCTTCGGCCGCGCTGGGAACACCCGTCACCTTGTAGAACCCATCAAACACCAGCGTGCGACCGCTCGCCTTGAAGGTCAGCTCCCCGATCGATTTGCTGGTGATCGGGTTCATGCCCCCGCGTCCGCCCTGGATGAACACCGAGGTGGCATCCCACTGAGCGGGGACCATCTGGCAGGCGATGAAGCGATCCCAGACGATCTGGTAGAGCTTGAGCTGGTCGGGCGAGAGCGCGTTGCGAACCTTGGAAGGCGGGTAGTTCGTGCTCGTCGGCCGGATCGCCTCGTGCGCTTCCTGCGCTGCCTTGTTCGATGAGGAGAAGAAGTTGGGCTTCTCGGGGAGGTACTTGTCCCCGTAGCTCTTCTGGATGAACCCGCGAGCCATGTCGATCGCCTCGCCCGAGAGGTGCGTCGAATCGGTTCGCATGTAGGTGATCAGGCCGACGGGCCCCTCGCCGGGGATCTCGACACCCTCGTAGAGCTGCTGGGCAGCGCGCATCGTCCGCTGGGCGCCGAAGCCCAGACGGCTTGAGGCTGCTTGCTGGAGGGTGGATGTGATGAACGGTCCCGCGGGGCGAACGCTGGTGCGCTTGGTCTCGATCGACGTGATCCGGTAGGGGACCTCCGTATCGATCGTGCCCGTGACGGTGCGGATCCAGCGGGCGGGACCCTTGCCGCGCGGATCCTCGACGACGCTGCCCTTCACGCCGCTGAGCCCGGCGGCGTGCGCCAGGGCGCTGACCTCGGCGGTGCGATCGCTCGCAAACGGCGTATCGAAGCGGCCATCGGCGCGTTTGGCGGCAGCGCCATCGGGCATGCCCTGCGTAGTGATGTCGAACTTCTCACCGCCCACCTCGACCAGCTCAGCGCGGATCCCTCCGTGCTCGGAGAGCCACCCGTTCTGAGACTTAATCGATGGCCCGTTGCCCTTTTCATCTTTCTTCTGGAGGAAGCTCGACCACAGCGGCGCCAGCCTGCGGGCATCGGCCTGGCTCAACGCAAAGTCGGCGTGGATCTGCCACGTCTCATCGGGCACAAAGGCCAGGATCTCGCGCTCGCGCTCGACCACCAGCCGCACCGCGACGCTCTGGACGCGCCCCGCCGAGAGCCCACGGGCGACCTTCTTCCACAACAGCGGGGAGACCTGGTATCCCACGATGCGATCGACGATGCGGCGGGCCTGCTGCGCGTTGACGCGATCCTCATCGATCGCGTGCGGGTTCTTGAACGCCCGCTCGATCTCCCCCTTGGTGATCGCCGGGAAGATCACGCGCTTGGCATCCTTGGATGTGATGCCGATCTCCTGGGCCAGGTGCCAGGCGATCGCCTCGCCCTCGCGATCCAAGTCGGTCGCGAACCAGACGTTGCCGCCGGTCGTCATCGCATCCTTGGCGGCCCGCTTCAGGTCGGTGACGATCTTCTCCTTGCCGGGGAGCACCTCGTACGTGGGCTTGAAGTCGTGCTCGAGATCGACGCCGGGCACCGGGGAGCGAGCGGTCTTGACGGTCTTGACGCCGGCCTTCTTGGACGCTTCCTTCTGCTCTTTGGTGAGCTTGGCTTCTTTGCTGGGCAGATCGCGCACATGCCCCACGCTCGCCATCACCAGATACTGCGAGCCCAGGTACTTGTTGATCGTCTTGGCCTTGGCCGGTGATTCCACGATCACCAGGTCCTTGCCCTTGGCGGAACCGGCGGTGTAGCAGAAGGACTTTCGTCCGCGGGGGAAGCTCCCGCCCTTGCGGCTGCTCCCCGCGGAACCGGTTTTCTCGTTGGAAGCTGGAGGTGGTGAGGTGGTTTTGGCCATTCAGGCTGGTGTCCGCAATGCTCTCCCGCGGGCTCGTGCCGGCGACAGGAAAGGTAGATTGGGGTTACGTGTCAAGTCGTCTGTGTTATTGTACGCGGTTTGTTCGGCATATTGGCCATGCGTGGCCCAGTATTGGATGCCAAATCGGTATCGGGCGTGCCGCGATCGCACGATGACTCCCCGCGGCCCCTTTCAGTCATTTCTGAAAGTTCAATGGACTTGATCGACCCCCGGCCGCATACTTTCCGCGTGAGCCCCCCCGCCGCTTCAGACCCCAAGTCGATCGCCGATGCCCGGGAGCGGTTCATCGCCGCCTGGGGCCAGATGGGCGGGGTCTGGGGCATCAGCCGGACCATGGCCGAGGTCCACGCGCTGCTCTACATCACCGATGAGCCGCTGTGCACCGATGAGGTCATGGAACGCCTCCAGATCAGCCGCGGCAACGCCTCGATGTCGCTGCGGGCGCTGATGGACTGGGGCATCATCGTCCGCACGCACAAGCGCGGGGATCGCAAGGAGTACTTCCGCGCCGAGCAGGATGTCTGGGCGATGGCCCGCGCGATCGTGCGCGAGCGCCTCAAGCGAGAGGTCGAGCCCCTGGTCGCCGGCCTCTACGAGATTCGCGACCTGACCGGCGTCGACACCAAGCCGCCGCGCGCCCGACGCAAAGCGTCGGGCGCGGAAGAAGCCGATCCGGCGGCGATCCACCACCAGCGGCTCGATGCGATCCTTGACCTGATGGTGACGATCGAGCGCGTGAGCGAGACGTTCATCGGCCCCGCCGGGCGAGGGTTGCAGGCTGCCGCATCGATCCTGAGTTCCCCGCTGCTGGGCGGCTCTCGAGGCCGCAAGCACAGGGCGAGCAGCCCGCGAGCGGAAGGTACCGGCGCTGCCGCCGAGTCCGAGCACGATCAGGAGCGCCGGTCATGACCGCAGTCGATCGCCAAGGTCGGCCACGGCTCGAGAGTGGACCGGTGGTGGTTCATGCCAACGGCGTGGAGCGCCCGCAGCGTACAACCCAGGCAATCGTCTGCCGGCTTGAGGCGAAGTGGCTCATCTCCCGCCGCGCGGTGAGGGCCTCGCGGCCAGATCTGGGATTCGGCATCGCGGGCGGGGATCTCTCGCTGCTCTGGCAGGTTGAAGTTGAGATTCCAGAACGCTCCCGGACCGGCACACCCGGGCTGATCCGCGCGGATTGCCGGATCGCCGGATCGGCCCATGAATCCGCGGCGACCCTTGAGTGCATCGATGCCCGGACCCCGGATGTGCAGCTGCTGTTGCAGGTCGATGCCGGCCAGCGGATCACCACGGTTGAGTTGAGAAGAGGCCAATCGTCGCTTGTCCTGGTGTCGCTGGGCATCCTTCCCGGTGAGCTAGCGGCCTCTACGTCCCCGGCGCGGATCCCGCTCTCGTACGCGAGCACCCCGATCCTTGGGGACACTCCGCCGCGCGGACTGGGGATTTCGGGCGGGCGATACGAGCTTGAAAGCGCAGCGATCTGCCGGCTCCCCACCTGATCGCGATGCCTGAACGTACTTCCTGATCGCCCGGCGTCGCCCGCGTCCTATCTTCCCGGATGCGGATTCTGCTGACAAACGATGATGGACTGACCGCCCCCGGGATTGTCGCGCTCCACGACGCCCTGGTGGATGCCGATGGCCAGTTCGACGGCCCCATGCTGGACAACCGGGATTCCACGACGCGGGCGCCCAGGTCGGTCGTGTATCCGGTGGCCCCGCTGACGGTGCAGTCGGCGACCAGCCACGGCGTCACGTTCCACACGCCGCTCATGACCAAGCCGATCCAGGTGACTCCGGGGATGCACGGCCTGGCGGTCGATGGCCGGCCTGCCGACTGCGTGAAGCTGGCGATCTCCTCGCTGTGGCCGGAGAAGTTCGGCGCTGGTTCTCGCCCGGACCTCCTGATCTCCGGCATGAACGCCGGCGCCAACTGCGGGGTCAATGTCATCTACTCGGGCACGGTCGCCGCCGCGATCGAGGCCGCGTTCCTTGGCGTTCCGTCGATCGCGGTGAGCCTCCTGATCGGCAAGTCCGAGCCCGCGTTCAAGATCGCCGCCGGGTACGCGCGGCGAACGATCGAGCTGCTCATCAGGGAGCGGCTCCCCCGGCCGCACGAGTGCCTGAGCATCAACATCCCCATGACCCTGCGCGAGGGGCCGATGCCCCCGATCCGCGTCTGCTCGATGAACACGCACGGTCTGGTGGATCGCTACGAGCGCAGGCAAAGCCCATCGGGCGAGGCGTACTACTGGGCCACCGGGCACGGTCTGGACTTCCAAGCGACCGATCCGGATTCGGATGTGGGCCTGCTCAAGAGCGGGCATATCACAGTGACGCCGCTCAAGTACGACCTGACCAGGCACGAGGATCTGGAGCGTTGGCGGGCGGTGATCGGCAAGGCCTGACCGGCTACTTCTTGTCGAACTTCAGAACCTGCACCAGGCTCGAATAGCCGTCGGTCCACAGCGGATCACCCGGCTTGGCTTCCAGCCGTCGCCAGCGGGCCAGGTCGTCGATCATCGGCCGCAGGTCGCGCGCGGTGCGGGCCATCAGCACCCACGAGGATGACAGACGACCCTGGCTCGCGGTCGTCGCGTCGATCGATGTGTCGTGCTGCACGATCGCCGTAAGCCCCAGCTCCTGCGCTGCCCGTGCGAGCACCGGTTGGATGTCCACGTGCTTGTTGGTGACATTGAAGGCCAGGATCCCCTTGGGCTTGAGCTTGGCTACGTACGTCTGGCACGCCTCCTTGGTGACAAGGTGCATGGGGATCGAGTCCGAGCTGAACGCATCGAGGACCAGCAAGTCAAACTCGCCATCCGGCTCAGCGGCGATCACGAGCCGGCCATCTCCCAGCCTGGTCTCGGCGCGATCCCCGGCGTTGGCCAGGTACGTGAAGAGCGAGGGATCGCTTGCGACCCGGATCACGACATCATCGATCTCGTAGAACGTGAACTTCGACCCCGGCAGCGCGTAGGCGGCGATGCTTCCGACGCCCAATCCCAGGATCCCGACACGCTTGATGCGATCGGGGCTGTCGGTCGCCAGAGCCGTGAACATCTGCCCCAGCGGTCCGCCGGGATGGAAGTACGACGATGGAATCAGCTCCCACTTGGTGTCGGTGCCGGGCTTGTCCCGGTTCTGGAGGCCGTGCCATGTTGTGCCGTGCATCAGAACGCGCCGAGTGCCGTCGAGCGCCTCCTTCACGCGATGCACCCCGTAGAAGGATCGCTCCTGAAAGAGGAACCGCTCGCGGGCGTAGTCGGGAAGCAGCTTGGCGGCCCCGAAGACGATCCCCAGAGCGCACGCGAACGCCGTGGTCCTGGGCACGAACACCAGCGCAATCCCCAGCGGTGCGACCACGCGCAGGATATCTCCCAGCGTGAAGTTCTCTCCCGGCTTGGCCGGGTTGGCACGCTGGAAGATCACGCCGGCGATCACAAGCCCCGCCACCAGCACGATCGCCAGCAGGGACAGCCCGTGCCCGCGCAGGAACCCGACCTTGACTGCGGGAGCCTCACCGGAGCGCCCGCGCCGGGCCGCGCGGGGCCGCAGCATGCACGCGACCACGATCGCCAGCGGGTACTCCAGGATCTCGGGGAAGATGACCGGTGAGATCAGGGCGTTGAAGAGCCCGCCCACGACGCCGCCGACCGACATCCACAGGAAATACTCGGTGAGCCGGTCGGTGCTCGGCCGATCGTCGGCCAGCCGCTTGTGGCACATCCATGTGGCGATAAAGAACGCCGCGACGTGCAGGATGACCAGCGGAATGATCGGTTCGCGAAGATAGAAGCCAACCACCGCGCACACGGCGATCGCTCCCGCCGCCGTCAGGTAACCCAGGATGCGGGCGCTGACGAGCTGTCGCCGCGCGAACACCAGCACGAACGTCAGCAGGTACAGGGCCAGCGGGATCACCCACATCAGGGGCATCGCCGCCACATCCGTCGAGATGTGCTGCGTGACCCCCAGGAGAAGCGAGCTGGGCACCGCCGCGAACAACACCCACTTGGCGCGGCGGGCGGCGGTTACCGGCGTGCTTGCCGCGGGCGCTGTGTCGGTTGCCGCAGGCGTGGCGATGTGCGCCTGGATTTCCGCCTTGGAGCGTGACCACAGGATGCCCGCACATCCGAGAACGAAAGCGCCAAAGCCCATGAAGCCCCAGGACCAGAACCGCTCCTGGTTGCCCAGGTCCATCTGAGGTTCGATCGCGAACGGGTACACCAGCAGCCCGAGGAAACTGCCCGCGTTGCTCGCCGCGTACAGGAAATACGGATCGGCGGCCTGCCGATGCCCGGTGTGCGAGAACCACCGAGTCAAGAGCGGCCCGGAGGTCGAGAGCACGAAGAACGGCAACCCCACCGACAGCGTCAGGAGCTTGAGGAGATAGAACGCCAGCTCGAGCTGGGCGCTCGATCCGGTCGCCGCCGGGGGCAGCGGCACCGGGTTCGGGAGCCCGATCGGTAGAGCGATGAAGACGGTCGCGGCGATCACCACCAGGTGCAGCACCGGCTGCGCCCGCACCGGCAGCAGCTTGGTCAGGCCGTGCGCGTAGCCGTACCCGGCGAGCAGCGCTGCCTGAAAGAAGAGCATCGACGTCGTCCAGACCGCCGGCGTGCCGCCGAGCAGCGGCAGCACCTGGCGTGCCGCCATGGGCTGAACGAGGAAGAGGAGCGCGGCCGAAATGAAGATCGCGGCCGAGTAGAGAAGCAGCATGCACCGTCTCCGGCAGTCCCGGGCTCACCGCCCTTTGGGGGCGGATTCTATCGGCACATGGCCATGCTCGCCCTCAGCCCACGCGACCGGCGTGTGCCGCTCGCGCCCCCAGGAACCACTCGCACACCTCGCGCACAGCGCCGTAACCCCCCGCGCGGGTCGTGATGAGTGCTGCCGCGGCGAGCGCCTCTGGATAGGCATCGGCGACCGCGATCGCGATCCCGACCGCACGCATGCACGGGACATCGTTGATGTCGTTGCCGACGTAGGTGATCTCGTGGAGCGTCAGGCCGCGATGGGATGCGATCCGCTCGAGCTCCTTGAGCTTGTCATCGATGCCCTGAAGGCACTCGACCCCGACCTTGCGGCACCTGGCCGCGACCACCGGGTTCTGCTCCTTGGAGAGCACCAGCATCGGGACGCCGGCCTCCTTGAGCATGCCCAGCCCAAGTCCATCAGAGCGGTTGCACAGAACACCCTCGGTGCCATCCTGCATCACCAGCACCTGGTTATTCGACCACACACCGTCGAAATCGAAGACCAGCAGCCGGATCCCCGCCAGGCGAGATGCAACGCCGGGGCCGGCGGCAGAGTCGCCAGAATCCGAGCGGATTCCGGAGATCCCCGAGACCGCGATCGCCTCGCACGACCGCTCCGCGGCGATGTGGATGGCCTCCCCGCCCGGCGCGATCGCCAGATGTTCGGCGGCAAGCACCCTCCGGCTCCCCCCCGATGCAAGCGTGATGGTAAAAGGGGCAAAGGGCCTGGCGGCAAGTACCCTGCGAATCTGGTCAAGCATGCCCGATGGTACCGGCGGAGACCGGGTTTGGGCTCTCCCTGAGATGGACGCCGGGGGGGGATTCGCGGGTGTTGGAGGGGCGACCGCCGTCGGCTCCCCGCATATCCTATTCCTTCCCTTCCGGGTAGTAAGAGAGTGCCAATTCACTACGCCTTCCGTATTCGGCGATCCGGGCTGACGGCCGGCTTGCCAGGAGTCGATGCGATGCGCATGCGCCATCTCGGTCTGATTGCATTGCTTGTCGCCGCCGGCAGCGCACACGCCCAGTGGGATCCTCCGACCGGACAGTGGGGGAAGACCGATCCCAACGATGTCCGCATCATGACCTGGAACATCGAGGATGGCATCTGCCGCACCAACAACAAGGTCGAGGACCTCAACGACTGGTCGGCGCTCGCCCGCGTGATCGCCACCCTCAAGCCCGACATCCTGATCCTGCAGGAATGCGGGGACAACTCCGGCGAAGGTACCGGCACCGGCGTCGATTCGGTGGCACAGCTCACCACGACCATCGGCTACCTCTTCGAGGGCGGGACCGACTCGTTCAAGGGGAACACGGCGATCACGTCGTGGATCAAGAAGTACGCGCCCACCTACGACCTCAATAACATCTACGTCAGCACCGCAACCGACAATTTCAACCGCAACGTGGTGATCTCACGATGGCCGTTCGTGGATCTCAACGGGGACAACAACGCGGTGATTCCCAACTTCGTGCAGGATCCGGACATGTACTCCCCCGGCGGCACGGGCGGCATCCGCGGATTCATCTGGTCGGAGATCGATCTCCCCGGCGCGACCTACGCCGGCAATATCGTCGTGGGGACCGCCCATCTGCGGTCGGGGAGCGAAGCATCCGACCTGACCGAGCGCCTGACGGCATGCAAGAACATCGCCTATTACCTCGACTACCTCTTCAACGGGGCCGGAACGGGGCTCCCCGATCCGCACAACAAGATCTTCGATGCGGGTGTGGACTTCATCCTGACCTCCAACACGCCCGTCGTCTGGGGCGGGGACTGGAACGAGGATGAGAATTCCAACAACCGCGACGGGCCGGCTCACTGGATGGCAAGGGCACAGGTGACCGGCGGCACCGACGGCACCGATCGCGACCGCACCGACAGCACCTACGACGATGCCCGGGATCCCTTCACCAACAACCGCGCAACCCGCGGCTCTTCCAAGCTCGATTACATGCACTGGCAGGACTCGATCGCAACCCTGCGGCGAGCCTTTATCTTCAATTCGCAGAGCATCGCCGGCGCTGGGGCGACCTTCCCACCCGAGTGCATCGGCTACACCGGCAATCCCTCGCTGATTTCCGGCTTTGCGGCCGATCACCGTCCGGTGGTCATTGATCTGGTACTCCCCGCCGCCGTCCAGCCCCCGGGCTCGTTCGCATTGATCTCCCCCGCCGATGGCAACGTCGGTGTGAGCCTGACGACCAACCTGGAATGGGCGGCTTCATCGGGCGCGACGTCGTACCAGGTGACTGTCTCCCAGAGCCCGGCCCTCACCAGCCCGGTCTGGACGACGACCACGGGTTCGACCTCCGTGAGCGTGCCGGAGGGCGAGCTGGAGCACTGCACCGAGTATTACTGGGGCGTGACGGCGAGCAACACCGCCGGCTCGACCAACTCGACGCCGTTCTCGTCGTACTTCGAGTCGTATCGCCCGGCCGACTTCGACAACAGCGGCTTCGTGGACACCGAGGATTACGATGCGTTCATCGAGGCGTTCGAGCTCGGCGGCGATGATGCCGACTTCGACGGCTCGGGCTTTGTCGACACCGAGGATTTCGACGCCTTCGTCCAGGCCTTCGAGGCCGGTTGCTGAAGATCGCCCCAGCTACGCCGTTCCGGATCCCCGCGAGCGTTTCTGCACCAGGAGTTCGACGTACCGTGCGATCTGCGCGACCACAAACTCGCGGTGCGAGGGGTTGAATCCGAAATCGAACGCCAGGCCCGCGTAGGTGTTCTGCCCGCTGTCGATGTGCGTGTGTACGCACCGCGCCGTCATCGCGATCGGCGCCGGGATGTCCGGCCGCAGGTCGATCCGAAGCCACAGGCAGCGCACGCAATCCAGGCCCATCGCGTCCGAGCGATCGACCAGGATGCCCGCGCCGCCCCCGCCCACGTTCAGAAGCTGGGCCTTGAAGCTCGGCCCCACATCCGGCAGCAGCACCGGCCGGGCCAGGCGTTCATCGATGCGGATCCCGGTGATTTCCTGGTTCTGCAGGTCCTGGATCAACGACCGGTTAGCGATCTCCGCCGCGATCGCGCTGCCCGGATCCCTCAGCGGCCAGCACTCGACCGTCGGCAGCTTCACCTCCGCCGTCGAGATGCGGTAGAAGTTGCGCCGTGAGCACCGCTCCACATGCTCGGGCATCGCCAGCCTCAGCGCCGGCTGGTCGTACGCCGCCCGACCCATGGACATCTCCAGGCGATCCACCACCGTCGTCCGGAACATCCACCGGTTCTGCCCGATCGCCATCGCCGCGACGAAGCTCGTTCCCTTGTCGATGTGCAGCGCCTTGCCCAGCGTGTTGGGCGCTTCAACCGTGACATCGTCATCCGAAACGCCCAGCAGACGGACTCGCCAGACCAGATCCGCGCTTCGGCCCTCCGGCATTCCGGCCTGGTCATCCCTTCCCAGGGATAGCTCCAGGCCGCCACCACGCTCATAGACCTGGTGGAGACAATCACGCCAACGCTCGGTTCGGGATCGGCTTGCAGGCACTGTGGCTCTCCGTGATTCGCGGCTTGCAGCTGTGCATCGGCCGCGATCCGAGTGGCATTCACAGCCGCATCCATGAGGATCGCCCGGCGGTGGTGGGTGGTGGCTCTATGCGGGCCGGGTGTCTGATAAGCCGTTCCAATGCCAGGAGAAACTCCCGGCTCTGGGGTTTCAGGACGTTGGGTGAACGGGCGATGTCGGGGTGCTCTGCCCATAGCGAGCCAGCACCGCCCCGAGCACCTCTTCGACCCCGATCCGGCCCATGAGCGTCGATCCGGCGCTGGCATCCTTGTGCTCGATGATGTCGCCATCCCTGACGTGCTGGATGACATCCCCCTCGCGGCGATACGGCCCGACGCGCGAGACCAGCGTGGGTCCGTAGAGCGCCACCACCGGCCGGTCGAAGCCCACCGCCATGTGCAGCGCTGCCGAGTCGTTGCACAGGACCACCGCCGAACCGCGCACCAGCGCCATCAGCCCCGCGATGCTCGTGGCGCCGATCCGGTTGACGACGCGGCTGTCACGCAACGCCAGCGCGCACAGCCCCGCGCACTGCGGCCGCTCGGACTCCGAGCCCACCAGCACGATGCGTTCCACCCCCGCGCCCAGCATCGCCTCGATCCCGGCGATGAACCGCTCCTCCGGCCAACGCTTCCCCGCCCACCGGCTTGTCGGGGCAACCAGAACGTATCGCGACCCCGCGATCTCCGAATCGGCCTCCAGCAGCCTGACCTGCTCCGGATCGCAGTACAGCCGCATGTCCGGCCGCGCTGCGAACCCCGCCGCCTGCACCAGACGCAGCATCCGATCCACCGCATGTACCGACCGATCAACCCGCTCGCGCAGCGTGTACGCCAGCCACGCACCTTCCTGCGCATTGGCATACCCGATCCGCCGCCGGGCCCGGGTCGCCCACGTGAACATCCCCGATCGCGCCAGCCCTTGGCAATCGATCGCCAGGTCATATCGGCGATGCTTGAGCTCCTTCATCCACCGCAGCACCGGCGCAAACGTGCCGCGGCGCGTCTGCTCTCCGAACTTCTCCCGCGGGAACAGCACCAACCCCGACAACGCCGGGTGATGGGCGATCGCCGGCGCGAACGTGTCCTGCACCAGCCAGTCGATCTGCGCTGAAGGCATCGCCGCCCGCAGGCTCGCCAGCACAGGCACCGTCCGGCAGACATCACCCAGCGCGCTCGGCCGCACGATCAGGATGCGCTGGTTCGCAGGGCTCTCTTCGGTTCGGGGGATGAGGGGCATACGGAATTAGACCGGCGCCTATCGCGGGCATTCCGGATCGATCTCGAACAGGAACTCGACCTCGACCGCAGCGCCCAGCGGCAACGCGATCGAGCCCACCGCCGCCCGCGCGTGCTGGCCGGCGGGACCGAATACCTGCACCAGAAGCTCGCTCGCCGCGTTGGCGACCTTCGGCTGCTCCGTGAACCCCGCCTCGCTGCAGACAAACACACCCACCCGCACCACCTGCCGCACGCACGAGAGCGAGCCGATCTCCGACTTGACCGCCGCCAGCCCGTTGAGCACGCACTGCTTGGCGCACTGCTGGGCCTGCTCGATCGTCACCTGGCCGGGCACCGCGCCCTTGAAAAGCACCTGAGGCTTGCCATCGGCGCCGGGAACGATCGGTACCTGCCCGGCGACCCACAGGAGATTGCCCACGATCCGAGTCGGGATGTACGCCGCCACCGGCTTGCTCGCCTCCGGCAGCTTCAAGCCCAACTCCGCCAGCTTTGCTTCAGGATCCAAGCTCATCGCGACAACTCCTCGATCTCAGATTCGGCCAATCCAATCGCAGCAACCGCATGTTAGACGACCCAACCGCACCTCGACATCCCAGCGATGCCTTTGTGCCGCTGTGCGGTTGTGCGGATTTGATCCTGTGGCCCTTTGCCCTTTGCCCTTTGCCCTTTGCCCTTTGCCCTTTGCCCTTTGGTCTTTGGCCTAACCTCCCTCCACATGCGTTTCATCTTCCTCGGCACCGGGACTTCCGCGGGCGTGCCCGCGATCGGCTGCGCATGTGCGGTCTGCGCCAGCTCCGATCCGCGCGACCAGCGCACCCGAACCAGCGCTGCGTTGCAGTTCGCCGACCCCGCCGGCAAGGATCGCCTCATCCTGATCGACACCGGCCCGGACCTGCGTTCACAGGCCCTCCGCCAGCGCCTCAAGCGCTGCGATGCCATCCTCTTCACCCACAACCACGTCGATCACACCTTCGGCCTCGATGAGGTCCGCCGCTTCAACGCGGTCCAGAAATCCCCCATCTCGATCTACGCCGAACCCAAGACGATGAACGACCTGAAGCGCGTCTTCCAGCACATCTTCGACAAGGACAAGAACGTCAACGACAGCTTCGTCGCCAGCCTCATCCCGCACCAGATCGAGCCCGAGAAGCCCTTCGAGATCTACGGGGTCCGCGTCACCCCCATCCGCCTCATCCACGGAAAGCTTCCGATCCTGGGCTATCGCTTCGATCCCGCCCAGAGAGGTCTCTTCTCCAGCGGCGGCGACAGGCAGGCCGTCCTCCCGCTCGCCTACTGCACCGATGTCTCGGGCATCCCACCCGAAACCTGGAAACACCTCAAGGGCCTCAACACTCTCATCCTCGATGCACTCCGCCACCGCAAGCACTCGACCCACCTCACGCTCGATGAAGCCGTCACGATCGCCGACAACGTCGGCGCTCGCCAGACCTTCTTCGTCCACATGTCCCACGAGTTGCCGCACGCGGCGACCAATGAATCGCTTCCGGACAACATGCACCTGGCTCACGACGGCCTGATTCTCGATTGAACATGTGGCAGTGGTGGTGGGTGGTGTGCGTGGGGGGGCGGCTATGCGCTCACTGCTTCTCGGTGTGCCCACACCCAGCGGATCTGGTCGTAGGAAACCTCCCCGCCCAGGTGCTCGAAGACATCCTTGAAAGACCCGCCCCCGACCGCCTCCATCCCCTCCACCACCCGCTGATACGTCGCCTCATCGATCCACGCCTCGATCGACCTCGGGCGCTCCGCGGCGATGAAGTCCGCCAGGTACCCGCACACCGTGCTCCGCGCCCGCCCGGTCGCGGCGATCACCTCGTCGATGCTCGCCCCGGCCTTGAAATACACCCCCGCCGCCGACGATGGGCCGCTCCTCCGCGATACGGGAGCGCTTGAGGAAGCTTGCTGGTTGTCCTCGGCACCGGCCCCGGCCAGCGTCCGCCGCCGAGACCCCGCACGCGCATCCATCCCCATGCTCGCCGATTCGCAATACCCCCGGATCGCCTCCAGCAAGTCCTGACCGAAATCCTCGATCTTCTTGCTCCCGATCCCCCGCACATTGATCAGCGTCTGCCGCGAAGCCGGCCGCACGCGCGACAATTCCTCAAGCGAAGCATCTCCCAGTATCACATACGGCGGCACCCCGCGATCCGCCGCGAGCGTGCGTCGCCAGATCCGCAGGTGCTCGAAGAGTTGCGTTTCCTCCGCCGACAACGGCTCGCTCGCCCCCGCAGCCTGCCGGGCCTTCTTCGGCGCAGCCACTGCCACCTTGGGCTCGACCAGATTTGCGATCCGCAGGCTCTTGAGCACCTCGACGGAAGTCCCCGTCAGCCGGATCACCGGATACTCATCGGTCGTCCGCTCGAGATCCCCCGCATCGATCAGCTGGTTGATGTAGCTCACGATCTGGTCCTTGGAAAGCCCCGGCAGCAGCCCGAACGTGCTGAGCTGGTCATGTCCCGCTCGCACGATCCGCTCTGCCCGGGAGCCGCGCAGCACCTCGGCGATGTGCGCCGCCCCGTACCGCTGCTGGCACCGCGCCACGCACGAGATGATCTTGCGAGCGGTGTCATGCGAATCCAGCACCTGCGCCAGCTCCCCAAGACAGAAATCGCACGCGTTGCACGAGGGCTCCCCGTACTCCTGCCCGAAATACTCGATGATCGCCCGGTGCCTGCACCGCGCCCCGCTGATCAGCCTGTGCATCTGGTTCAAGAGATCTAGCTGGCCCTGCAGGAACTCCGGCGCTGATCCCGTCTCCTCGGCGTTGCGCTCCATCAACTGCCGCCACCGCATCACATCCTGCGCGGAATGGAACAGCACGCACTCTGCCGGCAGCCCATCGCGGCCCGCCCGCCCCGTCTCCTGCTGGTAATGCTCGATCGACTTGGGCATCGCCGCGTGCACGATGCACCGCACATCCCCGCGATCGATCCCCATCCCGAACGCCACCGTGGCGCACACCACGTTCAACCGCTCAGCTCTGAAATCATCACTGACGCGGGACCGCATCTTCCCATCCATCCCCGCGTGGTACGCTCGGGCATCGATCTTCCGCGCCCGCAGCGACTCGGCGACCGTCTCCGAGTCCTTGCGGCTGATGCAGTACACGATCCCCGCCCTGTCCGTGTGACGGTGGAGAGCCTCGGCGATCTGGTCGTGCAGGCTTACCCGCGGCAGCACGCGATACGTCAGGTTCGGACGATCGAACGATCCAACCAGCGTCACGGGCCGTTGCAGGCGGAGCTGTGCGGCGATGTCATCCCGCACCCGCGGGGTCGCGGTCGCCGTGTACGCCCCGATCGGGATGCCCGGGAACACCTCGCGAAGCTCCGATAGCCGCCGATACTCCGGCCGGAAGTCATGCCCCCACTGGCTGATGCAGTGAGCCTCATCGATCGCGATCGCCCCCACACCCATCTTCACGCACATCGCCAGGAAGTCAGGCATCAGGAGCCGTTCCGGCGCAACCAGCAGCAACCGCAGCTCTCCCGCCTTGACCGCTCTCCGCAACTCCGTCGATTCATCCGCGGTCAGATTCCCGTGCGCTGCCGCCGCGGGCACTCCCGCCAGCTTCAGCCCCGCCACCTGGTCCCGCATCAGGGCGATCAACGGTGAGACCACCAGCGTCGGCCGCCCCGACACCAAGGGCGGCAACTGGTAGCACAGCGACTTCCCCCCGCCCGTCGGCAGCACCGTCAGCGAATCCCGCCCTGCCAACGTTGCCGCGATCGCCTCGGCCTGAAGCGGCCGAAGCTCCTCAAAGCCCCAGTATCGCCGCAGGATCTCCCGTATCGATTCCGCTTCGGTCATTGCCGACAAATGTAGCAAGAACGGATTTCGTTCGGATCGTGAAACCGGAATACTCTGCACCCTAAACCAGCTTCCCGCTTACCTGCTCCAGCACCTCCGCCGCGATCCGCTCGGGGTTGTACCCCGCCGGCAGCCTCACCAGCGCCTTGCCGTGCCGCTCGCAGAACGCCGTCACATCCTCAACGTGCAGGTGACCCGCGAGCCGGATGAGGATCAGCACGATCCGCGTGTCGGGTCTTCGAATCGGCGCCTCCGCCGGCGCGCTGCTCGAATGCTCCGGCAGTTCCACCCACTCCAGCTCCGAGAGCTCAAATGCGCTGCGGATCCGCGCTGCGGCCTCCTCGCGCCGCTCTCCACCGACGATCACCATGCGCCTGCCGCGCACCATGTCCCGCACCCGGCCCACCGCATCCGAGTACCGGTCCCCATCGCCCTCCGGCGATTCCCCGTGTTCGCGCCCACGCAATCCCGCGATCGCCCTCGCCACATTCGGCAATCCCTCGGGCGGTGTGCCGGCGATCGGACGAAGCAGATTGAGCACCTCGCCGTCGCGCATGCGTCCCACCGACAGCTTGCCGAGCGCCTCTTCGATCCTCTCCCAGTCGTGCCCGTGCTCCCCCGCCGGATCGGACGCGATCAGCCGCGCGTGATGCTTGATCCGGCTCACGACCGCCCGATCCTTCTTGACATTCGCTTCCACATCATCCAGCTCGCGCCCGAACGCGGCCAAGCGCTCCCGCAGCGATTCCCACTCCCCGGGATCCGCCGGATCGCTCAGCTTCATGTGCCGGCCGATGAAGATCTGCTCGTACGTCGTCGAGTCATCAAGATAGTGGAACGCATCGTCCTGGTCCTTGTCCGGCGATGTCAACCACGTGTTCGTCAGCGCCATCCGCAGCGCCGATTGAGACTCGGCGAGCAGCTCAAGCGCTGTCGTTCGCCGATCCACCTGCGCCCCCCGCGGCACGCGCTCACACACCCGTGCCGCCGATGCCAGATTCGCATACGCCGCCGCGATCAGCCGCATCTGCTCATCATCCGGCTGAGCCTTGCCCGGATAGACCATCCACAGGAAGCAATTGTCGAACTGTCGCCCGCGATTGATGAGTGCCCCGATCCGCCGCCCTTCTTCTTGCTCACGGTCAGTTCCGTTCACCGCCCGCCGATCGATGCTCGCCGCGCACCCCTCAACCTTCAGTTCGCACCGCGCTGCGATCAGCGACAGATTCGGCGGCTGGTGCCGGCGAGCCTGGCCTTCATCCGTCTCGCCGTGCGCCGGCTCATCGGCGGAGAAGCGAGCCGCGGCGATATCCGCGCCCGTACCCGAAACGCGCACCTGTTTGACCGTCCCATCAGGCATCCGCAGCGGCACGTAACCGGATGAGAGGGGCTGCGATGGGCGATGATCGACGATCCGGGCGGATTGACTCGACGACGCTGGCTCAGGCACATGCTCTGTTTTCGATATTCCAGCCGAGGGCTGGGGTGTAAGGATGCCATCGGGTGCGGGTATTGCTGCGGAGGCCGATAGCCCGCCCGCCGGATGATGCTGCCGCGCCATCAACGCGACGTGCTCGGCTATGACCGCGATACCGGGTGCTAATTCCGGATTCCGATCCAATAGCGCCTGCACTACCCGCTCGATCGCCTCCTGAAGCGTCGGCTTGCCCATATCCGTAACTCCATGAAATGTCCCGGACCCCGCCGATGGCCAGGTGATCGCCTCGATAACACGCCATTCGTTCCCCACGCATCACTCATCCCCCGTCGGCACAATGTCCTCACCCTCGACCATCAGTATGACGGTCCGCTCGGGCGCTCGCGGCCGATGCATCCGCCCTTTGGGAATCACCACCGCCTGTCCCGGCCCCAGATCGATCGTGCGATCCTCCAGGTCGATCAGGAATCGGCCATCGACGCAGTAGAAGAACTCATCCAGGTCATCGTGCTTGTGCCAGTGGTACTCACCATGCACCACCCCCAGCCGCACGACCGACTCGTTCACCTTGCACAGCGTCTGGTTGAACCACTTGTGCGGACAGGCCTTCACCAGCGCTGGCACATCGATCTTGTCCAGCGCCCCAAAGGCGATGTCGAGCTTGGTGATGTAGGGATACTGCTTGGCGGGTTCGGACATGAGACTCTCCCTAACGCCCCCGCACGAGCTGTTCCCCCCCCGCACTCCGAACCCCCAACCCCCAACATCAGCCTACACGGTCACGGGCTTCTTCGCCTCGCTCAGCAGCCGACGCAGCACCGTCTGCAGCACCCCGCCGTTGCGGTAGTACTCCGCCTCCACGGGTGTGTCGATCCGGCAACGCGTCATGAACTCGACCTTCTTCCCATCCGGCCGGTTCGCCGTCACCTTCACCTCGCAGCGCGGATCCACCAGCCCCGCATTCGGACCACCGCTCGCCACCGACAGATGAATGTCAAACGTCTCATCACCCACCAGCCCGATCGTCCCAGCGCTCTGCCCATCCATGAAGCACAACGGCAGCACGCCCATCCCCACCAGGTTGGACCGGTGGATGCGCTCGAAACTCTGGGCGATCACCGCGCGAACGCCAAGCAGCAGCGTCCCCTTGGCCGCCCAGTCGCGGCTCGATCCCATCCCGTAGTCCTTGCCGGCGAGCACCACCAGCGGAGTCCCCTCCGCCTTGTAATTCATCGCCGCGTTGAAGATCCAGTCGATCTTCCCGCCGCCCTTCTTCGATGAGTCCTTGGTCCACCCGCCCTCGCGGATCTTGCCGTTCGCGGGATCCATCGCGAGCTTGTTCTTGACGCGCACGTTCCCGTACGTCCCCCGCAGCATGATGAAGTCATGCCCGCGGCGAGTCCCGTAGCTGTTGAACTCCGCCTTGGGAATCCCCAGCGACTTGAGATACTCCCCCGCAGGCGAATTCTCGGCGATGTCCCCCGCCGGAGAGATGTGATCGGTCGTGATCGAATCCCCGACATACACCAGCACCCGCGCCCCGCGGATCGGCTGCGGGATCTCCGGCTGGGCCGTCATCGTCTGGAAGAACGGCGGCTGATGGATGTACGTGCTCTTGTCGTTCCACGCGTACTGCTCGCTGCGCGACACCGGCACCTTGTTCCACGTCATGTTGCCGTTGAAGACGTTCCCGTACTCCTTGCGGAACTGCTCCGGAGAGATGCACTGGCTCTTGATCTGCTGCACCTCCTGCCACGTCGGCCAGACCTCCTTCAGGTACACCCCGATCAGCTTCCCATCCGGACCCTTGCGGTACGCGAGCGGCTCGGTCACAAGGTCGATGTCCACGCTCCCCGCGATCGCGTACGCCACGCACAACGGCGGGCTCGCCAGGTAATTTGCCTTGACCGCCGGATGCACGCGACCCTCGAAGTTGCGGTTCCCCGACAGCACGCTGGCGACCACAAGGTCCCCACCCTTGATCGCCGCATCGATCTCCGGCTGCAACGGCCCCGAGTTGCCGATGCACGTCGTACACCCGTACCCGACCGTGTTGAACCCGATCGCATCCAGGTCTTCCGACAGCCCCGCCTTGTCCAGGTACGCCGTCACGACCTTGGACCCGGGAGCGAGGCTCGTCTTCACCCACGGACGCCGCGTCAGACCCAGCGCCCGCGCCTTCCGCGCGACCAGGCCCGCGGCGATCAGCACATCAGGGTTGCTCGTATTCGTGCAGCTCGTGATCGCCGCGATCACCACATCCCCGTTGTACATCCGGAAGCTCTTGCCATCGAGCGAAACTTCGACGCCCGGCTGCTCCTTGGCCCCACCAGCGCTCGCGACATTGACCGCCGGCATCGATTCGCCCGTGGTCATCACCCGCGCCGACTCCCCGCCTTCATTGGCCCAGCGCCCCTCATTGGTGATCTGCGAGTTGGTCGGCTTGCCGAACGTATCGGTCAGCTCCTTAAACCAGTTGGCCTTCATCTGCGAGAGCTGCACGCGATCCTGTGGACGCTTGGGCCCCGCGAGCGAAGGCTGAATGGTCGAGAGATCAAGCTCCAGGAGATCCGTGAACTCCGGCTCGGCCATCCCCGGCTGCCAGAACAGCCCGTTGGCCTTCGAGTACGCCTCCACCAGCGCCACCGTCGCCTCATCTCGGCCCGTGAAGCGCAGGTAATCGATCGTCGCCTTGTCCACCGGGAAGAACCCGATGGTCGCCCCGTACTCCGGCGCCATGTTGGCGATCGTCGCGCGGTCCGGCACCGACAGCGCTGCCATCCCATCCCCGCAGAACTCCACGAACTTGTCCACCACACCCTTGGCACGCAGGATCTCGGTGACCGTCAACACCAGGTCGGTCGCCGTCGTCCCCTCCGGCAGCTTGCCCTTGAGCCGGAACCCGATCACCTCGGGCGTCAGCATGTAGATCGGCTGGCCCAGCATGACCGCCTCGGCCTCGATCCCGCCCACGCCCCACCCCACAACGCCCAGCCCGTTGATCATTGTCGTGTGCGAATCGGTCCCCACGCACGAATCCGGGTACGCGACCGTCTGCCCCCCGTTCGCCTTCGTCAGCACGCCCGGCGCCAGGTACTCGAGGTTCACCTGATGCACGATCCCGGTCGCCGGCGGCACACAGCTGAAATTCGTCAGCGACTGCTGACCCCACTTGAGGAACTCGTAGCGCTCGGTGTTGCGCTCAAACTCGCGCTGCGCGTTAATCGTCAACGCGGTCCGGCTCCCGAACGCATCCACCTGCACCGAGTGGTCGATCACCAGATCGCACTTCACCAGCGGGTTGATCAGGTTCGGATCACCACCCAGCCGCTTCATCGCATCGCGCATCGCCGCCAGGTCCACCACGCACGGCACGCCCGTGAAGTCCTGCAGCACCACGCGACCCGGCATGAAGGGGATCTCCTCCTTCACCGGCGCCTTGGCGTTCCAGTTCGCAAGCCCCGCGACATCGTCCTGCGTCACCACGAACCCATCCACGTTCCGCAGCATCGACTCCAGCAGCACCTTGATCGAGAACGGCAGCTTGTCCACGTGCCCGATCCTGGCCTGCTTCAGGGCATCCAGAGCGAAATAGGCGTACTCACCGTGCGTGGTCGTCAGCGTGCGGCGCGAGTTGAACGGGTTGCTGGGGGCGGACATGGCAGGCTCCGTGAATGGTGCGATCCGATGCACAACCGTAGCCCGAGATCGGCATGAATCGAATCGATCACGATTACATCTTCAATCACTATTGTTTATGTGACGAGCCCCGACTACCGGCCCCGCGCCGTCTCCACCAGCGCCCGCTCAAAGTGCGAGATCGCCGCCGCCGGCAACCGATCCCTCCTCCGCACGATCGCAAGCTGCCGCCGCAGCCCCCGATCCCCGCACGCCAGCCCCTCACCCTCCCCGAGCGCAAACCGCGACACCAGCCCCACACCGATCCCCGCCGCGACCATCCGTTTGATCGACTCGATCGATCGCAGCTCCATCACCACGTTCAACGTCACCCCCGCCGCACGCGCTGCATCATCAATGATCCCCCGGACCGCCGTCCCCGCCTCGAACGCGACGAACGGCTCCCCCGCAAGCTCCTTCCACGAGAACACGCCCGGCAGCGCCTTGGGCTTGCTCACCTTCGTGCCGCGTTTGCCCGGTGAATAGGTCCGCTCCACCCACCCCGCACGGTTCCGCAAGGGATGACCCGCCGGCGAAATCAACCGAAGCTCATCCATCACCAAGGGTGTCACCAACAGCTCATCCGCCGATGCCGATGGCACCGGCAGCGTGATGATCCCCAGATCCAACTCCCCGCTCCCGACCGCCGCCGCGACCTGCGCCGATCCCGCCTCGCGCACGAAAAACCGCAGCCCCGGGTACTTCTTCCGCACACCCGACACCACCGGCGGCAACAGATACGTGGTCGCCGTCGCCCCGCCGCCCACGCGGATCGACCCCCGCTCAAGGTTCATCAACTCCCGGACCGCCTTGACCCCGCCCTCCGCCGCCCGGATCGCCTCTTCCGCATGCTGCAACAGCACCCGCCCCGCATCCGTCGGTTCCACCCCCCGCCCCGTCCGGTGCAGCAGCTCCGTCCCCACCTCCGCCTCCAGCTTCCGCACCACCGCCGACAACGCCGGCTGCGTGATGCCCAGCGACCGCGCTGCCCGCGTCATGTGACCGGCGGCGGCGATCGCACGGAAGTATTTGAGTGGTGTCAGCTCCATCGTTCGCCACTGTACCGGTTTGACAATCGACGAGATTTGAGCGATCATTCAAGGTTGTTGAACGCCCATTCAATTCTCGCGCCGACCCACCTCTGGCCTAGGCGATAATCTCGCGATCCTCTTCACTTGAACGGAGCCCTCAATGACCACCGATCCCGCCGCCTCCGTCACCCCCGGCCGCGCCAGCCGCATCCTCCTGTTCGCCGCATCGATCGCCAGCATCCTCACCGGCATCACCCACACGATCGCCCACCTCCTCGATGACAACAAGGCTCTTGATGCCACCCACGGCCAGATGATCGAGCTCATGCAGTCCTACAAGATCCCGGTCCCCGGCGGCCACATCACCGCCCACCAGATCATGAACGGCATGGGCATCCACTTCGCGATCTCGATGGCCGCGATCGGATTCATCTGCCTCGGCCTCCGCGGCCCCATCCGCCAGAGCCCAATCCTCCATCGCCGGCTCGCCGCCCTCTGCGCCCTCATCACGACCGCGTTCACCGTGGTTGCCCTTGTCTACTTCTTCAGCATCCCGATAGCCTTCGAGGGCACCACCGCACTCCTCTTCATCCTCGCCGCCCTCACCAGCCCCAAGCCCTGAACCGCCCCAGCGGCGCACACGTGCCACTTTCCCCGCGGTTTTATCTGCGCTTTGCCATTTGCACTTTGCCCCTTTCTCCCTGCCATCTAAACTCCCCCCCCGGCGAACCCCGCCCGGGACCGGAGTGACTCGAAGATGGCGATCCTCGTCAACGCTCAGACCAAGGTCATCTGCCAGGGAATCACCGGCTCCTTCGGCGCAGTCCACACCAAGGGCTGCTACCTCTACGGTACCCGCATCGTCGGCGGTGTCACCCCCGGCAAGGGCGGCGGCAAGGATCCCAACGGCCTGCCCATCTTCGACACCGTCGAGCAGGCCGTGAAGGCGACCGGCGCCACCGCGACCATGATCTTCGTCCCACCCGGGCTCGCCTGCGATGCCATCCTCGAGGCGGTCGCCGCCGGACTCTCGGTCATCTGCTGCATCACCGAGGGAGTTCCGGTCCAGGACATGATCCGCGCCCGCGCGGCGATCGACGACATCAACGCCTCGCGCGCCCTCGGCCTCACCTCCGGCCCGCAGATCGTCCTCATCGGCCCCAACTGCCCCGGCATCATCACCCCCGGCCCGCGCACCAACGCCGAGTCGATGACCGGCGAGCCCGGCAACTTCTTCTCCGATCCCGCCAAGGGCGGCGGTGGGTGCAAGATCGGCATCATGCCCGGCTACATCCACACCCACATCAGCCAGAGCAAGCTCGGCAAGGCCGTCGGTATCGTCAGCCGTTCCGGCACGCTCACCTACGAGGCAGTCTGGCAGACCAGCAGCCGCGGGCTCGCCCAGAGCACCTGCGTCGGTATCGGCGGAGATCCCGTTCGCGGCCTCTCCCACATCGACACCATCCGCCTCTTCGAGCAGGATCCCGACACCCACGGCATCCTCATGATCGGGGAGATCGGCGGCACCGATGAAATCATGGCCGCCGAGTTCATCAAGGCCAACGTCAAGAAGCCGGTCGCCGCGTTCATCGCCGGCAAGACCGCACCCCCCGGCCGACGCATGGGGCACGCCGGGGCGATCATCGGCGGCGCGGATGACACCGCCGATGCCAAGATCAACGCCCTCAAGTCCGCCGGCGTCACGATTGCCGAGACCCCCGCCGACATGGGCGCGGCGATCATGCGGGCGATGAAGCTGGGTTGAATTCAACGAGCGCGATCACAGCCAGCTTGAACGCAGCCCACCTGAATGCAGCCAGCCTGAACACAGCGAGGAGATATGCCCGACCCCGGCCGCACATGCATCGTGAATGTCTCGGTCGGGTCGTGGTACCCGCTCGGTCAGCAGCGCATGCTTGCAAGCATGCGCACGCATAGCGTCGATGCCGAGCCGGTCGTGTGGGCCAACAGCTACCCGTGCGGGTCTCCGACACATCAGGAAGTCCCGTTTGCCTTCAAGACCTACGCGATCCAGCACGCACGATCCCTGGGGTTTGATCGCGTGCTCTGGCTGGATTCATCCCTGATCGCCCTGCGCTGGCCGCGCAGGCTCTATGAGAGCATCGAGAAGCACGGCGTGTTCGTCAGCGCCCAGAAGGCGCACATGCTGGGTGAATGGGCCAGCGATGCGTGCCTCGCAAAGCTGGGGATGTCACGCGAGGAATCCATGACGCTGCACAGCGCCGATGCGTCGTGCATCGGGCTGGACTTCCGTCACGAAGTCGCGCGGCGATTCTTCGAGCGCTGGCGCGAGGCATCGATGGACGGTGTGTCGTTCCCGGGCCCGCGCGACAACGATGCCGGACAGGCGTCGGCCGATCGAAGAGTCAAGGGACACAGGTGGGATCAGACCGCCGCCGGCATCATCGCGTATCAGCTCCAGATCCCGCTCTTCCGCTGGAATCACTCCATGACGCGGCACGGAGATGACTTTCGGCTCAACGAACGCGCTGACTTCCAGGCTCGTCGGGTATGCTCGCCGCGTGAACTCCGCGGTGCGATCGGCACGGCCCTTTGGCGACTGCGCCAGAAGCTGGCCCCATCACCCTGACCAGCGATCCGGTGCCAGACACCTGCAAGCCACGACCGGCTGTTCCCCTGGCAGCCACGCCAGACGCCATGCACCAGTGCGCTCGACCGGGTCGCGTGGTGCTCCCCGCGCTGCGGCGCCACACCAGTTCTTCCCCGTTCCTTGAATCGTCCCCGACCGCTCCCGTGCAGTCCCATCCCAGATTCACCCCCGATCCGCCGATGAATACCATCGACGACACCAGCCCGCCCGACCAGATACCTCCCATGCACGTTCTTCTCCTCAATCAGGCCTTTTATCCGGACGTGGTTGCCACCGCCCAGCACGGCAAGGACCTCGCCGATGAGCTCATCCGCCGCGGTCATCGCGTGACCGCCGTCGCCTCACGCTCCATCTACGGCAAGTCCGGCGCGGTCCTCGCGAAAAACGAAGATCTCCAGGTCCCCGGAGCGCCCCCAGGCGCCCATCCCATCCGCATCCGCCGCGTCGGCGCCAGCATCTTCGGAAAGGCCGGCTACGCCGCGCGGATCGCCGACTTTGCCTTCTTCTACCTGCTCGCCTTCACCAAGGTCATCTCCACCGATCGCCCCGATGTCGTCGTCAGCTTCACCACGCCCCCTTTCATCGGTCTGGTCGGCATCGTCAACCGCTGGCTCCGCGGCAGCAAAGCTGTCTATTGGGTGATGGATCTGTACCCCGATCTGCCGGTTGCTTGCGGCGTCATGAAGCCGGCGAGCCTCAGCACGCGCTTCTTCGAGCGCGTCAACCGCTTCATCCTCAAGCACTCCGATCTCAGCGTCGTCCTGGGCCGCTGCATGCGGGATCGCGTCCTGGACAAGGGCACACCCGCCTCGCACGTTCGCATGATCCCGATCTGGTCAGACATCACCGGCATGGATCCGATCGCCCCCGCCGACAATCCTGTTCGCGCCTCGATGGGCATCCCCCCGACAGATGTCGTCGTCATGTACTCCGGCAACTTCGGCATCGGGCACGATGCCCAGACCCTCTGCCGCTCGATGACCACCCTCCAGAAGGAGCCCGGCCTCCGCTTCGAGTTCGTCGGCGGCGGCAAGCGTCGCGGAGAGGTCGAGAAGTACATCAAGGAGCACAGCCTCCCCAACGTCCGCTGGCACGACTACGCCCCGCGCGAGAAGCTCGGTCCCTCGCTCGCCGCCGGCGACATCCACCTCATCTCACTCAAGGAAGGCGTCGAAGGCATCATGGTCCCCAGCAAGCTCATGGGCATCATGGCCGTCGGTCGCCCATCGATCTTCATCGGCAACCCCACCTCCGAAGTCGCCCGCGTGCTCCTCGAGACCCGGAGCGGCCTGGTCGTCCGCGAGGGAGATGATGCCGCCCTGACCGCCGCGATCCGCCAGCTTGCCGCCGACCCCAACCTGCGCCAGCGCATGGGCGACAACGCCCGCCGGGCCCTCCACGGCCAGTACGATGCCGACACCGCGTGCGATTCATGGATCACGCTGCTCGAGGAAGTCGTCGGAGACAAGGGCCAACCCGCGACCAACGATGCACCGGCGGCCGCCGCTGGTCGATAACGGCAAGTACCCATGACCGCGATCGCCACTCCCATGCCCACACCCTCGATCCCCAACTCGCCCGCCGGGCCCTCGGCCGCCCCCGCCAGGATTGCATACACCCACGGCGGCAACGCCTATATCCCCGCCGGCACATCCCCGCGCACCACGCCCCTCAAGAAATACGTCTTCATCCAGGATGACCCCTTCTTCCTCACCAAGGTCCTGGACAAGTACCTGCGCGAGTTCGCCGACACCACCGCCGGCATCAACGTCCAGCCCAACACCCAGGGCAAGCGCACCGTCGCCCAGACCGCCCTCGACCTCATGAAGATGTACGGCCTCTGGTACTTCCAGTGGAAGTTCCGCAACTACGTCTGGGCCAAGGTCAAGGCCAAGATCTTCAACGGCATCCTCGGCTCCACCAAGCGCTGCTACACCGTCGCCTCGGTCGCCAAGAAGTACAACGTCCCCGTCCACTACCCCACCGATGTCAACAGCGAAGAGTTCCGCGGCATGCTCCGCAGGCTCGATGTCGACTTCATCGTCTCCATCTCAGGCACCATGCTCTACAAGAAGGCCCTCCGCGAGGAGACTCCCTACGGCATCGTCAACTGCCACGGCGCCCTGCTCCCCAAGTATCGCGGCCTGATGCCCAGCTTCTGGACGCTCGCCAACGGCGAGCCCGAGGGCGGCACCAGCGTCCACTTCGTCGATGCCAAGCTCGACAACGGCCCGATCGTCATCCAGCGCCGCTACAAGATCCACAGCCACGACACCCTCGAAGACATCATGGCCCGCAGCAAGGACCTGGCCGCCGAGGCGATCATCGAGTGCGTCCGCAAGGTCGAGGATGCCGCGATGCGCGGCGTCCCGCCCGAGACCATGCCCAACCCCGAGGCCGAGCTGACCCACTTCTCGATGCCCACCAAGGCCGATGTGGATCGGTTCAGGAAGAACGGGCACCGGTTCTTCTGAGCCGCTCACAGGCCCCCGCCAGGGGGTCGGATCCCTCACCGACCACAGCCCGAACATTCGTGCTATACTCTCGCCCACGATTGAGCACGTGAGTGGGTCGCGTGCCCGTGGAAACGCAAAGGGAGTGTCACGTGATGTGCTGCATCATGCGGAATTCGGGATTGATCGCGATGGTTGGTCTAGCGGCCCTGGGGGCGATGGCGTTCACACAGCCTGAGAAGAAGGAGGGTGGGGGTGCTGGTGGGGGGCAGGCGCAACCCAATCAAGAGGAAATGGATGCCTGGATGAAGGCCTCCTCTCCCGGTGAGCACCACCGCCACCTCGATGCGATGGCCGGCGAGTGGGTGTACAAGATGAAGATGTGGATGGACCCCAGCCAGCCCGCCAGCGAGAGCTCCGGCGAGCAGAAGAACTACTGGATCATCGGCGGCCGCCACCTCGCCCAGGCAACCACGGGCACCTTCATGGGCATGCCCTTCGAGGGCTTCGGCACCTGGGGCTACGACAATGTCACCAAGAAGTACGTCTCGACGTGGGTCGACTCGACCATGACCGGCGTGATGAACATGGAGGGCTCCTGCGATGGCGCTGGCAAGTCCTTCACCATGAACGGCTCGTTCAACGACCCGATGGGTGGGCCGATCAAGAGCCGCCAGGTCACGACCGTGAAGGATGGCAATTCCTTCCTGTTCGAGTTCTTCATGGTCGGTCCCGATGGCAAGGAGACCAAGAGCATGGAGATCGCCTACACCCGCAAGCCCGGCACCACCAAGCCCGTGGCGCCCAAGCCCCGGGCCGCCCCCGCAGGCAAGTGATCTCAGGTTGACATCGTGCAGCACTTCAAGCGCGAGCCATGCTCGCGCTTTTTCATGCGCCTACGCGGGGCTCAACTCAAAAACACAACCGCCGCGGATGGCCCGCGGCGGTGTCGTAAGTGGAGGCGACGAGACTCGAACTCGTGACCTCTTCCATGCCATGGAAGCGCTCTACCAAAACTGAGCTACGCCCCCGAATTGTCTTCAAATCCACTTACGGCAAGGCTCGAACTGTGCCCACCCGCCAGCCGCCTCCGGCGTTCCGGTTGGGGAGGAATGTTAGAGGATCGGCCGGGGTGGTCAAGGTGCTGAAGTCGGTTCTGACCAGATCGGCCGATCCGCGCTGTTTCGCCAGTCATCCCGGGCGCAGACCGGGCCGTTCCACCCTGCCAGGATCCGATCAGCCGCCGCGTGTACGTCCGCAATTTCGATCCTGTCGATCCGGCAGCGGTCCGGGTGGTCGTTGGCGATCTGGTCCGCCGGCAACGTGGGATCCGCGAGCAGGATGATCTCCGGAGCGTCGGTTCGCGTCGGGATCGTCGTCCAGCGGTGGTCGGTGGGTCCGAAGAGCGACACCAGCGGCACACCCAGCGCTGCCGCGATGTGTCGCGGACCCGTGTCGTTGGTCACCATGAGCCTCGCCTGGCGGACGATTCCCTTGAGCGACCCGAGCGTGATGCCGTGCTGCGCCAGCGAGATAACCCGTGAGCGGACCTCCTCGGGCGCCCCAGCGCGGATCTGTTCAAGCAGGTCTGCTTCTCCCGGAGAGCCGTTCAGCAGCACGTGCAGCCCGTGCCCGCGAACCAGGTGCGCCGCCAGCGCGGCAAACCGGTCCGCAGACCAGCGCTTGGCGATGTTGTTGCCGCCGGGGTTCAGGATCCCGTACGCGATCCCCGGCTCAAGCCCGGCTGTGCGCACAATCTGGTCCGCCGCGCTCTGCTCGTCAGCGGTGATCGCCAGCTCGAGCGGATGCTTGCCGCTGTCCCACTTCGGGATCGGGATCCCCAGCAGCCGCTCGCACGCCAGTCGCAGGTAGTACTCGACGGCCGGTGTCACGGCATACGCCCCGCTCCCGGTCGTGGGTGCCTTCAGGCGATCGGTCAGCAGCAGCCCGCGAGCATCACGGTCGTATCCGATGCGGCGGGGGATGCCGGCGATCCGCGCGATCAGGGCCGTCGAGAAGGAATTGGTCAGCAGCAGCACCGTGTCGTATCGCCGAGGCCTGAGCTTGGCGGCGATGAACTTGGGTCCCATCACCCCGCTGGACCGGGCGATGTGCATTTCATCAAAGAACGGGGATCCGGCGAGGATCTCATCAAGCCCCGGCCGCACGAGCCCGCCGATGAAGCACCCGGGCAGCGAATCACGCACCAGGCGCAGCGTCGGGGTCGCCATGACGACATCCCCGACCCACGAAGGGCAGACGATCAGCAGCCGCAAGGGCTTTGGAGGGGCCTTATGCACGCACGAAGCCTTGCACCGCCGATGCGGTGATTCCACACCAGCCGCACACGACCCAAAAAAGACACCCGGCCGGCAAAGGGCCCGACCGGATGTGGAGGGAACTTGTTCTTGAGGCCGCGGTCCCCGGCAATCGCTCCTCTCGCAGCCGTGAACCTCACACGCATCAAGGCGTCATTGATTGCCCAGTGTGACGCGTTTCTTGCGAACTCGATGTCGATCGCGAGAAGTTCTGGATGCCCCCGCTTGTGCGCGCACAACAAAGACACGATGTCTGGAGCACTCGCTCCGCCCATCGCTCTCGACGGACACTACATTGAACGCAGATGCCGACACCGGCATCGCTTGCGAGTGTACTTGTCGCTCCGAGAATCACAATCACATTTCGCTGAGCAACGGCGCTGATTTTCGCGAAGCGCGGATCATGCGCCTCGTGCGCACCACAGTATCTACTTCCGGATCGCCAACTCGCACATCATCTCCACGCCCGCCGGGATCGCATCATCGTTGAAATCAAAGTCCGGTTGATGCAGCGTCGGATACGTCGTCGCATTCTCAGGTCGCAGACCCAGGAAGAAGAAGCACGCCGGCACGTGGTGGCCGTAGTACGAGAAATCCTCACCGCCCATGGTCGCGTGCTCGACGTTGATGACCCGGCCCGGACCCAGGGCGGCACGGGCGACATCAAAGAACCGTCCGGTCGCCTGCGGATCGTTGTGCGTCACCGGATAGCTCTCGTGCCAGTTGATGCGAGCCGTGCAGCCGTGTGCGCGAGCGGTGGCCTCGGCGATCGCAAAGAACCGCTCCTTGGCGAGCAGGCGTAGCGCCGGCTTGAGCGTGCGCACGGTCCCCTGGAACCGCGTGCTCGCGGGGATGATGTTGTTGGCGGTCCCCGCGTGGAGCATGCATACCGAGCAGACGACCGATTCCAGCGGCCCCACATTGCGGCTTGCGATCGACTGGATTGCGGTGATGATGTGCGCTGCCGCGACCACCGGATCGCTCGCCAGATGCGGGTACGCCGCGTGCCCGCCGACACCCTCGACATCGACTATGAAATCATCGACCGATGCAAGCAGCGGCCCCGACCGGCTCGCCACCTGCCCCAGTTGCAGCGTCGGCCAGCCGTGCAGCCCGAACATCTCACCCACCGGGTTCCCCACCCCGCCGCCGGCTTCGCCCTTGAGTGCTCCCTCCTGGCACATCAGCTCCCCACCGGCCCCACCCTCCTCGGCGGGCTGAAACACAAACGTCACGGGTCGCGGGCGATGCGCAAGCCTGGAAAGAGTGCGAGCCGCCCCGATCAGGATCGTGATGTGACCATCATGCCCGCAGGCGTGCATGATGCCCCGGTTGCACGAGCTGTACGGAACCCCGGTCGCCTCCTCGATCGGCAGGGCATCCATGTCCGCCCGCAGCCCGACCGATGGCAGCGTGTTCCCCTCGGGCGTGGTCGCCGGCAGATACCCGACGACACCCGTCCCCTTCGCGTACCCGGCCTTGAACTGGATGCCCAGGGTTGCCAGTTCACGCTGAACGACCGATGAGGTGTACTTCTCGGTGAAGGAGAGTTCCGGATGGGCGTGCAGATCATGCCGGATCGCCGTCAGGGCGGAGAGTTCGGCGGCGATCTGTTGGCGGATGGACGTCATGACGGTCGCGGTCGTGGGCATGTGGAAGTGTAGGAAAACAGTTCGTGGATGTGGAGTGCGTGGCGAGCGGCGAACGGTAGGGGCAGCCTGCCGCTACCTCGCAAGCAAAGGCGTGAGCCGATCCATTGGCAGTTCGATCGCCGGGATCTGACCGCTGCCCGCGAACGCGATCAATCGCCCAAGGAAGAACCTGCCGGCATCCTCGTAATGATCGAGCGAACTCACGGTGAGCATGCCATCCCCGATCCGCGCTGCGAACACCGCATCGAAGACGCCCGGGATCCCCGAATCGTGCGTGTGCAGGAACCGGATGATCGGCTCGACATGGTCGGCGAGCCGGAGATCGTGCGTCGGCGTCATCCGCTGGTAGCGGCTGGTGAGATCCCGGTGCAGCAGATCAAGGATGCAGGCGCTTTCTCCGGGCTGAATCGGCCATGCCGGGTCTCGGCTCTCGATGACCAGCGGCACACCGGCCCAGAGCATCGTCGTCCTGGCATCCAGCCCGCCGGCGGCACGCGAACCGAGCAGGATCGCCCGCCCACCGCGCTGAATGTGAACCACAAGCTCGGGCGTCAGGCGATGCGTCAGTATGACGGGTCGCGAGCCGACCTTCGACGCGCTCGGGTTCCACGGCGATGCATCGGGCACAAGCTCCGCGGGGATCTGCGGCCGCGCCCGCCACGTGCGGCATACTAGACCCCAACCGCTGGAGTACTTGCGCTCCTCAAACTCGGGCTCCAGCTCCGCGTCGAGGAATGGAACCGCCTGATGAATCTGAACGTCGGGTTTGGTGGCGGCGGTGGGGGTAGTGGGGGGGAGGAGCCACAGATCCCACTCGTTGTCGTGGAGTCCATCGGAACTGGCCCGCACCGTCAGCCGCGTCGGACGATCGACCGAGAAAATGCCAAGACTTAGAGGCGAAGATGCAAGCTCACCCGGCCCCGCCGAGATGCCAGCCGTCTGCTCCAGCACCGTACGACCGGCAAGCAGCAGCGTCGCCCGCACATCCTGCGAAATTGCCTTCCCCGTGAAATTGATCGCATGCAGTTGGGCCCGCAGCGGCTGCCCACCGGCATACCCGCGCAGGTGCCGCGGCGTCGAGAGCAGAAGCCCCGCATCCGAGAGAAACCCGCGTAATTCATGCGGCTCGTATCGCCAACGCCCTCCACCCACGCTTTCGCCCACACCCACATCATCTATGAACCCGCACCGGCACGCCGGCACATCCCGGATGTGGTTCATCACCCACCCGGCGATGTCGGGATCCAAGCGCAACAGCTCGCACTGGAACTTGCGGAGGTTGAGGTTGTGGCGATGCGCCTGGGTGCGGAATCGGACAAGCGTCGCCTCTCCCCAGCGCGCTGCAATCTGGTTTTCAACAGCCTCGCATTCATTCAGCCCCCGCGTGATCCACCACGGGCTCGCTGGCGCAGCAGCCCCGACCGCCCCCGGCCTGTTGCCCGTGAACGTCTGATCCCTGTGCCGCGCCTGCTCGGCCCGCAGCGCTGCCACATCCGGCCACGCGTTGCTCAAGACCGTCTCACCCATGATGAACGGCTTGTCCGGATCCGGCAGCGAGTCGATCGCCGCCCGCACATCCGGCAGGTAATCCACCCATCGCCCCGAGTTGTCGTACGTGTGCTCATCGTACAGATCGGTGCGGTGGGGGTCGGCCCAGGCGAAGAAGGCCGTCTGCACCTGCTTGAGCGTGTGCGGCAGTTCTTTCTCCGCGGTCTTCCACCACCACTCGGCGAGCTGGGGGTTGAACATCTCATGCTCGCAGGATCCGCTGACGAGGATGATGCTGGGGTGGCTGCGATCCCGCCGGAAGTACTCTGCGTACAGCCGCTGATACTCCGGCAATAGCTCATCCCCCATCGCGGCCTTCCACACCGGGTGCTCTTGCCAGAGGAGCATGCCCATCTCATCGGCGATCTGGTAGTAGTACTCCGGCATGTAGACCATGCAGAGACAGATGCAGTTGAAACCGCGGAGCTTGAGTTCGGCGAACTCCTGCCTGACCTGCTCACGAGTCGGCATCGGCGCGATGTGGCGGGGCTCGTGGCCCCAGTGCAGGACGCCCCGGAGCTGGATCGGCTCGCCGTTGAGGAGGATGCGGCGGTTGCGCGGTCCGCCGAGCGAGACGGTGCGGATTCCGAACCGAAGCGTGTGCGTTTCGAAGCATTCCTTCGGTCGGTCCGGCGGCGCCAGATCAAGCTTCAGCGTGTAAAGAGCCGGATCCGCAAGTGACCACAGACGCAGCGGCGGGTCCTTTGAGGGATCGCGGTCAACGGGCAGAGTTGCCCCCAGCCGTCGGAACGGCGCGGCGATCGCATCGAGTTCGCCCGTGATCTCGATGGTCTGAGCGGCGCGTGTGCTGCCGATTGCAAGCTCCATGACACCGGCGACGACCGTCTGCCCATCGGGATCGATGACATGGAACGGTGCAAACTCGCCCGATGCCGCGCTATCGAGTTCCAGTTCGACGGTGAGTGATCGATCTTCGGGAAGTGTTCGGACAGCCAAGCCGCCCGGGCGAATCGAGATACCGCCGGTTCGCCGAACCTTCACATCCCCCCACAAACCCGCGTGCTGCAGACTCAGCACATCGTGAAACCCCTTGCCGATGTGCCCGTGCTCGGTGATGACACCCTTGGCCGGTCGCGGCGCATGCAACTGATCGATGCGTACAACCAGATCGACCTCGCCGCCGCGAGAAAGCATCGCCTCCGTCGCTTCGAACTCAAACGGGATGTAATCTCCGATGTGCCGGCCCACAAACCGCCCGTTGATCCACACGCGAGCATCGCTCGCTGCGCAATCGAACCGGATCCGCAGCCGCTCATCCTCGCGCAGCCCGCGCAAGTGCTCCGGGAGTATCACCTGCAGGCGATACCACGCGACACCATGAAAATCCGGGCCCAGCGTCTCCTGGATCGTGCCGGGCACGACGGTCGCGATCCAAGGCTCGCCCTGAGGCGGCCGCTCCCCCCACTTCTCGGAGATTCCGCGATTGAACGGATCCGGGCATAGCTGCCAGGATGACCCGGAGAGGGAGAACTCGCGACTGGGGCTTGGATCAGACACGGCGGATCATTGCACCGTCAGTACTCGCTTGACGCCCGACTCGGAGCCCCCGACTTCAGTCGGGGGTCGCGAACCCATCGCCAATCCCCGGCTTTCGAACGCGCCTCGACCCACGGCTGGAAGCCATGGGCTCCGATCGCCCGTCTACCGCCCACACAAAAGTTTCACCACCTCCGCCCGCATTGGCATCGCCGGGATCGCCCCGCGCTTCATGGTCGCCAGCGCCCCCGCCGCGCACGCCCACGTCACCGCATCCTTGATCGTCTCGTTGTCGATCCCACCGGCGATCTGGTGCTCGGCCCAGCGTGCGGCGAACATCCCGCAGAAGGCATCCCCCGCGCCGACGGTGTCGATGGGTGTGACCGGGAACGCCGGCACACGCTGCACCTCCCGCGCCCGCGAGAACGCCGCCCCCTCGGCCCCCAGCGTCATCACGATGCACGAGACGCCCAGCCGCTCCAGCAAATCAAGCTGCTGCTCGACAGGCTGCTTGGCGATCTCATCCGGATCGGTCCCCATCGTCGCCGCCGCAAGGATCGCCGCCGCCTCCGACTGATTGACGATCAGGACATCGATGCCCGCGAGCAGATCCCACGGCAGCTTGCTCGCCGGCGCTGCGTTGAGCATCACCGTGACCCCCGCCTCCTTGGCGAGCTGCGCTGCACGAATGACCGCAGGCATCGGCGATTCCAGTTGCATCAGGAGTACATCGGCCGCGGCGATCGTGGATCCGGCGGCCTCGACGTCGGCAGGTGAGAGTGTCCCGTTGGCGCCGGGGCTGACGATGATCGTGTTCTGCGAATCGGATTCCGAAACCGTGATGATCGCCAGCCCCGTCTGAACGCCGGCTCGCGTCAGGATGTTCGTGGCGCCGATCTGGTTGTCGGCGAGCACCTGGCGCATCCCCTCGCTCTTGGCATCATCCCCCACCGCGCCGATCATCGAGACCGCCGCGTGCCGGCTCGCGGCGACCGCCTGGTTGGCGCCCTTGCCGCCGGGGATGCTCGCCGGCTCGCCGCCGATCAGCGTCTCGCCCGGCGCGGGCAGCCGCGGAGCGCGCACGACCAGATCCATGTTCAGCGAACCGAGGATGCAGAGGTTGGGGGGAGTAGAAGGCATCAGGCACTGTGCATCGGGCATCAGGGTCGAACCACGATATCAGGTTGATTCCTGTTTGTGGATGGTCGCCCACACCTCCCGCTTGGCATCCAGATCCCGGAATTCCTTGCGGCCCATGACCATATCCGCGTAGATGGTCGCGATCTCACGCGGCCGCATCGTGAATCGCACCTGCGACCACTGGATCGGCTTGCCGCGCAGCTCGATGGGTTTGCCGTTCACGATCGCCCACTCCGGCGGATCGGCGGGTTCGACCGTGAGCCACCCCGTATCCAGCGGCGACCATCCGCCTTCAAGGCCCCTTCCCGAGGGAGGGGTTGGGGAGGGTTGCTCGCCGGGATCCCGAGTTTCCATTCCTCCCACGCCGCGATCGCACGGCTTCCCATCATTCAAAACCTCCCCCAACAGATTCGTCTTCGCCGCCAGCGCGACCGGCCCCGCGAGCTTCAACACCACCGCCGCCGGCTCCCCATTCCACTCGACCAGCCTGATGACAAACGGATGCGTGCACGCTCCTCCCGATTCCTTGAACATCCGATGCCCCGCCCACGCAGGCAGGTGCTCTCCGGATTTCATGGATTCCCGGAAGAAGGCGTGGGCAAGAACGCCGCGAACAGCACAGACTTCAAGAGGTCCGAAGACTTCAGGCACACGATCGTCATAGGTCGGCGTGCCACCGCCGACGGGCCTCGCGCCGGTCGTCGTCAAGAGCGATTTGTATTCATCCGCTTCCTGCGCGAGGCGAGTCAGTTCAGAATCGATTGCAGGTTTGTGCGGGATGAGCGCGAAACGCGCAGCGCCGTACCCCGGTACGCCGTATCGCTGCTCATCCCATGGGTCGTACGCGGTCAGGACGACGCGCAATGTCTCACCACCCTCGAACCACTGCTGCGAGCCGTCGTGCATGATCAGGACGCCCGATGAATCGATCCCCTCAACGTCAATCCACGACCGCGATGTCAGCGGCCTGTGCACGGCCTCAAACCATTGCGGCGATGTCATCCAGTCGCCGTGCGGATATTTGCGGCGCACCTGCAACCAGGGCTCGGCCGGCTCGGCGGAATAGCCGAAGTCGCTCCGCAGGTGCTGGTCGCCGGACCGTACGAACTCGAGTTGAAGCGCGTAATCGAAGCCCGGGCCGGGACGGATCGGCATCTCGCCCTGTTCTTTGCGAAAGTCGACGGCAACTTCAAGCCCGTGTGAGCCGGGGAACATTCTGATGTGCACGGCACGTTCGCCGAACGTGTGCGTCATCATCACTTCCGGATGCCCATCCTCGTCTTCGATAAGCGTCATCTCCAAGCGATCCGAAGCGCGGCCATCCATCCTCAGTCGCAATCCGACGATGTGCGCGGCCGATGATGGATCGCCCACGAACGTGAGCTGTGCTCTCCTGAGATCAAACTCCGCGATGCCTGTCGGCAGGTCAAAGCGGACGCGATCGCCGTCACGGATGGCACGACTGTGCGAATCCGCATCGCCGCGCGGCAGCGCGTACCCGAACGGCGGATACAGCACATCGCCGATCGTGACACTCCAGCCGAGCGGATTTGTCCACGGGATCGCGGGCTCTCCAAAGAAGAGTCTCGAACTCAGGAGGGCAAGGGACCGTCCGGAGACCTCCGCGGCGGACATTCTGGCTCGCTCCATCTGATGGTGACCGACAAAGCCGCATAGACCTTCACACTCGTGGTTGTCATGGTGCTGACCCGCGAGCAGCTCGCGCCACGCCTCATCAAGCTCCCAGCCTGGATAGACATCCCAGCTTGCATATGGCCGGCCGAGAAGGCTTGCCATCGCGGAAATAGTCTCAGCATGGAGTATGGCTTCCTCCGTTTCTCGGCTGGTTCGCGGATGGGCATCGGCGTTCTTACCCAGCGTCATGCCATGCCAAACCTCATCCATCGAATAGCGGCGGATAGGGATGTCGCGACGAATACCACCTCCCTGACGGTCGGGGTTGGCGAGCAACTCCTCAATCACCCCCGACACCGTCCGTGCCCTCACCTCAAACCGCGGATCCCCCATCAGCTCCTTCAATCGCGGCAGCAGCACCTCGCTCCGGCACATCCAGTCCTTGCTGGGCATCAGCTCCAGCCACTGAACGATCGCCGGAGGGAAGGCGGATGAGAAGTCACTGGGCATCGGGCACTGGGCACTGGTGGAAGGCAAAGACGCGGATGCACCCGGTTTTCCACCAGTGCCCAGTGCCCAGTCCCCAGTGCCTTCCGCGCCAACGACCTTTTCGAGCAATCCATCAAACTCCTCCGGCCACTGATGCACATTCAGCTCATTCCGCGGCAGCGTCGGCAATCGCGTGCCATCGATCCCCTCCCACAGGATCAGTGAGCAAGGCTCCTTCGGAATCTCGGGCGTGTGCCAAGTCCACTGAAAGAACAGGCACGCGCCCGTGTACCCGCACTGGGCGAGCATCTGCGGGAGCTGCGGGAAGAAGTAGAACTCCTCCTCCCAAAACGCTCGCGGGCGCACCCCCAGCAATCGCCGGGTTGCCCGCACCCCATACGTCAACTGCCGGATGTTCGATTCCCCGCCATGAAACAGCCCGTACGGCTGGCCATACGAGCACCCCACCGGCTCGACTTTCCCCTCCGCGATCGCCGCCTTCAGCTTCGCGAGATGCTCCGGGCACTCGCTCGCCATCTTCTCATACCCGACCGCATCGAAATTGACATTCCCCCGCGCCCCGGTTTCCTCGATCAGCCGCAGCATGTCATCGACCGATCCAGGTAAAACGTCATACCCCCACAGCCACTGCATATCCACCCAGTGCATGTGGTTGCCGAAGGTGTAATAGAGCGGTCGGCGGTCGGCGGTCATGGGCGAAAGTGTAACGGGAATACAAAGGCAGTCCTGAGTCCTGTGGTCCTAAGTCCTGGGTGGGCCGCACTCAGCACCCAGCAGTTCCCGACTTACAACAGCTTCAGCCGCTTCAGATCCTCGATCGGCTCATCAAACGCGCAGCTCCCGAACGAGAGCGCAAAGCTCTCCCGCGCCAGCGCCACATCCGTCACGCTCGCCAGGTATTCCTTCCACCCCAGGATCTCCTCGCTGAACCGGAAGTTATCCATGTCCTCTTCCTGCAGGATCATCCGCGTCAGGTTCTCATCAGGCTTGATCGCCCGTACAAGTGCTGCCGCGACCAAGAGGTTCAGGAACCCGTGCATCTTGCACGAAGCGCTGTCGGGCTGGTACGTGAGCTTGTGAACCCCCCGCAGCGGGTGGTGCAGCCCCGCGGTCGCCTTGAACGGCACATCGACGGCTGCGCACGCGTGCAGGAACGCCGCGATCTCATCCGCCGTCGGGAAGGCGTTGCCGACCACACCCCCGGTACGGATCTTCGCGCCCGCGGAGTTGCCCGCGAGCGCAGTCACGAAGCCCCGGCAATCCGTCGTCACCGGGAACTCAAAGAACGGAAAAATGTCCTCGGGCAGCTCATCGAGCACCGCATCGATCTGCTGGGCATCGCTGATCTTGATCTCGGCCATGTCGATCCGCGCCAGCCCCGCGGTCTCGACCGAGTGCCGCTGGTTGAACTCATCGATCACCGGCAGGTCGGCGAGCAGCTTGTCCATGTCCTGGGCATCCATCAGCACGCTGATGCCCCAGGGCTCGGATGCATCGACCCGCTCCCGGTACCCGCTGGTCGCGAACGTGCCGGGCATGAGCGCAGCGCCCGCCCGGGAGAAATCGGCGAGCTTCCCGACCGGGCAGATGAACCGTCCCAGCATCCACTCGTGCTCCCCCGCCCGCGCCCGCGCGTAGGTCTCGACGGCATCATCCATGCCCAGCGCAGCGGGAGGAAACAGCCCGGCATAGTCGATGATGTCGATCAAAAGCGTCCGCAGTGATCGCGTCATATCCACCCCTGCATGGCCCGGCCATGCATCTCGCGGTCGAGCCGCCCGCACTGTCCTTCTACTTGCTGAGCGTAGCCACCAGGCGCCACAGCTCGTGCGGCGCCAGCGACCTCCCGGTCCGCTGGTTGAACTCCCAGACCATACGGTCAAAGGCCGGCGTGTACGGCAACTGGTCGCGTTGCCCTGTGGTGCCCACCGTACTCTGAATCAGCTCTGTGAGTAAACGCTCATCATCCGGAGGCACCGCGGGCTTGGTCCCGGGGGATCTCCCCAGCCGCGGCAGCCGGCCCGCCTTGCGGATGTTGTGCAGCTTGTGGAACGCCTCCCGATCCGACAGGTCCGGGAAGTTCCCCCGCGCCGCCGCCATGATCTCTTCAAACTGCGGTGTGTACGGCAGATCATCCAGAGTCCGCCCGGCGAGCTTGTACGCTTGGCAGAGGATGCGCTCCAGCGACAGTTGCCCATCTTCGGTCGCACCGGCGGACGGTGCGATCGGATCTGCCGCGGGCGCCTCCGGCTTGGCTCCTCCGCCAAACAGCGAGGGCTGCGCTGCTTCCTGGGTTCTCCTGGCCCCAGGTTCGCCCCTGGCTGGATCGTCCGGCGCCCGATCACCCGTCTCCAGCACATCCATGAACGGCCCGATCCCCTCGTGCGCTGGCCGCGATGGATCCAGGAACGCATCCACCGCCCGATCGAAGATCGCGTGCCGTCGGGCGTTGCGGATCCCGCCATCAAAGTGCCCGTACGGCGTGATGAACCGCCACTTCTCCCCAGGCGCGCATGCCAGCGCGTTGTACACCGCCGCCGCGGATGGCGCCGGCACCACATCATCCCGATGCGCCAGCTTGCAGAGCGTCGGGATGCACACGCTGGTTGCATGCACCACCGAATCGGCAAGCAGCAGTGAATCCACGAACTTCTCGGCGTGCTCCTGGTGGTTTGCGAACAGCTCCCGGATGTGCGAACCCGTCCCCGCCGCGATTGCCCCCTTTTGTTGCAGCCGCCAGAGCCAATCCCCAAGCGTCGGATGTCCGATCGCCAGCCTCGCGAACGTTCCCTGCCGCGCTGTGCGCGCTGCGGCGAGCACCGCCAGCCCGCCACCCAGCGATTCGCCGTGCAGATACACCGGCTGACCCCCACCCATCCACCGCGCCAGCGCCCGCGCAGCGTTGACGACATCGGCGATCGCCTCGGGCACGATCCACATCGTCACCTGCGTCGATGGCGGGGCATCCTCGGCGGCGATCAACGCTTCGAGACCGTGGCAGATCCACCCCGCCGGTGCATCGCTCACGCATCCGGTATCGAGCGCAGAACCCGGAAACCCGCGAACACGGATCGCGAGCGTCGCCACTCCGCGCGAAGCCAGCCACTCCCAGCGCTCCCGCTCCCCCGCAAGCGGGCCGATGCGTCCATCCCCGTGCATCGCAACCACCCCCGCGCGCACGGGAGTCCCATGCGGGGGCTCGACCAAGAGCGCCCCGATCCGCACATGCCGCAGTGATTCAAACTGATGGCTCGCCGTCGGATCCGTGTTGTCGGTCGATGCCGCCGTGATCGGCCGGATTCCCGGTGCGATCCCCGCGACCGCCTTGTCCCATGCGTTCCAGAACGCCCCGTGCCGCCACGACGGAGCCGTCCTGCCCACATGGGCAAGAGTCTGGATCGCGGAGAGGCCAAAGTCTTCTGGAAGCAGCATGGTCTTGGCGTCGTGCGAGTCGGTTCCTATTCCTGCCAATCCTTGCCGAAGGGCTGGCCGTTCCACTCGGCGATCCAGATCTGGCTGCTGCCGCGATCTTCATTGGGGGACTTGGGACCGCGCTGGCTGGTCCACATCACGAGCTGGCCATCGTTGCTGAACGTCGGCAGCACATCGGCCCCCTCGGCAAACGTGATGCGGCGATGGCGGAGCTGGTCGGCCTTCCCCTCGGCGAGCTTCGACCTGTCGATCTCGACCGCGAACACCTCGTAGTTGCTGTGCCCCATGCGGCTGGTGCCGTAGACCAGGAACGCGCCCGAGGGATGCCAGTACGGAGCCCAGTTCACGCTCTCGTTGCTGGTCACCTGGTATTCCCGGGCGATCCCCGTCGGGATCGCCGTGCCGTCATCACCCGTCTCGAACCTCAGATCGGCGATGTAGAGCTGGAGCAGGTCGTTGCCCTTGCGATCGCTGCGATAACAGATGGACTTTCCATCGGGTGAGAAGAACGGTCCCCCGTCATACCCCGGCGCGACGACCAACGGCAGGTGCTTGGTCGTCCTGGTGTCGTAGAGATAGATATCCGCATCCGCGCGGCCATCGGGCGTCGTCTTGGCCGCATCGACGTTCACGTAGAGCACGAAGCGACCCGTCTTGTCCCACGAGCACTCGGCGTCATACCCCTCGCGATGAAACAGCGGGTTGGCGAGGTAGTCGGTGCCGCAATGGGCCTGGTGCTCTCGATTGAGCGACAGCACGATCGGCCGCACCGTCTGCGTCACCACATCCATCTCGCTCGGGAACGCCCAGCGATACCTGTTGGTCCCGACCTGGAACCCAGCCTTCTCATCCTGCGCCGGCTCCCCGATCGTCGAGCCGTACATGATCCGCGCCGGATCTGTCGGATGGAACCACCCGCACGTGTTCGCCGACATCGGCGGGCTGACGCAGATCGGCTCCTCCGTGCCCGTGATGTGCCCCTGGGCATCCCGCAGGAGCTTGGCGACATACATCGCGTAGAACGAACTGGGCTTGTCCAAATCAGATTTGGGCACCGCGATCCCCTGGAAGATGATCCAGGTCGCATCGGGGTTGAAATACTGCTCACCCGCCTTGATGAACTTCGTCCGCGAAGTCACCTGCACATGCCTCGTCATCAGCGCCGATTCACGGCTCTTCCAGTCCAGCGGGGATTCGGTGCGGGGCTGAGCTCCGCTCGACGCTGAGGTCGGGCTCGCCGCTTGGGAGCCATCGGCGCTCGAATCCTTGGAACCGCCCGTCGCCTTCTGGTCAGCGCAGCCGGCGAGAGCCGACCCAAGGGCCGTCACGAGACAAAGGGATGTGAGAACTCCATTCCGGGAATGCATCATTGCGCGATTGTTGGCACCCCTACGCCCGCGGGCACTACCGGGCCTCGTCCAGCTTCCCCTCCCGGCCTGATCACCGGATAAACCCATACCGGCTCTCTACAGTCGCCCGATGGTGTTGCTCGCACCAATGGCAGCGCTGATCGCGGCGGCCATCGCCTTCCCGGTACTGGCGATCTTCTATCTATTGAAACTCCGTCGCCGGCCCGTCCGCATCAGCTCCACCCTCCTCTGGCAGCAGGCCTACGAGGATCTCGAAGCCAACATCCCCTGGCGATGGGTTCGCCCTTCATGGCTCGTGCTTCTGCACGCACTGTTGGTCGCCCTGGTAGTCCTGGCGATCGGCAGGCCCGCCATCCACGCCCACGGCCCCGTCGCCAGCCGCATGGTCTTCATCATCGACCGCTCCGCATCCATGAGCGCCCTGGATGGGGATCCGCGCATCACCGAATCCGACGATGGCCTCCCCATCACCCGCCTCCGCGAAGCACAGGCCCGCGCCCGCTCCATCATCGACGATTCCATGCGCATGGGCCGACGCATCGAGGCCGCCGTCATATCGATCGCCGCCGAGGCACAGGGACTCACCTCCATGACCTCCGATCGCCGCCTTCTCCAGGAAACGATCGCCGGGATCACCCCCACCGATCAACCCCTCGACCTTCAGCAGGCCCTCCGGCTCGCCGAGGCGATCCTCGGCAAGCGAGACACCACCGGCAGTGAGCCCGCCGACCCCGAAGCCGCACCGCTTGTCATCTTCCTCAGCGATGGCAGCCTCCCCGCCGGAGAGCCGCTCTCGATCTCCGGCGCAGCCCTCCGCCTCGAACGCGTCGGCCCCCCGCCCGACCTTGCCTTGACAGGCCCCGATTCCCAACCCGATGTCCAGCCCGCCGGCCGCGACAACGTCGGAATCACCACGCTCAGCGCTCGCCGCGATGAAGCAAATCCCGCCGTTGTCCGCGTATTCGTTCAGATCGCAAGCGCCCTCCGCCGCGCGCGCGACCTGCCGATCACCGTCTCGCTCGCCGGAATCGAACGCCAGCGCCGCGCGATCGAAGTCCCCGCCGCGACCGCCGAGTCGCCCGGCATCCAGGCGACGACCTTCGAGATCCAGACCCGTGATGCCGGAGTCCTCACGGTCGCGCTGATCGCCGATGATCTGCTCGCCTCCGACAATCAAGCCTCGCTCCTGCTCGATGCCCCGCGCTCCCCGGAGATCCTGCTGGTCGTGCCCGATGAATCCCCGACCGAGCAAGCCGCAACCGTCGAGGAGCCCCTCACGCCCGCCTGGCTCCTGGAGAGCATCCTCACCGAACTCCGCCCCTCCCGCCTCCAGATCGCCAAGGCCTCCGAGGCCGATGGCCTGATCCGCGCTGCCGCAGGCGCCTTCGACCTCATCGTCCTAGATCGCACCGCGCCCCCGATCCTGCCCGCCGTGCCCACCCTCTCGCTGGGCGCGGGACTTCCCAGCATCGGGATCACCATCTCACCCGCGACAGCGGGCGCCCCCGATCGCGATTTCATCCTCTCCTGGGAGCGATCCCACCCCATCCTGCGCGATGTCTCCCTCGACACCGTCTTTGCGCTCGCCCCGGCGAGCATCCAGTTCGCGCCGATCGACCCCGCAAACACCGGAGAACTCCAGCGCACCGACCTGGCCTTGGGCGCCAGCGGCCCCATGATCTCGCTCTTAGACGTAGGGGGGGTTCGTCACATAGTGCTCGCCTTCGACCTGGGCCGCTCCAACTGGGGCCTCCAAGTCGGCTTCCCCATCTTCCTCGTCAACGCCCTCGATTACCTGACCCTCCGCGGATCCCAGCAGTCCGCCGCCGCCCTTCGGACCGCCGATCCCATCGAGCTCGCCGCTCCCGCCAATCTCGCCACCATCGTGCTCGAAGGCCCCACCCGTCGCGAGATCCGGCTCCCCGATACGGCGAGCACCGCGAGCGCTGAGCGCACCGTCTCCATCGGCCGCCTCGAGCGAGCCGGCATCTACACCGCGCAGCCATCCAGGGTCCGCCCCGTGATGATCCCCGTGAGCCTCCTGGATCCACTGGAGAGCGCCCTGGGTGTCTCCGAACAGATCAACATCCGCTCCCGAGGCTCCGCCGGCGATGACCGGGCCGCTCCCTCCCTCCCGCGCGAGATCGGCGACTACCTCCTGCTCGCCGCCCTGGGCCTGCTCATCGTGGAATGGATCGTGTACACGCGCAGCGCCAGGGTCTGATCTCCCGAGCGAAACCGAACGTGCGATCGGCAGTGGCTGTTTCCGGATGTGTTCACATGCCTGTGAACTCAGTTGTCTGTTCACAGGTTCTGTAAACAGCGGGATTCAATCTCGTGCGCACCACAGGTTTGGCGGAAACACAGGCAAGAAAACTCAAAGATAAAAAGGCCTTGCAACCGAGGGGGGGGGGGCATTAGCGTATGGAACTGTGGCGCTGCCGTTCCGGCCGCGCCGCGAGGGAGCCATGTCATGAGTAGGCGAGTTCTCGGAACCTGTGCTGGGATCGCCATGTTCGGCGCCGCAACCGAGCTCGCAGGCGCGGCCGTGGTCATGCACGACAATTCCGAACAGACCTTCAAATGGACCCGCGGCTTGTTTTCAGGCGAGCCGGTTTATGACGGCACATTCCTGGACATTACCAAGCCCGCTTCGGAGCAGTCGGGCGAGCGTCGGCCGGGCACCATCGGAAGGTGGTACTACCCGAATCAATCGAGCAGCTACTGGGCGTTGTCATTTTTGTGGGGCGAGAGCGGCGCTGAGATTGCAAGAACCACGGACTGGGTGTGGATCGACTGGCAGGACTTGATCTTGAAGGTCAAGCCTGCACGTGATTACGCGCCTGGCGAGTTCGTAACTTCCTCTGACAACTGGATCTATCAGACTGATTACTACTGGCATCTGCCGTTCGATGAGAAGTATGAGACTGGCTCCCCGGGTATCGGGGAACCGGCGTACCTAGGTGTGCGCGTCAAGATGGCCGACAATCAGTGGCACTACGGCTGGATCTACTTCACCGACTACCAGTGGCCGCTGGCGTGGGCCTATGAGACCGAGCCCAACACGCCGATCCAGGTGCCCATCCCCGCGCCATCGGCAGGAATGTTGATGCTCGTTGGAATATCCCGCTTCATCCAGCGCCGATCCCGGCGCTGAATCCTGAGTATCGCATCGCGGCGATGGCCGCGCGTGCGTTCACCGCCGCGATGAGTTCACCTGAAAAGCCGGCGCTGCGTGCATCCGCGCGGGCGTGGAGGGTTCTTCCATGAAGCATGTAGGGCATGTCATCGCTGTCGCTGCGCTCACCGCCAATCCGCTGGTCCTTGGCAGGCCCGAGCCGCCTGAGCCGTGCATCAGCATCCCCGGCATCTCGTGCGGCGGAATGCCGTACCTGACCGGCGAAGAAAAGTGGGCTCCCGACCTTGATGAGAATGAGGAGTACGACTGGGCTCCCAATCGTCTACCCGCCGCCTGGATGAACCTCCGGCCCGGCAACTACTGCGAGGCCACCGGCGGCAACTATCGCGGCCTCCAGTCATGGTGGTATGAAGAAGATGACAACCCCGGCTATGAACCTCCAGAGACGTGGCAAGAGTCCGAGGCGTTCGATGACCTTCACTTCAAACTTGTCGAAGCGTACGGCCACGGCTTCCGCAGGATCATCCTGAACCTCCCGGCCGGCATGGTGCGTGGGCAGAACATGGCCAGCTCCCAGTGGTGGTCGATGCCCGAGTGGAAGCGCAACCTCTTCACCTGCCTCATTGCGGACTGGCTCACCGAGCATCCCGACACGCAGTTCGAGATCTACAGCGCCTTCCAGGTTAACGATCCGGCCTCGTTGTGCATGAAAGACAACATCCATGCAGTTCCAACCACGATGCCCGGAGAATGCGTGCCGCCTCCCTCCACATCCCCGAACGGCCAGATGTTCTATCCGTGCGACAGCTCGGACACAGCCTATTCGCCGTCCCCCTTCGTCCAGACGGATGTCTGCCTCTTCCACACGACGAACTCTCCCTGGCAGCATCTCGGGATCACGCGCGTGTGGCTGGACTGGTCCCACACGCACTGGACCCAGTTCCACCAGTTCCCGTACTGCCCGCTCTACGCGCCGGGCAGCCAGGAACATCACTTCCTCGGAATGGAGGCTTTCCCGATGGATTTCACCGATCCGGACAACCCGGAAATCATCACAAACCGGGCGATCCATTGCCCGGCGATCATCTTTGATGGGCACATTCCCGGGGTTGACAGCGACCAGTCCTGGGAAGTCTCTGCGCACGCCGACACAACGGAACTGATGGTTCTCGTCAATCCCAATCTTGCGTACTTCGAGTCGCAGAACGATGGGGACAGCAGCTTCAACATGTTCGATGTGCTCGCCTGGACCCAGCGTGGCTTCGTGCTCGCGTGCGCGGGTGTCGGCGCCATCGGCGTCGATCCTGAATCACCCGCGGCACTCAAAATGATCGAGTACATGAAGCGCGTCTATGACTTCGGCACGCTCTACAACCGCGCCGACTTCAACGGAGATGAGGTCGTCAACTCTACCGACCAGTCCGACTTCAACGCGGCCTACGCGCTCTACTCGGGCCAGTCCGGCTGCAACTGGGTGCATGGGGACTTGAGCGGCGATACTACCCCGGTCTGTATTGTTTTGACATCTCACGCGGCGGCGTAACGAACGTGCTCTTCACGGAAGTAGGCGCTGACGATGTCCGGCCGGCGTTGCGTTGAGCGCAAGTAGGATCGAAGGCCGC
>JADLBU010000094.1 GCA_020847535.1 Phycisphaerales bacterium
CCCCGCGTGCCGCGTCAGCCGCTTGAGGAACCGGATCATCACCGGCGCCGTGAACCGCTCGGTGAACACCATGAACGCCGGCGTGCCGCGGTTGGTCACCGTCGAGATCATGTTGCAGGAGAAGCGCTTCCCGGTGCCCGGGATCACCGGCGTGCGTCCCTTCGCACGAGGGCCGCGGCCTGGTGCGGTTCCAGCAGCCGCGCTCCTTCCTTGGGCCCGCGCTTGCGTGCCCGCAGGGCGCGCGCGCCGGACTCCTCGACGGTGTTCATCCAGTTGGCTTTGACGGCGACTTCAACGGCATCAACGGCCTTCAACTCGTCCCCATCCCCGCGCCCTCCGCCGCGATCCCCTTGCTCGCGTTGCCACTCATGCTCACCCGCCGCCGGCGATGATGCGCTGCTCAACCGTCTTGCGGCGCACGAACTTTACCGCATCACCTTCTCCATCTGCCGCTTCTCCTCGGCCGATGTCCCCTCCACCGGCACGTTCGCCAGCAGCCCCTCGACGATCGCATCGCTCGTCACCTGGTCCGCCTCGGCGTTGAAGTTCAGCAGCATGCGGTGACGAAGCACCGGCTTGGCGATCGCCCGCACGTGCTCGGGCGTCACATGGGTCGCCCCCACCAGCACCGCCTTGGCCTTGGCCGCCTGGATCAGGTATTCGCTCGCCCGCGGCCCCGCACCCCACGCGACGTATTCCTGCACGAGCTTGGGCCGCGCGAGTCCGCCATCCATTGGCTCCTTCACCCGGGTCGACCGTACCAGCCGCAGCGCGTATTTGATCACGTGGTCGGCGACCGGCGTCTTGCGCACGACCTCTTGCACCTTGGCGATCCCCATGGCATCAATCACTGGTGAGACATGCGCGTGCGACTTCTCGGAGGTTCTGCGCACGATTTCGATCTCTTCATTCTCCGTCGGGTACGAGATGTGGATCTGGAACATGAACCGGTCGAGCTGCGCTTCGGGAAGCGGATACGTCCCTTCCTGCTCGATCGGGTTCTGGGTCGCCAGCACGAAGAACGGCTCGGGGAGCAGGTGTCGCGTCCCCCCCACCGTTACCTGGTGCTCCTGCATTGCCTCAAGAAGCGCTGCCTGCGTCTTGGGCGGTGTGCGGTTGATCTCATCGGCGAGGATGACGTTGGCGAACACGGGTCCGCGGACAAACTTGAGCTGGCGCTGGCCGCTCGACTTGTCCTCTTGGATCACCTCGGTGCCCGTGATGTCGCTGGGCATCAGGTCGGGCGTGAACTGGATGCGCGAGAAATCCAGCGAGAGTGTCCGTGAGATCGTCGAGATCAGGAGCGTCTTGGCGAGCCCCGGCACCCCCACCACCACCGCGTGCCCGCGGCTGAAGATCGCCATCAGCATCTCATCGACGACCTCATCCTGCCCAACGATCACCTTGCTGATCTGCTCCCGCAGCCTCGCGTACGCGCCGCGAACCGAGTCGGCCGAATCGATGCTCGCCAGCGGTGTGGTCGTCGTCAACGGATGTACTCCATGTCGAGGCACGGGCGCCCACGCTCATCATCGGCCCGGTGCCGAGCGATGATAAGTCCGAAAACCCACTTCAGCGCCGGCCGAATCCCGACCGCTCAGACCTGAAACCCGATTCTGGCGAGCAGACCCTCGAAGTGCTCGTTGGTGTAGAACTCGATGATCACGCGGCCGGTGCTGCCGCGACCATCCTCGCGGATCGATACCCGAGTGCCGAGGTACTCCCCGACGCGCCGCTCCAGATCCAGCCGGATCGCCGCCGATCCCTGATCACCCGCAACCGCGGTCGGCGCTGCGGCAGCCGCCTTCGGCCCGCGATGCACCTGAGAGATCGCCGCAGCCGCCCGCTCGGTACGCCGAACCGACCACTCCCCCGCCGCCGCATCCCGTGCCAGTGCAATCCGACCCGGCCCCGATGGCACAGCCAAGAGCGCTCGGCCATGACCAAACGAAATACGATCATTGCGAACGAGGTCCTGAACTTCGGGTTCAAGCTCAATCAGGCGGATGAAATTGGCGACACTGGATCGATCGAGTCCGACGCGATCCGCGATCTGAGCGGTGCTGAGGCCAAACTCCTTTCCCAGACGGGCAAAGGCGTGGGCCCGCTCCATCGCGTTGAGGTCCTCACGCTGCAGATTCTCGACCAGCGCCCATTCGGCCGACTCCTGCTCCGTAACCTCGCGTACCACGACCGGTATGGCGGAGAGCCCCGCCTTTTGAGCCGCTCTCCAGCGTCGCTCCCCGGCGACGATCTCGTACTTTCCTCCCCTTGAAGCGGACAATCGAGCCACGATGGGCTGAAGAATGCCATGCTGGCGTATAGAAGCTGCCAGCTCATCCAGCGATGGATCGTCAAAGTGGGTGCGTGGCTGATGGCGGTTGGGGGCAAGATCCCCGAGAGGAACGCTTCGAACCTCGTCTCCCCGTGAGACCGAAGTTGGGGACGCCACAGGAGGTGCCGACGGGATCGCCACCGGGCCACCGAGCATTCCAGACAAACCCTTTCCGAGCCGACGACGCGGTACTTGATCACTCATGGATTTGTTTGTAGCACATCTGGGTGGTGTTGTTCCACGTGGAACAGGTTTTCCACTATCAAACCGAGGGAAGACACATCACATCGGAGGGATCCACCGAGAGACCACAGGAATCGCCCTCTCGAAATGGGGTACGAGATCCGGCGGCGATCCTGAGCGCATCGCTGCCGGCACGCACTCGCAACTGTGTCGACTCGCCTAGGAACAAGGCGCTCTCGACTCGGCCGGTGATTGTGGATCCAGAGGTAGGCACCGCTTGAAGCCGCTCTGGCCGGATTCCCAACACGACCGTACCACCAGGCCGGCTCTTCAACGCACTGGGATGGCATGATTGAACCTCACCGAAGGATGTGCGAAAGAGCGCTTCACCCGCCGCAACTGACACGTTTATCGCCGGGAGTAGGTTCACCTCGCCCAGAAAGCCCGCAACAAATGTGTCGGTGGGGGAGTTGTAGAGTTCGTGCGGAGTACCGACCTGGCATATCCGACCGCCGCGAAGGACCGCGATCCTGTCCGCGATTGCCAGAGCTTCCTTCTGATCGTGGGTCACGTACAGCGCTGTCGTCTGAGAGTCCTTGCAGATGCGTCGAATCTCGCTTCTCAGGTCGGCCCTGAGCTTGGCATCGAGGTTGGAGAGGGGCTCATCCAAAAGCAGTACCCGGGGCTGAACCACCAGGGCGCGGGCGAGGGCAATTCTCTGCTGCTGACCACCCGAAAGTTCATTGGGGCGCCGGTCTGCGTATTCGCTCATCTGCACGACGTCGAGCGCTTTCTTGACGGCGCTGTCGATACCGCCAGCAGTTCGCCGAACCCGCAGCCCGAAAGCGACATTCTCGCGCACATTCATGTGGGGCCAGAGCGCGTAAGACTGAAACACCATGCCCACATGCCTCTGGTTGGGGGGCATAAATGTCACGTCGGATTCGTCGAATAATATTCGGCCTTTAGTAGGTTCAATGAAGCCGGCGATCATCCGCAGCAAGGTCGTCTTGCCGCAGCCTGATGGGCCGAGCAGAAAGAAGATCTCGCCTGGCTCAACCACAAGGTCCACTTGTTCGACGGCTACGGTTCGCCGGCGATCGCGGCGGAACTCCTTGTGCAGGCGTTGGATGGTTATTTGGGTCGCCATCGGACGGCGAATGTAGCGAGCAACGCCTTCAGCCGCGAGCGGATCATCCATGAGCGAGATGCGAAGATCACCGGGTTCGCTGCGGCTGTTGGGCAAGGAGCTCGATCGGCTTCGAAGGTTTCGCGTTCGGCAGCCGCGAGCACAAGCGGTAGGGGATCTGGCCGCGGCAGTGATTGCGCCTCTCAAGACAAGCCCTCGCGGAGATGCAGCTGTGCGCGCAGCACTGGCAGCTTCACTATCCAGGGGGCTTGCCGACCAGGTCGTTTTCCTTCGAATTCGGGCCGGTACGCTTGAGTTGCGCGCGGTTCACCCGACCGCACGGTTTGCAGCCGACAGAGCCCTTCGTCCCGGTGAAGAACTTGTTGCTGCCCTGCGGAGCGCCGGTGCTGCGCGGATTCGTTGGGTTTCGTGATTGGGCAATCAGATCCAGGCGGCGCCTGTCACCTGTTGTCGCCAGCCATGCGGAACCTCAAGCGATGCGCGGGTCCGAGCCGTGCGCTGCGGCCGGGATGGCCTGGCAGTTGAAGCATCCGCGCCTTAGAATTTGTTCAATCAACAGACTATGCACAGGTGACGCGGTGCGGCAAGTCCTTGTCTGACAGTGCTTTACGTATCGCTGTAATGCGTGGCCCCACAAACGGGTGCCCCCACTACGAGTAATACTGCTTTGAAGCTCTTTACTCTTGAATAGGAGAGCCGCCAATCTCGCACCCCGATTATTCCTGACATCTAGAGCAGTAGACGGTCGTCCGCTGGGCGACCATCGTTGAGCGGAGCGGTGTGTTGCACGCCAGGCAAGGCAACCCAGCGCGGCCGTAGACCCGGTGCCTGGGCTGGAAGGATCCGCTGCGTCCCCGGGTGCCTCGGTAGTCGCGGATGGATGAACCGCCATGGCGGATCGCCTCCCTCAAGACAACTCGGATGTGCAGCGCCAAGTCGCGTATCTCGTCTGTAGTCAGCGTGCGGCATCGGCGCTGCGGCCGCAAGTGGGCTCGGTGCAGTGCTTCATCGGCGTAGATGTTGCCCACGCCTGCGAGCAGTTTCTGGTCGAGGAGCGCTGCCTTGATGTGCTTGGCGCGTCCGTTCAGCGCCGCGGCGAGGTGCGTGGCCGTGATGGTGAGGGCATCGGGTCCGAGCGTCGACCACATCGCGCGGAGGTCAGCCTGGGTGGCGAACGGTCGCAGGCTTCCGAACCGACGCGGATCTCGGAACATCAGCCAGCGGCGATCCTCTCCGTTCTCCAGCACCCACATCACATGGGTGTGCCTGTCGTGCTGTGTCGGAGGCGTATCGACGATCATCAATGCACCGGTCATGCCCAGATGCACGCGGAGCGCTGCTCCGGATGCCCCGAGGATCGCCAACTGCTTGCCGTGGCGCAATGTGCCTGTGATCGTGTTCACCGCAAGTAGTGCTTTCCGGAGTACGTGCGGAGAGCGGTTCGTGGTCTCGATGATATCAGCGCGATGCACAAGCACCTTGGCGACCGTCCATCCGATGATGGTCCCCTCGATCTCCCTGCGAACGGATTCGACTTCGGGGAGTTCAGGCACGCTCGGCATCCTTGCGGTGCTTTTCTCGGAGTTCGCGGAAGAACTTCGTCAACCGTGCGCTGCACTCCTCCGCGCACACGCCGGGGATCACTGTGGGGCGGTGATTGAGCCGCGGATCGGAGAGCATTCTGTAGAGCGTGTGGACCGCGCCGGCCTTGGGATCGGCAGCGCCGTAGATGACCCGCCCGATGCGTGAGTTGACGATGAGCCCCGCGCACATGGGGCAGGGCTCGAGCGTGACGGCGAGCGTGCAGTCGCTAAGGCGCCAGTCGCCGCGCTGCGCAGCGGCCGCCAGGATCGCCGTGAACTCGGCATGGGCCGATGGGTCACGCAGCACTTCGCGCTCGTTGTAGCCTTCCCCGAGGATGCGGCCGGCATCGGGAGCGGTGGGGGAGGAGTAGACAACCGCACCGATCGGGGCCTCGCCCTTGTTCGCGGCGATATCCGCCAGCTCGAGAGCCCTCATCATCATCGCGGAATCAAGCTCTGTGATGCCGGCGGATGTAGGGAGAATCGATCTCCGCAGCCTTCCCTTGCGGGCGAGGGCGAGCCAGAAGGCCTTGCCGCGCGGGCGGGCCATCTCTAGTGCTCTCCGTTGCGGGACTGGATCTCGGCGGGCGGCGGGAGGGCAGCTCTTCCGCGCGGCGGATCTTCGGACATGTCATCATCCGGCGAGTCATCATCGTCGCGCGGCTTGGCCTTGGCAAGGAACCCGCGTGCGACCCGGTGCGCGGGGAGGATTCGCAACAGGATTCCACCCAGCTCGTAGAGCAGGTACATGGGGATGACGACCATCACGAACGAGATGACATCCCCGGGTGTGAGGAGCGCACCCAGGACCAACGATGCGAGCACCGCGTGCCTGCGGAACTTGGCGAGGAACTTGGTGTCGATGATGCCGACCCAACCGAGCATGAGAACGACGACGGGTGTCTGGAAGGCCGCGGCGAAGCTCAGGGCCATGGCGACCAGCGTGCCGAGGTACTCGGCGACCCTGTAGCTTGGCGAGATCGCCGCGCTGGGGCCCAGGTCGGTGCCGTATGCCACGACCGACCTTCCATCTGCTGAAGGGACGCCGAAATAGAGGCGCTGGTCGAGCTTGTTGATCCACATTGATCCCAGAGGCGGGTTCTCCGGGTTCGTATCGAGGATGGGTATCGTGGGAAGAACAATGCCCTGCGGCAATGGGGCGGTTGGCTGCTTGTTCAGATCGCCCATCACGCTCCAGTTGATCATGAACGCGAGGATGATCGGCAGGACCAGGAAGTAGAAGAACGCGATTCCGATGGTGGTCAAGAGCGCGCTGAGCGGCAGCAGGATGTACACGAAGCGTCGCTCGTAATCGTGCAAGCCCGGGGCGATGAACTTCCACACCTGCCAAAGGATCCATGGGCTGCCGAGGATGATGGTGGCGATCAACGCCATCTGCATGGAGGCGTTGAAGGTCTCGAAGACTCCGGTGGACACGAGGCCTGTGGACAGATGTGCATCGTGCAGCGCCTCGCGCACCGGCGCGATGATGAGCTGCACCAGGTTGCGGCTGTAATAGAGCGCGATGAAGAAGATCGGGAACACCCCCCCGATCGCCCAGAAGACCGATCGCCGCAGCTCCTCGAGGTGGTCCCCGAAGCTCATTGTGTGTTCGCTGGGATTGCTGGTTCTGCGCATGAGCGGGTCGATTCTTATGCGGGCGGGAACGATCTCTCATCCTTGAGCGTCCGAATTGCCGTTGGATGATGATGAACGAGCCGGTTTCTCGCGTTCGTATTCTAAACGGGTCGCGGGGAAGTCACCTTGAATTTCCACGGACCCAATCCCGAAGTACGAGAGTGGCGACGGGTCGGGCTTCGGGGCGCATCTTGCGAGTGGCCCGCAACATTTGGGGATATCGGCTTGCGCGAGCACCAGAGGCACATCGGTCTGTCTGCCACCGGTGATGGGGCATCGGTCATCGCCGCCATGCGCGGGGAGCGGGATGCCCTGCGCGAGCTCTGGCACGAACATCGGCGGTGGGTTGCCGCGATCCTCCTGGCACACAAGCCGCGCTGGATGGACCTTGAGGATCTGCTGCAGGATGTTGCGGTCACGTTCGTGCGTAAGGTGGGTGAGTTGCGGGATGCCTCGGCGATCAAGCCTTGGCTGCGAACGGTGGCGATCAACGCTGCGCGGGCTGCGGCTCGCGAGGGCAATCGCCGGGAGCCCGGCAGGGCGACCAGCCTGCAATTGACGACAGCCGACGGCTCTGCGGTGCATCAGCCGGTGGCGCGGATCGGGGTCGCGGTCGATGCCGATGGTCGCGAGGAGGCGGGTCGGCTGATGGACCTGGCGATGCAGCTCCCGGAGGGATATCGGGAGCCGCTGCTGCTCAAGTGCCTCCAGGATCTGAGTTATCGGCAGATCGGCGAGATCATCGGGCTGCCCGAAACGACCGTCGAGACGCGGATCGCCCGTGGCCGGCGGATGCTGCGGGAGCTGGCGGTGGGCAAGAAGCCCATGGAAATGGGTGAAACCCCTGGGACGCCGGGGAGCGGGGTCGGGGGGAAGAAACTGCCGGCGATCCTGCTGTAGGGTGATCTGTGTGGGTTGGATCGGCTTGCTCACCTGGGAGGGCGCCGGGGCCGGAGAGATGAGACGGGAACGCGCAGGAAGCGCATCCAAATGGGTGTGCCTGCGAGTCCCTCGGAAGGGTTGTGTTGATGAGCACGATGGAACGAGACATTCTGATCAGTCGCGTGGTGGATGGCCTGGCCGGCGATGGGGACTGGAGCTCCCTCGAGCGGCTTGGTGAATCCGACCCGACGGTGTGGCGCGAGCTTGCGGTGGCCCAGCGGCAGCAGGCGATCCTGTTCGTCGCGGTGGATCGTGAGCTGCTCGCCGCCGATCGCGTGGATGCCCCCGATCTTCGTCCCTCGGTGATCAAGTTCCCGGGCGCGACGTGGAAGTGGACCGGGTGGGCCGCGGCGGCCGCGGTCGGGATGATGTGGATCGCCGGCCGCAGCACGCTGAATCCGACGCTGCCCATTTCAACGTATGACAAGGCCCCGTATGGCGCGAGCTTCATGCCGGTCTCGCTGAGCTCGGAGGATTACCTCCAGCAGTACATCGATCGCGGCCGGCAGGATGGCGTGGTGGTGGGACAGATGGACAGCAAGCCCGTGGTTGAGCTTCGGCCGGTGCAGGTCGAGGGTGGAACGGCGTACGACGTCGTGTACGCCCGCGTGATCCTGGAGCGGACGCGGCTGCCGAATGTGTACCGATTGACGACCGATGAGTTTGGATCGCAGATCCCGGTGCGGGCAAAGCTGCCGGAGAAGGTGCTCAAGCAGCCTCCGATGTAGTCGGTATATGACGTTCTTTGAAGCGAGCCGGTGAAGGAAACGTGCATCCGGCGCGTCCGAATGAGTGTGAGGGAGACGACGCGATCCGGGTGGGGCCCTTGAATGGGTCTGGATCGATTGACAAGGCAAGGAGTCGTGAACATGTTGAATTCGAATTCGCGGCGAAACGTGGACCGGCGCTGGCTGGCGGGTGCGGCGATGCTGGTGATTGCAGCGGGTGCGACCGCAGCGATGGCGCAGTCCGCCTCCTCCGGGCCGCAGGGCCAGGGCAGCAAGACTGAAGGCAAGGCATATAACTACGACCGCAAGCTCGGAACCAAAGCGGCTCGCACCGCTCAGCCCGATGGCACGACCTCAACCACGACAATCCACGACAGCACCGAAGACGGCCACAAGTACATGGTGAAGCTTGAGAACGGCGAAATCGTTCTCGCGCAGATCGATGGCGAAGTGGTCGCCGCCGATCGCGTCCGCACCATGAATGACAAGATCGAGCTCCTGGACGGCGATGGGAACGTCGTTCATACGCTGCCGCTGCCCGGCAACGCCGGCGTGATGACGACACCCGATGGCGCGGTGTGGTCGTTGAACATGAACCCGGGCCAGGGCGGCGCCTGGGCATTCCAGCCCGGCGACAAGGTCCCCGGCGTCGAGATGGCAAAGCCGCCGCCGGTGATGCTTGGCATCACGATGTCCGAGCCTGATGACGATGTCGCCAAGGAGCTTGGCGTGAAGCCCAGCGAGGCGATCCGGATCGACTCGGTGATCGACGGTCTGCCCGCCGGCGAGGCGGGGCTGAAAGAGGGCGATGTCATCCTGGCGATCGACGGCAACAAGCCAGTGAACCAGGAGAAGCTGCGCGAGATCCTGCGCGGCAAGAAGGCCGGGGATGTGATCAAGCTCACGGTCGCCAGCGATGGTGAGACCCAGGATGTCAAGATCAAGCTCGCGGCGTACAACGCCGAGAAGCTCGGTCAGTTGGGCATGGCGTTCAATGTCGAGCCGGGCGAGAAGGGCGCCCAGACCTGGATGGGAGCCCAGAACTGGAAGGAACTGAGCGGCTCGCTCGAGGGCATGATCCACGAGCACATGGGCCAGCTCAGGCCCGCGATGGAAGAGGCCCGCCGCTCGATTGAAGAGGCGATCAAGGAACTCAGCGACGAGGCCGACATGAGCGCTGAGAAGGTCAAGGCCACGGCGCTGGAGGCTCTGAACGCCGCGCTGGCCAAGCTCAATGAGAACGGCGATACGGCCAAGCTGTACGCGGACCAGTGGAGGCGATTTGCACCCAACAGCGCCCCCGGCGCCGGCTCGCGTCCGCAGGTGTACATCACGCCGATGCCCGGCGGCGCTGTCGCGGGCACGCACCCCGACGGGGCGCAGATGGAGCGTCTGAACAACGCCCTGGAGCGCATGGAGAAGCGTCTGGCGGAGCTCGAGGAGCGTCTGGATCGCCGTCAGCGCGAGGCCGAGCCGCGCGAGGCCCGTCCCCGCCGCTGAATTCGGAACAAGTTTGCTATCCCCACCAGAGAGCCGCGGGTGTGTTGCCTGCGGCTCTTTGATTTTTATGTTGTGCAAAAGCGATGGGTATAACGCACGGGTTTATGAACATTCTAAACGCGATAATCAGGCAAACCGGCCTATGTAGACGCGGGAAGCAGTCAACTTATCGCGGCGGGCAATCGATGTGACCTAGGTTGCTCTCGTGCTAGTCCGTGATTAGACTCAACGCGTTAGAACAGCGGGCGCCGCTCGTGTCCCCGCTGCGTATCACGCGTTGAAAGGACTTTCATGGGCAGAAAAGCAGGTTCGGGTGGGGGGTTGCGTCGCATGTCTATCCGGGATCTTCACGCCGAGATCCGTCGCCGGGAGCGCGTCACCTCCGGCCTCATCCGCCGCCGCAACAAGCTGGCCGCCAAGCTCGCAGCGCTGGATGCCCAGATCAGGAGTCACGGCGTCTCGGTCGGAGGCGGCGGCGGCGGCACAAGGCCGCGCAACGAGATGAATCTGGTCGAATCGCTCGCCAAGGTGCTCAAGGGCAAGACCCTCTCGGTCACCGATGCCGCCGAGGCCGTGCAGGCCGCCGGGTACAAGACCAGCGCTGAAAACTTCAGGACCATCGTCAACCAGGCCCTGATCAAGAACAACAAGGTCTTCAAGAAGATCGATCGCGGTCAGTACACCGCGGCCTGATCGCTCAGGGCAGCGCGGTCGACAAGGCCGAGCCGTGCCCGGCCGCGACACGAGGCGGCCCGACATTGCTTCACAAAGAAAAACGAGCGTTGCGCCCGGCGCAACGCTCGTTCTGCTTTTCCTTGAGCCTGTACGGCGCGGATCCCCGAATCAGCGGCGGAACTGCGTGGGGGACAGCCGCGAGGGCCGGTCCAAGAGCCAGAACCGACCCATGTCCTCGTTGAACATGCGGCCGTTCTCATCCATCGTTACCGCGATCGTGTTGTCCATATCCACCCGGCGCTGGTGCAGCGTGTCGAGCTCGGGGGTCGCGTTGTCCCGGATCTCGGCGGCGGCCTCGTAGCTGTAGTCCTGGTGCCCGCAGCCTCCGACCAGCAGCGAGAGAGCCGCCATCGAGGCCAGACCGAATGTACCGCGAACCGTTGAGCGGTTGATCGACATACCCAGTACTCCTGAAGTCACGTGGTTATAACCCGCCAACCGACAGGCGTCAAATCAAACCCCCAGCGAACGGCCGCTCAAATCGTATTTTGTTTGGATCCACGCACAAGTGGTAAGCCGATTGCGTCGACAATACCGGTATGGATTCCATCGGCTCAATAGCGGCAAGCCGCGGGTCGGGCGGCACCGGCTACGCAATCTCGATTGCGGTCGCCAAGAAGGCTCTGGATGCGATCCGGATGCAGGGGGATCAGGCGATCCAGATGATCGCTGCCGCCGCCGAAATGACCCCGGGATCCTCGGCGACCGACCAAAGCACGAACCAGATCGACCACTACGCCTGACCCAGCGGCCCCACGGGTGTCAGATCGACAGTGCGGCAGGGGTGGGGGTGTTCATCCCAAGTTCATAGGGCGGAATCAGCCCCCGGGAGGCCTGGAAAGGGCCCCAGGGCTGCGGCGCGCCGCTTGCATAGTCCTTTTCCAGGCATTCCCTTGGGGGAGCGCCCCGGAAGGACAGGTTCCCATGCGCATGGATCGACTGACAACCGCGGCCCAGGAGGCGCTCGCCGCATCCCAGCAGGATGCCGCGGCTCGCGGCAACCCGGAAGTGGGGGGGCTGCATGTCCTCTCCGCCCTGCTCGCCGACAAGAACGGCCCGACGTGGTCACTGGTCAGCAAGGCTGGGAGCGATCCCTCGCGCATTCTCTCGATCGTCCAAAGCGAGTTGGGAAGGCTCCCCAAGATCACTTCCGGCGCCGGCTCGACCGGCCGCCAGATTGTGGAGATTCTGGGGAAAGCCGAGCAGGTCTCCAAGGCGATGGAGGATGCCTACGTCTCCAGCGAGCACCTGCTGCTGGCACTCATCGAGACATCCGGCCCCGCCAAGGAGGTGTTGAGCGTCAACGCGCTGGATCGCAAGCGCCTGGAGGCGGCGATCCGCGAGATCCGCAAGGCATCGGGCGTGACCAATGTCACGGATGCCAACGCCGAGAGCAACTTCGAGGCCCTCAAGAAGTACGGCATCGACCTGACCGCCCGCGCCCAGCAGGGCAAGCTGGATCCGGTCATCGGCCGGGATGAGGAGATCCGCCGCTGCATGCAGGTGCTCAGCCGACGCACCAAGAACAACCCAGTGCTCATCGGTGAGCCAGGTGTGGGCAAGACGGCGATCGCCGAGGGCCTGGCCCTTCGCATCGTCAACGGAGACTGCCCAGAGGGGATGCGTCAGCAGAAGATCATCGCGCTGGATATCGGCCAGCTGCTCGCCGGCGCGAAGTATCGCGGCGAGTTCGAGGAGCGCCTCAAGGCGGTCCTCCGCGAGGTGCAGGCGAGCAACGGGCAGATCATCCTCTTCATCGATGAGCTGCACACGATCATCGGCGCGGGCGCTGCCGAGGGCGCGGTAAGCGCCGGCAACCTGCTCAAGCCGGCCCTGGCGCGCGGGGAGCTGCGATGCATCGGCGCCACCACCCTCGATGAATACCGCAAGCACGTCGAGAAGGATGCGGCCTTCGAGCGCCGATTCCAGCCGGTGTACGTTGATCAGCCGACGGTGGAGCAGACGGTGGCGATCCTGCGCGGGCTCAAGCCCCGCTACGAGGCCCATCATGGCGTCAAGATCCTCGACTCGGCGATCCTTGCGGCAGCACAGCTCTCGCACCGCTACATCGCCGACCGCTTCCTGCCCGACAAGGCGATCGACCTGATTGATGAGGCGGCCAGCCGGCTGCGCATCGAGAACGACAGCATGCCTACGGAGTTGGATGAGCTGCGCCGGCGGATCATGCAGCTCGAGCTGGAGCGCGAGGCGCTTAAAATCGAGATCAAGGACAAGTCCGCGGGCGAAGGTCTCAAGCGGGAGCTGGAGCGCATCGAGCGCGAGCTTTCGGAGCTGCAGGAGCAGAACCGGGCGCTGACCTCGCGATGGGAGCTGGAGAAGAAGGAGCTCGACACCGTACGGGAGCTCAAGGAGAAGATCGAGTCCAAGCAGGTCGAGGTCGAGCAGGCCCAGCGCCGCGGAGATCTGGAGACCGCCGCGCGCATCCGCTACGGGGACATCCGGGAGCTGGAGACCAGGCTCGCCGAGGGTGAGCAGGTGCTCGCCGCCAAGCACGGAGATTCTCTTGTCAAGGAGGATGTCGATGACGAGCAGGTCGCTCAGATCGTCGCCCGCTGGACGGGCATCCCCGTCTCGCGCCTGGTTGAGAGCGAGCGCGACAAGCTCCAGCGCATGGAAGAGAAGCTCGCCGAGCGCGTCAAGGGCCAGGAGCATGCCCTGACGGCGGTTGCCAACGCGGTGCGCCGCGCGCGAGCTGGACTTGGCGATCCCAACCGCCCCATCGGCTCGTTCCTGTTCTTGGGCCCGACGGGTGTGGGCAAGACCGAGACGTGCAAGGCGCTCGCCGAGTTCCTCTTCGACACGGAAGAGGCGATGATCCGCATCGACATGAGCGAATTCGGGGAGAAGCACTCGGTCGCGCGCATGATCGGGGCGCCCCCCGGCTACGTCGGTTACGACGAGGGTGGTGTGCTCACCGAGGCGGTGCGGCGCCGGCCCTACAGCGTCGTGCTCCTTGATGAGGTCGAGAAGGCCCATCCCGAGGTCTTCAACGTGCTGCTGCAGGTGCTCGATGACGGCCGCCTGACCGATGGCCAGGGTCGCACCGTCGATTTCAAGAACGCGATCATCGTGATGACCAGCAACCTCGGAAGCCAGCAGATCCAGGAGATGACCAGCAAGGGCGCTGAGGATTGGGAGATCGAGGCTGCGGTACGGGACATCCTGCGACGCGGACCGATGGCCCAGGTCGCCGAGGCCGCGGGAGTCCCCGGCAAGGTCACCGAAGCTCTTGCCAACGTCACCGGCGGGTTCTTCCGGCCCGAGCTGCTCAACCGCATCGACGAGGTCGTGGTCTTCCACACGCTCAAGCGTGAGGATGTCGGGAGGATTGCCGACATCCAGCTCGGACGCCTGCGCGCCAGGCTCAAGGAGCGCGACATGGACATCGAACTCACGCTCGAGGCCCGACAGCACCTGGCCGCCGAAGGCTGGGATCCGGCGTTCGGCGCTCGCCCGCTCAAGAGAACGATCCAGCAGCGGATCGAAAACCCGCTCGCGAGCCGCATGCTCGCCGGAGAGTTCGGATCCGGTGACACGGTGCTGGTGGACTACCAGGGCAAGAGCTTTATGTTCGCGAAGAAGTAGGTGTTGATGATGCCGGGCATGAGGTCCGCGGCACGGAGGTTTCACGCGGGCTGCACGGCCGTGGGCGCTGGTGAAAGAAGATGAAAAAGCCGGGTGAACATGTTGTGGTCGGGCCGGTGGTGGAGCTCCCGCCTGCGAACTGGCCCGTGACGCCCAGCAAGGGATTGCTGGTGTTCATGCGCATGAGCGGCCTGCATGCCGAGCAGCGCAGGCGCCCTGCGCCCGGTCCGTTTGAGGAGTTCCGCCTGGTGACGATCCGCGGGCGCTTCCCGCGGCGTGATCGCCAGCGCCCGCGGTGAATGTGTCAAGGCATCTTGCAGGTCAGCCGCGTATGTCCCGCGGCAGCCGCTCGCACCGTCCCGTCGGGAAGCACGATCTGGGCCTCGATGCCAGCGGGAACCAGGCACTCAAACGTGAACTCACCCAGGTGCGAGTTCCACTGCACGGAGATCTGGCCCGCGGGGCTCGCGAAATCGGCGCTTGCGGTGGTGATCGCGTTGACATCGCGATCGGTCGTGCGCGAGGGCGGCTGCGGGGCGATCAGGATCTTCTTCCATCCGATCGAGCCCGGCTGCTGACGGATGCCGCAGACGTAGGCGTGGTGCCACTCCATGAGGTGGCCAAGCATCAGGTGGTTGAGGCTGTCACCGGTTCCCTTGCGGCCATCCCAGCTCTCGGGAAGCGTGGTGAGGCCCGACTTGATCATGGCGCCGTAGGAGGCAACCTGGTCGCGGTTGTAGATTCGGTGGAGAAGATCCCCGCGATTGTTCTCGGCGAGCGCGCGGATGAGGAAGATGTGGAGAACCTCGCCGGGCGTCTGTTGGTATCCGCGTTTCTCGAGATCATCGACGATTCCTTGCAAGACCGCAGGCCGATCTTCCTTCGGGCATAGACCCAGGCACAGGGCCATCGAGTTGCCGGCCTGGCAGGAACCGCCGTTCTTGATGGTCTTGGTTGTCGGGTCGTAGAAGCGCTGCATGAACGCCGCGCGCGTCGATTCGTGCATCTTGCGGTACTTGGCCAGGTCGTCGGACTTGCCCAGGACCTCGGCGATCTTGCAGAGCGTGTCGGTCCCGTAGATCCAGATCGCGGTCGCCGACACTTCGGCGGGCGTCCATTGCGAGGGGCCGTTGCCCTTGCCGTGGCCGAAGTCGTACCAGTCCCCGAGGTTGGTGGTGATAATGCCATCCTTGGCGGTCGATGCGAGGTAATCGATGTAGCGGCGGGCGCAGTCATAGCTCTCCTCGAGGATCACGCGATCCCCGTACCATTCATAGAGATGCCAGGGCACGAGCACGCTGGAGATCGCCCACTCGGGGGCATCGTTGTACGTGTCGTGGCGCGGCCGGCCGACCAGGTACCACGGCGCGTTGGTGGGGATGAAACCATCATCCTTCCCGCCGGTCGTCTGGGCGTCGCGCATGTCGCGGCAGACCTTGCGGAACCAGCCGTGGATGTCGTGACGATAGGAGATCGAGCGGGCCATGTGCCAGTTCTGCTCCAGCCAGCCGTTCTTTTCACGGTGCGGGCAGTCGGTGGGCACATGGGCCATGTTTGACCGGATCGCCCAGTCGATAATCCGCGCTGCGCCGTTGTGGAGATCGCTGTTGGATTCGAACTCGCCGACGATGGGGCAATCGACGCGGGTGTGGACCTGTTCGAGCGACCTGATGACGGGGAGGTTGTCGGGGTTGGGCTCGCCGTCGGGGACCGCGCCCTGGACCTCGACGAGCTGTGCGCCGACGTAACAGAAGATGACCTGGTGCGATTCGGATCCAGCGCTGCGCTTCGTGTAGTCGTGCCAGATGTCCTTCTTCGTGCCCCATGTGTACGTGAACTTGACCCGGCCGGCGTCATCCATGTACTCGCAGGGCTTGAAGCGGATGCGATCCCCTGCCTTGCCGCCATCGACGGTGAACCGCAGGAGGGCCGAGCAGTTTTGCGGGAAGATGTAGGTGTGGATCCCCGGCGCCGGGTTCTTGATCTCGGTCGGCGCAAAGACATCGAAGGCCCTGATGCCGGGCGCGGGGCTGGGGGCCAGCGCAGCGGTTCGCGGGGGCGCGATGCGGACCGGCTTCCAGGCGCTGTCATCGAAGCCTGGTGAATCCCAGCCTGGCTGGATGAGCCGGGCGTCGAAGTCCTCGCCGGCGTAGATGTTGGAGTAGACGATCGGGCTGTCGGCCCACTTCCACTGGTCATCCGAGGCGATCACATGTTCTCCGGCAGGCGTCTGGATCCTGGCGGCAAGCCAGAGCAGGTGCGGCTCTCCGGCCGAGAAATCGGGCATCGCATCGGTCTTGGTGAAGCGCTGCGGATCGTTTGCGGGGCCCACCCACCAAAACGAGTTGCCGAGGGTGACGGCGAGCACGTTCTCGCCGGGGCGCAACAGCGGCCCAAGGTCAAAGTCCTGGTAGTAGAGGGTCTTGTCGTACTGCGACCAGGCCTGGTTGATGATGGTGTCCCCGACAATCTTCCCGTTGCAGCGCAGCTCGTAGTGGCCCAGGCCGACGATGCGGACCGTTGCGCTCGTGGCATCCGCGGGGAGGGTGAACTCCCGGCGGAGCTGTGGGCACGGCGCGGCGGACCGAGATTCAGTTGGCGCGATCCACTGAGGCTGGGCGGCGGCGGGTGAGGCAAGAAGGAAAGCACAGAGCGCAAGAACCGGGCCGGTCGTGGTGTGCATGGCGTCAACGTACCACGCAGCCTGGCGGCGTGCCCTGTACAAGAAACGCCGCCCGACGGGAAGCGCGCACAACGCGTGCTTGTCCAAGGCCGGATCAGCGTCGACGGCGGGCGCCTGAGATCATCGCGTGCAAGACGATTCTGGCTGCGGCCTGCCGCCCTGCGCTCAAGCCGGCGATCGATGTGCGGCGAGATACAAACCCACACCAAACACCGGTCGGCGGCAAGAAGCGGTTTGGGCGCCTGCGGTGGTTTGCGAAGCGCAAGGGCATCGCTAAGAGGGTGTCGGGGGTCATCGAGTTGCGGCACGAGGGCTGGAAGTCTTGATAGAGTGGATGTTCTGTCGGCAGGCGATTTCGGAGGACACCCATGATGCAGTCAGGCGATCCATCCAGGCGGCAGTTGCTTCAGGGCTTGGGGGCGGCAGCGGTCTTGTCCGCGCTTCCGTGGAAGGCAGGAGCCCAGCCCGCTCAAGCGCCCGCGCCCCAGGGGCGCAAGCGCTCGCTGCGGCTCGCGCACATGACCGATATGCACATTCAGCCCGAACGCAACGCGGTCGCGGGTGTCGCGGCGTGTCTACAACACGCCCAGTCGCTCAAGGATCCGCCGGCGATGATCCTGACCGGCGGTGACCACGTGATGGATGCCTTCGATGAGCCCTTCGACCGGGCCGATCTTCAGTGGAAGCTCCTGTGCAAGACGTTCAAGGATGAGAACTCACTGCCGGTCCACTACTGTCTGGGCAACCACGACATCTGGGGTTGGAACAAGCCAAAGAGCAAGACGGTGGGGACGGAGGCGGGGTGGGGCAAGACCATGTCCCTCGATCGCCTGGAGATGAAGAAGCCCTATTACGCGATCGATGCGGGAGGATGGCACCTGGTGGTGCTCGACAGCGTGCGGACGGATCCCGACGACCCTTCGGGGTATGTCGGCGGGCTTGACGATGAGCAGTTTGAGTGGCTCAAGGCAGACCTGGCCGCCCACAGCGCCGCCAACACGCTGATGCTCACCCACATCCCGATTCTCTCGGTGTCGGTGCTGGATGCCAAGACCGCCAAGGGTGGGGACATGAAGGTCGGCGGAGGCGTGATCTTCACCGATTGGCCGCGGATCAAGGGCCTTTTTGCCGCCAACCCTCAGGTCAAGTGCGTCATCAGCGGCCACATGCACCGCATCGATCGCTGCGAATTCCGGGGCGTCACACACCTGTGCAACGGCGCGGTCTGCGGCAACTGGTGGAAGGGCAAGCACCACGAGACCGCCGAGGGGTACGCCCTGGTGGATCTGTTTGACGATGGCAGCGTGGAGCGGACCTATGTGGAGTACGGCTGGAAGGCCGAGAAATAGCCTCGCCAAGGCCGTAGGTGATCGCATCAGCCATCGGCCGGGTCAATGATCGGGGATGACGGCGATCTTCCTCAACGGGCGATTCGTGCAGGCAGGCGAGGCGATGCTGCCGGCGTTCGATGCCGGCTTTCAGCACGGCATCGGTCTCTTCGAGACCATGACGGGCGGCGTGTCCGAGTCAGGCCCCTGGATCTTCATGCTCGAAGCGCACATCGAGCGCCTGGAGAGATCGGCGCGCGAGCTTGGGCTGAGCGTCACGCTGCGGGCGCCGGCGCTCGCGGATGCGGCGATCGAAACAGTCCGGCGCAGCGGTCTGTCGCGGTCACGGGTTCGCCTGACGATCACGGGCGGAGACTTGAACATGCTGGCATCGGGCCGCGATGAAACTGCCCCCCGTGAGCACCACCCGACCGTGCTTGTGTCGGCCCAACCCGCGACCAACTACCCCGCCGAGATGTTCGAGCGCGGGGTCGCGGTCGTGATCGCCGACTACAAGACCAACCCGCTTGATCCGTTCGCCGGGCACAAGACGCTCAACTACTGGCCGCGCCTGCGCGAGCTTCAGATCGCCGCCGGCCGGCGAGCCGCCGAGGCCCTCGTCTTCCAGGTGACCAACCATCTCGCCGGTGGGTGCGTGAGCAATGCGATCCTCGTCAAGGATGATCGCCTGCTGACGCCGATCGCACGCGGAGAGGAAGCGGCCTGCACACCGCCAGGCAGCGGAGCGGGTGCTTCCGAGCCGGCCTCCGGGGCAGTGATGAGCAGTGGGGGCGGAAGTGGGGGGGTGGCGATCCCCAGCCCGGTGCTGCCCGGCATCATGCGAGAGTGGGTGCTGGAATGGGCCAACGAGAACCGGATCCCCGTCGTTCGCCGGATGCTGACGATCGATGATGTCCTGGGCGCGGATGAAGTGCTCCTGACCAACAGCAGCTGGGGCGTCCTTCCGGTGGTGAAGGTCGAGGCCGAGGCAATCGGAGTTGGCATCGGCGGACCGATCGGCAAGGAGCTGGTCGCCGCGTGGGGTCGGTCGCTGGAGGAAGCAGCGGACGCGATGTGAACTAGGCGCGGGGCGGGGTTGCCTGAATCAGACTTCCGGATCGCGTGGCGCGATGACGCGGACGTTGCGACGACCCTGGTTGCCAGGGACGGCCGCCCGAACACGGGACACAAGCTTGAGCACCGCCCCCGCGAGCATCGCCGCGAGCCCCAGCACGATCGCCAACAGCAGGCCGATCAAGAGCAGCGGCAACAGGAGCAAGAGCCCGATGACCGCGAACAGGTAGCCCAGCGGGCCCACACCGCGGATCGTGCCCCTTCCAGGCATGAAGGTCCGGATCTCCACACGCAAATCGTAGCGAAGTTGTGGGTCCGCCGCATCAAAACAACCACGGCCGCGCCAAGGGCGCGGCCGTGTGTCGGAGTGAGTGGAACCTGTCGGAACCAATCTGAAATGAAGGAGATCTCGATGCCTTAGAGACTGTTTCAGAATCCTACCCGATCTCGTGGCACAGGCATCCTGCCTGTGTTCTACTGCTCTGCCACCTCATTCTGAAACAGTCTCCTAGCAATCAATTACTTGCGACGACGGAGGGTGACCAGGCCCAGGCCCATCGCGGCCAGGGCGGCAGCGCCCGGGGCGGGGACGAAGCAGGTGCCCTCGACCAGCTGATCCTGCTTGCGGTCGCTGGTGATGCCGACGAGCTTGACATCCTCGTTGTAGCCCTGGTTGATGTAGCCCATGATGGTGTTGAAGGCCGTCACGATGCCGCCGGTCAGTGAATTGCCGTTGGTCTTCTTGGCCTTGAAGTTACCACTGCCAAGGTTCATGCTCGCCGTGCCCACGTTGGGGTTGTAGTCCGTGACGATCTCCCACACCGCGAGCTGGAAGGCCGCCGCGAACTCGTTGGAAACGCTCGATGTGAGCTGGAGACCGTTGGCGCCGTTGTAGATCTTCTGGATCGCCGCGGCCTTGTCAGCACCCATGGGGGCCGAGTCGGGCATCGCGGAGATGGGGGCGAACTCGTACTGCGAGGTGTTCGAGGAAACGTACTGCGTCAGGTCGGTGCAGAAGGTGATCTTGTTGCCGTTGGCGGTTTCGTAGGGAGACTGGGCGTTGGAGAGGGTGTGCTTGAGCTGGCCCGCGAACACGTTCTGGCCCGAACCGTTGTTGACGTACATGCGGACGTTCGAGCCCTTGCCGGTGCCGGTGAACTTGACGTCAACAGTTGCGGCCGAGGCGTTCGAGGCGGCAAAGGCGGCGACGAGAGCGACGGCGGTGATGGTGCAAGTCTTCATTGATGTATGTCCAGATCGCGAAGCCGAGGGGCTCGCCGCGAGGACCGTCCTTGGTCCCCAGTCCGGCGTGCATCAGCGACGCACCATGACGGTCGAATACATCACGGGGTGCTGCAACCGCCGATCTTCGATTTCTGGATCGCCGTGCGGTGTGGGGCGCACGAACGAGCTGTTCCATCTGTGCAGGCTGGGGCAGGAGGACGGCCGTGCCAAGGCGCTGAGCGGGATGTATAAGAAGAATGCGGCGATCCGTCAGTGATCGCGCGAATCAATCACGATCGTCACCGGCCCATCGTTGACCAGCGAGACAACCATGTGAGCGCGGAAGACACCGCGCTCCACTCGTACTCCCTGAGCGCCAACCAGGTCGCAGATCCGATCAAACATCGGGGATGCCAGGTCCGGCTTCATCGCGCTGTCAAAGCTCGGCCGCCGGCCCTTTCGGCCATCGGCCGAGAGCGTGAAGTTGGGGATCAGCAGCACCCCGCCGTTGATCTCCTTGACTGACCTGTTCATCTTGCCCAGCTCATCCGGGAAGATGCGCAGTTCGGCGATCTTCTCGGCCGACCAGACCAGGTCAGCTTCGGCATCCCCATCGAGCAATCCGGCCAGCACGAGCAGTCCCCGGTCGATCTGTCCACGGCGGACACCATCGACGTCAACGGATGCGGAGGCGACTCTCTGGATGACCAGGCGCATGGGGACAGTATTGCGCCCGAGCGCAGCGCGGGCCGCAAAGCCGTATCCTTTGCCCTCTCGACTCCGGTGCCCCGCGCGGTTGCGGGCACGGCGACGAGGCGCGTGGCGAGCATTCATGGATCCGCTGTTGACCAAGGTTGAATCGGGGCTGGAGGATGAGGCGGGAGAACTTCTCCCTGGGCCGCGATCCGTCGGTCCCGGGCTGGTGCTCGAGGTCGCCTGGGAAGTCTGCAACCAGGTCGGCGGCATCTACCAGGTGATCCGCTCCAAAGCGCCCGAGATGGTCCAGCGGTGGGGGGATCGTTACGCCGCGATCGGGCCGTACACCGGTGCGAAGGCCGATCTTGAGTTCGAGGTGACCCGGCCCGCGGGTTGGGTTGGCCGTGCCTTGTCAACCCTCAAGGAGCAGGGCCTGACTGTCCACCACGGGCGCTGGCTCATCCCCGGCAGGCCAAGGGTGCTGCTCATCGAGCACGAAGCGATGCAGAGCGTGCTCGCGGATGTGAAGTTCCGCCTCTGGCAGGATCACGGCATCGAGTCCCCCGGCGGCGATGGGCTCTTTGACGGTGTCGTGACGTTCGCCGAGGCCGTTCGCCGGCTGGTGGAGGCACTCTGCCACGAGCGGGCCCTGGTGCCCGGCCGCAACCGCGGGGTCGCCAAGTCCCTGATCGCCCACTTCCACGAGTGGATGGGAGGGCTTGCGATCCCGATGATCCGCAAGCAGAAGCTCCCGGTCGCCACGCTCTTCACCACGCACGCGACCCTGCTTGGGCGCTACATGGCCAGCAACGAGGATGGCTTCTACGACTGGCTGCCGTGGGTCGATCAGGAGCAGTCGGCAACCCAGTACAACGTGCGGGCCCAGCACTCGGTCGAGCGCGCCTGCGCCCACGGCTCCCACGTCTTCACGACGGTGTCCTCGATCACCGCCGAAGAGTGCACGCACCTGCTCGGTCGCCATGTCGATGTCGTGACGCCCAACGGCCTCAACGTCGCCCACTACAACAAGGTTCACGACCAACAGCGCTTCCATGGAGAGTTCAAGCAGGCGATCCACCGCTTCACCTGCGGGTATTTTTTCCCCAGCTACTCGTTCGACCTCGAGAACACGCTCTACTTCTTCACCAGCGGCCGCTACGAGCCGCGCAACAAGGGCTTCGATCTGTGCCTGGAGGCGATGGCGCGGCTGAACGCCGAGCTGAAATCGGCCAAGCTCAACAAGACCGTCGTGTTCTTCATCGTGAGCCGTCGGGCGACCAAGAGCCTCAACCCGCTCGCCATGGCCAAGCGCGGCGTGCTCAACGAGCTCGAAGAGGTCTGCGGACACATCACCAAGGGTGTGATGGGCCAGCTCTTCTGGCGAGCGGCTTCCGGCGGAAGGCTCAAGCTCGACGACCTCGTCGATGAGTACTGGATGCTCCGCTATCGCCGCGCCCAGCAGGCGCTCAAGCAGCAATGCCTGCCGATGGTCGTTACGCACATCCTCGAAGATGACCACAACGATCCGGTGCTCAACCAGATCCGCCAGCTCGGCCTCTACAACCGGCCCGAGGATCCGGTGAAGATCGTCTACCACCCGGACTTCATCGAGCCCACCAATCGGCTGTGGGGGATCGAGTACGACCAGTTCGTTCGCGGCTGCCACCTTGGCATTTTCCCGAGCGCCTACGAGCCCTGGGGCTACACACCCCTGGAGTGCATCGCCATGGGCATACCGGCGATCACCAGCGACCTGGCCGGCTTCGGCAGGTACGTCCAGGAGCAGCACCCTGATCACGACCAGTGGGGCCTGACCGTCCTGCCGCGGCGCCGGCGCGGATACCACGAATCGGCGGCGGATCTGTGTGCTCGCCTGCTCGCCTACTGCAAGCAGGATCGCCGCCAGCGGATCGCGCTGCGCAACGAGGTCGATCGGCGATCGTGGGAGTTTGATTGGGCCAAGCTCGCATCGGCGTATCACCGGGCCCACGACATGGCGATCGACCGGATCACCCGCGAGATCGGCCCCGATGACCAACCCCCCATCGGCGGGGGTGAGAAGCCGATCGAGAAGGCCAACGAGGAAACATCCGCATGAGCGGGCTCTTCGGAAAAAGCGATGGTGATGGCGATGAGGGCGCCGGCGGCGAAGCCGGCCCCAAGCCGCTGGTAGAACTGCACACTGATGGCGCCTGCTCGGGCAATCCCGGTCCCGGCGGCTGGGGGTACATCCTGATCCACCGTGCGACCGGCAAGCGCCGCGAGGCCAGCGGGGCGGAGAAGGAAACCACCAACAACCGCATGGAGCTCCAGGCTGTCATCGAAGGCCTCAGCGCGCTGGGCAAGCCATCATCGGTGGATCTCTATTCCGATTCGCAGTACGTGCTCAACGGCCTGCGAGAGTGGATGGAGGATTGGAAGAAGCGCGGCTGGCGAACCGCCGCCAAGAAGCCGGTGAAGAACCGCGAGTTCTGGGAGCGGCTCGATGAGCTCAAGAGAAAGCACGAGATCCGCTTCCACTGGATCAAGGGCCACAACGAGCACCCCGAGAACGAGCGGGCCGATCAGCTCGCGGTGATGGCGCGCGAGGCGCTGGTCGCCAGTGGGCGCTGAGTACTGAGGGCGCGAGGCGCGCGAATCCCGAGGGGCATCTTCCTCTCCATGAATTCACGAGTTCATTGCATTCTCGAGCCCGGGATGGGAGTAGAGTGCAGCCATGAAGCGAGCTGCGTTCTGCATCTTCCTCGCATCGGTGCCCACGGTGGCTTTCGCCCAGCCCGACTACGGGCTGGATTTCGTGAACATCGGGGATCCGGGCAACGCGCCATACGTTCCCACCGACACGACCTGGGTGGATCGCCCCATCGGCGGGGTGAACTACGAGTACCGCATCATGCGGACCGAGGTCACGGTGGCGCAATGGGTGGAGTTCGCCAACGCTTATGCGCCCTACTACACCGGCTCCCGGCTCCACCCCGAGATCACGGGGTACTGGGTCGCTCCCGACAGCCTCGATCCCGACGTGCCTCTCTCGTTCCACGCGGTTCCGGGGTCGGAGAGGTACACCGCCGACACATCCTGGCGCATGGCGGCGAGGTTCTGCAACTGGCTGCACAACGGCAAGTCATCCGAAGCTTCGGCGTTCGAGTCGGGCGTGTACGACACTTCCACGTTCGGGAAGGATGAGAATAACTTTTACACCGACCAGTCGTCTCCGAGCCCCGGGGCCAAGTATTGGATGCCGTCGTGGGATGAGTGGGTCAAGGCAGCCTACTACGATCCTCGTAAAGGCGGTGAGAATAGTCCTGGGTACTGGAGCTTCCCAGTCAGTTCCGACATTGCACCCGTATCAGGACTACCAGAGGAGAATGGGCAAACCAACGCAGGGTCATATTTCTGGGACGAGCAGTACGGTTTTCTTGACGTCGGATCCTATCCGACAGTACAGAGCCCTTGGGGTCTTCTCGATGCTTCCGGGAGCCTAAGCGAATGGACAGGTTCCTGGGCGAGTTCCGAGGGCAACTTTACTCGTAAAGTCTCAGGATCAAGTCTCTTCGACCAGTACTGGATTGACTCGGAACGGATCGACGGCAGAGGCGACTATTTTCCCTGGGTTACCGGTGTCGCAATCCGCCTAGCAACGACGGTGCCCTCTCCGGGGATATCAGCGATCGGGGTCGGAGGCTTGTTGGTCCTTGGTCGTCGGCGATCCACTTTTGAAAGGAACCATTGATGATGAGTTGTCGTCAGGCGCTTGCGTACCTTGCTGTTTTCACTGTCACCGGACAGGTCGCAAGAGCTGTTGTCACAGTTGACATCGATCCTCCGCAGGCTGGAAGCTACACGACACAGAACTTCTCAGGGAAGATCCGTGTCGAGATCACAACCAATTGGTCCTCAACCCCCGTGAAGGTATACATCCGCGGCGCATCGACAGACATGCTTCAGGATGTCGTCGTCAATGTCACGGGGAACCCCGCAGAACTGTCCATTCGCGCCAATGCTGCGAACTTTCCTATTGCAAGCGTTGACAGAATCCTGAAGTTCGGCAGCGGCGAAACTTGGTTGACGGAGTTGCCGACCTCTGGCGATGTGGGTCGGGCTACGACTGACGATGCAATCGATGTGTCACGGCTCGTTTTCGCTTCCATCGGTGGCTCGGTAATCGGCAATACGTCTGTGAACAGCCCCAACACGATCGGCAGTATCAGCAACATGACTGTTGCCGGCAACATGCTTGGGAACATCACCGCAACCAACAGTTCGATCAGTGGTCTGACCGTTAGCGGTTCAATCGGCAGCGTGTCCAATCCAGTGACCATTGCCGTTTCAAAGAACATCGACTCTCTGATCGCCGGATCGATCTACGCCGACGTCACGGCGAACACGAGCCCGCCCGCCTCCATCGGGACCTTCCGAACCACCAGCGGCGACTTCGTGGGCTCGCTCACCGCGCGCATCCTCAACGACAACGGGGCGGGCGTCGACCAGAGGTTCTGGATCGCCGGCAACCTCAACGCCGACGTCGACATCCTCGACCTCGTCAAGGGCGACAACCCCTCAGAGCCCGAGATCAAGATCGGCGGCAACTTCTCTCAGGGCCGCACCTTCCGGATCGCCAACTCCCTGAACTCTGGCGCGGTCCTCAACATCGAAACCGGCACTGGGCTCGACGGCCAGGTCATCATCAACGGCAACAACGGCGCGGGCACGTGATCAGGATCCGTGGTTGTCGGCAGCACCACGCTCTCGCCAGTCCCCAACTACTCGACCGCCTCATCTTCGCTCGGCGGCGGCGCTGTCGGGCTCGTCCCCTTCCAGCTCTACGGCAACGACTGCTCCCCGGTGTACTCGGCCTCGCCGCCCGCGAACCAGTTCCTCCAGACCGAGATCGATGGAAGCGATGGCGGCACGTGGAATCCCAAGTCCGTCAAGCTTCGCTTCTACGGCCCGGTTTCGACCGCCGCTGAGGTCGACACCACCAACGTCACCTACAACGCCATGCCAGTCATCATCTCCTACATCGAGCCCGGCAGCGGCAACCCGGTCGATGTCACGCATCGGTGGAAGATCGTGATGAACGATTCCACCAACTCCGATCGCCTGGCTCGCGAGATCACGATCCGCGGACACAAATGGAGCGTCGGCGCTTCGGACCCCGGGATGTACATCCACGCCGGCACGTACCGCATCACACCGCGTCTGACAGGATCGGCGCGGCTCTTCTGTGCCGGATTGCCCGGCGGGACGCCGCCGTCGGTCGCGAACTTCTCCTACGAGTTCACGGTAGGGTTCGACTGCGACCGCAACGGCGAACTCGACCCCGATCCCAGCGCGACCTGCTGGCGCGAGGGCGGGGGCTGCATCGCCGACTACGACTTCTCCGGCTTCGTCGATACCGAGGATTACGACCTGTTCGTGTACGACTTCCAGGCCGGGTACGTGTGGGCCGATGTTGATGAGTCCGGCTTTGTCGATACCGATGACTTCGATGCCTTCGTCGGGGCCTTCGAGGAAGGCTGCTGAGCGGCATCGCGTAGGTGCGGGCCGCGATGGTTGCGCGCGAGTCCAGCTTTAGAAAAAGAGCTCCCCTTCCGGCTCGTCCTGTCCCGGCCAACGGTGGGCCACGGAAGACAAGAGCGAGCGGGACGGGGAGCGGTGAGAGAGACGGAAACGGGACTCGCGAGCGGGACGTGGGGGTCGTGGGGAACGTGGGGAACGTGGGGGTCGGGGAGAGGTGTGCGAGTCCTTCGCGTCTCTCGTTGGGTTCGGGCCGCCGGCCGATGGCGTGGGGATTGGAACGGGGAAGCGATCGGCCGGCGGTGCGCCCGGGTGCATCCTGGGGGGACCCGGGCGCGGCGCGGGGGAGTCCTGTTGCCGCGTTCGCCGGGCGAACAACGCACGGCGAACACGGCGTGTGGATCGTGGGGGCTAGGTGGGGGTGCGCCCGGGCGTGACCTCCAACACGCCCAGGCGAACCAGGAACCGACACGCCTCGATGATCTCCACGCGTGTAAAGCTCCGTAAACACGCGTGGCGGCGAGGCTCTCTCATCATCTCCAGCGGGGCGATCGCCGCCGCATCTCCGGGTGCCGCCCCCGTCGAGTTCATTGCCTGCTTGGATCGCGGCGATTGCTTGTCCTGACTTGCCTGCGCCATGGCGAGCAGCACCGCGTCCGATGCGTCAGCCAGCCGCCTTGCGCTGAGCGGTTTCCGTGGGAGTGCCATTTGCTGCGTCCTTGCTTGCGGGTCGTCCTGTCATGGATCCCGCGTTTGACATTGGTCTCTTCGCAGAACGCGTGCGCGCGGTTTCAATTTCGGCGGTGAGGAATATCCCGCAACAGCGCGCGAAAGTGCTTACATACCTGTGTATATCGAGGGAATTCGATCCCCCTACTTCACCGGATGATTCGGATAATCACCGTCATCCCACAGATCGATCTTGACGATCTCGGTGGCGCGGACGGGCGCTGCGTGCCCATCCAGGTACGTGGCGTTGGTCGTGGTGCCGTGCCGCGTGGGGCAGATCCGCTGCTTGCGAGTCGAGTCCGTCTGGTTCTTGATGCCGTCGATCTGCGAGGACCACCACGTGTCGTAGTACACGGCGATCTCCGATTCGTCGTGCGATGGAACGTACCACGGGTTGCCCTGCGTGTTCTTCGGATCGTCGGCAAAGCACGAGAGGTAGAGCGTGTTGCTGGGGCGATAAAGCTTGGCGAAGTGACTCGGTCCCTTGGGCCGGCCATCCTTGATGACGCCCGGAGCCGTGAAGAGCATGCCGTTGTTTACGTAGTGAATCTGGTGCCTGTCCTTCGGACGCGCTGGATCCTTGAAATAGTTGGCGTACACGTAGCGATCACCGACGCCGCCATCGTTCTGATCGGATCGCGTGCGCGGATCGCAATACGGCCGCAGCACGAAAGGCCACGCCGGGGTGCGATTGCCGTTGATGTAGTCCGAGGCGCGCGGGATCCATTCCTTGTTGTTGTCGGCGTACATGACCAGCGCCATCCCGATCTGCCGCTGGTTGGAGAGACACACACGCGCGCGGGCCGCCGCACGCGTCTTGCCCAGCGCCGGCAACATCAGGCTGATCAACAGCGCGATGATCGCGATCACCACCAGCAGTTCGATCAGCGTGAAGCCCCGCCCCCGCGCGAGGGTCCACGTGTGGATTGGTGTGCGGACCGGCTCACCCCGCCGGGGCGATCCGAAATTGCTCGCGCTGGACATGAGATGTTCCTCCTCGCGGCCGGCCTGAGACAGCCCCGCCCGCGGGCACGCGGGTCGGAATCGACCCGCCCATCAGTCCTTGGGTCGCCGGGGGTAGTCCCCGTCATCCCAGAGGGCAACCTTGACGATCTCCGTGGCCCGCACCGGCGCGGCGTGGCCGTCGAGATACACCGCGTTGGTCGTGGTGCCATGCCGGCCCGGGGCGATCCGCTGCTTGAGAAGGGGGTTGGTCTGGCCCGTGAGCCCCGTGATCTGCGATGCGTGCTGGGTGTCGTAGTAGAGCGCGATCTCTCGCTCGTTGTTGCTCGCCACGTACCACGCGTTGGACTGAATATGGGTGGGGTCGTCCGCGAAGCACGAGAGGTACATGATGGACACCGGCCAGGGGTACTTGCCGAACTTGGTCGGCGGCTTGCCCCGGCCCTCCACGATCTTGCCCGGCTCGCTGAAGAACAGCCCGTTGTTCACGTAGTGGATCTGGTGCTTGTCCTTCGGCCGCGCTGGATCCTTGTAGTAATTGGCGTACACGTAGCGGTCCTGCACCCCGCCGTTGTTCTGGTCGGATCGCGTGCGCGGATCGCAGTACGGCCGCAGATTGAACGCCCAGCTGGCGTTCAGCGGCTTCCCGTTCGCCTCGCTGCTCCCGCACTCGCGCGGTGTGTATTCCTTGTTGTTGTCGGCATACATCACCAGCGCCAGGCCGATCTGGCGCTGGTTGGACAGGCACACGCTCGACCTCGCCGCCGCACGCGCCTTGCCCAGCGCCGGCAGCATCAGGCTGATCAGGATCGCGATGATCGCTATCACCACGAGCAGCTCGATCAGCGTAAACCCCGACAACCCCCACCTCCGCCCGCGGCGTGCCGACATGCACAGCCGTGCGTCGCGCCGGATGTACCTCGTTTGGCTCGGGGGATGTGATCCGACCATGAACCCTCCCGCGCGCTCGCGTGGCCCAGAACGGGCCGTCGGCACCAGCCTGTGCAATACCTGTCGAAACAACAATCTACCAGCCCGCACCACGGCCGCCAAGCGCCTTCCTGATCCTCGCTAAAGAATCCCAGGTCGGCGGTCGCATTTTGTTTGGATCAACGCCCTGGAATCGCCATCTCCCAAGGGAAACCCGCCGGGATCAAATCTGGCCGATCGTTGATCCACCCCACGAGCCACTCGAACGCATCAACCAGCCGCGGACCGGGCCGGCTGAATGTCTGCGTGCCATCGACCACGGCGAGTCGACCGGTTCGCACAGCCCGCAGCGATGCAAACCACGGTTTGGCGTGCAGACCTGCGACCATGCTGCGGGCGCCGGGCAGATCCACACCGCACGGGCAGATGATGAGGATGTCGGGGTCGGAAGCGACCAGGATCTCCGGAGGCACGGTGATGCTCTTGCCGGCAAGCCGCTGGGCCTGCTGCGGTCCGCTCGCCGCGCCCGATCCCGGCCGCGGCGTCGTGGGATTCAGCGGATGGCGAGCCCCGGCCCGCTCGATCAATTGAGGTGTCCAGTGCCCGGCGATGAAGAGCGGATCGGTCCACTCGAGCAAAGCCACAGCCGGCCCATCATCGAAGGGATTGATGAATTCTCCCGCACGAAACAGCCGCTCGCGCAGGTCGACCGCCAGCCCGCTCGCCTGCAATTCCAGCCCCGCCGCTTCTCCGATCTTCAGAACATCATCCAGGACATCCTCGACCGAGTGCGGATCGAGCGTGACGATCCGCGGCGATGGCTTCAGCCCGGCGGCGATCCGCTGCACCGTGGGAAGATCGATCGAGCAGACCGAGCACATGTTCTGGGTCAGGATGACATCTGGCGCCAGGCGACCCAGCCGATGCTCATCGAGCGTGTACAAAGAACACCCGCCGGCGAGTTGATCTCGGACTTGGCGATCAATCTCGGCCGGGTCGGTGGTGTGCATCCGCTGTCCGGTGACAACCGGCACGCACGCGAGCCCCGGGGGAAAATCACACTCATGCGAGCGACCGACCAGGAGTTCCCGCCCGCCGATTGCACAGAGGATCTCGGTTGCCGAGGGAACAAGACTCACGATGCGTGGATGCCGGGTGGTCATTGCGTGGGGCGATCAGCAATACGGGTCCGGGGAAGAACTTGCCCCGCCGCGATGGGGTAAACAGGCCCCTCCCGCGTCCCCGGAGGCTTGGATTGTCTCGATTTGAGGGGGGCGTGGGGGGCGTGGGTGTCAATCGTTCATGCACCGGTACGAGCATGGACGATCGGAACGGTATCCTTGGAATTCCGCGGGGATCCGTGAAGCGGGGGGTACAAACCCGCGGTCATGGGTGCCGAAGCCTCGATCGGAGATGGTGACACGATGAACGATCGCACAACTGGCGGCCCAAAGACACCCGCATCCGGGACTCTGCTGGCGATGCTCGCCGGGGCCGCGATCTGCCTGCCGGTCGCCGGTCCCGCCATGGCCGAATGGAACCAGCCGGTGGCACCCGCCGGTCGCCCAGCCCCGGCCCCGGCTCGTCGCCCCCCCCCAGACCCCAACGCCGCCGGTTCCGTGGTTCGCCCGCCCGGCTCGGCATCCCCGAACCAGCCCGCCGAAGCCGGAGCGGAGCCGGCGGTCCAGCCCGTCACCCAGCCTGGTGAACAGCCCCCTCAGCAACCCACCGACCAACTCCCCCCCCAGCCCCAGCCTGGCGCTGAGCCGCCGCTCCCCGTGGGAGATGATGTCGAGCTCTCGGCGTTCACCGAACCCGTGGAGCTGACCACCCTCATCGACTACGTCGCCCGCGCCCTGAACATCAACATCACCGTCAAGGGCAGCCTGGCCGGATCTGTCGTCTTCAACGCGCCGGTCAAGGTCTCCAAGTCGCGCCTGCTCGCCCTCCTGGATGCCCTCCTCGAGCAGCAGAACTACACCATCACCTACGACCCCGATGCCCAGTTCTATTCCGTGCATCCATCCGCCGAAGTGCCCATCAAGCTCTCGGATGCCGAAGGTGCGACCACTCGCATCTTCACGACCCCCAACGTCCGCCCCAGCGCCCTCAAGACCGCGATCGATGCCCAGATGGGCAACCCGCTCTCGATCCCCGGCCAGGCACCCCAACCCGGCCAGAGTCGCCAGTACGCGTACATCGATGAGCTCGGCGTCATCGTCGCCACCGACTCCCCGCGCAAGCTGGCGCAGGTGGAATCGCTCATCCTGCGCTTGCTCGCCGAGTACGCCAAGGAAGAGTACATCCGCATGGAGCTCACCCACATCGCCGCCCCCGTGGCGCGCGAGCGGGCTCTGCAACTGGTCGGCCAGGGCTCCAAGAGCAGCGCCGGCCAGGACATCAACATCCTTATCCAGCAGCAGCAGCAGGGCCTCGCACAAGGCGGCGGGCGAACCGGCTTCGACAACATGGGGGATCGCCTCACCATCGACCCCCAGGGCAACGCCCTGATCTTCCGCGGACTTCCCGAGGAGATCCAGCAGGTCAAGACCGTGCTCGCCGTCATCGATGTCCCCAGCAAGCTCATGCCGCGCAGCCACGAGGTCGGCAAGGCCGCCCGTCCAATCGCCGAGATCGCCCGTCAGCGCGGGCTGGGCGAGGTCACCCAGATCGCCGACACGCGCAAGCAGGATCCCAACAACCCCTACGGCTTTCAGGGCGGCGGCCTGACATTCCAAGATCCCAACCAGTCCAACCAGCAGAAGCAGCAGTCGACCACCGGTGGTCCCGTGATGGTCGTCGATGAGACGCGCGGCATCATCGTCTATTACGGGACCGAGGAGCAGCAGGAGGCGCTCAAGGCCCTGGTCGATGTCCTCAAGACCGACGACGACCGCATCGTCTTCCGGGATTACAAGCTCAAGAACGCCAAGGCCGACGATGTCGCACAGATTATCCTCGGCGTGCTCAACAACCAGACTCCCGCGATCACCCCGGAAAGCAGCGGCGATGAAGAAGGCGGCGCCGGCTCGGGCCTCAGCGGATACAACCGCTCCAGCAGCCTCTTCGGAGATTCAAGCGGCGGCAACCGGCGCAATACCAGCACCTATCGCCCGACTTCCAGCGGCATCAGCACCGGCGAGGAAGGCCTCTCGATCGAGAACGCCGAGGACATCTTCATCGTCTCCGACCAGGCCCACAATCAGCTCATCGTCAAGGCGCCGATCCGGGACCAGGAATCGCTGGCGCGGCTCATCACCAAACTCGACCTCCGCCGCCCGCAGGTCTACCTCGAGGCCAAGATTGTGGTCGTGACCTGGAGCGATGACCTGCGCCTGGCCTTCGAGACCCAGCTCATCAACGCCGGCGGCACCGGCGGCGTGCTCAACACCAATTTCGGCATCACCACCGGGTCTGGGGCCAATGTGCTGACACCCAAGACGGTCCCGGGCCTGGCGGGCCTGACGGCGGCGATCATCAAGTCCGATATGGTCCCCATCGTCATGAACGCGCTGGAGACCGAGGTGGATGGCCGGCTTCTCTCGACGCCGCAGGTCCTTGTGGATGACAACGAGCCGGCGACCATCAAGTCCACCGACAAGCAGCCGACGACGACGACGACCATCGGCTCGGGGGGCAACCCGAACACGACGACCTTCAACGACTACGTCGAGGCCGGCACCGAACTGAAAGTGACGCCAGCGATCTCAGATGCCGGCTACATCCGGCTCAAGTACGAGATCAACCTCTCCAGCTTCACCGGGTCGGGCTCCAACGGCATCCCCCCGCCGATCCTCGACAACAACCTGACCGCCAACTCCGTGACCGTGCCCAGCGATGCCACCGTGGTCCTCGGCGGCCTCACGTTCGACAGCGACAGCACGACCAGCGAGGGCGTTCCAATCCTCAAGGACATCCCCATTCTCGGCCTGCTCTTCCAGGACCTCAGCAAGACCAAGCGCAAGACGACGCTCTACGTCTTCCTGACCCCGCGCATCATGCGGGATCCCAACTTCGCCGACCAGCGGCTGCTCTCGGCGGGCCCCCAGGCGGAGGTCGACCTCCCAAGTTCGATTCCCGAGCTCAAGCCCGCCTTCATTGATGTCTTCGACACGCCGCTTGGCGACAGCAGCGCGCCACCGACCCCAGCCCAGCCCTCATCAACCCCGACATCCACAAGCCCAGCCAACAGCCCAACCCCCAGTCCATCCCCCTCCATCCTCGAACCGCGCCAGCCGCGATGAGAATCACAGGCTCGCCGACCGGGGCGTACGCTCCGCCGACTCCAGGGACACATTGACCGCGCAATGACCAGCAAGAACGGACCATCCGATCGGTTCAGCGTGATGCGGCGGCTCCTCCCCGCTCGTGCCGGCGGCGGCGCATCATCGCCCACCCGCAGCGCCGACCTCGCCGCCCCGCGCGCCGAATGGAACAAGCTCGCCCCCATCTTCGGCCAGCTCAAGCTCTCCGCCGAGCAACTCCGCCAGTTCCGTTCCATCGAAGGTTCCGACACCGAGCCCTGGGATGTGCTCCTTTCGCTCCTGGCGATCGATGAGCACCAGGCCCTCGAACTGCTCGCCCAGCGCACGGGCCTCTCCTACATCCCCGAGCCGCGCCTCTCCGAATCCGCCTCACGCTACTACGAGGCAGTCCCTCCCGAGGTCGCCCGCACGCACCTGTGCGCCGGCGTCGAGAGCGATGGCCTCTCGATGACGGTCGCCACCGCCCAGCCGCTCCAGCCCGCCGTCATCAACATGCTCGAGGACATGCTCGAGTCCCCGGTGCGGCTGGTCCTGAGCCCCCGGGCCACCGTCGCCAACCTCGTCAACCGCGGCTACGAGAAGCGGCAGGACCTGGTCACCGAGATCATCGAGGAGATGCCCCTCGATGAGCGGGCGATCGCCTCCGCCGCCGCCGGCGTCGGCCAGTCCAACGACCTCCTCCAGCTCGCCCGCCAGACGCCGGTCATCCGCCTGGTGAACATGATCCTCTTCGAGGCCCTGCGCCGGCGAGCCTCGGATGTCCACATCCACCCGCAAGAGAACAAGCTCCTCATCCGCTTCCGCGTCGATGGCCTGCTCGTCGATGCATTCAGTCCGCCGATCTCGCTGGCCTCGGCGATCAGCTCGCGACTCAAGGTCATGACCGAGCTGGACATCGCCAACCGCCACAGCCCGCAGGATGGCCACACCACCGTCCGCATCGGCAGCCGCAAGATCGACATCCGCTTCTCGTGCATTCCGACCGTCTTCGGTGAGCGCCTGGTCCTCCGCCTGCTCGATCAATCCAGCGTCCAGCTCTCGCTCGATCAGATCGGCATGACCAAGAAGATGCAGGCCCAGCTCATGGACCTGGTCGAGCACCCCACCGGCATCATCCTGGTCACCGGCCCCACCGGCTCGGGCAAGACGACCTCGCTCTACGCCGCCCTCCAGCGGGTCGACCGCAACACCCGCAACGTGATGACCATCGAGGATCCCGTCGAGTACCACCTCGATGGCATCAGCCAGATGCAGGTCAACCCCAAGCGCGGCGTCACGTTCGCGACCGGCCTGCGCGCCCTCCTCCGCCAGGATCCCGATGTCATCCTCGTCGGTGAGATCCGGGATCAGGAGACCGCCCAGCTTGCCGTGCAGGCCTCCCTCACCGGCCACCTCGTGCTGGCGACCCTGCACACCAACGATGCCCCCAGCGCCATCACTCGATTGGTGGACATCGGCATCGAGCCCTACCTCATCACCTCATCCCTGCTCGCCGTGCTCGCCCAGCGCCTGGTCCGCCGCAAGTGCGTGACCTGCGGAGGCAACGGCCGCATGGAAGATGGCTCCCGCTGCGATGCCTGCTGGGGCACCGGCTACAAGGGCCGGCTCGCCGTCTACGAGATCATGCGCATGACCGATCCGCTCCGCGTCCTCACCAACAAGAGCGCCGATGCCGTCGAGTTGGTCGCCCTCGCCCGGGATGAGGGCTTCCTCGACATGCGAGCCGACGCCGCCGAGAAGATCGCCGCCGGCATGACCGATGAGGCAGAAGTATTCCGAGTGCTGCACTGAGCGCCCGGATCATCGCCGCCGGCGACGGATGGCGATCAATCCACCCAGACCCATCAACGCAGCCGCCCCCGGCGATGGCACAATCTCGACCCTGAAATCCAGGCCCGTCGAATCCGCGTTGTAGCTGTTGAAGCCATAGCCCACCGCGGCATCGATGGTCTCGTTCGCCTGCAGCGACACCACCATCACTCCCGGGCTCGCCGTCGCGTGATACCCGTTGATGGCGCCGCTGAAGACCGAGGACGAGTTGACCCACACATGCACATCCGTGGTCGTCCCGCCGATCAGATCCTGGCCGATGAAACCGATGTTGACCTGATACGACCCCGCCACCGGCGCTGTGAACCGCGCCAGCGAGTATTCACCGGAAGCTCCCGGATGCAGGATCAGCATCCCCGGATCGAAGATCGCCGAGCCGTAGTTCACATTGGTCGTCGACGATGGGTTGTGGAAAGCGCCCGGCAAGTCGTGGATGGTGGGCCCCATCAGCCAGTAATCCACGCCGAGGTAGTTGCCGCTGAGGGTCTCAAGGTTGAAGCCCGTGCCGAGCGTGGTCTGGTAGCCGAACGACCACACCCCGTTGGGGTTGCTGGTCGCCGAGAAATCCGCCGCGGCGTCGTACACCGGCCTCGCACTCGCGATCGCCGGCACGAGCCCGAGTAACGCCGCGCCAAGTCCGCCAAATCGAGAGATACGCATATTCCGCCCCTTGTGTGAATGTCCTATCAGTGCCCGCTGCGAAGCTCGTGACTTCGTCTTCGCGGGCACTTTCCGCATCAGTGCCGCGGCCGAGGGGAGATCTTGCACTCAAAGCACGGATTTTCACGGGACGAACCCAGGAGCCGGCAGGGAGTTCTCGGTCACCGCCAGGCTCGCGCGCATGAAAAACGCCGCGATCACTCGCGGCGTCTGATCAATCACTGGTTACGCGCCCGAGCTCAGTTCGCCGTCAGCCACACCGGCCGCGAAGCCTTCTCATCGCTGGGCAGCACGTGTACCTTGCGGCCGCGGAAGACCACCGTGCCATCGGCGACCGAGTACAGGGTGTTGTCGGATCCGCGGCGGACGTTGAAGCCCGCCTGGAACGGGGTGCCGGCCTGGCGCACGATGATCGAGCCCGACTGGGCGATCTCACCGCCGAACAGCTTGATCCCCCGGAACTTGGGGTTCGAGTCGCGGCCGTTCTGAGTTGAGCCCTGACCCTTCTTATGCGCCATGAAGCCTGCCCACCTTGCTCAAAGTTCCCGACGGCTCCGGGCTGCCACCGCAGTCCGGACCGGGGTGGAGATTCTAGCGCCCTGTGAATTGCAGGCAACGCGCTACCGGAGATCGGAGCCAAGTCGCCCCTCCGATAGGGAAGTATTAGGAATGCCTCAAATAACCCAAAGCACCCACGCCAAGCCGACTACCGCATGATCCAGCGGATTTCCGAGGGCGGGAACGGCTCATTTCCCCGGGCTTCGATTTCTCCGGGCGTCGCGTAGCTCGCCGACAGCGTCTTGCGGAGCATCACCCGCTCGGGAGATCCGCTCGTCGGGTTCACGAACTCGAACGGCTTGGATTCACCCGAGAAGCCGGCTCCAAACACCCGCACATCATCCACCCGCAAATCGTCGATCGCCCACACCACCAGCCCATCCTTGGCATTTTCCTCACCCTGCATCAGCACCCCGATGATGCTGATCTGGTCTTCGAGGAACTCGTTGTTGAGCTGCTCAAGGAGCTGCTTGGTGACCGCCCCAGGCACGTTGCGCCCCGATCGCGTGATCTGGCCGTCAGAAGTCACAAGATCCCACGCGGGCGCCAACAGCACATCCACCCCGCTCGCATTGGTGACGGTGTACGTGAGGTAGTAGTACGCCTTCACGCCCACACCCGGCGTCTCGATCTTCGCCAGCCGCAGATCTCCGAGCTTGACATCAAGCTGCCACTTGCGCGGCACGGGATCGGGCTCCGGAGCAAGACCGGCAGCGCCGAAGGTCAGGATCGCCAAGGCTGCCGTGAGCGACACGCGCCCGAACGCCCGGCGGCTACGCCGGATGGATGAATTGAAACTCGTCATGTCGTGATTCTCGGTGGATCGCTGGCCGATCCGGGGTCGGCTAGTCTACAGCGTATTTGCTCCCGGTCAAAGCGGCCTGACCAGACCCCAAACCCAGACCCCCAACCCAGACCCCAAACCGCACGCCGGATTCGTGACCCAAGTGACCCCTCATCCGATGCATAGCTCCGCAGGGCCCAGCCAGCCCGATCGGAAGATCGGCGCTGCAGCCGCGCAAGGCGTTGGCGGTTCGCCCGGCGAACCCGTGGCAATCCGGATCACGCCGGACATCGAGCTGGCGGCGGCGATGCGCCTGGTGAGTACGGCCGATTCCGAACGCGAGGGCGCTGCCCGACGCTTGCTCGCCGCCGGACCGCGTCACGGGATCGATTTCCGGCACGCCTGGGCCGTTCCTGAGCCCGCCGGCGGCAAGCGAACTGTGCGACAGGTGTGCCTGGCGATCCCCGGCTCGGGGAAAACGGCGATGATCTTCATCTCAGAGCCTCCAACCGGGGGCGATCCCGGCGGAGAGGCCGCGGGGCTTGCCGAACGGATGGCCTGCATTCGGGCGGCGATCTCGGACATGGCCTCGCTGCGTGATGAGCATGGCGCTCCCCGTGTGGTTGTTGCCCAGGCGCTGCCGGGGCCCGCCGACCTGGCGCCGATCCGCGCGTGCCTTGGGTCGGGGTTTGTGAAAGTGGGGGAATTGTCCTACATGCGTGCAGCGGTCCCGAGCGGCAAACGGTCACCGGCGGTCGATTCCCGGCGATGGCCCGCGGGCGTCGAGGTGGTTTCGGTGGCTTCGATCCCCGAACCCCGCCGCCATCCAGCGCTGATCGAGGCCTTGGATGCCACCTACATCGAGACGCTGGACTGCCCGGAGCTCTGCGGGATGCGCGAGACCAGGGACATCCTCGAGTCTCACCTGAAGACCGGCCAGCACGATCCGGCGATGTGGTGGCTGGTGTTTGACGAAGGTTCCCCGCGCGGGTGCATGCTGCTGTCGCGCTGCCCGGACCAGCAGTCGGTGGAACTGGTGTACCTCGGGCTTGCACCTGTGCTCCGCGGCAAGGGGATTGCCCGGCGTCTGATGGAAATGGCGCTGCGCGCGACCGCCGAGGCGAGGTTCGCCGAGATCACGTGCGCTGTCGATGGCCGCAACGCGCCCGCCATGCATCTCTACGAATCGTGCGGCATGCGCGGCTTTGCACAACGGGTTGCGCTTGTGCGCGCGGTGTAAGTCTCCGCGGTTCGTAAAGGGGTTTTTGCACAGGCTTTGCGCAACATTCAAAGAGCACCGTGCAAAAGTATTTTTGCCGTTGCGCAAGTCGTTGTTGCGCAGAGACTGGAAGGGCGCAGCGCGCTTCGGAGAAATCCGGAGGCCATTGCCGCCCGACCCGTCAGACTCTACCTTGATCGCATCGGCCATGGAACGGCCGGTCGGTCGGAACGGGCGAATCACTTCTCTGAACATGCCTTCTCTGGGGTTCAGGGCCTGCGGTGGCTCAGGACGCAGGGTGTGTGTCGTGCGCCGGTTCCGTCCGAGGGGGAATGGACTCGCTAGGGTCGGTTCACATATTCACCATCGACGGGTCTTCTCACCTTGTCCGCGCGTGCGTTCTTCCAGCGGCCCGGGTGTTCGTTGTCCCGTTGACCAGCGTGGCCACAGGCAACGGTGCCGGGCAAGAGGTGGGCGGCGTGGAGACGCGGCACACATCCGTCGTTGAAATGACTACATCGACCTCACATGCCAAGACCGGCTCCCGAAAAGCCGAACCCGTGCGCGCCCAGCCGCGTCTGCGACCCGGAGATGCCGCCGCGATCGACCAGATCCGACGCAGGCTCTCCGAGGAAGTCGGAGAGGATCGCATCCGCCGCTTCTTCGCAGAGGGCACCACGCTCTCGCTCGCCGAGGATCGCCTGGATGTCACCGTGCCATCCAAGTTCCTCGCCGACTACCTCGATCGCCGCTTCGGCGCTGCCCTCCGCCGCGCCGCCGAGGTGCCCGATGCCGAGGGACATCTCAGGCCCGTCCGCCTGCACTTCCTGGTCGATGAGAGCGCCGCCGCGCCCTCTCCGGTCCCCGAAGCAACGCCTGCGGCAGGCAGGGATGCACAGGCACTGGCTCGGTCCGCAACCGGCTCCGCCACGGTTCGCCGCCGGCCCAAGGCCACGCCGATGCGGTTCCGTCACCGCCTCGATGAGTTCATCGTCGGCCCCACCAACCGGCTGGCGCACGGCGCTGCCCTCCGGCTCGCCGAGGCCGGTGAGCGCGAGAAGGCAAGCCCGCTCTTCATCCACGGCCACTGCGGCTTGGGCAAGACACACCTCCTCCAGGGGCTCGCCAACCGCTTCCAGGAACTTCGTCCCCACGCCGTCGTTCGGTGTCTGACCTCCGAGGAATTCACTAACGAGTACGTCAACGCCGTCCGCAACAACCGCCTCGATGAGTTCCGCCGAACCTATCGCGGGGTCGATCTGCTCTGCCTCGACGATGCCCACTTCCTCTCCAGCAAGGAAAAAACCCAGACCGAGCTCCTTCACACCTTCGATGCGATCGACCTCGGCGGGGCACGCATCGTCCTGGCCTCCGATGACCACCCGCGCGAGATCAAGAAGCTCTGCGAGCAGCTCGTGTCGCGATTCCTCGCCGGCGCTGTCGTCCGACTGGATCCGCCCGACACCGATACGCGCCTCAAGATCGTGCGGCACTTGGCCGGACGACGCACGCTACCCATGGAAGAGGCCGCCCTGCAACTGATCGCCGATCGCGGCGGGCGCTGCGGACCCGGCGGTACCCCGGGCTCGGTCCGCGACATCGAAGGTATGCTCACCCAGGTCGAGGCGATGTATCGACTCGTCCCCGAGACCGCGATCGCCGGCACCATCGGCGCTGTCCTGGTCCGCAAGGCCCTCAACCTCGGGGATGCCGATCCCAGGCTCGAATCGGTCCGACCCCGGCGCCCTATCCAGGTCGATCGCATCAACGCCGAGATTTGCCGCACCCTGGGCGTCACTGTCCAGGAGATGATGGGTATCGGCAGGCACCCCAAGGTCGTGCTCGCCCGCTCCGTGATCGCCTACCTCGCCAGAAAACTGACCACGCTCTCCTTCCCGGAGATCGCCAAGCAGATGGGAAGGCCCAATCATTCAACCATCATCACCGCCCATAAACGCATCTCGGCGGTCATCAATGCCAACGCCGCCACCGACTCCATCCAGTGGGCCGGGGTCGACTTGGGCCCGGAGTTCGCCGGGTTGACGGCGCGCGAATTCGTGGATCGCCTCGACCGGGAGATCGTCCGCGGCGCGGATTGAAACATCGGCACGGCCCGGCCAAGGAGAGCGCCGGCGCTGCCAAAGTGGTGGGACACGGATTGTGACCGGAGGCCCAACGGCGGATTCCCGTCGTCAAGCCTCCGGCGTCAGGACTCTTCTCTTCCACTCTCCCGATTCCCGCCGGGCGCTCTACGATGCCCCCGGCGGGATTTTGTAGCCGATGCGTTTCGCACACGGGCCCGCAGGTCGCCGCACCGGCCCCCCGTTCTTCTGCCCCGCGCCCGCTCAGTGGTGTACGGCGGAGAAGATGCCGATGAGAAGGGACATGCACCACGAAATCCCTCTCAGCCGCCCGGACATCACCGGGCTCGAGGAGGATCTTGTCCTCCAGACCCTCCGCTCCGGCCGACTCTCCATCGGCCCCATGGTCGAAGAGTTTGAAGCCCTGGTCGCCAAGCGAGCCGGCTGCCGCTTCGGGATCGCCGTCAACTCCGGCACAAGCGGCCTCCACCTGGCGATGCGGGCCCTCAACATCGGGCCCGGGGACCAGGTCATCACCACGCCGTTCTCTTTCATCGCGAGCTCGAACGCGATCCTCTTCACCGGCGCGACCCCCGTATTCGTTGACATTTGCCCGCGCACCCTGAACATGGACCCCGCCAAGGTTGAGAAGGCGATCAACGCCAAGACCAAGGCGATCCTCGCCGTCGAGGCCTTCGGCAACCCCGTCTACATGGATCAGTACCGCGCGATCGCCGCCCGCCAGGAGGTCGCCCTCATCGAAGACTGCTGCGAGGCCTTGGGCTGCTCATACAAGGATCGCCCCTGCGGCTCCTTCGGCCGCGTCGGCGTCTTTGGCTTCTACCCCAACAAGCAGATCACCACCGGTGAGGGCGGCATGCTCGTCACCGACGATGAGCGGCTCGCCGAGATGTGCCGGTCCATGCGCAACCAGGGCAGGCCCCTCAACTGGCGCAGCGCTGCGACCGGATCGACCGCCGGCACCCCCACGTTCGCCTCCTGGCTCAAGCACGAGCGCCTCGGGTACAACTACCGCCTCTCGGAGATCAACGCCGCCCTCGGGGTTGCTCAGATGCGTCGGTTGAACTCAATCATCGAGCGCCGCCAGCACATCGCCGAGCAGTACATCACGCGACTGGCCGGCCACAAGCACCTGATACTTCCGACCATCGACCGCGACACGCTTATGAGCTGGTTCGTCTTTGTCGTCCGCCTCGATGCCTCGTACACGCTCGAAGAACGCGAACGTGTCCTCCATGGGCTCCGGGGACACGACATCGGCTGCGGGGATTACTTCCACTGCATCCACCTCCAGCCCTTCTACAGGGAGCAGTTCGGCTTCGAGCCCGGCATGTTCCCGATCGCCGAGAGCGTCAGCCAGCGCACGATCGCACTCCCCTTCTACAACGACCTCTCCACGCGCGACATCGACAGCGTCTGCCAGACGCTCGATGTCCTCATCGGACGCGAGAACCTCTCCAAGCGGTAGATCGATTTGCCCAAGCGATAGTCCGACGCGGCACCTGTGCTCATCGCCCGCAAGGGCGCACGACAGTTGCCAGGGCCTTCAGGCCCTGGAAGTCGCGAGCAACATTGCCCGGCCCGGAGTGCCGACGGTGTGCCGGCGAACCAACCTTGAAGTCAGCGAGTTCGCGGCGAAACCATCATCGTCGCCTCGTGCGTCGTTCCTGTGATCGCATCATCGAACTGCACTCGCAGAAGCAGCGTGCTGGCCCGGATCCGTGCCGACTCCGAGTCCGGGAGCTTGAGTGGGATCTCGTAATGCGTGCCGGTGATCCCCGACCGATAGGCGCCGCGAACCTGTGGGGGCGTGAGTGCCGCGCCGGCGATCCGTCGGGGTTCGACCGTCCCCGCCGGCTCGGAAAGCTCCAGCGCCTCGACGCGGACCGTTCCGACCAGTTGTACGAACCGCCGCTCGCCATCGAAAGGCTCGACATACAAGATTAAACCCGTCGCCGGCTTCGAGGGATCCAGCGGATTGATTCCCGAGAGCGAATCGATCTCGATCCCCGCGCACCGCGGGATCGCCGCAAGCACATCGGCCGTCACCAGCCCCTCGCGAACACGCTGTTCCTCCGCGAGCTTCACCGACAACTCATCTCGCTGCGAGGCGAGCAGTCGATTCTGATCTTCAAGCTCGACGACCCGCCGTCGCAGCTCGTCGTTCGCGGTCGCAAAGCCCTTCTTGCCGCCGATGGTGGGTGAGCTGCACCCGCCGAGGATGATCGCGGCGAGCGCGGCGGCGACGATGCTATTGGGATGAGTCATGGCGACGATCGTATGGATCCACGGCACGGTCGAAAAAAAATCAGGCAAACCACATCTTCGCGCGTGAGTAACGCAGCGCATCCGGCGTTTCAACTTGGTTCGGGAGGTGCCGAATGTACCAGCGGGTTTCCCCGCTCCTGGTGCGTTCTGCCGCGGTGGTGCTTGCGTGCCAGACGGCCCCGTCATCGGCGATTGCGGCCCAGCGAGCGTCTCAACACATCCATCCGGCCGGTTGGTCCACATCTCACGGCCCATCACCACGCCCGAAGGAATCTGCGCCATACGCTCACCCGGGGATACCGAGGCGTGCTTGCTCATCGAGCGGGTCGTCACGGTCATCGGGACGCATGGTCGCACTCAGCACCGCCGAGCCGCACCGCCCCGGCCCGAGCGATGTCACGGAGATCCCGAGGAAATGCGCGAGTCTCCAGGCATACGAACGTTGTCTTAACGCGTCCGGAGGTGCCCAATGAGCGCCCGAGCTTCGGAACTCTTGGCGTGTGCCGCTATTGCGATGGGGATCTGCGGGGCAGCGCCCCGCGAGACACTGGCCTCCGCGGCGCAGGGTCAGCAAGCCAACGCATCCCCGGATGATCAGGTGCGAGCGTGGTTCGACCGGGCTTGGGCCGAGGCGCAGGAATACCCGGCATTCGGTGAGTTCATCGTGCGCTGGCGCACCGAGGACCACGAAACCCTCCGCCCCGCCGAGCTTGCAAGCCTCCGCAGGGAGATCGCGGGCCATCCCGAGCACCCCATGCGGCAAGAGCTGCCGCGCCTGGAGCGCCACGCCGCCGGCGATTTCACCGTCCTCAGGTTCATGCTCGCCGCGCGTGGCGAGGGGCGCTGGAGGTACGGGATCACCTTTGCGGACGGCAGCTTCAACGACATCGTCTTGATGCCGAGCTCATCGTGGTGGATGTCGAAGGAGACCCTCAAGGTATTCAACCGCGCCGAGGTCGATCGGGAAGACCCCGAACAGATGGTCGGCATACACGACCACTCCTTCGTCCCCGTGCTGGGGAGGCTGATCCACGGAAATCTGTCGCTGGGACGGACCGCCCAGATGGATCCCGGGAGGCTTCACTTCGCCAACGGTCGATGGAAAATCCGGCTTTCCAGGGGGGATCATCTCCCGCCCGAGCAGCGGATCGCCTACGAGATCACCGGCCGATGGGATGCAGGCGCGGGGCGGGGATTCGTGGAACGATCGACGATCGCCGAGAATGGATACAAACCCGAGGCCGTGGGCGCACGCAACGACTTCAAAGACTGGACATTTGTTGGATCGATCGGCCGGTGGGTGGCGGGGTCGGTGGAGGAGCGAAAGGCCGACGGCACGCTGGGCCGCGTGATCTTCTTCGAGGACGCCCACCCGATCCCCGAGGGAGGCTTTGCCGCACTGGCGAGAACGCCCGACAGGGATTCACAGGATCCAATCCGGGGCCGCGTCGCGTTTGCTCACGCCGCGGACTTCCGCTCCCGGACCGTGGATGTGTTTGATGCGCAGGGACGGATCGCCTCGGGCGCCATGGATCAACCGGGCAGCCCACGGGCGAACATGCGCAACAACGTGCGGTATGCCGGGTGGGGGTTGATCGCGATCGCGTGCTCGACGGGCTTCCTGCTCGTTCGTCGTCGGCTCCTTGCCAGAACTCTGATTCCGCCGCGGCGCCCGGAGGTCGGTCTGAGGAGCCCGTGACAGGCCCGTGACGTGCATCGAAGACAGAACGGCGGGGTCGATCCCGCCGTGAGGCGACAGGGGTGCCGGGGTCGGCGGGTGCATCGAGGTCTCTCACCAGGGTTGGGTTCGTCTCACGAAGAAAGCCCGGTGGCGGTTGATGGGGTTGTGTGAATGGTCATGCGCCGGTGCGTCACCGGTGCGACCCGCCCGCGCGGCGGGGCTCACATGCCGATCGGATCGCCACAGTGCTCTTGAGGAGTTCACGCATGAAACGCGAATGTTCTGGAACACCAAGGCCCGGCCGCAGACTGATCGCCGGCGCCTCGGTGCTGGTGATCCTGGCGTCAACCGCGATCGGCGCGGACTGCTGGACGTCCGTCGGGAAGCAGATCTGCTGCAAAACCATCAACAAGTCGTGCAAGACGCAGAATGGCGAGCGGTGGTGGTGCCCGCAGACAAGCACCGTCCCGGGCGGCTTCTTTGTCACCGCCGTCAAGCCGGTCGCCAAGAACATCAAGGGCAAGAAGGGCGTCGGCAACCCCGAGTTCGTTGGCGAATGCACGATCACCATGACCTCGTGCGGTGAAAACTACGGGGAGTGCATCGTCACCGGGACAAAGACCGTGCAGTGCCATTCCACCAACGTCGAGGGGGACGATTGCAGGGGCGATTAGGTATCGGCGGCGCCCGGCGCGGGACGGTCCGCCACCGCGGGCCGCCCCGCGCCGATGCGACGGCAGTGCCGCCCGATCGGGAAGAAACACATGGCGATGCACACAACCGGGCGTCGGCGTACGCACACCGCGGGCCTCTGGCTCACGGGCGCTGTGTTTGTGATCGTGGGGCTCGCGGGGCTGCTCAAGGCCCTGGACCTGCCCGTGTTCCTCGATACCGTCCAGACCTGGAGCCTGCTCTCGGGGCCGGTGCGCTGGGGAGTCGTGTTCGTGCTGCCGCTGGCGGAGATGATCCTTCCCATCGTGTGGTTCGCGGGGATCGAGCGGCGCTGGCTGGAGCGGGCGATCGCGGCGCTGCTGGTAGGCTTTGCCGCCGCGTACTCGGCACACCTCGCGCTGACCGAACCACCCAAGTGCGGCTGCTTCGGACTGGTGGATGAGTATTTCAACGGCCTGGCGGCGGGCCAAGCAGCGCTGTGGAAGAACGGCGCGCTGCTGGGGATGCTGGGAACGGGGTGGTGGCTGCGCCGGGCCCAGTCCCCCCCGGGCACAGCGCGGAAACAACACGCCGGCGCCCGCGGCGCCCGACCCGTCATGGAGGTGTGATGTGCGATCATCCAGCGGCACCGGGGGATTCACGCTCATCGAGATACTGGTGACCATCGCGGTCATCGCGGTCCTGCTGTCGCTCTCGGCGCCCGCCCTGCACAAGATCCGAGCCCGCGCCATGGCCGCGGCAACCCTCTCCAATGTCCGGCAGAGCGCACAGGTGCTCACGGCGTACACCGCCGACTGGCGCGGCTCGTTCCCCGCGTTCCTTGACCCGAGGGCCGACTCGTGGAAGCTCGAGATCAAGGCCCAGGGCATCACGATGGACATCGACCGATACTTCCTGGCCGGCATGCTCTGGCATCTCGCGCTGGCCGACATGTACTACGACGGCAGGACCGACAGCGAGTCGGTCTACTCCGCCGAGCAGCTCTCACGCGATGGCCCGGGCGGCATGCCCTTCATGCTTCCCTGCGCCTTCTTTGCCGAGCCGCTGTTCTGGAACCAGAGAACCCGCACCGGTCCAGGCCAGTACCGCGGGACGCGCCAGGATCAGGTTGTGTATCCCTCCGACAAGTCCCTGCTCATCTGTGCCGATCCGCTGATGGTGCGAGATGGGGATCCGCGTGAGACCTTGTCGATCCGCCATGTGCCGATGGCCGCCGTCGATGGCAGCGCCGCCGACCACGCGGAGGACAACTTCGCCCCGGGCGTCTCATCGGGCGAGGGGGTCTTCGATCAATCGGTCCATGTGTTCGACCTGTTCGTGGGATTACACACCGTCGAGGGCGTGCGCGGACGCGACATCCGCTGACCAGCGGGGCGAAGGTGCTCAGCGGAGATCGCGTCCGTAAACCCCGCCCACAGTGTGCGAGTATGGCATTAGGTTCTCTATGCCGGGTATTTGAGCATTTCGAATTCTGCGATCTGCGCTGCCATCGAACAAGAGAACGGAAGTGGGAACATGCACGGTGCCTTGGTTCGCTAACCAATCCGGCTCATCGGACTGGGGGGTGCAAAACGCGTATTCTTCCCAGAGGTACGTTTTAAGCGAAGGGAATTGAACGCTTGAAAGCCTATTGGGAGAGGCGCGGATATCGGCGATCTTGGAATCTTGTCGCAGGGTCGCGGCATCGTACCCGACTACATCCGTCATCCAGTACATAGGCAGGTCGAACCACCCATTGATGTATTCCGTTGCAGCTGGGTCGTGTGGCCGCTGGCGTGGGCACTGGAACGCCGAATTCCAACGCTTGCCATGCCACTCCTGCGGGAATAGCAGCGACCATGCTCCGTTCCACAGTGACCAGGAGCCTCCCAACTTCGTTGTATGCTCGGGAAAATCAGGTGGATAAGGTCCGTCGGAAGGGGCGCGCCCGGCGAATGGCAAATAGTCCGTGTACTGATGGCTGTAGGTAAGCAAAAGCACGCCGGACTGCCGTATGTTGGATAGGCATAGAGCAGCGCGAGCTTGATCGCGGGAAGCTTTGAGTATTGGAATCGTGAGTGTAACGACAATGCCCAAGATGGCGATCACGACGACAATTTCCGTGAGCGTGAACGCCCGTCCGAAGCTTGGCCTCACGAAACCCATACACGCCAGTATAGCGAGTATGCCTGCCTTCACAAGCTGAACAGCGCGAGTTTGACAGGAGGGGGGGGAGGGGGAGTAAGCTCGTCATGTTAGACGGGAGGTTCCTCATGAATCGTACTTTGGTCAAGATTGCCTTCGTCGCCGCGGCGATGCTGTTTCCCATCGCGGTGCTCGCGAGGCCGGCTTGCTTCAACGATCGCCTGTGGGCGGGCAGTACGGTCATGGCGTGTCAGGGTGTCTGCGATTCATTCGAGCTGTGCCCGACGAGAATCGACTGCCCGTCGGGTTCCATATATCAATTCCCAACAGTTCTTCATATGGGCTCGGAGCCATGCGATGCCTATGTGAATGGAACTGGTACGTGCCCAAGCTGCACCGGCGGAACGAAAGTTGGCCAAGGTGGCCAGAGTGTGACGATCTGGACTCAGACGTGCGGCGGCACATGTTAGCTGGCATGGCGAGAGCGCGGCACCTGATCGCTTTTTCTGCGTTGCTAGGCGATAACGGTGTCGCCAAGGCATTGCAGCCGGTCGAGGATGCTGCACGGACCCAACACGTAAAGTGGTGTGGCATCGAATACAAGGTAATTCTGCTTGGCCACAAGTCCGACTCCATTGCCGGAGTGAGCGCGTGGGAGAGCGGCGATTTCCTGTACCACATTACTACGCCAGACGAGCAGCTTTCCAATGCAACCCGCCCAGGCTATTTCATTTCCCTTCAAGATGGAATACTCGAAGTCGCCCAGCCCGGTGCCGGGCAATACTTCACGACCCGCGATGCAAAGGACTATGGAAAAGTGCCGCCTCCACCCGGTCAATGGCATTTATGCCCGTGGCCGCTCGTGACGCGCATGATAGATTGGATCAAAGATGCGAACGATCACAAGGTTGTGAATATCGACGGGTCTACTTGGGAACTGTCGAGCAAGTCGGCTGGCCTTGCGATTCATCTTGATGATTACGGAGAGCTTAAGTCACTGATCCGGGGTGCGCCTAACCAATCTGTGCATGAAGTCGCGACATACAAGTACGCCGGATCCGGAATGAATCGCGCGCCTACCGACGTGATCGTTCATGGCGTATACGGATCTGGAGGCATTGCCAAGGTGGTTGACCTGCATTATCGAGTCACCTCCTGGAAGAGCGCAAGCCGCGGCGATCCCGAACCGCCGCGATTTGATCCAGCCAGGTGGAATCTTCTTCGCTTGAATGAAAATACCGGTGATATCACGACGCTCGACGGAACGTTCCTCTACAACCGCATCGAGCGAGAGCGAGAGCTGATGGAGCAGATGTCGCCCGCCAGTGTGAGCGGATACTCCTACTGGATTTGGGGCGGGGTAGTCGTGGCGGCGCTGGGAGTAGCGTGGTGGAGATGGTCGCGCCACCGAGCCGGAGAATAAGCCATGCGATTGGCGGCCGCATTTCTTCGGATGATCGTGGGGGCGGCGTTGCTTCTGGCCGTGGCCGCAAAGTTTGCCGAACCAATGGCGCTTGATGGCATTGTCCAGCGCGGCCCCGCGCTCCTGGCGGCCCGCATCGAGGCACACGGCGTGGTACCACCCGCGATTTCGCCATCTGTTGCAATCCTGGTCATCGTGCTTGAAGTTGTGATTGGATTGGCTCTGTTGTTCTCGTCGAGCCGCGCGCCGGTTATCGCAGGCATTGGGATACTCACCGTCTTCTCAACCTATCTTGCCCTTGTCTACCACCATCAACGCGATGTCGATTGCGGATGCTTCGGCACAATTTCGGCAGGCTCGGCGGTGGATGGACTAGTCCGCAACGCGATCATGACAGGGGCGTTGATACCGGCATTGCTCGCGAATACGAACAAGCGCGGCTGATCCGGGCGACATTTTTACCAAACCGGATGCCCTCCCAGCGGCGAACATAGGCGCCAACAGCAACTACTTGTCGTCGTTGTCGCGTATCTTGGCGATGTGCGGCATCCGCGTCAGCACCCCGTCGACCAGCCCGTAGTCGGCCATCTCCTGGTCGTCGAGCCACTTGTTGCGGTCGCAGTCCTTGGCGACCCGGTCGGTCGTCTGCCCCGTGGCATCGGCGTAGATCTGGTAGATGCGGTCGCGCAGACGCAGCATCTCCCGGGCCTCGATCTCGATGTCGGTCGCCTGGCCCTCCATCACGCCCGAGAGCAGCGGCTGGTGCATCAGGTTGCGAGAGTTCTTGAGCGTGAAGCGCTTGCCCTTGGTGCCGCTCACGGCGATCAGGCTCCCCATGCTCGCCGCCTGCCCGATGATGTACGTGCATACATCCGGCACCACGAACTTCATGGTGTCGATGATCCCCAGCCCCGCCGTCACGCTGCCGCCCGGGCTGTTGACGTACATGTGGATGTCGTTCTTGGGATCCTCGTTCGCCAGGAAGAGCAGCTGCGCGACCACCAGGTTGGCCAGCTCATCGGAGATCGGCCCCCCGACGAAGATGATGCGGTCCTTGAGCAGCCGCGAGTAGATGTCGTACGCGCGCTCGCCCTTGGCGGACTTCTCGATGACGATCGGGACCAGGTATCCGGACATGGATCGCTCCTTCGGAGCTCAGGCGCTAGCCGCCGCAAGGCACTGGGCATCGGGCGCTAGGCACTGGTGAAAGACAAACAGTCGAACAGTCGCTGGGCGCGGATCATCCATCGGACACTAGTGCCCAGTGCCTAGTGCCCAGTGCCTTCCTTACCGCACCCCCGCCGCGATCACGGACTTCTGCGGCTCCTTGAGCACCTCATCCACCAGCCCGTACCGCAGCGCCTCCTCCGCGGAGAAGTACTTGTCGCGCTCCGAATCGCGCTGGATGTTCTCGATCGCCTGGCCCGTGTGCTCGGAGAGGATCCGGTTCAGCTCGGCCTTGGCCTTGATGATCTGCTCGGCCTGGATGCGGATGTCCTCGGCTTGCCCGGTGACCCCGCCGTAAGGCTGGTGGATCATCACCTTGGCGTGCGGGAGGATGTACCGCTTGCCCTTCTGGCCCGCCGTCAGCAGCACCGCCGCGCCCGAGTACGCCCGTCCCAGGCAGTACGTCGAAACCGGGCTGCTCATGAACCGCATGGTGTCGTACAGGGCCAGCGTGTCATCCACCGCCCCGCCCGGGGAGTTGATGTAGAAGTTGATGTCCGCCCCCCGCTTCTGGTTCTCCAGGTACAGCATCTGCATCATCACCCGGGCCGCCGAGCCCTGGTTGATCTCCCCGATCAGGAAGACCACCCGGTTCTCAAGAAGCAGCTCGTCGATGGTCATCTCGCGGGTTCGCTGGTATTGGACGCTGGCGGCTGGCATGCGCTCTTCCTCTTGACCATCCCGGCGAACCGCCGGGGGTGGGCGTGGCGGGGCAGTGGGGGGTTTTCTATCCATGCCGGCCCCGACCGGGTCGGGTGCCGAATCAGGAACCGGGAACGTCGTTGCAATCCCCGTGCCCGAAGGGGGATCGCCCGCTTCGGGCATGGTAGACCAGGGGGTCTATCCGGCTGACCTTCATCGGCTGGCCGGGCGGCGATCCTGACCAAACCCCTGCCGGAACGGCAGAACCGCCATTCCAACCAGGGAAGCCGCCATGTGAAAGGCTTCGCCAATGCCAATACCCGACCAGGGACCGACTCCAAGGGTCATTCCCCCTGATTGCCGTGTCTCCGCCTCTGTCGTAGCATCTTGACCCGGTCCAGGACGCATTGTCGCATATGGAGATGTGGTCACGGACGGGACTGGCTCCAATGTGGAGCCGGCCGATGTGCCGCCCGACAGCCGACTTGATTGGAAGACATTGCCCACCGCCGTCATCAGTGACATCCACGGGAACGCCGAAGCCTTGCGTGCGGTCCTCGCCGACATCCAGTCGCGCGGGATCGACCGGATCATCTGCCTCGGAGACATCGTCGGCTACGGCCCCGAGCCCCTCGAGTGCGTGGACATGGTCCGCACCAAGTGCCAGTGGTCACTCATGGGCAACCACGACTTCGCAGTCCTCTACGAGCCCACCAACTTCAATCCGGAGGCCGAGACCGCCGCCTACTGGACACGCACACAGTTCGACAGCGAGCCCGATGAAAGGCTCAAGACCGAACGCTACGAGTTCCTCGGAAAGCTCCGCGTACGCGTGATGGAGACGCCCCCCGAAGGCGCCTTCCCCATCCTCGCCGTTCACGGCTCCCCGCGCAGGCCCATCAACGAGTACATCTTCGCGACCGATCCGCGCATGTACCCGGACAAGCTCCGCGCTGTCTTTGATCGCGTCGACCGGCTCGCGATCGTGGGCCACACCCACGTCCCCGGCGTCTTCACCGATGAGCCCGACTTCTATCCCCCCGATGAGCTCGGTGAGAACCGCTCCTACACCTTCCGGGACGATGAGAAGGCCGTCATCAACGTCGGCTCCGTCGGCCAGCCGCGCGATGGCAACCCCCACGCCTGTTACGTCATCCTCCACTCCGATCGCGCCGAGTTCGTCCGCGTCCCCTACAACATCGATGTCACCGCACGCAAGATCCGCGCGGTCCCCGAACTCAACGACCGGCTCGCCAACCGCCTTTACGAAGGCCAGTAGCAGCGCCATCGGCGACCGCTCCCCGTAAAACCCCGCGACCGGCACCCCAAAAGACGCTCCCGGCGATCCCCATTGGCATGAAAGCCCCCGGGGCTCGCACCTAGACTTGTCCCCTTGTCAGAGGGGATCCTCCGAGGTTGCGCTCAAGCCTCTCTTTCTCCACTTTCCACGGGTGTACATGCCTCAGCAACACAATCCCAACAGCCCGCTCCTCAGGATCGCCGTCCTGATCGTCATGATGCTGGTCGCGGTCGGCATCGTCTGGTCCGTCAGCCGCAACTCCAGCCGGCAGCAACAGCAGATCGCCGGCACCAACTCCAGCACCCCAACCTCCCCCGCAACAGCGCCGCCTGCAACAGCGCCCGCCGAAGGCCATGCTCAAGATTCCGCGAACAGGACCGCTGCCACAGATGGTCCGGCCGCCGGTCAACCCAAGCAGGATGCATCCGTCGAGCAGGCCCACCCCGCAACCCAGCCGGCGGCGGCACCAACACCCGCGCCGGTTGCTCCCGCAGTCCAGCAACCCGCAAACGCCGCACCCGGCGCCTACCGCGCCAAGGTCTTCACCACCGACCCGCTCGCACAGAGCTTCGCCCCCTTGGGCTCACTCGATCCCAAACTTGCTCGCGGGCAGATCACCTTCTCACCCATCGGCGCAGGCATCCGTGATTACCGCCTCTCAGAGCACTACCTCGACTGGCGCCGAACCACCCACTACACCGTCCAGTCCGAGCACTCGATCCAGCAGGCTCGCCAGCCCGACGGCTCGATCACCTCTGCGACCCTGACGCCCATGGCCGCCCTGGGCATCTGGGTCAACGGCTCGTTCGTCGTGCTCGCCACCGACCCCGCCGGACCCACATGGCGACAGGTCGCCGCGGACAGGCCCGGTATCTTCGAGGCCCTCGTCGAGGATGCCGCCGGCGTTCCCATCCTTCGCATCGAGCGGGCCTATTCGATTACCCCCGCCAACCACGATGTCTCCGTCCGCCAGACGATCGCCAACCTGACCGACGCCCCCGTGCGCATCCGCTGGCTCCAGCTCGCCCCCGTCGATCCGCCGCAGGATGCCGATGGCTACGGCAGCGATCGCCGGCGCATGCCTTTCGGGTACGTGCTCCCCTCAACCGTCGATCCCAACCGCCTGCTCGTCAGCGCCACCGACTACGCCGCAAACCTCCGCGCCAACGCCCTGGGACCCCAGGGCGGGTTCGGCTACGCGACCGACATGCCCCTCTGGCCAGATGTCAACGCGATCCAGAAGCAGTACGAGCTCTCCTGGAGCGGGATGACCAACCGCTACTTCGGGATCGCCGCCCACCCCCTGATCGACCCGGCCGCCAGCACGCCCAGGCTCTTCTCCTGGGTCTCCAAGGTCGATCGCGTGCTGGTCAACCCCGCGATGCCCGATGGCATGACCGACGAGCCCGTGCTGGCGATCCGGCTGGATTCGCGCGAATTGACCATCGCCCCCAAGGCCGGCGCCGATGTCTCGATGGGCCTGTGGATGGGTCCACTCTCGCACAAGGCGACCGACTCCGATCCGCTCGCCAAGGCCCTGGGCCTGGGCGGCATGATCATCGCCAACATGGGCGGACCGTGCATGTACTGCACGTTCGACATCATCACGTACATCCTGCGCACCGTGATGTACTTCCTCCACGACTACGTCTTCCGGGACTGGTCGCTGGCGATCATTTTCCTGGTCGTCTTCGTGCGCACATGCCTGCACCCGCTGACGCGCTGGTCCCAGATCCGCATGCAGCGCTTCGGCAAGCAGATGTCGCTGATGCAGCCCAAGCAGAAGAAGATCCAGGAGCGCTACAAGGACGACCCCAAGAAGATGCAGGCCGAGATGGCCGGCCTCTGGCGCGAGGAGGGGATCAGCCCCTTCGGCATGCTCGGCTGCCTCCCCATGCTCCTGGTCACGCCCGTCTGGCTCTCCCTCTACGCCCTGCTCTACTACGAGGTCGAGTTCCGAAATGCCCCCGCCTTCTACGGCGTCATCCAGTCCATCACCGGCAACTCCTGGGGCTTCCTCGCCGACCTCTCCCACCCCGACGCGCTCATCAGCTTCGGCGCCACCTCCCGCATCCCCGTCCTCTCGGCGATGATCGGACCCATCTCCTCGCTCAACATCCTCCCCCTGCTCCTGGGCCTGGTCTTCTTCTTCCACCAGAAGTACCTGACGCCGCCCACCAGCACCCCGCTCACCCCCGAGCAGGAGATGCAGCAGAAGATGATCAAGATCATGTCGGTCCTCATGTTCCCGATCTTCATGTACAACGCCCCCGCGGGCCTGGCCCTCTACTTCACCACCAACTCCACGCTCGCCATCGTCGAGAACGCCTGGATCCGCAAGCACATGAACAAGCACGGCCTGCTCGACGAGGACAAGCTCAAGCGCAAGCCCCGCGATCCCAACCAGAAGGGCTTCATGCAGAAGCTCATGGAAGCCGCCGAGGCCAAGCGCAAGGCCGGCGAGGCCCAGGCACGACGCGACCAGCTCGATCGCGGACGAGGCAAGAAGTAAAAAACAGAACTCACCACAGAGGCACAGAGAACACAGAGAACACAGAGAGGAAAACAGAAAGAGACTCCCTCAGTCGAGCAACGAACAAAGCGAGCTGGGTCTATGCAACCCGCCGCTCCTTCCCGTCTGCTCTTTCTCTGTGCCCTCTGTGCCCTCTGTGCCTCTGTGGTGAGTCTTCTCCGAGGTATTCACATGCGTGCAATCGTGCTCGGCGCCGGAATGGTCGGTTCGGTCATGGCCGCGGATCTCTGCCGCGACTTCGATGTCACGATCGCCGATGTCCGCGATGAGAACCTCAAGACCGCCCAGGATCGCGCAGCCCGCGCCGGCGGCAAGGTGACAACCCTCAAGGCCGACCTCTCCGACCCCGCCGCGATCACCAAGGCAGTCGCCCCCTTCGACATCGTCCTGGGTGCGCTCGCCAGCCGCATCGGGTTTGCCGCCCTCCGCGCTGTCATCGAGGCAGCCAAGAACTACTGCGATATTTCCTTTATGGCGGAGGATGCCTGGGATCTCGATTCGCTCGCCAAGTCACGTGGCGTCACCTGTGTAGTAGACATGGGCGTTGCACCCGGCATGTCCAACCTTCTCGCCGGCTACGAAGCCGCACGCCTCGATGCCTGCACCGAGATCGAGATCTACGTCGGCGGCCTCCCGCGCGAGCGATCCTGGCCCTTCCAGTACAAGGCCGGCTTCGCACCCTCCGATGTCCTCGAGGAATACACCCGCCCGACGCGCCTGGTCGAGCACGGCAAGGTCGTCGTTCGCCCCGCCCTCACCGAGCCCGAACTGATGGATTTCCCCGGCCTGGGCTCTCTCGAAGCCGTCAACACCGATGGCCTCCGCAGCCTCGCCGCGACCATGAAGGTCCCGTTCATGAAGGAGAAGACCCTCCGCTACCCCGGCCACTACGAGCTGATGCGCGTCTTCCGCGCTACCGGCCTCTTCAGCAAGGAGGCGATCGAAGTGGGGGGGCAAAGGGTGATCCCGCTCGAAGTCATCTCCAAGCTCATGTTCCCCATGTGGACCTACAAGCCCGGCGAGGAAGACCTCACCGTGATGCGCATCATCAACCGCGGCACACGCGGCGGCAAGGCGGTGAAGGTGAGCTGGGATCTCCTGGACTTCTACGACAAGAACTCGCAGGCCACCAGCATGTCGCGCACGACCGCGATCCCCTGCACCATCATGGCCCGCCTGGTCGCCGGCGGAAAGTTCAAGCGCCCAGGCGTCATCACCCCCGAGCTCGTCGGAAACGATGAGCCACTCATCCAGACCGTGCTCGCCGAGCACATGGCCCGCAACATCCACTACACCCGAACCGAGCAGCCGGCCTGAGCCGCATCCCCCGCGCGATACCCCTCAAGCCAACCTCAAACCAATCTTCACCACAGAGGCACAGAGAACACAGAGATCGAAACAGGAAAACAGGGATCAGAGATGGGGTAGCGCGTTGGCTGTCGGTGAGTGGTGCAAATGCTCCTCCTCTTCAGCCCGACGGGGCTGGGCGAACGTTGCCGGGGCGTGGAGCGAGCCCTGCGAGCGATATCCCCGGAATGCTCGCCAGACGCGATCGCATCCCGAAGGGGGTGCTCGTGGCGTTCGCCGCACGAGCGCACCGCCGCCGAAGTTCCGGATGAATCCTCGCGTTTCTCTTCTCTGTGTTCTCTGCGCCTCTGTGGCGAGTCTTCCCGCCGTGCAGTGTCCCGCATCATTCAACCCAGACCACCGGGCCGATCCCCCGCCCGGTGCGTTCTTGGGGGCCATCCGATTCTCCAACCCATCGGATCAGCTCCAATTCCGCCCGGTTCAGCCATATTCGAAATCCCGGAAGGGTTTTCAGGAATCACTTCCGGCGAACCGACGCGTCCGATGCCCACACTGCGCTCGCGGCCGGGGAAGAACGACCCCTACCATCAGCGGCCGTGCCGCCGGGGGCGACGGTCAGCCCGAGCACCACGGCAGGCCACGGGGAGGCGACCTTGCAGAACGCGATCGAACTCAAGGGTGTTCACAAGACCTTCGGATCCAAGGTCGCCGTCCGGGATCTGGACCTGGTCATTCCCACCGGCAGCCTCTGCGGCTTCATCGGCCCCAACGGCGCCGGCAAGACCACGACCATCCGCATGATCATGTCGATCATCTTCCCCGATCGCGGGGATCTCACGGTCCTTGGCAAGAAGTCCGCCGTCGAGAGCAAGGATCGCATCGGCTACCTCCCCGAAGAGCGCGGCGTCTACCGCAAGATGAAAGTCGGCCCCTTCCTGGTCTACCTCGGCCGGCTCAAGGGAATGGATGCCGCCGGCCTCGACACGAAGGTCAAGGACTGGCTCGCTCGCGTCGGCCTGGGTGACTGCTTCAAGAAAAAGTGCGAAGAGCTCTCCAAGGGCATGCAGCAGAAGGTCCAATTCATCTCGGCGGTCCTTCACGACCCCGAGCTCATCATCCTCGATGAGCCCTTCAGCGGCCTTGACCCCGTCAACCGCCGCATGCTCCGGGATCTGATCGATGAGCAGCACAAGGCCGGTCGCACGCTCATCTTCTCCACCCACGCCATGTTCGAGGCCGAGCAGCTCTGCGAGCGCATCTTCATGATCCATCGCGGCGAGAAGGTCCTCGATGGCCCCCTCGACGACATCTGGTCCAAGTACGATCCACGCTGCGTATTCGTCGAGACCATCGCCGCGACCGACGACGCCATGGTCTCGATCGCCGGCTCACTCCCCGGCGTCCGCGAGGCCATCCAGGATCCCCGCGGCATCGATGTCCGCATGCGCCCCGACGCCGACCCCGGCCCCGTGATGGCCGCCCTCGCCCAGCGCCTCCCGGTCCGCCGCGTCGAGCTCAAACGCCCCAACCTCGAAGACATCTTCATCGAACTGGTCGGCGGCTCGGCGGCGGCGATCCGCGCTGAGCTGTCGGATCTCAACGGCACGGCCGACACCACCGCCGCGATGCAGGATACCTCGGCATGAACAAGATCTTCTGGGTCGCGTGGCGCGAGTTCGCCACCACCGTCTTCACCAAGGGCTTCCTCATCGGCGTCATCATGACGCCCCTGATGCTCCTGGTCGTCATCGGCGCCATGGCCTGGCTCAAGGATTTCAAGGGCCCGCGCATCCACGGCACGGTCGCCGTCATTGACCAGTCCGGCATGGTCACCGCCGGCCTTACCAAGCGCTTCAGCCCCGAGGAGCTGCAGAAGGAAACCGAAGCATCGGCCAAGCAGGCCGTCGAACAGATGCAGAAGACCCCCGTGGGCGAGGCGATGCAGGGTGTCCCCGGCGCCAACATGGAGCAGGCCGCCGGCATGGCCGCCTCCCAGATCGCCGCCGGCGGACCCCAGCTCGACCTCGAAGTCCTCGACTCCGCCGCCGATATCGAAAAGGAAAAAGAGCCCGTCAAGATCGCCGAGATCAAGGCCGAGGGTGAGGCCGACCCCAAGTCCGCCAACCCGCGCCTGGCGCTGGTGGTCATCCCCGCCGATGCCGTCAGCGTCAAGCCCGATGGCAAGTTCGGCGGCATCCAGGCCTACTTCGCCCAGCGCCTCGATGGTGAGATCGAGGACAAGATCGAGCGCCGCGTCCAGGAAGCCATCATCGATGCCCGCATCGAGAACGACAAGCGGCTCGCCGCCGCCGGCATGAACCCCACCGTCGTCCGCGACATCGTCGCCCGACCCGCCGTCGAATCCAAGACGCTCACCAAGAGCGGCGAGAAGAAGTCCCTCGGCGGCCTCACCATGCTCGTCCCCATGGGCTTCATGATGCTCATGATGATCTCCGTGATGACCAGCGGCTCCAGCTTGCTGACCACCACCGTCGAGGAGAAGAGCAGCCGCGTCATGGAGGTTCTCCTCTCGGCCGTCTCCCCCATGCAGCTCATGACCGGCAAGATCATCGGCCAGATGGGTGTCGGCCTCCTCATCCTCGCCGTCTACTCCGGACTCGGCGTCGGCTCGGTTGTATTCCTCCTCAAGCGCATGGACCTCATCAGCACCGAATCGCTGATCTACCTCGTCATCTTCTTCTTCATCGCCTACTTCCTGGTTGCCTCGCTCATGGCCGCCATCGGCAGCGCTGTCAACGACATGCGCGAGGCCCAGACCCTCATGACACCCGTCATGCTCCTCATCATGCTCCCCTGGATGATCTGGTTCGTCATCCAGCGGGCCCCCAACTCCCCGCTCGCCGTCACCCTCAGCTTCGTCCCCGGCATGAACCCCTTCATCATGGTCATCCGCCTCTGCGGCTCCGAACCCGTGCCCACATGGCAGATACCCGTCGCGATCGCCGTCGGCGTCGTCTCCGTCGTGATCGCCGCCTGGGCCGCCGCCAAGGTCTTCCGCATCGGCGCCCTCATGTACGGCAAGCCGCCGGATTTCAAGACCCTGCTCCGCTGGATCAGGATGGCCTGAGCGATTCGTCCCGCCCGCAACGGGCCCCAAGATCCTTCGATCTTGCGGCCCATGATGAGTCAAATGAGATCAGTTATTCGGCGGCGTCAGGATGTCGTAGGGCTCGGCGTTGTAGAGGTTGATGGGGTTGTCATCCCACGTGCCGCTGAAGTTCTGATACCACAGGTGGTACTTGAGGGCATCCTGTGCATCGACATCGTTGTCCTGGTCCATGTCCCCGTGGATCCAGTTGGCGCCCGATGTCGTCCCGGAATAGTCGGCATGCACCGCATCGAAGTCGGCCAGATCGTTCGAATCTACATCACCATCGCCGTCAAAGTCGCGGCGGTCCGGAAGCGTTCCGAAGTCGTACACGCGCTTCATGCACTCGACGAGCCGGATCGAGTTGGCGTTTGTTGCTGAAGGATTCGCGACATAGAAGACGAATCCATTCCTAGCCCAGTCCAACAATTCGACCGCGTCGTCCGGCAGTGTGTAGGCCACGCTGTAGTCAAGAATCGCGACCAGTTCGCTCTGCCCTCTGTCATCTACCGAGTCACTGTTGCTGTCACCAGCCAAATCCCACTCCGTCCAGGCGTCGTTTGATTGCAGATAGCCGGGAAATGCCATCGCCGGCGCTTTGAGTACCGCGGGCATGTCCAGGCTTCCGCCCAGCAGCCACGGGAAGGCCTCAGTGCCCAGCAGGTGCTGCGCAGTCGTCTCCGGACGGTACATCGGACTATGGGCGATCTCGATGAAGTCCTCGAAGGCGTTGAAGATCACGTCTTCACCGTCATAGAACTTCTTGGAACCCGAGTCGAGCCAGAACCGGGTCACGCCAAGGTCATGCCACGGACCGATCGTCTCGTACATGATGCACATGTCAACCGCGGAGAACGGGGATGGAAAGTCCGAGTACGCCGCCCCTTCGCAGGGATAGGCGTAGGCGTTGGGATTGCTGGTTCCGCAGAGGCCCGTGTGGCTGACTGTGCCGCCGTCGGAGGGCTCCATGCACAGAGTTGCCGGCAGCGCATTCTGGAACGTCCCGTACACCTCCACTTCCACGTTGCCCTTGGTGGTGATCCAATCCGCCAGTTGGTTCTCCAGTTCCGCGCGCTTGCTCGACGGCATGGGCAGCCATTGGGAACTCGAGACGTACTCGTGGTAGACGACCATGCCCGCGGGCAGGTAGAGGTTGAAGCGGCGGAAGCCGGTGGTGTAGTACCCTTCGAGCCTCGTGATCAGCTCCTCGACCCCATCGGATCCGGAACAGTTCGAATCGTCAGCCTCATCGCACCACCACGCCAGCAGGCCCTTGGCGTTGCCCTCCGTGTTGGCGACGCAGAAGTGGGCGTTGCCCATCGCGATGTGAACACCGGGCATCCGGTTGGACATCCACGACAGATCCTGGATCCAGGACTCGTTCTCCTCAAGGTGATCGACAGAGCCATCCCCGTAGTTGGGACACTGCCAGATGGGCTGTGCCAGCGCGGAACGCGAGAGGAATCCGGCAAGACAAATAGCAACCACCGCCGCATGCATGATGCGAAGCATGAATCGACTCCCTCCGTGGCGCAATGGAATAACGCACGCATCTCAGGCCCACGGCCAACTGAAACGCGGAGTTATCGTGTCAGGCCGGCAAGCGCCGCCGGCGCGATGCAACGAACAGGAACCCGCATACCCCCGCCGAGAAAGGAGCGGGGACGGTGATCATCGTGTCCGGTATGGTCTCGTAAGCCCACGCGATCGCCGTTGTATAGTCCTGGAAAAGGATCCACCCATAGTGGTATTTGCCGTTCTTCTTGACACGAGCTCCAAGGAACGCCAGCGTGTCGATCGCGGGTGTCCCCCCCTCAAAGCTTGGTGTGAATGGCAGGTGGTAGAAATAGACGCCCTGCCACTCCCATCCATGTGAGGGCGAAGTGCTTTCGCCCTCTGCATACTGACGAATCGTAATCGGCTTGATTGTCATGCCGTCCCAGATGAGCGTCTGCTTGATTGTGGGAACCTGCTCGGCATCGTTGTTTTGGTAGCCCTCGATGAAACTCTGCGCGGGTTCCGAACCAGATGAGTTCCAGCGGAACCATCTTCCGAACGACCCAGACCGCTGCTCGGTCGATTGGCTGGGCGGCTGGGTGATGTCAAGGAACGTGCCGAGAGCCCCAGTGCTCCCATCAACCATCCGCTCCGAGAGCTTCCACTCAAACTCTCCGGCGGAGTTGTCGTAGATCACGACGGCGGCATCGGAGAATTCGGCGGTGATCCCGAGCAGGCCCGTGCCGGCGACCGCTCCGATAGTCCCGAGAAGTTTCATCTGGCACTCCCCATCCCGGCGGACCGAACGGCACGCCGCAGATACATACGCTACCCCCCCCCCCTGGCGGTTGCAAGGCAATTCTCTCTTTACGAGTTTCTTCACCGGTCCCGGGCGAGTCCTTGGGCGCCGATGGCCTGTAGGGTTCATCAATGTTCACACACCCGCGAACAATACGAGTACACGAACCTGTGAAAAGCGGCTTGCGTACGGCCTGATGCATGGCAAGCCGCCAGATTTCAAGACCCTGCCGCGATGGATCAGAATGGCCGGAGCGATTCGCGGAGAAAACCTACTCCGCGCCAACATCAGGACCTTCATCAGCGCCGACATCCGCACCCGGTGAAGCCTGGCTCGGCCGCACATCGTACGTGAAGTCCATGTCCACCTCGATCCCCGCCAGGTCCGCCGAGCCCGCATCATCGCGCTCGGTCCCGCGTATCACGATGTGATACCGCGCCTGCGCGTTCACCTGCCCCACCGGCTTCCGCGGGATCTCCACCATCTGCGACAGGACCGTCGGCCGGCCCTGGCCCACCGTCGTCATGCTCCCCTCGTTGCCATCCCCCGCGATCCGCTCCTCCCCGCACCGCACCTCCACCAACTGCACGCGCAGCTCGACCGATGTCCCCACCCCGACCCGGTCGATGCTCCCCCAGATCACCGGTGTGATGTCGATCACCTCCCACGTCGCCTCATCGGGCCCGAGCACGGGGTTCACCCCGCACGTGAGCACAACCCCGTTCTGAAGGAACTGCCGGTACTGCGGGATCGTCGTCAGCTTCGCGTGCCACCCCGCCTCGATCAGGTCCCCGCGCTCCACGATCCATGGCCCCACCCACTTCGCCTGTGCCGCCAGCGCTCGCCCGATCGCCGCCCTGGCGATCCACGGGGATATCCGGTCCTGTGAGATGCGATCCGCAAGCTCCGCGAGCGCCTCGCGCTGGCGAGTCGCATCCGGCGAGTCCGCCATGATCACCAGCACCCACGAGGGCATTGCCTTCGTCAGTCCGCTGCGGCTCATCGCCGTGAACAACCCCGCGCTCGCCAGCACCGCATACGCCAGCAGGCACACCGCGATCCCCATCATCCGCGGCCGCCGCTTGCGATTCCCCTCTTTGATCCGCGCTGGATCCGAGACTTCCTTCCCACACTCCGGGCACAACACATCCGGCACACCCTCATCCGCGAACTCGCCCGCGCCGGGGATCCCGACCAGGTCAAACCCGCACGACCGGCACAGCGGATGATCATCCACCCGCCGGCCGCGCAGCCCCAACCAGAGCATGACAATCCCGCCAAGCAGCGCCACCGGCGCCAGGACCGATCCGACCAATAGGAGTGTGCTCAGAATCTCGTTGGACATCGCCAATCCGCCGGCCCGCGATCTATCGCAACCCCCATGCCCCACCCATTCCCCCGACAGGCCGGCCGCCGCCGACGCCCATGGTACATGTTTCACGCGCGCCGGTTCCGCAATCTCGCAACGGGATGCTCCCCGCCCCCGGCATACCGTTTCTCCGCATGTCCAGGCACGGTCCATCATCGTCGGCGATCCCCGCACCCCCATCGCCAGCCCCGCGGATCTCCGAGGTGCCATCCCCCGAGGGCCGCTTCGGCCCCTACGGCGGTCAGTACGTCCCCGAGACGCTGATGGCCGCCCTGCACCAGCTCACCGAGGTCTATGGCGCTGTGTGCAACGATGAGAAGTTCTGGGATGACCTCGAAGTTCTCCTCAAGACCTTCGTCGGCCGGCCCACCCCTCTCTACCAGGCCCCCCGCCTGACCGCCGCCGCCAAGGAACACTCCCCCTCCGGCCAGGCCGCCACCATCTGGCTCAAGCGAGAAGACCTCGCCCACACCGGCGCCCACAAGATCAACAACACCCTCGGCCAGGGCATGCTCGCCGTCCGCATGGGCAAGAAGCGCATCATCGCCGAGACCGGCGCCGGCCAGCACGGGGTCGCCAGCGCCACCGCCGCCGCCCACCTGGGCCTCTCCTGCGATGTCTACATGGGCGCTGAGGATGTCCGCCGCCAGCGCCTCAACGTCATCCGCATGCGCATGCTCGGCGCCAAGGTCATCGAGGTCGATTCCGGATCACGCACACTCAAGGATGCCACCAACGAAGCGATGCGCGACTGGATGGCCTCCGTCGAGCACACCCACTACATCATCGGCAGCGTCGTCGGCCCCCACCCATTCCCCATGATCGTCCGCGATTTCCAGAGCGTCATCGGCCGCGAGACCAAGGCCCAGTGCCTCCGCCTCATGAGCCGCCTCCCCGACGCCGTGATCGCCTGCGTCGGCGGCGGCTCCAACGCCGCCGGCATCTTCTACCCCTTCATCGACGATGCCAACGTTGCCCTCGTCGGCGTCGAGGCCGGCGGCCGCTCCCGCGCCCCCGGAGACCACGCCGCGACCCTCAACGCCGGCGCTCCGGGTGTGCTCCACGGATCCCTCAGCTACGTGCTCCAGGATGAATCCGGCCAGACCGCCGATGTGCATTCCTGCTCGGCGGGTCTCGATTACCCCGGCGTCGGCCCCGAGCACGCCTACTGGAAAGATCGCCAGCGCGCCCGCTACACCGCCGTCGGCGATAACACCGCCCTCGACGCCTTCACCCTGCTCGCCCGCACCGAAGGCATCATCCCCGCACTCGAAACCTCCCACGCGATCGCCGAGGCGGTTCGCCTCGCCGCGACCATGACCGAGAAGAACCACATCGTCGTGTGCTGCTCGGGCCGCGGTGACAAGGATGTGGAAGAGGCGGCGCGCCTGCTCGCCGCCCGCGAGAGCGGCGACGGTTCCCACGACTGACCGCTCAGCCCACCGGGTTCATTTGATCGCTTTCGCCCGCGCCAGCAGCGCCGCCTCATCCTTGTGGATGTACACCCGGTTTACCTCCACCCACCCGGCATGCACGTACGGCTGCGCTGCAAAGTGCGCTGTCAGCGTCTGGTCCCGCCCGTACGAGTTGTCCTCAACCAGCATCACCCGCGGCCGGAATCGCTTCACATCAAGCCCATCCAGCGCATCCAGCTCCCCACCCTCGACATCAAGCACCAGCACATCGATCGGCCCCTGGTGCTCCGCCAACAGCGAATCAAGGGTCGCCGCCGGCACGCTGACGCGCCGCTGGGTGTACTGCTCCTGCTGGATCTGCCTCTGATGCTCACCGGGCTTGTCCAGGTATGACAGCATCCCCCCGAAGGCATCCTGCACGATCATGAACCCGACCGTCGGGGGCGCTCCACGCCTCGCCAGCGCTGAGTGCACCACCCGGCTGTGCGTCCGCCGCTTCCGGCACTCGTCGTACCGCTCCGGCAGGGCCTCGATCAGCAGCCCGTTCCACCCCGCGCATTCCAGCGCGTACGTCACCGAAAAGCTGTAGCCGTCGAACGCGCCGACCTCAATGAAGAACCCGTCGATCTGCCCGCCGAACAGGTTCCAGAGGTAACTATCCTCCCCGAACTGCGAGCGGAACTCGACCGGGTATCGCGGCGCGCGGCCGGCCTCGCGCAGCTTCTCTCGCATCTCCAGTTCGCACACACGCTGCCGCGTCCATGTGAGCTGTTCTCCCAGGCGGCGAACCACCCGGTTGGTGGCGAGCAGTTCGGCCTCAAGCTGCTGAATCGGTACGGTCACGTCGATCCCCCTCTCGCTCAATCACGCAAAAGCGCAGGTTCATATCCAGAGGGTCGGGCGCCCGCCGTCAGCGTGTGGCACGTGTGAGTCTGGTCACCAGCCCCGCCACATCAAACAGCCGACGCCACCGGATCAGCACCCGCAAGCGACGCAGCGGCGCATCATCCGGCGCTACCCGCAGCCCCTGACGCACCCAGTACCGCGCCCGCCACCACTGCGACTGCTTCACGTACGCGATCGCCAGGTTGTGCATCGCCGGCACCAGCGTCCGGTCCAGCTTGAGCGCCGACCGTGCAGCATCCATCCCCTTGTCCAGGTGCCCCATCTCCAGAAGCGCCACGCTCAACAGGTGATGAGCCTGTGCATCGGTCGCGCTCGCCTCCACCAGCGTCTTGAAGATCTTGGTCGCATCCCCGCTCTGCCCCGCCTCGAGCAGCAGCACACCCAGGTCGTGCCGCGAGGCCGCATCGAACGAATCCGGCTGCGCTTCCAGCGCCCGCAGTTCGCTTGCGAGAATCTCCCGCGCCCGCTCCACATCCCGCCATGGCCGACGCGCCAGGAGCAGCTCGGCGATCCGCCGCCGCGCAGCCGGGAACGCTGGATCGAGCCTGTACACCACATCAAAGTGTCGCAGCCCCGCCAGCGCCTGACCGGTTTGCAGCGCCAGCTCCCCCATCGCGTAATGCGCCTGTGCGTGATCCGGCTCGATCTCCAGGATCCGCCGCAGCTTCTCCTCCGCCTCGGGCAAGCGGTTCATCTCCCGCAGCACCCGCGCCAGCGCCAAAAGCGTCGGGATATCACCCGGATCACGCCGCAGCTCCAGCAGATACAACTGCCGCGCCCGTTCGTGCCGGCCGCTCGCCGAGAACGCATCCGCGAGCTTGGACTGTATCCCCGGCAACTCCGGATCCAGCCGCGCAGCCTCGCGCAGGCACCAAACCGCCCGGTCGTGCAGCCCGCGGGCGATCAGCGAATCGGCCATGCACGCGAAGATGTCCGCGCTCTTGGCATCCACCTGCTGCGCCAAATAGAACACAACCTCCGCCTGCTCGTGCTGACCCAGACGCGAGTACGCCTCGATCCGATGCACGTACGCATCGATCAGATTGCTGTCCAGCGTGCTCGCCTGCTCGAACCACGTCAGCGCATCCTTGGGCTCATCCAGCCGCAGGTGGTTCACCCCGATCATCAGCGCTGCGTTGGCATCCGTCGGCGAGAGCGTCGAGGCTTCCTTGAACGATCCGATCGCATCTCGGAACCGCCCGCATGCCTCCAGCGTTAATCCAAGGTTGAAGTGCCACTCCGGCTGGTACGGATCGAGCGCAATGGCATCCCGGAGTTCGGCCTCGGCCTCCTCCCAGCGCCCCGCCTCGTACAGGCGATGCGCTCGCTCGACATGATGCTCTGCGTCGAACCAGTCCTTCATCTGCCCTCGTTCGGAGCCCAATCGCTCCTCATCTGCACTCGCTCGCCCGGCCGCTCTCTCACGACCCCTCCCGGAGTCGCCGGGGACATAACTCTAGAGATACGACCGATCTGCGACCATGCCCCCCGCCGGTCACCGCCCAACGGTCTAGCATTCGATAGTGATCACTAACGTGATACAACCCCGCAATGGGCGCTGCACGCACCCCGCGTGGAGGTTCTCCGCGTTCGCAATCGTCTGCATCGCATGGTCCGCAAGCGCCTCCCAGGCCCCCAGGCTCCAATCCCAAACCCCCATCCAGCCCGTCCCGACCCCACAAGAGCCCGCCGATCGCCCCGCGGATGCCACACTGATGGACCCGTCGGCAACCGCAGCCGCACGTGCCGGCGCTGCGCAGCTACTTCTCATCCGCGCGCTCGCCGACCAGGCCGGCCGCACCCCGATCACCCAGGCCCTCAACGGCCCCATCAGCGAGTCATCCCCCGCCTGGTTCATCCTGGGTGCCATGGAGAAGACCTCCAATCTCCCCGACTGGCTCCTCCCCACCCTCACCGCCGCCCTCGACCGCGCCGATGAACGCGCTGCCCCACGCATCATCAATGCCATGGCCGGCATCCGCACGCGCGAATCCGCTCGCTCCCTTCTCGCGATCACCGCATCGACCCGCCCTGAAGCCCTCCGCCGCGATGCATGGACCGCGCTCGCCCGACTCACCGGCCGCAAGGACCTCGCAGACAACGCCGCCGCCTGGCAAGCCTGGTTGGACGAGTGCGATCTGCTCTCCCACCAGGAATGGGCCGACCGGCTGGCCCAGGGTCTGGCGCAACGATCCGATGCCGCCGAGGCCGATCGCCAGCAGGCGATGATCCGCCTCGTCGAGTCGTATCGCCGCCTCCACGTTGGCCTCCCGCCGGAGCACCGCTCCGAGTTCCTCGCCGGACTCCTCCGCGATGATGTACAGGAGGTCCGCTCACTGGGCTTTGAGCTGGTCTCCCGTGAACTCTCGGAAAACGCCAGGCTCGGCCCCGAAGTCTCCGCGGCCGCGATCTCGCTCATTACCTCCGCCAAGCCCTCCGTGCGCGAGCGAGCCGCCCTCCTGATCACCCAGATCAGCCCCGAGAATGCCCAGATCGCCGTCAAGCGGGCGCTCGCCGCCGAGACCGACCCCCGAGCAGCCTCCGCGCTCCTGCAAGCCGCCGCCCGCTGGCCCGATCCCGACATGTTCCCCACCGCGCTCTCGTGGGTCGCCCCCGACGGCGCGGCGACCGCCTCCGCGGTCGATTACATCCGCACGCTCGTTCGCGCCGGCTTCCTCCAATCCGAGGATGAACGCCAGCGAGTCCTCAACGCACTACGACCGCTCCTCCCCGACAAGGCTCCCCCGGGCGCGTGCGATCTCCTGATCAACCTCGGCGAAGATGACGACATCCGCTCGGTCGCCCAGCTTCTCTCCAGCCCCAACGCCGCCGTGCGGCAGGCCGCCGCGCAATCGCTCCTGATCGTCCCCGATCACGTCGACGACATCCTGCTCGCCGCTGCACAGGATCCCGAGCTCTTCGAGATCGCCGTCCGCGCTGTCGCGATGTACTGGCCCACCGCCGATGGCTTCAAGAGCATCTCCTCCATCCGCGCGCCCTCGCAGGATGCCCGGCGACGCGGACTCCTCAAGGTCGCCCAGATGCTCCCCTCTCCCGACCTGGTCTCCGTCTCCACCACCGCCGAGCCCGGCCTGCGCGAACCACTCCTCTCCAACCTGGCCTCCATCAACCGCATCCTCTCCGAACGCCACAGCACCGCGACCTTCGAGGCCCTCGGAGAAGGCCTCCTGATGCTCGCGCAGATCCGCCTCGAACTCAACAAGCCCGACGGCGCCCTCGCCGCGCTCGATGCGATGCCCGAGCTCGCCGTCCTCGAGGGCGAAGCCCCCGTGGATGCTGTCCGCACTGAATCACTCCTCTGCCTCGGACGGCTCAGCGAAGCCGCCAACATCCGTTCCAGCTCCGAGCCATGGATCGCCGCCCTCGCCCGCAGCCTTGACAAGCCCTTCAGCCGCCAGATCGCCGACGAGATCGAGCGCCGATTCGGAACGCAACTCTCCCCCGCCGATCAACTCCGCTTCCAGAACCTCCGCCGCCGCCTGCCCCCCACCAACCCCGCAACACCCGAGAATGACGAGGGCTCCCCGACCGATCCGCGATGATCTCCCGCCCCGCTCCGCTACGCTCCGGTCGTGTTCGGATCCCACCTCTCGATCGCCGGCTCCATGACCAACGCCCCGCGCGAAGCCCAGACCCTGGGCCTCGATACGGTGCAGGTCTTCACCAAGAACCAGCAGCAGTGGAAGGCCAAGCCCTTAGAGCAGGCCGCGATCGAAGAGTGGCTCACCGAGCTCAAGCGCCTCGGCTGGCAGGACCGCACCGCCTCACACGCCTCATACCTCATCAACCTCGCCAGTTGCAACGATGAGCTCTGGGAGAAATCCGTCGCGCTGATGCGCGAAGAGATCGAGCGTTGCGAGAAGCTCTCAATTCCAATACTCGTTCACCACCCCGGCTCATCCGTCGGCTCCACCCCCCAGCACGGCATGAACAGGATCGCCGATGCCTACGTCCGCCTCTTCAAGGAAACCGCCGGCTACCGCACCGTCGTCTGCCTCGAAGGCACCGTCGGCGCTGGCTCCACCCTCGGCGGCAAATTCGAAGAGCTCGCCAAGCTCCGGGAGATGATCTCCGATCGGACTGGACAGCCCGCGCGGGTCGGCTACTGCCTCGACACCTGCCACATGCACGCCGCGGGCTACGACTTGAGCACCCGCGCCTCCGCCGAGGCAGTGCTTGCCGAGTTCGATCGCCTCTGCGGACTCAAGCACCTCCGCGCCATGCACATCAACGACTCCAAAGGCAAGCTTGCCAGCAAGCTCGATCGCCACGAGCACATCGGCGAGGGCTGGGTCGGCGGCGGCGCTTCACCCCACACCGGCCAGGGCAAGTTCTCCCAGGCCAGGCTCAAGGCCAGCGGCTTCTCAGCCATCGTGAACCATCCCATCATCGCCAAGATCCCCAAGATCCTCGAAACCCCCAAGGGCAACGATCCCAACGGTGTCCCGTTCGACACCATCAATCTCAAGCGATTGAAAAGCCTCATCGAAGGATCCGCCAAGGCCCCTTCCCGGCAGCACAGCACAAAGAAATGATCCCACAGCCGTGAGCCCCGCACCCCGCCGCCTGCAACGATCTGTGGATCTCCGTCGAGATTCGCTGAACCCGTCCCGCCTTCCACCGTACAAGATCCACACCACTTCCGCCCTTATCGGCCCTTAGTTCGAAGCGCCGATGGCCGATAAGTCGATGTTGAAGTGTTCGGTCTCTCTCAGGGGATTGCACCATCGCGTCACCACCCCGCCGCCACAGGACCGGGCCTGACGCCGCCGCCGGAGCCATCATGCCTTTGCCGGATCAATCAGACCACCGCCGACACAACCCCCACGATCCCCGCCTCCCAGCCCACCGGCTCGCCGGCGCGAGCCTGGCCCTGCTCGCCTGCATCACGCTCACAGGCTGCTGGTCCACAGGCTCTCCCCCCGACGCGACCACCTCGCCCGAACCCATCGCTGCCCAGCCCAGCGACCACGCCGGCGCGGATGCCATCTACCGCGCCAAGCTCGCCCAGCAGAAAGGCGATCTTGAAGCCGCCCGCGCTGAGTTCGAGAAAGCGATCGCCGAGAACCCAACGCTCACGATCGCCTACCTCGGCGCCGGCGAGATCGACCGCGAGAAGGGAGACTTTCGCGGCGCTGAGCGCAACTACGCCAAAGCCGTCGAGCTCGAGCCCGGCAACTTCGATGCCCAGTACGGCCACGGTCTTGCCCTCCAGCTCCTCAGCCGCCTCAACGAAGCCGTCCGCGCCTACCTCCGGGCCCTGACCATCCGGCCCGACGATCTCAACGCCAACCTCAACCTCGGCACCACCTACCTCCAGATCGGCGAACCCGCCCAGGGCCTCAACTACGCCCAGCGCGCTGTCCGCATCGACCCGCGCAACGGCGCTGCCCGCACCAACCTCGGCGCCACCTACGCCTCACTGGGTCGCCACGCCGAGGCCGTCGTCGAATACCAGCAGGCCTCCGAGCTCACCGAACTCACCCCACCCCTCCTCCTCAACCTCGCCGACAGCCTTGGCAAGATCAACCGCTTCGAGGAGATGGTCAACACCCTCCGCCAGGCGATCGAGATCCAGCCCAGCGCCAGCGCCTACGAGCGCCTCGGCTCGGGCCTCTTCCGCCTCCGCTTCTACGACGATGCCCTGGTCGCCTTCCGCCAGTCCGTCCAGATGGATCCTGCCTTCTACCCCGCCCTCAACGGGGTCGCCGTCTGCCGCCTCAACCAATACCTCTGGAGCAACAGAACCGACCAGGCCGCACGCGAAGAGGCGATCCAGCTCATGCGCCAAAGCCTCCAGATCGATCGCCGCCAGCCCAAGATCGTGGACCTGCTCAGCCGCTATCAGTAGCGCGGGCGGCCAGCGGTGATCCACCGAAACCGTTGCGGTTTCACCGCTGCAATCTCTTGGCCTTATGTCTTTCCCAACTGCCTACCGCCCACTCCCCACTGCCCCTTTTCCTACCCTCCCCCATGCCCAATCCCGCCCTGCTCGAAATCTTCCCCACTCCCACCGACTCCCCCTTCATCATCGAGCACATCGCCGATGAGTTCACATCCCAGTGCCCCAAGACCGGCCACCCCGACTTCGGCACGGTGACACTCCGCTTCCAGCCGCGAGCCGGCAAGGACGGCGGCACCTGCGTTGAACTCAAGAGTCTCAAGCTCTACTACCAGTCGTTCCGCAACGAGGGCATCTTCTACGAAGCCGTCACCAACCGCATCCGCGATGACCTGGCCGCGCTCATGAAGCCCACATGGCTCCTCGTCCGCACCGACTGGAAGGGTCGCGGGGGGATCAAGTCCATCGTGCGGGCCGCCAGTGGCGATGTGCCGGCCGAATGGCGATCCTGATCGGCCTCGGAACGGAAAGCAAGTCATTCGACCATCCACGCCAGCGGCAGCCCGCGGACCTTCGCCAGATCCGGATCGATTTCAAGCAGGAATGCCCGATCGATGTCCTGCGGATCGCGATCCTTGCGGAGTGAGCGGATGATGATTCGGATGAAGGGATACAGCCCCGACGCGATCGCGTAGGCCGGTTCTTCCAAATTGTCTTCATCGACAAAGGCTACGCAGCCTCCATTCGTCGCGATCGCGTAGTAGCAGCCAGTCGTATCGATCGCGATCGGAATGAAATCGCGTATCGCCCAGCCCGCACTCACGATGTCGGCGATCGCGGGCGTGCCCGCGCTCCTGCTTCGGCCGCAGAGGCACAGCTGGCCCAACTCCGCACTGTCGCAGACTTCCAGCCAACGATGCAGGTCGTCGGGTAGATTCGTGCCGGGATCGTGCCGCGGCGCCTTGGAATTCGGTGCTCGCGTCAACCCGCCGGCGAGATGAGCGGCATCTTGTAACTCTCGCCAGAGCTGCTCGACATCAGTAACCACGAGTGCTCCGATTTGCGGAAGCTAATACAACGACACCGTCGGCAGCACCCGACCTTCCTTCCCATCATGCACCGCAAAGCTCCCACCGTTGATCGATGCCGCCCCGTACGCCCCATCCTTCCGCACCGCGTAGAAGCTGCAACCGAACCGCGGCTTCCCATCCGGACCCTTGAGCCGCTTCTCCTTTGCGCGGTCCACCATCCGCTTGGCGGCGATGATCGCCGCCTCCTGCGGTGTCTTCCCCTGCTCCATCAGCATCACCATTGTGTACGCCGACAGATTCACGATCGCGCTCTCTCCGCGGCCCGTGCATCCCGCCGCCCCCACCTCGTTGTCGCAGTAGTTCCCCGCGCCGATGATCGGTGAATCCCCGACGCGCCCGGGGATCTTCCACGACAGACCGCTGGTCGTCGTGCAGCTTGAGACATCTCCCTTGGCCGTGACCGCTGAGCAATGGATCGTCCCCGTCAGGTGCTGCACATCGGTGTGATCCACCATCGACAGCTTCCCAGGCCCATCCGCCGTCCACACCCTCCCCACCGGCTCATCGCGCTCATCATCGTTGAGCCAGAAGTCATCCCGACCCACATTGGCCTTCCACTTCAGCCACGCCAGGCGTGATGCCTCGGTGAGCAGGTTTTCCTCCGGGAACCCCATCTGCTTGGCGAACCGCAGCGCTCCATCCCCGACCAGCAAACAGTGATTTGTTCGCCGCAGCACAAGGAGCGCCACTTGCGCTGGGTTCTTGATGTTCCGGATCGAAGCCACCGCCCCCGACTTGTGCGTTGGCCCGTGCATCACCGATGCATCCAGCTCCACGATCCCCTCTTCGTTCGGCAGCCCGCCGTATCCCACGCTCTGGTCGTTGGGATCATCCTCGACGATCTTGACACCCTGCACGATGCAGTCCGCAGGGTCATACCCCTGGTTGAGCAGCTCCATCGCCCGATTGACCGCCGCCAGCCCGTTCCCCGAAGCAATCACGCACACCCCGCGATGCGTATCACCACCCCCCGTCGCTGGCTGCGCAGCGGCCGGCTGACCAGCACTCACCGAGCGAACGGCTCCGCCTATGGCGGCGAGCGAGGCGGTCGTGACGGCTGCCGAAGTCAAAAAGTCGCGGCGGGTGCTCATGACCGCCAGTATGTCACCCCCCGCGCCCGCGTGCAAACACCAATTCTCCTATCTTCCCACCAGTGCCCAGTGCCCAGTGCCTGATGCCCTGTGCCTCTCCCCATCTTCCCCCTCTACTCTCTCTACCCACATGCCCGACCCCCGCGAAACGCCCGCGATGCAGCAGTACTACCGCTTCAAGCGGCAGCACCCCGGCTGCGTCCTGCTCTTCCGCATGGGCGATTTCTACGAGACCTTCGATGAAGATGCTATCACCATCTCCCGCGCCCTCGGCCTCACGCTCACCAAGCGCACCGAAGGCCTCCCCATGGCCGGCGTCCCCTATCACCAGCTCGAAAACTACCTCCGCCGACTGATCCAGCAGGGCTTCCGGGTCGCGGTCGCCGACCAGCTCCAGGATCCCAAGGAAGCCAAGGGCATCGTCGATCGCGGTGTCACCCGCGTCGTCACACCCGGCACCCTCATCGATGATTCACTCCTCGATGGCGATGCCGCCAACACGCTCGCAGCGATTGCGTTCCTCGACGCCGGGGATGACTCGCGCGCCGGGCTCGCCTTCGTTGAAGCCTCCACCGGCGACTTCGTCGTCGCCGCCTGCACCGCCGATCAGCTCTCCGATGAACTCGCTCGCCGCTCCGTTGGCGAGGTCATCTTCGCCTCCACCGCCGATGGCCGCGCACCCGCCCGCCTCGATCGCGTCCTCCGCGCCATCCAGCTCATCGGCACCCCAAGGCCCTCCTGGCAGTTCCGCCAGCAGGATGCCCGCGATCTTCTTCTCACGCACTTCGGAGTCACCACGCTTGCCGGCTTCGGCCTCAATGACGACGACCCCGCGATCGCCGCCGCCGGCGCTGCCCTCTGGTATCTCAAGGAAACCCAAGCCGGCGAAGTCGAGCAAAGCCCCCACGAACGCCCTCGCGACAAAGAAGTCGTCGGCTTCGTCGGCCCGCGCGGCTCGGGCATCTCCACCGCCGCGATCGCCAGCCAGGTCGCCTCAGCCGCCGCGAGCAGCACCTCGCGCGGCGCCCAGGAAGAATCCCGCGCCAAGGCCCGACGGCTCGCCCTCCGGCACCTCCGACCCCCGCGACGTGAAGACTCCACCGGCCGCTGCATCATCGATGCCGTCAGCCTCCGCTCCCTCGAAGTCGAACGCACCATCCGCGGCAGCGCGCGCCCGCTTCCCACGGCACGCGATGCCGTCGGAGATGGCACCCTCGTCGGCCTCTTCCTCGGCCCCGGCTCTCACTGCTGCCGCACCCCGATGGGCAAGCGCCTCCTCCGCGAGTGGATCTGCCAGCCCCTGGGCGCACTCGATCCCATCCTCGCCCGCCAACGCGCCGTCGCCACTTTCGTCGAGGATCGCCTCCTCTCCGAAAAACTCCGCGCCTCGCTCGACGGTGTCCAGGATGTCGCCCGCATCTCCGGCAGGATCGCCCTCGGCCGCGCGACGCCCCGCGACCTGGTCGCGCTCGGCCAATCCATCTCCAAGCTCACCGAACTCCTCGACCTCACCCTCGGCGTCGCATCGCTCTCCGCGCCGCGCACCGCACTCGAAGAAGCCCGCACGGCGATCTCCCCTGTCGCCGGCCTCATCCTTGCCCGCTGCATCGACACCCCCCCCACGCACCTCCGCGAGGGTGGCCTCTTCAAGGATGGCATCGATGCCGAGCTCGATGAAGCCCGGCTCCTCCAGACCGATGCCGGCGCCTGGCTCTCCAAGTACCAGGAAACCCTAATCTCGCGCCACGATCTCCCCGGCCTCAAGGTCGGCTTCAACAAGATCTTCGGCTACTACATCGAACTGCCCGCGGCCCAGTCCCGCCGCGCTCCCGATGAGCTCTCACGCAAGCAGACCCTCAAGAACGCCGAGCGCTACACCACCCCCGAGCTCCGCGACTTCGAGAACAAGGTCACCACCGCCCAGTCCCGCGCGGTCGATCGCGAGAAGCGGCTCTTCGAAGACCTCTGCTCCAAGGCCCTCGATGTCGTCCCCCAGCTCTCAACCTTCGCAAGCGCCGTCGCACAGCTTGATGCCTTCCAGGGGCTCGCCGAACGCGCTGTCCGCCGCGGCTGGATCCGCCCCGAGGTCGTCGAGGAACCCATCCTCCGCATCCACGGCGGTCGCCACCCCGTCCTCGAAGAACTCCTGGGCAACAACTTCGTCCCCAACGACATTGAGCTGGGCGCCGGCCAGACCGAAGCCGGCGCCAGCCCCGCGGGCCTCGCGCTCATCACCGGCCCCAACATGGCCGGCAAGAGCACCTTCATCCGCCAGGTCGCCCTCATCACCCTGCTCGCCCACATCGGATCCTACATCCCCGCCGACCGCGCCACCATCGGCATCACCGACCGCATCTTCACCCGCATCGGCGCTGACGATGCCCTCCATGCCGGCCAATCCACTTTCATGGTGGAAATGACCGAGACCGCCAACATCCTCAACCACGTCACACCGAAATCACTCGTCATCCTGGATGAGATCGGCCGCGGAACCAGCACCCTCGACGGCCTCTCGCTCGCCTGGTCGATCGCCGAGTTCCTTGCCGGCGGCCCACGCACCCTGTTCGCCACGCACTACCACGAACTCACCGACCTCGAGGATCGCCTCACCGCTCGCATCAAGAACCTCCACGTCGCCGTCCGCGAGTGGCCCAGCGCCACAGAGCCCGGCCACAACGAGATCATCTTCCTCCACCGCATCCTCCCCGGCCGCACCGACCAGTCCTACGGCATCCACGTCGCCCGGCTCGCCGGCCTCCCCCGCGATGTCATCGACCGCGCCCGTGAAGTCTTGAGCTCGCTCGCCGTCCAGCACGGCCCCGCAACCGACGGCTCCCCCAACGGCGCTGCCTCGTCCGCGATCCCGCCCAAAGCCGGCGCCCCCGCCGCGCCCCCCGACGGCCAGTTCTCCCTCTTCAAGGAATACATCCAGCACCCGGCGATCGACAAGCTCAGAGAGATCAAGATCGAATCGCTCTCCCCCATGCAGGCATTCGACGAGCTCCGCCGAATCAAGACGCTGACCGAGCAGGCCTGACCCTACTCAATCTCGTGGCACAGGCATCCTGCCTGTGTACTACCTCATCTACTGCCTTTGGATCCTTGGCCACTCCTTCAGCGGAACCGGCACCGGCCACAACACCCAATCACCCCGCGCTGCCTCCCGTAGCGCCAATTCCTCCGCCGTCAGCGCTGAGTGATCCCGTGGCCGAAAGAGCCCGATCGACCGGATGCTCTCCGCTCTCCCTTGTCCCTCGCGCGTCACCGCCGGCACACCCCCATCATCAACCCCATCCGCCCCGATCGAATACAGCAGCGGCCGGCCCTCCGCCGATGCTGCCGCGCGATACCGCAGCGGTTTTCCGTCAAACGGATCCAATGGGATCTCCGGCATGTACCGCGGCGCCAGCTCCTCCAGCGAGGCCGGATACCGCTGGTTCCTACGTGCGAACGCATCCAGCGCCAGCACCGTCAGCACAAGCTCCCTCTTGGCCTCAAAGTGATCCCTCATCGCAAGCCCGTTGCTGAATACCTCCTCCATCTGATTGCCGCCCATCAGCGACTTCACCACCGGCGCGACCGGATAAATCCCCGTCTCCATGATCCGGGCATGGCTCTCATCGCTTCGCCGCTGGTCGTGCTTCCACGGCGGCAGCGCCTCATCGGCGGCATACTCGGCCACGAACCGGTCGATCATCGCGTTGAGCGTCCTCCGCGATGGCAGCACAACGCTCTGCACCGGCTGGAACGCCCGCATCAGCGGATACGCCTTCGGGCGCACAACCCCCCAATCCCGGAAGATGTGCTCCATCGTCGGATCCCCGCCCACGAATCGCCCATCCCCGTTCCCATCATCGCTGTAGAACCGCTGGATTGTGTCCTCCAGCATGATCCGATCCCCGCCCGGATCCAGCCGGATCCGCCCCCCGGCGAACCCCGCGAACCGATGCGACAGCGATTGCAGTTGTTCATCGGTCAGCAACCCCCGCGTCCCCGCGATCTCCAGCCCCGCATCCGCCGCCACCATCGCAACCGCCACGCCCACGTAGTTGGCGATCAGAAACCGCTCGCTCAGCATGTGCTGCGCGATGTTCAGCATCGCATCCACATCCTCGACCGCCCGGCCCCCATCCCCGCGCGATGCCGCCAGCCGCGCATCGGCCGCGAGCCATTTAGAGAACACCCGCATCTGCCCCAGGTGCGGCAGCATGACACTCACCATCATCGGGTTGTCATGCTCCTTCTCGACCCCCGGCACGGAGTGAGAGATCGCCGGCCGCGAAATCACAAGCGCCTTCATGTACTCCGGATCCGCGATGTCCCGGTAGATGTACCCCATCATCGGCCGCCCCGCCGCGCGCCGCAGCATCGCCATCGCCTCCGGATTCGCATCCGTGAACGCCGCCGTCTCCTCCTCCGTCGGAGAATCAGGCTTCGCGCTCGTCCAGATGTACTGCGACTCCGGCAACGGTCCGAACTGCCGGATCGCCTCGACAAAGAGCGGCCACGCCCGGTCCGATTCCGGCGCTGCCAGCGTCGGCGCATTCAACTCCGCCGAGTAATTCCGAGCGATCGTCGGAGATCCCAGGAAGAACCGCGCCGCCAGGAGCCCATACACCGCGAAGCACACCACCAGCGTCCATGCAACCCCGCGGGAGATCGCCCACCACCCCCGCCACCACAACGGCCGCAACCGCCGCTTCGCGGCCCGGATCAATTTCGCCGCCCGCTTCGGATCCCCGAACCGCTCCCGCAGCTCCCCTGCGCTCGCCCCCGATTCGAGCCCATCCAGAAAGTGCGCGCACAACTCCCGCGCCACATCCGCCCGCTCGCTCCGCCATAACCGCGAGCCCTTCGCAACCGCGACCACCAGCGATGCCAGCTCCGCCGGCAGCCCCACCGCCGCCGCGATCGACTCCGCCGAGGCTCGCCGATCCGGCTCCACCGCCGCGATCCGCGGCGTCTGTCCTGAAGCAGCCCTGCTCATGCCGGCACCCCCTTGCCGTCAAGCACCCCCAGCGCCCCAAGCGCCCCCGCCAGCGCTCGCCACTGCTTCAAATCCTCCGCCAGCCGCTTCTGACCCTTCTCCGTCAACTTGTAGTACTTGCGATCACGCCCCGAGTCCGACTCGCGCCACACACCCTCCACCAGCCCCTTGGATTCCAGGTTGTACAGCATCGGGTACAGCGTCGACTGCCCCATCGCCAGCACCCCATCGCTCCGGCTTGCCAGCGCCTCCACCAGCTCATACCCGTACATCTCCCCCCGCTGCAACAGCTTCAACACCGCCACCGGCCCGGCCCCCCGCATCAATTCAGTCTCAATCCGCACGGCACACCTCCGCGCAATAGTACGAGATCCATACTATGTCTCACATAGTATACCGGCCGACCAATTCCCGGTTGCAGCATCCGATCAGTGCTGCCGCCGAAATACCAGATCATCTACAAAATGCCCCCGCGTCCCCGCACCTACCCCCGCCGCCCCTCCCACCGCGTCTTCAACCGATGCTCCACCCCAAGCAGATCCAGCACCTTCCCCACCATGAAATCCACGATCTCATCGATCCCCTTGGGGTGCAAGTAAAACCCCGGGTTCGTCGGGCAGATGATCCCCCCCGCCAGCGACACCCGCGTGTAGTTCTCGATATCAATGTGCGACAGCGGCGTCTCCCGGTGACACACGATCAATCGCCGCCGCTCCTTCAGCGTCACCATCGCCGCCCGCGTTAAGAGATTCGACCCCGCCCCCGTCGCGATCGCCGCCAGCGAAGCGCTCGAGCAAGGCATCACCGCCATCCCATCATGCAGGAACGACCCGCTGGCGATCAGGGCTCCCACATCCTTGTTGGGATGAATCACCAGCCGCCGTCGAATGTCATTGATCAAGGGATCAGCCAAGATCCCCGCCGGCACCAGCGTCTCAAACTCAACGGAAGTGATCCCCGCCTCATCGGCGAGCAGCCGCTTGCCGTAGTCCGTGACGACCAGGTGTACCTCGTGCCCATGCACCACCAGCAACTGCTCCAGGAGCCGCAGCGAATACGCCGCACCCGAAGCCCCCGAGATCCCCACCACGAATCGCCGTGGGCTCCCGGTGTGCGATTGTCCGCCGCTATGTGCATGTGAAACTTGCATCAACTGCCCTTCCTCTCCACCTCGGAGAGGTGCCGAGCCCTGCGAGGCGGAGAGGGCTCCAAGTCTACTGCCCTCTCTACCCCGTCACTTCCACCCCACTGCCCACTGCCTACTCCCCACTGCCTCCCGATTTGGCCCCACGCTCCTACCGGTCAAGAATCCCCCCTGCCGATGGTATGGAACCGGAAGGTTCCACCTCCCGGCTGAAAGGGATCGCATGAACACCGCTCGCGTCACCCGCTCTCCCCGCATCGCGGGCCTTCTGACCCTCACCCTCGCTGGCCTTGCCCTCACAGGATGCATCTACGCCAACCTTCCCGGAACCGTCACCAATCAGCACGCCACCAGCGATCCCAACCAGTTCCCCGCCCCCAAGCTGATGGCCCTCTCCCTCGAGTACGTCGCCAACCGCTACCCCCCCGCCGCCGGCACCAGCGCCGATGCCCCCACCTTCGCCTTCAACCTCCCCGCCGGGGTCAACAACCGCAGCAACGAGATCGTCGCCTCCATGCTCGGCAATCGCGGAGTCCCCGTCACCCCCGAGAACGCCTCCCAGCTCCCCATCTACCACATCTCCACCATGTGGATCCGTGGCAGCCGCGCCCAGGTCGAGATGGTCTACCCCGTCGAGGCGATCGGCATGTCCCCCAGCAACCAGCCCGTGTATCGCGGTGTCTCTCTCCAGCTCGGCAGCGACATAGGCCCCTGGCGAGTCATGCGCCAGCAGCTCTGGAATGTCGGCACCATCCCCGTCCCGGACCTGCATTACCCCAACGCCGCGGCGGTTGCAACGCCCATCGCCGAACCCACCCCCGCGCCGGCCTCCGAGCAATCCACATCCCCGGGCCAGCCCGTCCACATCGAAGTTCAGCCGGCAACGCCAGAAACCGTTCCCGCCGGGTCCGAAGGCAACGCCGAACCCGAATCCGCGCCGAAGTAGCATCGCCCCGAGTGCTGAGTGCTGAGTGCTGAGTGCTGAGTGCTGAGTGCTGAGTGCTGAGTGCTGAGTGCTGAGTGCTGAGTGCTGAGTGCTGTGCCTGCCCCTTGAACTCATCAGCCCGAAGGGCTGGCCGAACATCGCCCGGGGTGGAGCAAGCCTTTGCGAGCGACACCCCCGGAAAGCTCAATCTGATCCCGCACACCGAAGGTATGCACGAGCCCCAGCAACGCGAGTGCGGCGACACCGCGCGTACGCCCCCCGCGCCGCGAACATCGCGCTGGCCCGGCACCCGAATGCCATTCAGTTGGTTACACCACGCGAGCCGGTGCGCGCATCCGCTTGGGCTTGGCCTCCATCAGGGCCGCACGCTGCTCCGTGCTCGCCCGGCCATCCAGCCCCTCGCGCAGCAAGCGCCCCACCTTGAACTTCACGGTGCGCTTCGCCGGAACCTCCACGCGCTCCAACGTCTTGGGGTTCTGGGCTCGCCGCGGCGCTCGCACCTTCACCTCGAAGATCCCGAAGTCCCGGAACTCCAGGCGATTGCCCTTGCGCAGCTCGTCGGTGACCTCATCCAGGAATTTCTGGACGATCTCGCGCACCAAGGGTCGCCGCTGCCCCGTGGACTCGGCGATCCGATCGATCAGATCCTTCTTTGTCGTCGTCATGACTAGCCTCTCGCGTCCAGTCGGCCATCAGTGGACCGACTTCTCCCCGCAGGCGCGACGACTCGTCGCACCCCCACTGTCCCGCCACCAATGACCGCAGTCCCCGCCCGCCACCTGCTGCCCATCCACGCTCCAAGCCGCTCAACGGTCGCCAGACAACAGAACTCCCGAAGAGCGCCGACTCTTCCCGCCGTCGGTTGACCCCGGCAAATCGCCGACTGACTCGAATAAGAGTAGTTCCCGAACCCTGAACCAATCCCCTCGCCCCGGCTCAATCACGGGGCGAACTTCGTCAGTATCGCGTCTCGGGCCGTCGGGGTCAACGGGTGATTTGCCGAATCCTGTTAGGGCAGGAACCCGCCATCACCCTCCCCTCACTCACCCCCCACTCGCCCCTTCCCCGCTCAGAACCGCAACTCGATCCCCGCAAACAACCCCGCGACCGACCCATCCAGCCGGAACTGCTCCGAGTCCGACCCCGATTCCAGATCAAACCACAGGTTCCTGTACCCGATCCGCACTCCCACGTTCGGGATCGGCCTCCACGTCCCGCCCACGATGATGTCCCACGAAGCCGATTCGGTCTCTCCCCAGGGCCCGATCCCAAAGTCCGTCTGCACATCGATCGTGAACTGCTCCGCGAACTCCGCCTCAAACTTCACCCCGAAGATCGGCTCAAAGAACGTGTCATCCCCGCCAGTCCTCATTCCCGCCGAGGCCCCCGACAGCGCCTCCACATCCACATCCGCGCTGTACATCCGCACACCCACCAGCGGCTCAAGCCCGAAGACGATCCGCGGCTTCCCATTCTCCATCGTCCCCAAAGGCTCGTGCAGCAACCGGTACGCCGCCTCGATCTCGACCGACCAGAAATCCAGCCCCGATCGCACCTGGTCACCCGCGCTCAACGAGAGAGTCCCCAGCGTCCCGCTCTCATCCACGTTCGTCGTGTTGTCATCGCTCGAGAACGCAAACCCGCCCGCGCTGATCCGCCACCGCTCGATCTGCACATGCACAAAGCCCATCGGCGCCCACGCGGGCTCATCAAGGTCAAAGCTCTTGAGCTCGAACTCCGTCTGCGTGCTGGACGGCGCCCCCGGCAGACGAAGATTCCCCTCCGCCGATGCGTACCACGCCGCCGGCTCAAACCGCAGCGTCCACGAGGGGTGATCCGCAAACGAACGCGGAGCCGCCGAATCAGTAGCCGCGGCCGATGCCGATGTTGGTGGTGGGGGGGATGCGGGGGTCGTGGGGGTCGTGGGGGTCGTGGGGGTCGTGGGGGATGTGGGGGATGTGGGGGTTTGCTGCCCCGATGCAGGGTTCCCCAAGAGCCCGCACATCCCCAGCGCAATGATCCCACAGGAGCGAGCGATGGCCAAACGAGGTGATCGGGTGAACATCGAGCCGAGCATAGCGAACACCAGCGCGACCGGCAGGCTCCCCTCCAACTCGCAGCCACCCGCTCCCACCCCCACTTCCTCCCCCACATCCACCCCCACATCCACCCCCACATCCACCCCAGCCAACACCGGCGACATCGAACTCGCCCCAGGCATCCATGTCCCCTCCTCCATCCTCCACTTCTCCTTCGTCTCCAGCAGCGGACCCGGCGGACAGAACGTCAACAAACGCGCCACCAAGGCTGAACTCCGCCTCCGCATCGACCAGCTCCCCCTTTCTCCCCCGCTGCTCGCCCGTCTCACCACCCTCGCCGGTCGCCGCACCACCACCGCCGGAGAACTCCTCATCTCCAGCGATGTGTACCGCTCTCAAGAACGCAACCGCGCTGAGTGCCTCAACCGCCTCCGCGAGCTCCTGCTCGCCGCGATCCACCCGCCCCGCCCCCGCCGCCTCACAAAGCCCACCAAGGGCTCCAAAGTCCGTCGCCTGGAATCCAAACGCCGCTCCGGAGCCCGCAAGCAATCCCGCCGCAGACCCGGCGAAGATTGAGCGCCGCTCGCAAGCTCCGGTATGGGTGCAAATGCCTTCCTCCCCCGGTACTCCGGGGGAGGTGCCGAGTCTGCGAGGCGGAGGGGGATTCCCCCTCTACCCCATTCTCCAACGCTCGCGAATCAACACCGCGGCCAGCCCACCGGCGTCGTCGAGCAATATGGGAGATGGTTATTTCATCCAAGGCGTCATCCACGAACAATGTTAGTTTATCGATCATCTTCGCAATTCTACGTTCGATGCTGTGAACATGGAACATTTCCGTGATCATCCAGCGTCGTGAATACAACAACTGCGGCGACTTTGGCGGCGATGGCATCGTGAACTCGCAGGACCTCAGCGACTTCAACACGCAGTACGACTGCCACTTCGGCCTCACCAGCGGCTGCAACTACGCCCACGGCGATATGGATCAGGACAACGATGTCGACATCCGCGACCACCAGAAGTTCACCGGCTACTACTTCATGCCCGGGAACCTTGATCTTGGTCCGTGCATCGACGCGGAAGCCTTGGATGCCCTCACGGCAGGGTGCCCCTAATTCCATCCAAAGAGTATTGCTGAACAGCCAAACTTGTGGCACCATTATTGATCTCTGCGCAATAAAAGGTATTCGGGGCGTTGTGCCGATACAGAGTGCATGAGACCCAAAGGTACTCCGGCGGAGCTGGAGGCTCGGCGGCGAAGGGCGGCGGAGCTGCTGCGCCAAGGC
>JADLBU010000095.1 GCA_020847535.1 Phycisphaerales bacterium
CGCCGGACCATGATGCCAGGGTGTCATGAGAAGGTTCCTCCACCGATCGGGCCGTGGCGCAGCCTGGCTAGCGCGCTTGCTTGGGGTGCAAGAGGTCCCGGGTTCAAATCCCGGCGGCCCGACCAAACTTCTCAAAGAGTTAGAGACCCCACCCACCTCGACCACCTCGTTTTAGGTCCAAATTTAGGTCCAAACCAGGTCCAGACCACCGACGGGACCGTCGTGTTCATGCCCTCTTCGATGACCCCGTGGCCAACGTGATGATCCATCTTCGGTTGGTAGCCGTGGGACCGATGGGGACGTGTTTTCGACTTTCTTCGTCTCGCGAAACTGGAGACGAAAAACGGCAAGCCCTATATATGCAGCCCCGATGACCCCATCGCCCCGCGGTGCGCCCGGTCGCGAAAAAAACATTTGACAGCGATTCTGTTCGATGTGAAAATCAGCTCAGGCGTGGTCACACGCCGCTTCCATAGAGAGTGCCGGGACACTCTTCAAGAACTCCTTCCCGCATCCGCTCCAGGCGAAGTGTTTCCACGCAGCCAATGAGCCTCCGAGAGCACCAACAGCGGAAACCAGCGTCGAGGGTGACGTGTGCCAATTCCGCTCTACCGCTACGACGGTGCTCTGATCGACTTCATCTCTCCCAAACGGGCCGAGAAGCTGTTCGAGGCCGGTCGAGCCAAGCTGGTGCGCCACAAGAAGGGTGCGATCAACCGCGTCATCTTGCACCGCATGCCGGGAGAGCCGGCGCCGATGCGAGTCGCCGACTACCTGGGCAAGCGCTACTCCTACCAGCAGCATCTTGACGGCGGACATCGGTGCTGGAGACTGAAGTCCCTCGCGGGCGACAACAGCGAAACCAATCTTGCTCCGGACGAACTGCGCCCACTGTTCCTTGGCGTGCTGCGCGGCTGCCTGGAGGCGGCCTGACGTGTGCCCCGAGTGCTTGAGCACCGGCGTGGACGTCCGCGAGTACGACTTCGGCGTGTGCCCTCAAACGGGCTACCGCGACGCCGGCGAGAGGTTCCGATGCGCCCGTTGTGGAGCGACCGGAGATGCCGCCGATCTCGTGAGGGACGACGGCTATCTGGTGCAGAGCACCAGATAGGAGGCAATCCTGGGTCCTTCCGGGGCGGCTCGGCGGCGGGTCGAATGGTGGCACGATTTCGCTTGCGTCACGGTTCCGAAAAGGTTGTCGGTAGTCGGTTGTCAGTCCCCCGTTGAGGCCTCCACAGAACCATGGCTGATTCTCCTTCCCTCCAACCGCGATCGCTTGGAAAGGTCGCGGCCCCCTCGCCAGGAACGCCCGTCCGGGTGACCTCCGACACCACGATCCGGGCCCACCGGATCCGGTTCGCCGTTGCCATCGGCGAGACGGGACGGGTGTTCCTCGGCGTGCAGGGGATGAACAAGACCACCGGGGCCGGGGTCGTGAAGGAATTCTGGCCGACCGGAGCCGGCGGCGGTGTAGCTGACGAGCTGGTGCTCGAATCCGCAGGTGGCGACCTGCGGCCGTCGGATTACCACGTGGATGCGAACACTGCCGGCGAGGGCTTGATCGTTGCCTACTGGATCTGGGTCCCGAGCTTCAATAGCTGAGCGCGTGACGCCGGCGATGGCGCGGCGCATCGAGCTTTGGCCTCTGGAGCGCTTGGTACCCTACGCGCGGAATGCGAGGACGCACTCGGCGGACCAGGTAGCGCAGATCGCAGCTTCGATTGCCGAGTTCGGGTTCGTGAATCCGATCCTGGTCGATTCCCGCGACGGCGTCGTGGCCGGGCACGGGCGGCTGCTGGCGGCGCGCAAGCTCGGCCTGGCCGAAGTGCCAGTGATCGTGCTCGATCACCTCAGCGAGACACAACGGCGCGCATACGTGTTGGCCGACAATCGCCTGGCGTTGAGCGCCGGATGGGATGACGAGATGCTGGCGGCAGAGCTCGCGGAGATCGAGGGCGACGGCTTCGACCTGGGGCTGATCGGTTTCAGTGAGCAGGAACTCGCGGCCCTCATGACGGAGACGGACGAGGGCCCCGCGGAGCCGGGAGAAGAGGCGGTGCCGCTTCCGCCCGCCAAGGCGGTAACGCAGCCGGGCGATCTGTGGCTCGTCGGACCGCACCGAGTCATCTGCGGTGACTGCCGGGATGCCTCGGTGGTGGCAGGGCTATTCGATGGCAGGAAGGCCAACGTGGTAGTGACCTCACCGCCGTATGCCACGCGGCGCGAGTACGACCCGACGAGCGGATTCCGGCCGGTTGCGCCCGAGGATTACGTGGAGTGGTATCGCGACGTGGCGGCAAACATCGCCTCGGTGCTTGCTGCTGACGGTTCGTACCTCCTGAACATCAAGGAACACGCCGAGGATGGGCAGCGGCACCTGTACGTGAAGGATCTGTTCATCGCCCACGTGCGTGAGTGGGGCTGGCGCTTCATCGATGAGTTCTGCTGGCGCAAGACCGACAACGGAGTGCCGGGCGGGTGGAACAACCGGTTCAAGAATGCCTGGGAGCCGATCGCGCACTTCAGCCGCGGCGAGAGCATCAAGTTTCATCCGTTCGCCGTGGGCCACCGGTCCGAGGACTGCTTCGACTACTCGCCCGACAATCCGAAGTCGGCTTCCGGGAGTGGGCTACTCGGCACCGGCGCGCGGGGCGAGGCGGCGGGCAATGCCGGCAGCCGCGACGAGGATGGCCGCCATGCCGGGATTGCGCGGCCCTCGAATGTGATCGAGGCGAAGACGGAATCCGGCCAGGGAAGTCATTCGGCCCCGTTCCCTCGAGCCATTCCGGAGTTCTTCATCAAGGCCTTCTCGGATCCCGGAGAC
>JADLBU010000096.1 GCA_020847535.1 Phycisphaerales bacterium
CGGTCACCGCATACCTCGACGCCGCCAACGATACGCCCACGCCCTTCCAATGGACCAAGTCCGCCGACGACATCATCGCTTCTGTCAAGAGATTCTGTCTGCATACTTCTGACTCAGACCACTAGTGCTTGGTCACCATGCGCTGCTCGATGCGCTTCTGGCAGACGGTCTTGATGACGCGGTTGATGTAGTTGCCGGGGGTGTGGATGCCATCGGCATCCAGTTCGCCGATCCCGACGAGCTCATCGACCTCGGCGAGCACGAAGCTTGCGGCGGTCGCCATCATGGGGTTGAAGTTGCGGGCGGTCTTGTTGTAGATGAGGTTGCCGAAGGGGTCGGCCTTGTGGGCCTTGATGAGGGCCAGGTCGGCGTAGAGGCCGGTTTCCATGACGTATTCGCGGAGGTGGTGGGAAGAGGAAGTAGAAGAGGTAGACACAGGCAGGATGCCTGTGCCACTCGATTGGGTAGCAGAGGCGGGAGGGCGGTTGTGGAATCTGGTGTCTTCGGAGGGGCGCAGGAACTGGCGGGTCTCCTTGCCTTCGGCGACGATGGTGCCAGCGCCGGTCGCGGTGTAGAAGGCGGGGATGCCCGCGCCGCCGGCGCGGATGCGTTCGGCGAGCGTGCCCTGGGGGTTGAACTCGATCTGGAGTTCGCCGCCCAGGAACTGCTTCTCGAATGTTGCGTTCTCGCCGACGTAGCTGGAGATCATCTTGCTGATCTGGCGGGTCTGGAGGAGCAGTCCAAGGCCGAAGTCATCGATGCCGGCGTTGTTGCTGATGCAGGTGAGGTTCTTCACACCGCTGTCGCGGAGGGCGACGATGAGGTTCTCGGGGATCCCGCAGAGGCCGAAGCCCCCCACCATCACGGTGATGCCATCCCTGAGGATGCGTTTGTCCTTGAGGTCGGCGAAGGCGGCGGGGACGGTGGAAAAGACTTTGTTCGGCATGATGAAGCAAGGGTATTCCGCTTGGGGGAATGGAGTGCCTGCCAGGCAGGGGCACGGTCGCGAGGGGTGTTGGGGAGGACGCGTGCGCTTCGGACCGTTGCGGGCTGGAAGACTGAGTCAAGAAGCCGATGGGGCATTCTCCCTTCTTGGAATTCACGCATTCCTTGCATCTCGGAGTTCGGAACGGTGGTAGAGTCCGGCCATGAGGCACATCGCGTTCTGCATCCTGGTCGCATCGGCATCCACGATCGCCCTTGCCCAGCCCGACTACGGGCTGGATTTCGTGACCATCGGGGACCCGGGAAATGCTCCGTACGTTCCAAGCGACACAACATGGGTGGATCGCCCGGTCGGCGGGGTGGACTACGAGTACCGCATCATGCGGACCGAGGTCACGGTTGCGCAATGGGTTGAGTTCGCCAACGCCTACGCGCCGTACTACACAGGCTCTCGGCTGCATCCCGAGATCACGGGGTATTGGGTCGTTCCCGACAGCCTCGATCCGGATGTCCCTCTCTCGTTCCATGCGGTGCCGGGATCGGAGAGGTACACGGCCGACACATCCTGGCGGATGGCGGCAAGGTTCTGCAACTGGCTGCACAACGGCAAAGGATCCGAGCAGTCGGCGTTCGAGTCGGGCGTGTACGACACTTCCACGTTCGGGAAGGATGAGAACAACTTCTACACCGACCAGTCGTCTCCGAGCCCCGGAGCCAAGTACTGGCTGCCGTCGTGGGATGAATTGGTAAAAGCAGCCTACTACGATCCAGCAAAAAAAAGCCAGGAGTCGGCGTACTGGAAGTACCCGACTAGTTCAGATACAGCGCCAGTCCAAGGGCTTCCGCAGGACGGCGGGCAGACCAATGCGGCAGGGGTGCAACTAGATCCGCCCATTGGGTTCCTCGATGTTGGTTCATATTCAGTGCAGAGCCCTTGGGGGCTAAAGGATGTTTCGGGGAGCCTTCCGGAATGGACGGGAGAGTGGGGAGATCCGGCCGAACCTTTTGCACGACGGCTGGTGGGATCCACGCTGTTCTGGTCTCTTGATTGGGAGATTTACGATCGGATCGACCGTCTGGCAGGTGGAAACTTTCCGAGTTCATTCGGCTTCGCATTCAGGATCGCCACGAATGTACCTTCGCCGCATGTTGTGGCGGCGGGATTGATAGGCATTGCTTTCGTCGGACATAGGCGGCGTAAACACGCGATGAGATAACGCGTAAAGGTGCAGTATGTACAAGCTGGCATTCCAAATCATCTCCATCACATGTCTTACCTTTGTGGTGCCTTGCGCGAACGCAGCCATCACAGTAACCGTGCTCCCGTCGGGCGCTGGCTACGGCGTCGCTACGCAGATGCCCGGAGGTGAATGGCGAGTTGAAGCCTACACGGATTGGGCCAGCGATCCTGTTGACGTTATCATTCGAGGTCTTTCCAGCGACAGGGTCGGGAACGTGACCGTAGAGAACAGCGGTCCTCAACCTGCAAGAGTTTCGATCCGTGGCTCGGCGACCAGCACTACGCCCATTGCGTCCGTGCAGAGCATCAAGAGCACCGGTACAGATGAAGTCTGGCTGACGGAGCTCTGGGTGTCCGGCAGCGTGGGCCCAGGTAGCGGTGATGCAATCAACGTCACGCTGATCTCGGCAAGCCCCGCTCTCAATGTTCAAGGCTCCATTCTCGGCAACATCGTCGTATCCCGCACTGGTGTTGGCAGCATCACAAACATGACTGTCGCCGGCAGCATCCTCGGGAACATCACCGCGACCAACAGCTCGATCAGCGGGCTGACCGTGACTGGCTCCATCGGCACTTCCACCGCGCCCGTGACCATCACCGTCTCCAAGAACATTGACTCGCTTATTGCTGGCTCGATCTACGCCGATGTCACGGCAAACACCAGCCCGCCGGCATCCATCGGGACCTTCCGAACCACGAGCGGAGACTTCGTGGGCTCGCTTACCGCGCGCATCCTCAACGACAACGGGGCGGGCGTTGACCAACGGTTCTGGATCGCCGGCAACCTCAACGCCGACATCGACATCCTCGACCTTGTCAAGGGCGACAACCCGTCGGAGCCAGAGATCAAGATCGGCGGCAACTTTTCTCAGGGCCGCACCTTCCGGATCGCCAACTCACTCAACTCGGGCGCGGTGCTCAACATCGAGACCGGCACGGGGCTCGACGGTCAGGTCATCATCAACGGCAACAACGGCGCGGGCACGTGATCAGGATCCGTGGTTGTCGGCAGCACCACGCTCTCGCCAGTCCCCAACTACTCAACCGCCTCATCTTCGCTCGGCGGCGGCGCTGTCGGGCTCGTTCCGTTCCAGCTCTATGGCAACGACTGCTCCCCGGCGTACTCCGCATCTCCGCCGGCGAACCAGTTCCTTCAAACCGAGATCGACGGAAGCGATGGCGGCACGTGGAACCCCAAGAGCGTGATCCTTCGCTTCTACGGCCCGGTCTCGACCGCCGCAGAGGTCGACACCGGCGTCGTCACCTACAACGCCATGCCCGTCGTCATCTCGTACATCGAGCCCGGCAGCGGCAACCCGATCGACGTCACGCATCGGTGGAAGATCGCGATGAACGATTCGACCACCTCCACTCGCCCGGCCCGTGAAATCACGATCCGCGGACACAAATGGAGTTCCGGCGCTTCGGACCCCGGCATGTACATCCACGCCGGCACCTACCGCATCACGCCGAGATTGACGGGATCGGCGCGGCTCTTCTGCGATGGGTTGCCCGGCGGGACGCCCCCTTCAGTCACGAATTTCTCGTACGAGTTCACCGTTGGATTTGACTGCGATCGAAACGGGGAGCTCGACCCCGATCCCAGCGCCACCTGCTGGCGCGAGGGCGGCGGGTGCATCGCCGACTACGACTTCTCCGGTTTCGTCGATACCGAGGATTACGACCTCTTCGTGTACGACTTCCAGGCCGGGTACGTGTGGGCCGATGTTGATGAGTCCGGCTTCGTCGACACCGACGACTTCGACGCTTTCGTCGGGGCCTTCGAGGAAGGCTGTTGACGGACGGGGCGGCGGCGACGTGGCATCAACAGATTCACCAGTCGAAAGTGGCGGCCGCGGGGCCGCCTTTGCGTACTCATTGCATTATCCGAGGCAGGCTCCGTCTCAGACGCCCAGCATGTCCATCGCCGTCTTCTTGATGTCATCGGCGGAGAGGCCGCATGCCTTGAGGACCTCATCGGGGGTGCGGGCGCTCTTGGGGATGTGGCGGACGTGCATCTGGCGGAGCTGGAAGGCATCTCCGGATTCGGTGAGGGCATCGGAGAGGGCCGAGCCGATGCCGCCGCCGTAGTTGTCCTCGATGGTGATGACCTTGCCGTTGTTGGCGTTCACGAGGTCGAGCACACCGTCGGAGTCGAAGGGGAGCGAGTACAGGTCGATCAGCGAGGCGGAGACGCCGGCCTTGTCGAGCATGTCGATCGCGCGGTTGGCCTCGTGGACCATGTATCCGGTCGCGGCGAGCAGGATGTCGCGGCCCTCGTGCAGAACCTCGAACCCGCCGAGGTTGAAGACGACATCGTCGGAGTAGATGAACTCGGTCTCGGGGCGGAGGGTTCGCATGTAGCAGACGCCCTCGTACTCGGCCATGACGTTGGCGAGCGCGTAGGCGGCGTAGGCATCCGAGGGCTGGAGGATGTAGCAGCCGGGGTTGCCGCGATGGTCCTTCATGGTGGTGAAGGCGCGGAACCAGGCGATGTCGGGGAGGGCCATCTGGCTGGGGCCGTCGGAGGCAAGCGTGACGCCGGCGTGGCTGCCGACGATCTTGAGATTGGCGCCGGTGTTGATCGCCATCTCGATCTGGTCGTAGGCGCGGGTGACGAACTTGGCGAACGTGTTGCAGAAGGGGATCTTGCCCGCGGCCGAGAAGCCGACGCCGGCGGAGAACATGTTCTGCTCGGCGATCTTGCACTCGATGAAGCGGGGTGTGAGGGCCGCATCCTTCTTGAACATGTCGGTCATGGTCGAGTTGGAGACATCGGCATCGAGGACGACGATGCGGTCGTTGACCTTGCCCAGGGCGCGGAGGGCGATCCCGTAGGCGCGGCGGGTGGCGATGTTGCCGGACTGGAGGAGCGACTCCATGTCCATGCGCTTCATGGTCTCTGTGAAGCTGGAGAGTTCACCGGGCTCCGCGGCCTGCTTGGTGAGTTCGGTCGGGGGCTGGATCATGAACGAATCGCCGGCGCCGAGGGAACTGGTGAGTTCGAGCCTCTTTTCATCGAGTTCCTGGTAGGCGCGCTTGAGGGCATCGGCGACCGCGGGCTTGCCGTGCCAGCCGTTGCCCTGGATCGAGGGGCAGCCCCAGCCCTTGACGGTCTTGGCGATCACGGCCATGGGCTTGGCGGATGGCTTGGCGGCCTGCGCGACGAAGGCCTCGAAGGCGGCCTTGAGCTGGTTGGGGCTGTGTCCATCGACGGTCTTGACGTCGTAGCCGAAGGCGGCGAGCTTGGCGGCAAGCGTATCGGCGGACTGCTGGCCGCTGACGCGATCGGCCTGTCCGTAGTCGTTGCAGTTGAAGATGGGCAGGACGTTGAGGAGCTTGCGGTCGACGATGTAGTCGAGGGCTTCGTCGATCTGGCCCTCGCGTGATTCGCCATCACCGATGATGCAGTAGATGCGACGATCGTTCTCGTCGAGGCGGGCGGCATCTCCCAGACCGGCGGCGACCGAGAGTCCCTGACCGAGCGAGCCGGTCGCGGCGTCGAAGAAGGGGAAGCCCTCCATGGGGTTGGGGTGGCCATCCAGGACGCTGTCGAGGGCGCGGAGGCTCTTGAGGTCATCGACGTTGAGCTTGCGGCGTTTGTCGGGATCCTTGCCGACCATGACGCCGAGCTTGGCGGCGGCGGCATAGACGGCGGGGACTGCGTGGCCTTCGGAGAGGACCAGGCGATCGGATGTGGGGTAGTTGGGGTAGTCGGGGCTCCAACGCATCGTGTGGAACATGAGCACGGTGACGATGTGACCGATGCTCATGGAGCTTGTGGGGTGTCCGCTTCCGGCGGCAGCGCACATCTCCAGGGACAGGCGATCGATCTCGATGGCTTGGGCGTGAACGGCGGCTTCAAAGGACATCAGGAAACTCCCCTTACCGGTGGAGGCCGAGTGGGCCACCGCGGCGCAAAGGCTTTGCGACTGACCGGCACGCTGTTGACGGTGACACCGACGCGGTGACCGCGCCCGCGGAGGCACGAGGTGCACCGTAGCGGAGCGATTTCACAACGCCGGCCGCGAGACAGCGGCCGCCCGATCAACCCTCTCCTGCCCTGCCCGGACATCCGCCCGAATGGACGGGAAGCCCGAGAACCGAGCAGTATGAAGGATTCCGTCGGGTTTGACAACCCGATCCATCCGATCGCATACCGAACAAAGACCCGTTATTATCCCGATCAGGCTCTGCCACCTGCCCATCGGCAACCGACAGGTCGTGGACAGCCCTGAACGCACCCACATCGGATCCAGCCCCGGTACACTGCTGGACGAATTGAAGGGAGCATAGGTCGATGAAAGTGATTTGCGATCGCGGCGCTCTACTGGACGCCATCAATTTGGTCTCCGGGGCGGTCGCAGGACGGACCCCGCGGGTGCAGTTGACCTGCATCAAGCTGACGGCCGACAAGCGCGATGGGGTGGGAGAACTGGCGCTCTCGGCGACCGATGCCGAGATCTCGATGCGGCTCCGGCTGAGCCAGGTGGATGTGCAGCAGGCCGGTGAGTCGCTGATCCCGGCGGACAAGCTGCGGGCGATCGTGAGCGCTGAGGATGCCGAGCAGACCCTGACGATCGAGGCCGAGGGTGAGGTGTGTCATATCCGGGGCGGGGATGCCCACTTCAAGATCTACGGCTTCCAGCCGGCGGACTTCCCGCCGATCCCGGAGTTCACGGATGTGGTCGCCGGCTCGTCGGAGATCGCCAAGGCCAAGGGCGTGTTCGGCTACAAGGCGGGCTCCCTGGACACGCTGGTGGGTCGGACGCTGTTCGCGACCGCGCGTGAGAACAGCCGGTACGCGATCAATGGGGTGCTGCTCAAGCGCGAGGGCAAGAAGCTCGAGATGGTGGCGACCGACGGCCGGCGGATGGCGCTGTGCCGCTCGAACATCCCCGGCGGGGGTGACAAGGATGCCAAGCCGGTTTCGTGCATCATCCCGAGCAAGGCGCTGTCGCAGCTCCAGAAGCTGTTCCGTGATCCCGATGAGCAGGTGCAGGTGGCGATCACCGACAACCAGGTGTTCTTCAGCCTGGGTACGGAGAAGGATCCGCACCGCGCGGTGCTTTCGAGCAACCTGGTGGAGGGGACGTTTCCTCCGTACGAGGATGTCATCCCGCGCGACCAGGACAAGAAGGTCGCGTTCGACCGGGATGCGATGAACAGCGCGGTTCGCCGGGCGGCCCTGCTCACCAACGAGGAATCGCGCGGTGTGCGGCTGAGGTTCACGGGCAAGAGCAAGAAGCTGGAATTGACCAGCCGGGCTCCGGAGATGGGTGAGGCACAGGTGTCGGTCGACCTCAACAATTACGAGGGTGACGACATCGAGATCGGGTTCAACCCCATGTTCATCATGGATGTGCTCAAGGTGGTGTCGGAGCAGGATGTGATCATGGAGCTCAAGGCGCCCAACAAGCCCGGCGTGATCAAGGTCGGGGCTGATTTCCTGTACGTGGTGATGCCGGTGAACCTGCAGTGACCGGCAGCACAGGAACTGAACGCACGGTTCGCGGACCAGCGCGGAGGAGAAGCCGGAGTCAGCAGCGCCCCACGAGCGTTTTCCGAGTTTGCATTCCCGCATGAGTCCCTTCTGGCATTTTGCTCGACGCATGCTCCGCTACCGCTGGCAGGTGGGCGGCGCGGTCGCGTTCGCGTTTCTCGCCGCGGGTTCCCTCATGGCTGGGTTGATCGCCATGGGGCCGATCCTCGAGCGGATCCTGGGCAAGGATCCGGTGGGGCTGGCGACCCAGCTCCGTGAGCTGAGCGACGGCGGCAAGCTCGGGATCGGATCATGGGTGTTCCAGATCCCCGAGGGCTGGCTGGCGGTGCTGCCGGACAGCCCGTCTGCATCGGTGGCGTTCATCATGGGCGCTTTGTTCGTCCTGACGGTGTTCGGCGCGTTCACGACGTTCATGCACCAGTACCTCTCGCTGAACATCGTCAACCGGACGATGACCAACATCCGCCGCGAGGCGTTCCACAAGGTGCTGCGCAGGCCGCTGAAGGAGATCGTCGTCGGGGGGCCGAGCGATGCAATCAGCCGCATCATGCAGGATTCGGCAGCGCTGACGGGCGGGTTCAGCGCCCTGCTCTCGCGCTTCCTGGCGCAGATGACCAAGGGCGTGGGGGCGCTGGCGGCGGCGTTCCTGAGCGACTGGCGGCTCGCGGCCGTCTCGCTTGGAATCGGGCCCGTGCTGTATTTCATCATCCGCAAGCTGGGCAAGCGGATCCGCCGGGCATCGAAGGCCTCGCAGGTCTCGCAGTCGGAGTTGTACCACGCGGCGAGCGAGGCCCTGCAGGGCTTGCGGGTCGTGAAGGTACACTCGGCGGAGCGCTACGAGGCGGGGCGTTTCCACCGCATCAACAAGGAAGTGCTTCGGGAGAACAACCGGGTGCGGACCGCGCGGGCGCTGGCGAGCCCCGTGGTCGAGATGCTGACGGTGTTCGCGGTAGGGATCATCGCCCTGATCGCGATCAACAACATCCGGGTGGGGGCGATCCAGCCCGAGTCGGTGATCCAGGTCCTGATCGCGCTGGGGGCTGCGGGGACGAGCTTCAAGTCGCTGACGGGGTTTGCCAACGACGTCCAGCAGTCATCGGGGGCCGCCGACCGCCTCGCCGAACTGATGCGGGCGTTTCCCGAGCCGGGCCACGATCACAGGCTGCCCAAGCTGCCCAGGCACGCCGAGTCGATCGAGTTCCGGGACGTATCGCTGACGTATCCGGGCGCTGACAGACCGGCGCTGGATCACGTGAGCTTCACGGTGCGGCACGGCCAGACGGTTGCGTTCGTCGGGCCCAACGGGTGCGGCAAGACAACGCTCTTGTCTTTGATCCCGCGGCTGTTCGAGCCGGATGCGGGCGGGATGGTCGTTGTCGATGGCCACAACATCGCCGAGTACTCGGTCAGGAGCGTGCGGCGACAGGTGGGGGTCGTGACGCAGGAGACGGTGCTGTTCAAGGGCACGATCCGCACGAACATCGCCTACGGCGCCGAGCGGACGACCGATGAGGCGATCGTCGCTGCGGCACGGCAATCCCGGGCGCACGATTTCATCGAAAAGCTGCCCAAGGGGTACGAGACTGTGGTCGGGGAGCAGGGCTTGACGCTCTCGGGTGGTCAGCGCCAGCGGATCGCGATCGCGCGGGCGATCTTGCGGGATCCGGCGATCCTGATCCTGGATGAAGCGACGAGCATGGTGGATGCGGATTCGGAGGCGGCGATCAACGAGGCGATCACGCGGTTCGGGAAGGGCCGGACGTGCCTGATCGTTGCGCATCGGCTGAGCACGGTGCTCAGCGCGGATCTGATCGTGGTGATGGATCAGGGGCGGATCGTGGATCACGGTGGGCACTCGGAGCTGCTGGAGCGGTGCGCGACGTACCGGCTGATCGCACAGAGGCAGATGCACGGGTAAGCGCAGTAGGCAGTGGTGGATCATGCATGATGAGAAGGCTGAGGGCAACGCGTTTTTCAAGTGCGACTACTGCCTGCGGCCGTGGGCGGAAGAGTTGCCGATGGTTGAGGGTCATCGCGGGAGCCTGATCTGTGCGGAATGCCTCACGGAGGCGTACACGCAGGTGGTTCATGCGGGCGCGAAGGCGGTTCCCGCGGAGAAGGAAACGTGCGCGATGTGCCTGGAGGTCCGCAAGGATGCCCAGTGGCGCAGCACGCGGGGAACCTCATCGCTGGTGTGCCTGCGGTGCATCAAGCAGTCGGCGCGGATGCTGGAGAAGGATCCCGAGTGCGGATGGAAACGGCCCGAGGGCGGAAGCGCCACGGCCGCGGACATCGCGGGCGCCGATGACGAGGACTAACTCCCCCACGCGTGCTGTATCCTGTGCTACACAAATGTATTTGACACACATGTTGTGGCGACGGCGACCAGCTCCTACCCTGATCGCCGCATGACGGCCCGGGAATCAACCCCCAAGCGGACATCGACGGCCTGCGCCAGAGGCTCCAAAGCCGGTTCTCCGCCTACAGCCGAGGGCGGTCCCGGAGCCGTGCCACCGGCCAAGCAGGCCGAGATTCATCGCCGCACGCGCAAGGCCCACGCCTCTGAAATCGCCGAGGACTACGTCGAGACGATCGCCGCACTGATCGAGACCGCCGGGGAGGCCAGGGTCGTCGATGTCGCCCGCTGCATCGGGGTTTCCCACGTCACGGTTGTGCGCACCATCGCGCGACTCCAGCGGGATGGGCTGGTGACCGCAAAGCCCTACCGGTCGATCTTCCTGACGGATGTCGGTCGCAGGCTCGCCGAGCGATCCCGGCGGCGACACGACATCGTTGTGGCCCTGCTGCGGTGCCTGGGGGTGGGGCAGGCGACCGCCGAGACGGATGCCGAAGGGATCGAGCACCACGTCAGCACCGAGACGCTGGCAGCCTTCGAGCGATTCGTGGAGTCATCCCGGCAAGCCCGGATGGACTGATAGACCTCGCCGGGCGGATTCTGGCGGCCGGTACCGGGGCTGAATCCTCGAAAGATCCCCAACAAACCCCGCTTCATTCGAGGTGGACTCAAACAACGTGACCGAAGCGTCGTACTATCTCCGTCCGTGCTCACCGTGAGCGCGGTATCCGCAGTTCTCGGACCGTTACCGCCCGCACCCCTCGCGGCACGGGGCCGGTCCACCAGAGCCAGTCTGCACGACGGCCCTTGGAGGTGCGTATGACCACCGCTCCCCCCACTTCCCACACCACCCGAGTCTCACCTTCGGTGGAAGCTCTAGACCAGCAGGATCGCCCGTACATCTGGGTCAACGGTGAGCTTCTGCCCAAGAGCAAGGCCGTGGTGAGCGTCTATGACCACGGGCTTTTGTACGGGGACGGCGTGTTCGAAGGCATTCGCATCTATCGCGGAAAGATCTTCAAGTGCCAGCAGCACATGGATCGGCTGTACCGCTGCGCGGAGGCGATCCGGCTGAAGATCCCGGTGCCGGTCAAGGAGATGGTCGAGATCCAGCGGCGCTGCATCGAGGCCAATGAGCTGACGGAGGGGTACATCCGGCTGGTGATCACGCGCGGGTTCGGAACGCTGGGGCTGGATCCCCGGCGATGCCCCGAGCCGGGTGTGATCTGCATCGCAGACCAGATCCGCCTGTTCCCGGCGGAGGCGTACGAGGCGGGGATGCGGGTGATTGTCGCCAACCGTCCCAAGACGCCAGTAGCGTGCCTTGATCCTCGGATCAAGAGCCTGAACTACCTGAACAACATCCTGGCCAAGTGCGAGGCGATCGACTTCGGCTGCGATGAGGTGATCATGCTGAACATGGAGGGCTTCATCACCGAGGGATCGGGCGACAACATCTTCACGATCAAGGACGGGGTGCTGTACACACCGCCGAGCGATGCGGGGATCCTCGAAGGCGTCACGCGCGGGTTCGTGGCCCGGGAGCTGGCGCCGGCGCTGGGTTACAAGTGCATCGAGAAGAACATGCGGGTTGAAGATGTGCTCACGGCCGATGAGGTGTTCCTGACGGGCACGGCGGCGGAGATCATCGGCGTCTCGCAGATCGACCGGCACGACGGCAAGGGCACGATTACCCAGTCGACCAAGGTGTCGCCCGGAGAGGGGCCGATCACCAAGAAGCTGCGTCAGAAGTTCCGGGAGATCGTGACCGGGAACAACGTGCCCGAGAATTGACTCTGCATTGCGATTCGTGCATCATGAACGCAGCGCCCCGTGGCGCTGCGTTTTTCGTTCGGTGTGGAGCATCCGCGGCGTGAGCGACACGATTCCAAACCCGCCAGAACCGCCGCGAGCGTTCCGGGAGCTGACGCAGGCATTGGCCGGCAAACTCGCCCGGCTGGATGTATCGGCCGATCGCTAGCGATCGGCGCGAAACCAGGGGCAGGTGCCTGTGAATTCGCTCGATTCGCTCCGCATCGAGATCACGTACAACTCAAACGCGATCGAGGGGAACACGCTGACGCTGCGCGAGACTCGACTGGTCATCGAGGGGCAGGCGCCGCCGGCCGGCCGGCCCCTGCGGGAGATTTACGAGGCCAGGAATCACGATCGTGCTCTTCGGCTGATCGAGTCGTGGGTGGAGAGCAGGCCGCTCGATCAGCCGCTGTCGGAGCAGGATGTACTGGCGGCGCATCGGCAGATACTCGCGGACATCGATGATCGATCGGCCGGACGATTCAGGACTGGACGCGTTCTGATCGCCGGGTCACGACATGTTCCGCCGGGCGCGCAGAAGTTCCCGGAGTTGATCCCCGGATTGCTGGAACTGGCTCGCAGGCCCGGCATGCACACGGCGCTTCAGGCCGCCGAACTGCACTACAACTTTGTCGCGGTGCATCCGCTTGATGACGGCAACGGAAGGACCGCAAGACTCCTGATGAATCATCACCTGCTGCGGCATGGTTATCCGCCGGGGATCATCGAGGTGGCGCATCGCGGCGCGTACCTGTCGGCGCTCGACCAGGCGAACGAGGGCCGGTGCGAGGGCTTTGCCCGTGGTGTTATTGATGGAATTGCACTGGCCGCGATGCGGCTTCTGGGTGGGTAGAAGCCGATACTCTACGGCATGCCGTCGCCAGCGATCGAAACCCCATCTTCATTGAACGCGGTCCGCCGGACCCTTACCCGCATCGTGGCGACCATCGGGCCAGCGAGCGATTCGCACGAGATGGTGCGGAAGCTGATCGAGGCGGGGGTGAGCGTCTTTCGCTTCAACTTCTCGCACGGGACGCTTGAGGACCACGCCCGGCGTCTGGAGGTGGTGCGGGAGGTGTCGGCGGAGCTGGAACGGCCGATTGCCGCGCTGGGGGATCTGCAGGGCCCCAAGATCCGGGTAGGTAAGGTGCCGGAGACGGGGATCATGCTCCAGCGGGGGCAAGATGTCGTGTTCCGGCGCGGGGTGGCGATGGCGTTTGCCGAGCCGGCGGGGGACATGCCCCGGGCGATCTTCGGGACGACGTATGAGCCGCTGATCGATGAGGCGACGCCGGGCCATCGCGTGCTGATCAATGATGGCGCGATCCGACTGCTGGCGATCGATCGTGCGGCGGATGGCGGTGAGTTGTTGTGCCGCGTGATATCCGGTGGCCTGGTGACCAGCGGGAAGGGGATCAATCTGCCCGAGAGCGACCTGTCAGCGCCGGCGATCAGCGATCGGGACTGGCAGTGCGTGGACTGGGCGGTCGAGAACTCGATGGATTTCCTGGCGTTGTCGTTCGTGCGCAAGGCCGAGGAGATCCATCAGCTTCGGACGCACCTGGAGTCGGCGCGGCCATCGGACCCGAGGAAGGATGCCCACGGCGAGACGGCGAGCATGCCCATCATCGCCAAGATCGAGATGCCCCAGGCGATCAAGAACCTGGAGGAGATCATCGACGCGGCGGACGGGGTGATGGTGGCTCGCGGGGACCTGGGCGTCGAGATGGATATCGCCATTGTGCCGGTGGCGCAGAAGGCGATCGTGCGGGCGTGCAACCAGGCAGGCAAGCCATGCATCGTGGCGACCCAGATGCTCGAATCGATGATCGAGAGCGTGACCCCCACGAGGGCGGAGGCAACGGACGTCGCTAACGCGATCTTTGATGGGACGGATGCGGTGATGCTCAGCGCTGAGACGGCGACCGGAAAGCACCCGGTCAACGTGGTGGAGACGATGACACGCATCGCGCTGGCTGCGGAGGATCACATCGCCAGCCAGCCGGTGGAAGAGAGCTCACCCACGAGGCTGGTGCAGTCGCACATCCCGATCGCAGCGCTGTGCCGAGGTGCCTGGCGGATCGCCTGCGACATCGGAGCGGCGGCGGTCGTCTGCTGGTCTGAGCGCACGGGCACGGCCCGCTACTTGAGCCAGAACGGGTTTCGGATCCCGGTGATCGCCTATTCATCCAGCATCCGGGCGACCCGGCGGATGGCGCTGTTGCGTGGCGTGTACGCCGTGTGCGCTCGCCCGCCGGCATCGGGGACGCTGGGTGAGTGGAACGAGCAGGTGGACAGATACCTCCTGGAGCAGGGGCTGGTGCGGGAAGGGCAGCCGATCGTCCTGGTCGCCGGCAAGCCCCTGGGCAAACCCAAGATGACCAACGCGATTGCGATCCATCGGGTCGGAGAGCTGGGGAGCGGGTATCGGGGTGTGCAGGGGTAGATCCGAAAAAACGCCGACCTTGCACCGACCGTAGCCGGTGGTTTTCATGGGATTTGTGGCCCCCGCGGCGGCGAGTACAGGGGGCTCAAGCCACAGGGCATCTATCGTTGCGCGTGCGAAGGGGCTTTTCGCTCATCGAACTTCTGATCGTGATCGCCATCGTGGCGCTGCTGATCGGGCTGCTCCTGCCCACGCTGGGAACGGCTCGCGAGGCAGCGCGATCGACGCAGTGCGCTTCGAACCTGTCGCAGATCTTCATCGTGTGCCGGACGTACGCGGACCAGTACAAGGGGATGACCCCCGCGCTGGGCAGGCCGTACGACAAGCCGCCCAACTGGGCGCTGGTGATGCAGCAGTCGATCGGCATGGGGGGAACCAATGCCGATGAGCTGTACGTGTCCAAGTCGATGCTGGTGTGCCCGAGCTCGCGGGCTTTCTATGGACGGGACATGACGCGGACGTACGCGATCAACGTGACCGGGCACGCCGGCAGACCGGGTGATCGCGACAACTTCGACACCGAGGGCACAACCGTGCATGTCCGCCTGGATCTGCTGCAGAGGCCGAGCGATACGCCGATCTTCCTGGATGCGGCGGTGCCCAACGTGACGACCGGTGCGCCTCCGACGCGAACGGCGAGCGTGCTGGATTTCCGTGATGAAGCGCACTGCAAGACGCGGCTGGGGCGGTTTCACGGGGGGCGGAGCGATGCGTTCGCGCCGCTGATGAACGGGAGCGGCTTCAACGCCGTGTTCGCGGATGGACACGCGGCGATGCGCCGAGAGATTATTGAGGACTGGCGGGAGCCGTTGCCGTAGCTGTCTTTGCGGCAGGCATCCCGCACTCGGGGCACATGGCTGCAGATCCGAGTTCATAGCCGCAGCCGACACACAATCCTCTTCGGGCTCGGCGGATCCCACGAAGCCGCACGACCCCCAGTAGTACGAGCTCGATCGCCAGCGCGGTCACGACGAAGTTGGCCGCGAAGTACGGCCAGTAGACGCCGGTCGGGATGATCGCCGGTATCCATCGCGGGCATGTGCCATCGTGGATGCGGATCGCGTGATGCCATTCTCGGATGGCTGTCCTGGCGGTGCCGAAACTCGCGAGGGGTCCGACTTGGTCGCAATACATGAACGGGAGCGGGAAGCCGAAGGCCCGGCGCACGTACTCGTGGGGACCAGTGCGGGTTTCAATCTCGATACCGCTCCATCGGCGCAGCATGTACGGCATGCGGCCGCGATCCGGAATCAGGGGGCGTTCCCAGATCCGTGGCCTGCGGAAGCTCGCATCTATCGGTCTTTCACTGGAAACAAGGAGCCCGATCGCGATCGGAACACTCATGGCGATCAAGATCATCAGCCAACGCGCTGCCAGCGCAGGAAGCGCCCGGCGCGCGAACCGTGCAATACCGCGATTTGGCTGCGGAGCCGGCACCCATCCATCTTACTTGGCTGAGCCGCTGGGGTTCGAGCCCACGCGATTTCCCTCGGTATCGTACTCGACCGGCGTCGGCAACTTGAGGTCCTTGATCTGATCGAGGATGAGCTGCTTGTCGCCGACAAGCACTAGTACCCCGCGATCGATTGGCAGGGCCGAGCCGGCGAGCTTGTTGAGTTCGGGCGCTGTGACCTTGCCGGCGCGGTCGAGATCCTTCGTGATGGCGTCGAAGGGGAGGCCATGCACGAGCTGGCCACCGGCAGCCGAGAGCATGCCCGAGAGACCCTGGAAGCCGCGGACGGTCTCGTAGCGGAGGGTTTCGCGAACTTTCGTTGCCTCGATGTCCTTGACATCGCCCTTGCGGAGGCGATCGAACTCGTTGAAGAACTCCTTGATCGCCTCGCCGGTGACCTCGGCCTGGACGCCGGCGCCGGCTGTGAAGCTGCCGGCGGAGATCTGCATGTCGTAGCGGGAGCGGGCGCCGTAGGTGTAGCCGTGGTCTTCCCGTAGGTTCTGGTTGAGGCGGCTGGTGAAGCTGCCGCCCAGGAGCGTGTTGAGGAGCCTGCGCTCGATGCGCTGCGGATCGGAGTACTTGACGCCGGGGGCGATGAAGCGGATGTAGGTCTGGGTGGCGCCGGGGCGATCGACCAAGGCGACACGCAGGCCATCGTGCGATGGGATCGCGTAATCGGCGCTTGAATTGGGCTGTGCAGCGCCGGGCTCCCAATCCCCAAAGAGTCTCTCGCTGATGGAGCGTGCCTCATCGGAGGAGATGTCACCGGCGATCAGGAGCGAGGAGTTTCCGGGGTGGATGATCGACCCCCACGCCTGCCTGGCCTGATCGAGGGTCATCTTCGCAACCGTCTTGACAGTGCCATCGGTGGACCACGCGTAGGGGTTGGCATCGCCGTAGAGGAGGCGATCTCCGACCACGCCTGCGATCGAGGCGGGGACCTGGCTCCGCTGGCGGAGGTCATCGAGCGTGAGCGATTTGACGCGATCCCAGTCTTTGGCCTCGAATCGCGGGCGACGGATGGCATCGGCAAACAGTGCAGCGCCCTTGTCGAGGCTGCGCTTGAGGACCGTCATCGATGCATCGATGGTCTCGTGATCGGCGGTGGTACGGAAGGCGCCGCCGATGGATTGGACGGCGTTCTCGAAGGCGAGCGCATCCAGCTCGCCGGCGCCCTCGCTCATCATCTGGGCGGCGATCGAGGCCAAGCCTTCACGGCCGGGGGCATCCAGTGCTCCGCCCGGCTGGGCGATCAACCGGATCGCCACCAGCGGCAGCTCCTTGTCGGTCCAGACATGCACCTTCAGGCCGTTGTTGAGTGAGAGGCTCTGGACCGGGGGGAGTGCGAAGGAGCCTTCGGTTGAATCGGCCGGACGCGTGTCGCGCGGAGATGTGGCGCGGCGCGGTTCTTCCGGGAGGACGCGGACAATCACGCGGGCATCGGGCTTGATGGTCTTGAGTGACCAGTCCTTGACGGCGGCGGGTGTGGCGTTGCGGTAGCGGTCTAGATCGCGCTTGAAGCCGTTGGGATCGCCCCAGTAATACTCGTACTCGTTGAGCTTGTCGGCCTTACGCTCGATGTTCTGGAGGTTGGTGAGGCTTGCGAGCTCGATGTCGGCCTTCTGGCGATCGAGCTCAGCGGTGGTCGGGCCATCCTTGAGGAACCTGGCAAGCTCATCATCCATGATCGCCTCGACCTTGTCCAGGTCGGCATCGGGCTTTGCAAGCACGGCGACCTGGAAGAGTCCACCGAGGGGAAAGCCCTGCTGGGCTGCGGAAACCTCGGAAGCGAGTTTCTCATCAATGACGAGGCGCTTGTAGAGGCGGCTGGCCTTGCCATCGGCGAGCACTTTGGCGGCGAGCTCCATCTCGGCATCGCCGGGGCCGAAGGCAATCGGGCTGTGGTATGTGAACTCGACCTTGGGCAGCTCGACCCTGTCGATCGCGGTGAACCGCTTGGCGCCGGGGAGCTTGCCGGGGATGGGCTCGGTAGGTGTTGCGTACTTGCGGATGACGGGCTGGCCGGCGGCGAGTGTACCGAAGAGCTGCTCGATCAGGGGCTTGATCGCGGCGGAATCGAAATCGCCCGCGACCACGAGCGATGCGTTGTTGGGCACGTAGAAGTTGGCGAAGAAGTCCTTGACGTTGGTAACGTTGGCGGCTTCGAGATCCTGGTGGGTGCCGATGACGCCGTAGTAGTACGGGTGGTCGGGCGTGTAGAGAAGCTTGTAGACGGCCTCGGCGGCCTTGCCGTAGGGCTCGTTCTCGACGACCTGGCGCAGCTCGTTGCGGACGACATCGCGCTGCTTGTTGAGCTTGTCGAGATTCATCTGCAGGCCCATATCCTCGAGGCGATCGGCATCGAGCCAGAGGAGTGTGGGGAGGAGCTTGCTGGGGCCCCAGGAGTAGTAGTTGGTGCGGTGGAGGTCTGTGGATGCGTTGTTGGCGCCGCCGCCGGATTCCATGAGGACATCGAACTGATTTCCAGGGATGCGCTTGGTGCCCATGAACATCAGGTGCTCGAAGAGGTGGGCGAATCCAGAGCGGCCCGGGGGCTCATCCTGTGCGCCGACGCGATACCACGTGTTGATGGTCGCGACCGGGAGCGAGTGGTCCTCGTGGAGAATCACGGTCATGCCGTTGGATAGCTTGTACTTCTCGAACTTGACTTCCTGGGCGGAGGCGAGCGAAGCGGCGCTCCCGAGCGAACTGAGCATCACCGCGGTCGTGATGGCCGGGCTGGCGGAGCCGGCCAGCATGGAGAGCAGCGAAACGATCACCGGGCGCGTGTGATGCAGCATGGCGATTCCTTGATGGCGGTGAATCATGGATCCGATCAACCGCTGGGGGCGGGAATCGTACGCCTGGAGGGAGAGATGCTCGCAGCGCGATTCAAGCCGCGGGTGATCGCCGCAGGGCTCGCGCCGTGACGATGACAGTCACGGGCAGCAGCAGGAACGCGGCGGCCCTCGACGGCCAGATGCCATCCTCTGAGCTCGCAGAACCGGCGGCGTGTCCGGTCGTGGCCGGATGGGCTTCGCCCGACGCGGCGTCCGCGCTGTTTGAAGGGATCCCGTGGCCGGAGGTGTGATCTCCTGAACCTGATCCCGGCTTCAGGGTTGCAAGGTACGCTACGACATCCCGGACTTCATGCGGCGTGAGGATCAACGTCATCTGCGGCATCGCGGAGACCGCTCCGTAGCCGGAGGCAATCACCGCCGTGGGCTCGACGATCGATTCGATGATCTTGCTGGTCGGAGACCGGACAGCGATGTGGGTGAGTTCGGGACCGGCGATCCCGCCGTTGCCCTGGATGATGTGGCAGCGAAGGCATTCGGCGGACTTGTGATGAAGGAAGAGCTCCCGGCCGATCGCGGGATCTCCACCCGCGGAGAGAAGGGCCGTGGAGAACCCAAGCGGACGCACACCCTCGCTGCCGATTGACTCGGCGAGCCGGCGGGCGGGGTAGCTGGGGGGCAGGCGCATCGCGGCGTCATAGACCTCCAGGCCGAGGGCGGGGCTGAGCATGCCGGTACGCAGGCGATCGGCCATGTCGTTGAGCGCGGTACGTGCGGCATCCGAATCGATCTGGCCGAGGAGGCGGACGGCTCGCTGGCGATCCTTGGTTTCTCCGGTGGCGGCAGCTTTGACGAAGTAGGTCATCGCGCGATCTGCATCGGCGCGGGCGAGAAGCTGTTCTGCGCGGATCCGGAGTTCCCCGGTGGCTTGATTGGCGAGCACTGATTCGCAGACGGCTGCGAGTTGGCTTGGATGACCTGATGCAACGCGATCGAGCATGACGCGGCGGAGTTCGGGGGACTTGGAGGTGTCGGCGATCTCGGCGAGCATCTGCTCCGGGGTGAGATCGGCGGAGTAGCGTGCCTGGAGTTCACGGGCGAGAGATGCCAGCTTGTCAACGCCGGAGGCGGACTCGAGCACCTTGGAGATGTGTGAGCGGACAGCGCTGCGGATCGCCTCCTCCGAGCGGGCGGGGTAATCGGCCCAGTTGCCCCAGACACCCTCGCGCTTGAGGGGCTTGCTCCAGTCGGCAAGGCGTCGGAGGGCGAGCATGCGCCATTGCGCATCGATCGCTGAGGTTGCGGCGAAAGCGGCGAGCCGGTCGGCGGATTCATCATCACCGAGGTAGACGTTGGCTTCGATGGCACGGCGGAGGAACGGCTCGGTGGCGCGATCGGCGGGGATGGGGCCCGCGAGCGCTTCGGCGAGCGACTGCATGCCGCCGGAAAGGCGCAGGTCATAGATGGCGCGGGCGGATTCGATGGCGACGGTCGCATCGGAGTCGTTCAGGAAATGTGCAGCGCCTGGGCTCGACATGAGCCGCAGAGCCATGACCGCACCGAGTCGAGCGGCTGGGCTCATGGATTCGGCGAGCGATGCGGTCTGGTCGGGGTCCTCGATCATCGACAAGGCGTACGCGGCGGCGTGACGGAGGGTGAGATCGGTGTTGCTCGCGCGATCGAGCAGTTCCAGGAGCGGCCGGATCGCCGGCTTGTGCTGGAGCTTGCCGAGTGCCTGTGCTGCGTAGAGCCGGACGCGGGGTGAGGGATCGTTCAGCAGGGCGATGTACGTGCCTGCTTCTTTCCCGGAGGCGGGGCTGGCGAGATCACCGAGCGTCTTGGCGCCTTGGGCGCGGATCTCGGCTTCCGGATCGGAGAGCAGCGGCGCCAGGCGATCGGCGGCAGATGGGAGCTTTCGCGCGATCTGACCAATGCCCCAGATCGCGTGGTACCGCTTGATCGCCGGCTGCTTGGAATCGGCTGCGATCCCGGCAAGCGCATCACCGATGCGGATGCCCAGGCGGCTTTCCTGTTCATCCATGTTGGTTGTGGCGCGTGAGGCAAGCTCGTACTGGGCGGCGAGCCGGATGCGCTGATCCCGGTGTCCGAGCAGGCCCAGGAGCTCTTCCACGGGGCGCGAAGTGATGCCGGCCTTGAAGAACTCCCGCACCTGCCTGATCGCCGCTGATTCCCCGGCATCGGCATGCACCGTGTCGTTCTTCACGGTCAGCACGATTCCGTTGGGGTTGGGTTCCCACCCCCCACCCCAATCGCTCATGTACAGCCGGCCGTCGTAGCCCCAGGCGATGTCGGTGACGGTGACACCCTTGTAGTACTCAACGTGATCGGTGACTTTGAACCCAGCGCCATCCTGCGTCGGGCGGAAGGCGTGGACCGTGGAGCCCGAGCCGTAGAAATCGACAAGAAAGAGGCAGCCCTCATACTTGCTGGATTCACCGGTGCCGGGGTACAGGGCGATCCCCGAGGGGCCCGCGCACAAGTACTCCATCGGGGGTAGGGTCCACGCGGGGCGAGCGGGGCCGCTGACATCCTTGAGCGTCTTCCAGATCGCCTCGCGGTTCCAGGGGCCCCTGGATTCGAGTGACTGGACATCCTGTCGCCAGCCGGAATCGCCACCCTCGACGACATGCACCACGCGGGCCAGGTCACCCGAATCGCAGTTGTTATCGCCGGTGAAGAGTTCTCCGATCTCGTTGAAGGCCAGCTCCTGCGGGTTGCGCAGTCCCTGGTAGAAGAGCTCGAGCTCGGAGCCATCGGGCCAGCAGCGGAAGACGCCGCCGCGATCGGGGCCAACCAAGTGCTTGCCTTCCTTGGTGGTGATGTTGAACCCGCGATCCCCCATCGAGAAGTAGATGCGGCCATCAGGCCCGAGGGTCAGGCCGTGGAGGTCGTGTCCGTAGAAGCACCAGCGGATTCCGTAGCCATGCGAGAGACTCGTGCGCGTCTCCGCAACGAAGGGATCATTCGACGGTGTCAATCGCCAGAGATCGGGGATGCAACTGAAGTAGATGCTGTTGTCGTGCCAGAGGACGCCCGCGCCGATGCCATCGAGCTCACCGTTGAAGCCGCCGGCGAACACGGATGATGTCTCGGCGATCCCATCGCCATCGGCATCGCGGACGATGCGCACGCGATCTTCACGGCGTGTAAAGAAATCGGGCGGGAAGGATCCCTGCGCGGTCCAGCGGTGGATCTGCGCCCGGCGATCTTCGACGGAATTGAACTGGAGGTCTTCCTCGACGGCGTTGAGGTGTCCCAGGCCGCGGGTGTCGGCGACCGCGTTGCCGGCGCGGTCGGTCTCGGCGATGTACATGTTGCCCTGCCAGTCGAAGCAGATGGCAACCGGGTTCTGCATGAGCCCCTTGGCGGCCCAGGTGCTGATGGATCGCGACTGGCCATCCCTGACGAAGGTCTGGGCGTGGGCGGTGACGGCGGCGGCCGCGAGCGTGATCGCGGCGAGACGGTGTGGCGTGGTAGGCATGCGGGCGGAGTTTAGGGGGTTTTTCAGCTCATCGGCGATGGATGTCCGTTACGAATCGATCGCATCGTCAAAACGCTCGATATGTAACGCGGACGGTGAGGTTTGTCAGCAGCCGCTTTCAAACGCCGTCACGAACGCCGTGAAGTCCTCGATATCCACAAACCCCGAGCCATCGAAGTCGGCATCGTCGATGCCTGCCTCGAAGGCGAACACGAAAGTTGTGTAGTCCTCGATATCGACGAAGCCCGAGCCGTCGACATCGGCGGGGCAGAGGGGACAGGGCGGGTATCCGATCGCGAGCACGGAATCGGTAATGCCCGGAGAGAGAAGCTCGGCGAGCCCGAGTCCGCCGATCGCCACATCGGGGAGGCCGGCGGAGTTGGGCTGGTAGGACGGGTCGATGTTCGACCGACGATAGAGGATGCTGGCGCCGCCGAGGAAGGTCTGGCGGGCGCCCATGCGGTAGGCGTGATACGCGGCGATCGCTTCGGGGGATTGAGGACCGGCGGCTGCGCCGGTCGCCGTTCCTGTGCACATGGCTTCGAGCGATGTGAATGTCGTGAGATCACCGGGGTGGTTGGTCAGTGAGTCGGCGTGGTAGCCCCCCCACTGTTCCTTGGTGGTGCCGGCGGAAAAGACGGTGTTGTACTTAGGGGCGTTGTCGTCGGTCCAGGCGGCGTGCGAGAGCCGCAAATTCCGCGTGTGGCTCGCCCACGCCGGATCGGTGCGGAAGTCGGGGATCAACTGGTTGGCGTACATCGTGATGAACGCGGGAAGGAACGAGCCGGCGATGTTGGTCGCGGTCGAGTGGCCGTTGACAAGGCTCGCGGAGAGGAAGCTCCCCCGATCATTCCAGAAGTTCCACGCATTCTGGCCCTGCGTGCCGCCGTAGAACCCGGCCTGCTCCGCGAACATGATGCCTTCATGGAAGCCGGTTGAGAACACGGTTCCGCCTCCACCGGCGTTTCCCCTCAGGGCCATCGCGTAGTTGGCGCCGGTGAAGTAGGCATCGTGATTGGTGACCCCGCAGATGATCGCCTCGGCTGCCTCGCGGATCTGCTGATCCGCGGGCCAGTACACGCGAGCGCGGGCGGCCGCGAGCACGATCTTCATCGTGCTCATGGTCGCGAACTCGGGATCCCACGCGCTCTTGACACCGCCGGTGTACGGGTCGATCCAGTGGCGGAAGATGCCATCGGCGGTCCGAGAGGGTTTGACACCGTCGGCGGCGAGCCCCGCGTAGCGGGTCATGATCGAGCGGACCATGGGGGGGGCATCGGGATCCGCGTTGATGCGATCGCTTGCAAGCAGGAGCAGGATCGCCCACGCAGCCGCATCGGGGGTTGCCGGATGGAACCGGGTCCAGCCGATCTGGACATCTCCATCGATCACCCAGCCGACGGGACCGCCGCCATTGCCGGGACCGGTGGTGACCAGGCTCTTGGCGAAGTTGACAACCTGGTTGAACTCATCGGCCTGCCACGCGGGGTACGAGAGGCGCGTGTCGGATGTATCACGGAGCGCGAGCGTCGCAGCGCTGGTCGAGAGCAGCATCTGGCCATCGGCGGTCGGGGCGAGGTCCCGCCAATCTCCCGCCGCGGTTGTGTAGATCGCAGGAACAAATTGGCTGTTGCCGCGAGCTTGGTCCGGGGTGATGAACCAGATCGTGCCGGTGGCGCCATCGCCGACGAGCGCGTAGAGGCCGGGATTGGCGGGGCCGCCGAAGTGCTCGTTGTACGCCAAGGATCGCACGCTGGAAAGTGTTCCGACGCTTGTCCATGAGAGGCTGTTCCCACCCGTGATCGCGGCACGAGAAATCGTGGTGCCCGACGCGGCGTAGAGCGTGCCCTGACCGCGATCGATCGCCAGGCCGGTGGCGACCACCGATGGGGTGAGCATGGAGTTGTATAGGAAAACGCCGGAAAGATCGTTCATCTGGGCGCGAAAGACCCGCAGGCCGCCGGGGATGCCGATGTACAGCCGGCCCTTGTGGTGAACCAGTGCGCTGTAGGCCGGCGCATCGGAGCTGAAGAGCTCAAGCCGAAGGAAGACGGCGAGCGAGTCGGTCAGCGTGTCGTAGCGGAGGATGGCATCGCTCGGCAGTGCATCGCCGGCGGCCGCGGCATCGTGGATGGCGATGAAGAGCTGGCGTCCCGAATCGGTGAGGGCCAGGGCGTTGGGGCCATCCCCGGAGGCGTCAAGGGTCATCCACGGGAGCATCGCGGCAAGCTCAGCCCGGGTGATGGTGCGCACCACGGATTGATCGACGTTTCGGATGATGACCGTGTCGGTTCCGGTATCGGCGGCGGCGTACCGGCCCGAGAGTGCGGCCGCGGCGACCGCGGAGCTCGGCTGCGGGCTTCCCCAATTCGACAGATCGGGCCCGGCGAGCGCGGCGGAGCAGAAGAGCGAAGCGAGCGGCCAGGAGATGCACAGTCGCATCGATGGGGATGAGAATGGGGGGCGTCGAGGCATGCTGGACATCACGATGCGTGCCCCTCAACGATTCACGAACTGTATCACGGCCTGGCCGCTGCGCGAAGTCCAAATTCATGACACCAGGCCGGCGGAAACACCGGATGAGCATGGATTCCTGCTACTCGGACGTGGTCCGAATCAGCAACCGGATTCAAAGGCGTGCATGAAGGCGATGAAATCGTCAAGATCAACGAAGCCCGAGCCGTCGAAGTCGGCCTCATCGCCACCGGCCTCGAAGGCGTGAACGAAAGCATCGAAGTCGTCGGTATCCACGAATCCCGAACCATCAAAGTCGGCATCGCATGGTACATTGACCAGGACGATCCCGGAGATGCCCTCGGTGCCGTTCTGCAGTTCGTAGGCTTTGGCGAGCAACGTGTGCGCGCCGCCGGCGCCGGCGGTGTTCCATTCAAAGATGTACGGCGCGATGTAGTCCGTGCCGCGGTAGATGCCATCGATGTAGAAATCGACGCGACCCAGTGCGCCATCGACCTCGGCGGCGGCGATGACCGGAACGATTCCGGTAACGGTTGCTCCGTACTCGGGCGTTGTGATCTCGACGGATGGCTGGCCGATCGTGAGCCGCAGGCTCGGGCGGCCCGCCTTGAACTGGTCGGTGTCCAGCAGGTATCGCCACCAGTTGGCGAGGTAGAAATCCGGCGCCCGGCCTGGGACGTGGGGCATGTGCGCGTACCACCAGTTGAGGTACTCACGCTGCGTGTCGGCCTCCAGCGGGGACCACTCGTGGAAGTTGATCGCCCGCGTGTCATCGTTGAGATCCGGATAACTCAGCCAGGCATCCGCGTTGCTCTCGACGAAGCGCGGGTTGCCGTAGTCGTAGTCGCTCTCACCATTCACCGGGTAGTGGACATTGCCGACACCGCCGAATCCCGGGGCGTTGATGTCGATGAGCGCAAATCGGCTCCAGGTGTTGGAGCGATCCGAGGTCCAGGATCCATAGACCTGCACCATCATCCCCTCAGCGCGATGGCCGAAGGAGTGGATCGCCTCCCCCACTCCCCGCTCGAAGTTCCATCCCATGATCGCATACGCCCGCTGACCGCCGGCCTCCGGGTACGTCGGGCCGTTGATCCAGTAGCCGCCCTGACCGGCCATGCATGACTCGTACATGCCGGCGATCGGGGGTGCGTAGAGCCAGACTTCATCGAACTCACCCCCATCGACGCGGGCCGGAAGGTCGTGCGCCTGCGCGAAGGCGACGTAGTCGAAGGTGCTCTCGTGGAAGATATGGTTCTGCCAGTCCTCGGCGAACGATTCATCGGTGTGGCGGAAGCCGTCCTGGAAGCGCGGATACTCATCGGCAAGCACGGTCTGGACGATCTGGAAGCGGGCGCGGCCGTGGCTGCTGGTCAGGAAGTCCTGCCGGATCTGCTCGGACAATTCGAGCGGATCCTGCCAGCCGTAGACGCTGTGCATCCGCTGACCGCCGAAGTTCTCCATGATCGGGTCGAACATGTAGAGGAGGACGCGGCTCTCGATGATGTCGGGATCAACGCCCGCCGGCGGCGGAGGCCCGGGCGGGGGAAGCGAATCGGGGTCGAGCTGCATGAACCGCACACCGTCGAAGACGATCGAGAAGCCGGCATCCCACGTGTCGTGATGGATCTCGATCTGATCGATATCGGTGATGTCGGGAGAGCCGGTGGTTGAGAGTGACCAGCCATCCCCGCCGGCGAGCGGGACCTTGAAGAGCTTCCAGGCGAAATTGGGGGTGAACTGGGCGTCCGGCGTCAGGGTTAGCGTGCCGGTCCCGGTCGTGATGACGACGATGGGCTGCTCACCCTGCCAGCCGATGGGAGTCGAGTTCTCTGGATACTCCCAGAACGTCAGGTAGTTGAACGACGCGGCGTTGAAGTTCAGGTTGGGATCGGCGGGGAATTTCACCCCCGTGTCAAACCCGCTGAGCGTCGTGAAGCGGATCCCCGAAGCGCCATCCTTCTTGCGGATCGTCTCGCTCGCGGTCGATGCCTGGGCGTTGTCCGATGCGAACGTGCTCCATTGGCCTGGGTTGGACTCGGCGAAATCCTGGGACTGGCCGCTCGCGGGCGCACCGGCGAGCGCGAGCATCCCCGTGCCCACGCACGCGAACACCCTTTCCACCGACAGGTCGGCCATGACTGACTCCTTGCGGAGTCAAGTGTAGATGAGACGAGCCATTGACACGAGACGGATTCCCGGGAGCCGCGGTCGGGCCCAGCGCTCAGCATCCGGACTCGAACGCCAGGATAAAGGCGACGAAGTCGTCAAGGTCGACGAACCCCGAGCGATCGACATTGAACGCCGTGAAGACGGCGCCACAAGTCGAGCGATCGAACTGCCGTTCCTAGCAGCCGGCCTCGAATGCCTCGACAAAGGCATCGAAGTCGTCGGTGTCGACAAAGCCCGAGCCATCGAAGTCCGCATCGTCCGTGCCGGCCTCGAAGGCCTCCACGAACGCATCATAATCGTCCGTGTCGACAAACCCCGAGCCGTCAAAGTCGGCCGGGCATTCGTCGGGGCACAAGTCGCGATCGATGCTCTGCACCCAGGTGCGCCAGGAGCCGCCGATCGCGTACTCATGCACGGCCCAGAACTTGCGGACATCGACCGGATCGGTCTGCACGGCAGAATAGTCTCCCCAGCGACCGGAGGTGTAGGCCGCCGTGCTGACCTTGTGGATGACGGGCGCACGCATCGTTCCCGGGGCATCGCAATACAACCGATGTGAGGTCGCCATCGACAGGAAGTTCGAGGATGACGAGTACGCATAGGTCATGGCGGCGTGCCCGCTCGCGGTCGCGGTGATCGCCGAGAACGATGTATTGATCCCCGCGCCGGGATTGATGAGGCCCGACTGCACCAGCGTCGGCGCGCCCGATGTCGGCCAGTTGTTGGTGGCGATCTCGTACCAACGGGCCTGCACGGTGGAGTTGATGTGGTGGGTTCCCCACAGCTTGCCGTTGCGGAACGCCACGGACCAGAACCTGGCATCGAAGCTCTCGGGGCGGGACGAAGTGCCCATCTGCACGGGATCCCCGGGCGCGCTGTACGTGGGAACGGTCAGGTTGAACGTCGTGAATGTCGGGCCCGTGAACGGGTTGGTGAGGGCGATCAGGCGGAGCTGCGTGCGGTTGCTCCCCTCCTGGTGCTCGAGCATATAGATCGCCGGCGGGCTGTCGTAGCTGACGGGCGGGATGCCCGCGGATTGAGTGGACGTCGCGAGCGTGGTGGATCGCACGAAGGATGTGGGCAAGCCGGCGAGCATGTCGGACTTGCGCAGCGTGTACACGGGGTAGTTGGTCCCGGCGCCGAAACCATCGCCGGTGATGAGAACGACATCGTTGCTGACGCCGATGTTCGGGGAGTCAAAGAGGTTGCCGGCGAGCGCTGAGGTGTCGAGCCGGTACTTGAACCACGTGCCGTTGGGGTCCGAATCGTCGGAGACGGCGATCAGGACGTAGGACTTGGTCTGGTTTGGTGGTGCGTTGGCCTCGGCGGCCATTGCGAAGAAGCGGCCGGTCGTCTCGTCGTAGAGAACCTCGGGGTCAAAGACGAACCCGGTGGCGCCCTGGCCGCCCCAGAAGCCGAACGAATCCTCGATCTCATCCTGGAAAGTCTTGAACCCGTCGGACTTGCGGAAGAAGGCGATCGCGCCGTTGGTCATCACCACCACGTGCGAGGGGCCCACGGCCATGTGCGGATCCGGCGGCGTCCAGCCCGTGTTGAGAACCGCATCAAACCCGATTGCGCGACCTGACTTGGTGATTGTCCGCGGGGAGCGGTCGATCGCCGTCCGGTCAAACGTCGGAGGGATGTGCGGCTCGGCCGCCGACATCTCGGCCTCGGAACGGATCTGACCGTCGGTGAACGAGGCCGCCAGCATGTCGGCTGTCACACCCATCTCCGCTGAGGCCGATATCTCTGCCCCGCCCAGGAGCGTGATGTTCGCCGAGTTCTTGTCTCCGGACTGGGCATCCCCGGTCCAGGCCAGCGCAATCCTGCCATCGGAGAGCACGACGCTCCGGCGAACACCTGACAGCTCAAGCTGCTGCTCCCCAGCGCTGGTTGCATGCGCCAGAAAGGGCTCACCCTCCGCGCGGCCGGAGGCATCGAACCGGCGGACCATCACACCATTGCCATCCCCATCGGCCTGGTTGAACGCGACCACGAAGGATCCATCCGAGTTCACTTCGATCGCCGGGGCGTTCTGGATCTCGCCCGAAGGCCCTGCAACGGGCGTGGGATCATCGATCGCGTGGCCGTGGTGATCGAGCCGCTGGACAAAGACGCGATACGCCGTTGCGGCGCCCGCGGTGGCCTCTTCAGCCTGCGCCCAGGCCGTGATCAATCCACAGGGAGCGGCCGCAAGCACCGGCTCGATCCGCCTCTGGGCGAGCCCAGCTCCTTCACCGCCGCCCAGGAGGGCCGGGGTGCCGACGGGCTGGCCCGCCGAATCGAGCATCTGGATGCGGATCCCATCGGGCAGTCCACCGCACGTGGTCGCCAGCGCCACCGCGAACGCGGCGTTTCCGGTCGGATCATTCACGGAAGCCACCGATGCCATCGCCGCAGAGATCACCGATGCGTCTTCACCGGCAAGCAGATCGATCTCGGGCGAGATCGCCGAAAGCTGGGCGTCAAAGACACGGGCCTTGATGGTCGAGCCGGCGCCATCGGCCGTGGCTGACGACCATGCAAACAGCACGCGATCATCGGCCGAGACGGCGATCATCGGTCGCGTCTGGTCCGCGCCCGTCGACTGGTTGATAAGGACCTCATCACCGCCGGTGAGCTGGGCGGAGGGCTCGGCGGTGGGATCGAAGGTGAATCGCCGGGCGATGATGGCGCCGGCATCCCCATCCTGTCCCCACGATTGCCAGGCGGCGATCGCACCATCACGGATCGTCGAGACCGCCGGGGATCGCTGGTGCGACTCGGGCCATTCGGCCAGGCGCATCTCGCTCCCGACGGGAGACCCATCGGCCGTAAAACGCTGGAAGTAGACGCCGCTGCGTCCGGCCTGCTGGCGGCGGCTGGACCACGCGGTGATCAACTGCTGCTGATCACCCTGGCCCAAGGACGCGACGACCACCTGCTCCTGGCCGGACTGCTTGAACGTGCTGGCGCGGAAGGGTCGAACCTGAACCGTGGCCGAACCGACGCAATCGCTGCTCGCCGGGGAACTGCCCACCGCGGGCACAGCAAGCCCCGCGGCGATCATCAAGGCGGCGATGTTCAGGCGGGCGAGACGGGCCGTGACGCGTTCATTGCGATTCATGGATGGGCTCCAGCCGCGGGGCAAACATTGAAAATTGACGAGGGCCGGGCACCGGGCCCAGCCTCGTAGATCCCCAGCCTACCGATCCTGGTCGGAATGACAAGCACAATCCGGAGCTGGAGGTGCGAACGGATCCCTCCGGTTGCGTTGTCCTTACGTGTGATATCCGTCAAGACTACGAAATCGGGCTGGATCGCCGCCGGCCAGTTCCCCGACTTCGCCGTGCTGAGCGAGGACTTCTTCAGCGTGCCCCCCGAGCACATCCGCGGAATCGAGAGCCTCCTGACGGTCGTGGGCGGTACGCCAGTCCACGCCGCGGGTGTGTTTGCCCCGCATGCGCTGCCACCGATTCCCATCCTGCAGGAATGGTCACCGATCGCCAGATTCGGTGGGCATTGGCGTGTGAGCGCCAACGGTTCATTGCCCCCGGAGCCGGTCGTGTGCGCACATGGATTCTCATGCGCCCCGCTGGGAGACGATGCCCTCAACCGCTCCGGTGGAGACTGCTCCTGCTGGGCGTATTGAGCCCTTCGACCGATCGCCCAAAGCGCCTTGCGGGCGGCTCAGCCGCGATCGCGGAACGCCGGGCGTGATTACCTTGACAATCTAGGTATGTGCCGCCATAATACCTAGACGATCGAGGTACGCATGCCCAAGACTGCTCAGCCAGCCCAGCCCGAGATCCTCCAGGGAACCCTGGATGTCATGATCCTCCGCACCCTGGAGCGCGCCGAGACCCACGGCTACGGGATCGCCCGGGCGATCGAGCGGAGTTCGGGAGGAGTCCTGGCAGTCGAGGAGGGATCGCTGTATCCGGCCCTCTATCGCATGGAAAAACGCGGGGATCTGACACACGAGTGGAAAACCAGCGAGCTCAATCGCCGTGCGAAGTTCTATCGCCTGACGCCGTCGGGGCGCAAGCGGCTGGTACATGAGGTCGAGCAATGGGAGAAGCTCTCGCACGCCGTGGGTCGCGTGCTCGCGGGGTCCGCCAGGGAGGCGCTGGCATGAGCCTACGAACCTTCATCGCGGCGACTCGCATCGACCCCGAGCGCGCACGGGATGAGATTGAAGAGGAGTTCGCGCATCACATCGCGGCGATCGAGCGGGAGCTGTGCATGGCAGGGCACGCACCCGACCGCGCGATGGCGCTTGCACGGCAGCGTTTCGGAGACACCCGGCGGCTCGCGGAGAGTTGTCAATCGGTCCTTTTGAGGGAGCAGACCATGTCGAAGCGCATCCATCTGGCGATCACCATCGCGCTGGGGATCGCCCTGATCATCTCGATCGGCATCACCTGGACCATGGTCAATCAGGCGCGTCGATCCATGGAGGTCGCCCGAATGGAGGCTGCCATGGCGATGAACGCCCGCATGGAGGCGGAGGCGGCACTGCAGGAGGCGTCGCGGCACCGTGCGGTGGCAAATGACTCGGCAAAGGAACCGGAGACGGTGGAGAAGCGGTGATCCTCGCTCCGCGCGTCATCCTCTTCGCGCTGCGTAGCATCGTGCATGCCCGCGATCTCACTGCGCCCGGCGACCACCGAGGACATCCCGCTGATCCTCCAGCTCATCAGGGAGCTGGCGGAATACGAGAAGGCCCCGGAGCAGGCGATCGCCACGCCTGAGTCCATTCGTGCCGCGCTCTTCGGCACGCTCCACGGCCGCTCGCCACTGGCCGAGTGCATCATCGGGGAGCTTGATGGCCAGGCGCAGGGGCTGGCGCTCTTCTTTCTGAATTACTCGACGTGGACCGGCAAGCCGGGGATGTATCTCGAGGATCTGTTCGTGCGTCCCTCAGCGCGCGGGGCGGGGTTGGGCAAGGCGCTGCTGATGCACTTGGCGAAGATCGCGTGTGTTCGCGGCTGCACGCGGTTCGAGTGGGCGGTCCTGGACTGGAACACACCGGCGATCGATTTTTACAAGGCGATGGGGGCGATCCCGATGGATGAGTGGACGGTGTACCGGCTCTCGGGCGGTGCGCTGCAGCGGCTGGCATCATCGGCATCCACCGCGGGTTGATCGCCGCTCCGGGGAGTTTTCTACAGTTGCCGCCATGAATCACCTGGTGCATGTCGTGTGCTTGCTTGCAGCGTTGCTGCTCCGCCCTGCTGCAACCTGCCGCGCGGACCAGCCCGAACCGGGCGTTGCCGTGCCGCAGCCCCAACAGGCCGACGAAGAGGCGAACGCAGCGCGCGAGGATGAGGATCCGCTCGGGGTGCTCGCGGCCGCCAAATCTCCCAAGGCCAACGAGCATTCGAGGCAGAGTCTGCTGAACGAACGGTATGACTGGAAGCGCCGGTCGCTGCTCGTGCCTATCTCGCATCGACCGACTGCAATCCCGCGCAGGATGCCGATGTCGAACGGCTGCTGGACCTTGCAGCCAGATGGTCGTGCGAGCCCGCTGCGCGCAGCCCGGTGAGCGAGTTGATCCAGTCATCAAAGGCGCTCATCGATGCGGGATGCACCGACGCGATGGTCCGCGCGGTACATGCGATGGCAAGCGACGGAATCCAGCGCCCAGCGTCCGCCGTGCCGCTGCTGGAGTCGGTGATCGAGCCGCTCAACGCATCGCCTTGCCCGAAGCACCAGGTCGTACTGCTGGTGCGCAGGCTTTCCTCCAGCCATTCTTCAGCGGCTTCGCCTGAGCGCCTCAGGCAGCTCCAGACGATCTCGGCGGATGCTCTGCTGGCCTTCCTGTTGGACCAGACGCCGGGAGAGATGCTCATCCGGTACCGTGCGTACCTCATCGAGCACGAGGTGCGCGAGTACCCAAGCAAGGGCTCGGTGGTGTTGCGTCAGGGCTTCAAGGTGGGCCCCGACCCGATCCCAGCGCCGGCTCTGAAAGAGGGCGTCAATGAGTTTCACATCGAGGTGCGCGGAGACCATGTGAAGCTGGCACTCAACGGCCAGGCGGCGATCGATGAAGCGCTCCCGCAGACGCGTGATGTCTGGAATCCCGGGCACTTCATCGCACTGGGCGCCCGGCGGACCGGGGCTCGACATGTCATTGAGTTCGGTGGTATCACGATCAAGGTTCTGCCGGAGCCAGCGGGCGAGGATGGCGAGCGCCAGCCCTGAGGCCTGTCGCCCGGGGATGCGCTCTGGAAGGCGACTACGATGACCTCACTTTTCGACTTTCACGCAAACAGCCCCGCCTTGATCAGCCCGGAGCCGAAGTGACGTCAGCCGCGCCCCCCTCAACCCCCACTGCCCCCACAACCCAATCCGCTTCTCTGCCCCGGATGCAGATCGAGTTCAAGGACACCATGTCCACCTGGAACGCCTGGCAGAAGCGCAAGATGTCGTTCACCCAGCGGCTCGCCGATGCCGCCCTGCGCTGGTACGCACGCCGGGAGCTGCCGCGCTTCGGGCACATGGTCACCAAGCACGGCCGGCTGGAGAACTTCGACTTCTGGAACGATGCCCCCATCGTCGAGATCCGGGACCGCTTCCACGGGCATCGCGTGCGCCTCAACCCGCGCGATTTCTATCACCGCATCTGGTACTACTTCGGATCCTACCACGAGCTGGAGGTGCTCTCGGTCCTCAAGCAGGGGCTGAGGCCTGGAGATGCGCTGATCGACGGGGGCGCCAACATCGGTCTCATCTCCCTCTATGCGGCGGGGCTGGTGGGACCGACGGGGCTGGTGCAGTCCTTCGAGCCCTTCCCACCGATCTTCAATGAATTGAAGTTCCACGTCGAGGCGAACAACCTCACGCAGGTGAAGATCAACATGATGGGCCTCTCCGACAAGCCCGGAGAGCTGGAGATCAAGCTCCCCGGTGTCGGCAACCTGGCGGCGGCGACCTTCAGCCCGATCCCGGGCCGATACCACGGGGTCGCCTCTTCGGGCGGCGTCGTGCCGATCGTTCGCGGTGATGATGTCATCGATGCGGATGACCCGCGACCGCTCATGCTGAAGCTCGATGTCGAGGGGTTCGAGGTGCTGGCGATCGGCGGGCTTGCCAAGGTCATCGAGAAGCGTCTGCCCGCGGTGGTCGCCGAGGCCAACGCCGAGCTGCTGGATCTCAACGGCACACCGCCGGAGCTGATGTGGGACATGTTCACCCGCGTCGGGTACCAGGCGTTCGCGATGGATCGCGGAGGCTTCCGCGCCCGTCATCGATTGTGGCTGCACCCCTTGCCGCGAGCGTGGGTGCGGACCGAGCGCGACATGGTGTTCGTGCATCCGTACAGCAAGATGTGGGATCGCTTCAAGCCCGTGATGCAGCCGGCGGGCAAGTACTGGAAGCACCTGGGTGTGCTGCCGGGGACGAGCACGTCGTGGGTGACGGAAAGCAACAAGTAATCCGGCCGTCGATCAACGCACGTACGGTTTCAAACAATGCCCGATGGACCGGAAGAAATCTCTGCCGCGATCGCCCGTTTGCGCGAAGGGGGTTTGGTTGCGTTTCCTACGGAGACTGTCTACGGCCTCGGCGCCGATGCGCTGAGTGAGCGGGCCGTGGATCGCGTCTTTGCGATCAAGGGAAGACCCGCGAACAACCCGCTGATCGTCCACGTCTCTGACATCGAAATGGCCCGGCGAGCCGCCCGAGAGTGGCCCTTCGCTGCCCAGAAGCTCGCCGCCGCCTTCTGGCCTGGTCCGCTTTCGATCATCGTCCCCAAATCCAGCGTGATCCCAACGAACGTGACCGCGGGCGCTGACTCGGTCGCCGTCCGTTGCCCCGATCATCCGCTGACGCTGGCGCTCATCGAAGCCTTCGGCTCACCTCTTGTGGGTCCCAGCGCCAACCCCTCGGGCCGCATCTCGCCGACGACAGCCGATCATGTCCGCGAATCGTTCAGCCCCGACCTGGTGTACGTGCTCGACGGTGGGCCCTGTCGCGGCGGCATCGAATCCACCGTGGTCGATGTCTCAGGAACGCAGCCGCGCGTGCTCCGACCCGGGCTCATCACACCCGAAATGCTCGCGAATGTTCTTGGACAACCGATCGCCGGCCCCGGCAGCAATCGCATCGACATGGCAGCCGCCGGGGCACTGCCGAGCCCCGGCCTGCTTCCTCAGCACTACGCGCCGGTATCTCCGACGCATCTCATCGACCGATCAGACATTCGATCGATGGATGCGGGTGCGGTGCTGCTGGTATTCGATCCGATCCCCGATCGGCGATGCATCGTCATGCCTCGGGAGCCGCTCCCGTACGCGGCCCGGCTCTACAGCGCTTTGCGAGAGGCCGATGCGATGCAACCAGCGCTGATCGCGATCGAGCGCCCTCCTGTCGGATCCACTGAAGCCGAACGATCCGTCTGGCTTGCGATCATGGACCGGTTGTCGCGGGCGGCTGCGCTTTCGGAGTAGCGGGCGTCACGATCTTCAACCCCACGATGCCCGACACGATCAGGACCAGGCATCCGATCCGCGCTGCGCTCACCGGCTCACCGAGCAAGAGGATCCCGACGATCACGGCCCCGATGGCTCCGATCCCGGTCCACACCGCGTAGGCGGTCCCGATGGGCAGGTGGCGGGCGGCGATCCCCAGGAGGCCCATGCTGATGATGATCGCGATGACCGTCCAGACCGAGGGCCAGAGCCGCGTAAAGCCATGTGTGTACTTAAGGCCGATCGCCCAGCCGACCTCGAACAGCCCGGCGATCACGAGAATGAACCATGCCATGCCGCACCTCCGCGCTGCGATGCGCGTTTGCCGGGGTCGTCCTCCGGTTGAGATCGGGGTGTCGCGGGGTCGTCCCCGCGGTAAAACGAGCGTGATTCTAGGACCTGAAGCATCCTGCGGGTCAGAAGCGCCGATGATGCCTGACGCGATCCATCGCCGGCGTGAGTCTATTGTTCACCCCCCACCGGAGCACGCGCCTGCTCATGCTCCCAACCGCCGGAGTTCCCGCATGTCCCGTCTGAAGATCGCCCTGGCCTCGGGCGACGGTATCGGCCCCGAGATCATGGATGCCACCCTGCTGCTCTTCAAGGCCGCGGGTGTGATGGACCACGCCGAGTTCGTCCCGGTCGAGATGGGCGCTTCGGTGTTCGCCAAGGGCAATTCCCGCGGCATGACCGATGAGGCGATCCGGACGGTCGAGGACTGCGGGATCCTGTTCAAGGGCCCGATGGAGACTCCCAAGGGCGGCGGGGGCAAGTCGATCAACGTGACAGCGCGCAAGCTCTGGAACGCGTACGCGAACTTCCGGGTCTTCAAGACGCTGCCGGGGGTCGAGACGGTGTATTCGAAGGCGGGGCTGGCGATCGACATGTCGATCGTGCGCGAGAACATCGAGGACACCTACGGCGGCGTCGAGCAGCGGCTCACCAGCGATGTCGTGCAGTGCAAGCGGCTGATCTCCGCCCCGGGGTGTGATGAAGTGCATCGGTTCGCCTTCCAGACGGCTCGCAAGCTGGGGCTCAAGAAGGTCCACTGCGGTCACAAAGCCAACATCATGAAGATGAGCGATGGCCTGTTCCTTGAGCGATTCAGGGCCGCCGGCCGCGACTTCCCCGAGATCGAGCTTGCCGATGTCATCGTCGATGCCCTGTGCATGAACCTGGTCGTCAAGCCGCAGCAGTACCAGATGATCGTGCTGCCGAACCTGCAGGGGGACATCGTCAGCGACCTGTGCGCGGGCCTCGTGGGGGGGCTGGGCTTTGCACCGTCGGCGAACATCGGGTCGAACATCTCGATCTTCGAGGCCGTCCACGGGACCGCTCCCGACATCGCCGGCAAGGGGCTTGCGAACCCGACCTCGCTCGTGCTCTCGGGGATCATGATGCTTAGGCACCTGGGTTTGGGTGCGCAGGGGAGCACGATCGAGAACGCGCTGCTCGCCACCCTTGAATCCGGGATCCACACGGGGGATTTCGGTGACAAGTCCAAGCCCTCGGTCGGCACGACGGAGTTCATGCGGGCGATCATCGAGAGGCTGGGCAGCATTCCCAAGACGGTTCCGGCGGCACCTGCCCCCGATGCCAGCCAGCCCAGCTTCATCCGCCCGCCCAAGCCGGCGACCCAGCAGGTCATCCGGACCTTCAAGAACCTGGTCACCCATGTCGTCGGCTGCGACATTTACCTTGATTCATCGCTCGCACCCGTCGCGCTCGCCGAGGAGATGCAGAAGGCGTGCGCGGACACACCCTTCAAGCTCACGCTCATCTCCAATCGCGGCACTCAGGTCTGGCCCACGGGCTCGATCTACACCGAGTGCGTGGATTACTACCGCGTGCGCTTCGAGCTCAAGGACAGCGTCACCCCCGGCACCTTCGGCCAGGCCCGCTGCATCGCCCTCCTCGACAAGATCGCCGAGGGGTTCACGGTGTGCTCGTACGAGCTGCTTCGGATCTTCGATGGGATGAAGGGGTACAGCCTTGCCCAGGGGCAATAACGAACACCGGACGTGGGCTGTATAGGGCCGTTCTGCACATCCAATCAACATGCCCACCCGCTTCAAGGCTGTGGACAACCTCGTGCATAACCCAGTCTGTGCGCATTCTTGCGGTCATGCGAGCAAATCCGTTGCTCCCCGGCGGCTGAGGGATTAGCCTGAGCTACTCGCTGGCCCGTGGGATCGTCGGGGTATTGTCCGATCAAGTCCGTGCAACCCGGCCGTGCGTTCTCCGCGACCCCCCCACTCCCCCACTCCCCCACGTGCCACCGACTCCGCATCGCGGATGGATCCGCGCGCGGCAGACGAAACGATGGGCAAATCGGGAGAAACAGCCATGGCCAAGACCGCACTGTGCATCGGCATCAACGACTACCCCGGCACGGGCTCGGACCTTTCCGGGTGCGTCAATGATGTGAAGGATTGGAAGGAAGTCCTTGAGAAGAAGGGCTTCAACGTCACGACGCTGCTGGATCGCGACGCGACCAAGAACAACATGGTCGAAGCGCTGACCAAGCTCCTGAGCGATGCCAACGCCAAGGACACGGTCGTCTTCCAGTACTCCGGCCACGGCTCGTACGTTTACGATGCCAGCGGCGATGAGACCGATGGACGGGATGAGGTTCTCTGCCCGAGCGACATCGGCTCCAACGCCTATTTCTCGGATGATGAGCTCTACGAGATGTTCTGCTCGGTCAAGGCGGGCGTGAAGGTCGTGTTCCTCTCGGATTCCTGCCACTCGGGATCGGTCTCCAAGTTCCGGGTCGCCGTTGATGTCGGGGACAAGACCGTCAAGTCGCGTTTCCTCCCGCCGGGAATGTTCTTGCGCGACTTTGAGATGGTGGAGACCGCGCGGTCCGCCGAAGGCCGGGGAAGCCGCAAGCGCCGCGCGCACCGCGCGCTGCTGATCTCCGGTTGCCAGGACCACCAGACCAGCGCCGATGCCTGGTTCAACAATCGGGCCAACGGCGCGTTCAGCTACTTTGCCCTCAAGGCGCTCAAGGAGCTGCCCGCCGGGTCTACCTACAAGCAGTGGCACGCCAAGATCCGGGACTACCTCCCCAACGTCTACTACAACCAAGCGCCCAACCTGTACTCGACCAAGGGCCAGTCGAACTGGAAGATCTTCGAGTAGGGGCCGCCGACCAGGCGAAAGCGGATGTCGTACCTCGCTCCCGGGCGCGTCAGCGTGACGACCCGGGTTATTGCTGCGCAGTCCATGCCGCTTCCAACGATCATGGATGCGGTGTTCATCCCCGCTCCGCATTCAGCCCCGAACCCCCGTAGCCCTACCTCCCGGGCTACTGGCCCCCCCCAACATCCCTCTCCATGACTGGATCGCCACCACACCGGCGAGCGGAACGGCCACACCATTGCGGCTAGACTTCCGCCCTTCAACCCCGGCCGTCCGCAGGTCGCGGTTGTTCCTTCGCCGGAGAGGTGTCCGAGAGGCTGAAGGAGCAGCACTGGAAATGCTGTATACGGGCAACCGTATCGGGGGTTCGAATCCCCCCCTCTCCGCTTGAGCGGGAGACTCTCTTTGTTAGGGTCTCCCGTTTTTCGTTTTGATCAAAAAGAGCCTGCAAATCACGCGAATTCCGAACCTCTTCGAGGGTTCGGATCCGAACGTTTCGGTTGGAGACCGTCGGGGTTGCGAAGTGCGACCAGAAGTCTCCTGGTCGCAGATTCCGCGGTGTGGAATTCTGCCGAGCCCGGATCGCCGTGCAGCCATTTTCACAGCCAAGCTCGCAGCAAACTGCAGTGACTGCGCTGGCGTGAAAACTCGCGAGGCAGGATGCGATCGACGGCTGTTCGCTCATTGCGGCGCTCACTTTTGATCAGACTTGAAGGCCTTCTTGACACGGACGCGTCCGAGGTTCTGGTTGATCTCGGCGAGATCGACGCGTTCTGGATCCCAATCGCCCAGCCATTCGAGCATCTCCCGGCGATCTGCATCGGCCTTGGAGGTCGGGTGCGGTGGATTGAGCTTTAGTTCCAGCATCGTGTAGTAGCCTGGGATCCCGCCGCAGTCTTCGGGCGGACCGCAGCGTTTGCCGGCAAGACAAATGGCCGCGCGCTCCTTGCCGGAAAACACGCCGCGCCCCCGGGTGATAAACGTCTCGCCGTCGTACTTGATCGCCTCGCTATCCACCATCTTCTCGAACTCGACCGCATGCACCCACGAATCGCCGAAGTCGTACTCGTAGGCGATTCGCTTTTTCTTGCGATCAAAGACATCGCGCAACTGGACCCTGCGTTCATCGATGACCTCGGGGACGCGCCGGTTCGATCCCAGCGCTTCCCAGACCAAGCCAAACTCGCGGTCCAAGGGAGATGGCCGTCCGTAGCGCGTGCCATCCTGCTCATGAAACTGGTGCAGATGCGAATTGGTCCAGCCAAAAGCGTGCTGGAGCACGGTGTGGAGCTGTTCGAGGGTCAAGCGCGGATCCACGATCAACCCCCGCCAGATCTCCGGATCGGAATCGACGAGCCATGCACGAAGCCGCATCATCTCGCTCATGCGTGAATCATACCGGCTGTCGCAGGACAACACGTATGCACCAACTGCCCGTCCAGCCATCGATCGCGGCAACTCGGGGTTATTCCGGGCAGCCGAGCGGCCGATGAATCATGCGAGGTGCTCGCATGTGGCCTGCGCGGGGTGTTGCCGAACATGCGTACTGCCCACGGCTGTTCTACTACACGACAGTCGAAGGCGTCTTCGTGCCCAGCTCGGATACCGAAGAAGGCAACCGTGGCGAACTGTACGAAGGGCACTTCTTGAACACGGCCTCGGGATGTGCTCTCACGGACTCTGGACGCAAAGGATTCTTCTCAGCCTACGGCCGGCGCATGGATCACCTCGTCGTCAGGAACGCCAGAGTGGGCACCTCGCCCTGCAGCCACGCGGAGATCAGCCGCGCGTGGAGCATCGGCATCCGCCGGTACGACAGGCGGTACTGGAAGACCGGATGCGTGACCTCGGTGTCCATGCGACGCCCGTAGGCGTCGAAGAACGCGCCGCGGCCCGAATCGGTCAGGGCACATCCCGCGGCAGTGTCTAGGAAGCGGCCTTCGCACAACTCGCCGCGGCGCTCCTGATCTGCACGCGACTCAAGTCGCTTCAACGATCGTTCTGAAACAGTCTCTAAGGCGCGCTTCAGCCGGGAACTTCAGGTCGCCGTCCGCCGTCTGCCGTCCGCGAGTCCCTTTCAGGCAGCACGGCCGGATCCATCAGGGTGCGGGCAAGCCAAGGAGCCTCGCTCTTTGGACACCCCCTCAGGATGAGCAAATCGACGGCGCGATCCAACGCGGATTGGTCGTCACGTGATTCCGCAAATGGTCCGCGACCCATGCGTGCCTTTCTGGCCTTGCGGCGGAATGGCATTTACCAGTAGATCAGCAGCTCACGCCGCCGGCGCCGCCGTGGTGAGAGCTCTTCTGAGTCTCTCTGGAACGGGCCATCAGAACCCTTGCGCCAGCGGCACAGTCGATCATAGACTCGAATCACCCGGCGCGACGGCGTGGCCAGATTTGGGTTGCTGATCCACTTTGTGGCTCACCGCCTTCTGCGTGTCGATGCGATCGGACGATTTTCGAGGCGATCAAGAATCTGCAAGAACCTTGGGCGATTCTTGTATCGCTCCCCGATCTGCTGAAGCAACTGTGACCATTCTTCTCCACGATTGAGTGTGTTCATCATCGGCCGCATTTGCCGGAGGTAGGACGCCACCGCCTCGTATGCACGCACGCTGGCGTGGACGAGGTGCTGATCGATCTGCTCGCGGTAGATTTCCACGGCACGATCCGGGTGCGACGGGCCGACAGCCTCTGCGACTCGATCAGGGATGCCAGATACATCCCAGCCGATGCCGTGCAGCCGAGACGCCGTTTTGTCGGAACGATACTGCTCGTACCACCGGAGTGCATCGTCCGGGCGTTTGTCGGCGATCGCCATTTCGATGAGGACGCCGAAGTGGGGGTGGGGTGGTTTGGGTCGTTCTTCACGACGACGCCGGAGGAGCATCAGGTATTCTGGCGTCGGGAGCGGCCAATGACCTTCCGAGTTGTCGCGTCGCCGTTCGCTTCGGAGTGCGGCCGAGCGGACGGGCGCGATACCTGTTTCCAAGAATTGCGTGGCGAACTCGCAAACCGCCTTCTGGCAACCCGCCTTGTCGGCGGCGATCATCAATTCCTGAAAGAGTTCACGGCTGGGCCGCTCGAAGAAAGCATGCGCTACGTGCGCAGCTACAGTGTCCCACTGGTCACGCTTCCGCGCGAGATCGCACAACTGCCCTGCCAAGTTCATGGCGATACCGGGCAGGCTACGGGCGGTTTTCGCGATCCCCTCGCCCGCCCATCGCCTGACCTCGTCATCCTGCCCGCGTTGATTCAAGCGCCGAACAAGGCGCTCATAGCTGCCGGTAATCCGGGCTTCCTTCTTATAGAGAGATAGCGCCTCATCGCCGCGAGCCGCGTGCTCCAAGGCTGTTCCGAGCCAGCTTGTAAGCCGGTCACGCTCATAGTTGCGATGAAAACCGTCCAGCCCGATGTCGTGATCGTCGGCGGAGGCTCGTTGCTTCGTCGCGGCGTTGGCCAGTCGACGGAACAACTGATCCGCAACGGCCGACCAATCCTCGGGCCTGTGCTCCGCGTTCACAACCGCGCCGGCGGCATCCCCAACGATGTCGAGATCGTCCCTGAGGCACGCATCAATCGCATAAAGCAACCGCTGTTCCGTCGAGAGACTCGATCGTGCCAGTGCGCCAAAGACGATGGGCATGCATCGCCCCAAATCCGCTGCTGTTTCTCCTTCGTCGTTGGATGTTTCAATCTGCGTCAGTCCACGTTCGAGCAGTTCTTCCCCGAGTTCGACAACCGCATCGGCAAGCCCCAGGTCCATGAGCCGCTTCAGCAGCCGCTGAAGCTTGGTGTAGCTGGGGATTTGACCCTCGCCCGTCCAGTTGTTGCGCCAGGCTTCGAGCCCGGTCACCCGCCGCAGTTCCTTCCGCGCCTGTGCGATCAGACGCGATGCATCGCCTTGGCCGAGAATGAGCCGGCCCTGGACTTCCTCTCTAACGTCATCGGATTGATCGGCGAGCAGGCTGATCAGATCCACCAGTTGCTCGTGACTCTTGGCGCGAAGCTGGGGCTGGAAGTCCTTGCTTTCACCGTGGGCTACGCGACGGTCCGTCGGCGCCTGTCCGGAATCCGCGTCGCTAGTCCAATCATCATCACGGGCTGCTTCGCGAGCCAGATCAGCCCATCGCCGGTCATCGGCATCGGCCATCGGGGTGGTTTCGCTTCGGCCGAGGCGATCGAGGTATTCCGCCACGACGGCGACGGCGTGCTTGCAACCGCTTGCACCAACTGGACAAGTACAGACGGAAGAAAGCAGGGGCTCGCCGTGCGCGGGCTCGTCTTGCAGCCGCACCGAAACGCTGTAAGCATCGCTCCCCATCACGGTTGCCAGCAGTCGGTGATCCGGCGTGATCGCCAGATCCGTCACTCGGCGCTGCCGCTGCTAGACGCGACCGCGCGATGCCGACCGATCGCCGGCCCAATCTTCAACATCGCTCCAGGTGATTCGAGCCCATCGGGGATCGCGCCTGTGCTCTGCGGACGTGGAGTTCTTCCGTCGCGCCTTGGCCATCACCGCTCCTCGGCATGGTGCGATCAAGAATATCATTCGACCACTGACGAGGACCACGCTCCATGGCGCAACCAGAGCCCGCGTTTGGGGGCCAGCACCATCGCGGCAACGAAGACCAGCGCCTGCACGAGCACGATGCACGCCCCTGTCGCGCCATTGAGGAAGAAGCTCACGTACGTGCCGGTCACAGCGCTTCCCGTCGCGGCCACGACAGCGATCAGCAGCATCCGGTCGAAGCGGTCGCTCAGGAGATAGGCGATGCACCCGGGAGTAATCAGCATGGCGACCGTGAGAATGATCCCGACCGCCTGCAGGGCCGCCACGATTGTTGCCGAGAGCAGCCCCAGCAGGAGGTAGTGCAGCACGGTCGTGTTGAGGCCGACGGCACGCGCCTGGTTGGCATCGAACAGGAACAGCAGCAGGTCCTTGCGTTTCATCACCACGATCGCCAGCGTGACGCCGGCGGAGATCACCGCCTGGATCATGTCGCTGCGCTCGATGCCCAGCAGGCTGCCGAAAAGAACGTGGTTCAGATGGACGTCCGTTTCCACCTTCGTGAACATGACCAATCCCAGCGCGAACAAGCCCGTGAACACGACGCCCATGACCGCATCCTCCTTGATGCGGCTGTGGCTCTTGATCCACCCGGTTCCGCCCGCGCACAACAGCCCGGCGACGAAAGCGCCCGGCGCAAGGGGCAGACCGATCATGTAGGCCAGCACGATCCCGGGCAGCACGGCGTGACTGATCGCATCGCCCATGAGCGACCAGCCCTTGAGCACGAGGTAGCACGACAGCACCGCGCAAACCGCACCGATCAAGGCGGCGATCAGCATGGCCTCGACCATGAAGCCGTACTGGAACGGTTCAAGGAGCCTTGCCACGATCATCGGGTTGCCTCCGTCACGAGCGTCGTGGCGGCATCCGGGCCGGAGCGTGCCGCGGCGGAAGACCGTGCCCTTATGCGGCTGGCCACGATGCCGTGCTTGGGAGCAAAGGCAAGCGCCAGCAGGAAGATGCCCGCCTGGAGCACGACGATGCACCCACCCGTCGAGCCGTTGAGGAAGTAGCTCCCGTACGCCCCGGTCACGCTGGTGAGCACGCCCATGACGCTGGCGATCACCATCATCCGGCCGAAGCGATCCGTGAGCAGGTAGGCCGTCGCGCCCGGCGTGACGAGCATGGCGACCACCAGGCAGGCGCCGACGGCCTGCAGCGCCGCCACCGCCGTCGCCGCCAGGAGCGTGAGCAGCGTGAGGTGCAGCAGCGTCGTGTTCAACCCGATGGCGCGGGCCTGGTTGGGATCGAACGCGAACAGGAGCAGGTCCTTCCACTTCAGCGCCAGCACGACGAGCGTGATCCCCGAGATGATGAGCGTCTGGACGATGTCGGCGTTGGCGATCCCGAGGATGTTCCCGAAGACGATTGTCTTGAGGCTGATGTTGCTCGGGTAGAGCGAGATCAGCAGCACGCCGGCCGCGAAGAAGGTGGTGAACACGATGCCGATGGTCGCATCCTCGCGGATACGTGTCCTGGACTTGATGAATCCCATCGCCAGCGCCGCCAGCATGCCGCTGACGAAGGCCCCGAGCGCGAACGGCAACCCAAGCAGGTACGAGATCGACACGCCCGGAACGACGGCGTGCGAGAGGGCATCACCCATCAGCGACCAGCCCTTGAGCGTCACGAAGCACGACAGCAGCGCGCACACGCCGCCGATGAACCCGCTGACGAGGATGGCCTTCACCATGTACTCGTAGTGGAATGGTGTCAGGAGGTGCTCGATCATCGCGGGCCCTCATCGGAGGGTTGGCGGCCGTGAACCCGGGCGGGCCTTCCGTCCTGGTCGAAGACCAGGGCGCCCTCGTCGTCGGTCAGCACGTGGAACTCGTTGGCACGCGCGCCGGGTGTATCGGTGTGGTCGAAGCGGACGTTGCGCAGCGCGCCGCCGAAGGCCTGCGTGAGATTGGCTTCGGTAAACGTCGTGGCGGTCGGGCCGGCGGCGAGCACCGTGCGGTTGATGATCACGCACTCATCGCAGAACTCCGGCACCGAGCCGAGGTCGTGCGTGGAAACGAGCACGATGTGGCCCTCGTCGCGCAGCTCGCGCAGCAGGTCGATGATCGCCGCCTCGGTCTTGACATCGACCCCCGTGAACGGCTCGTCGAGCAGCATGAGCCGGCCCTTCTGGGCCAGCGCCCGTGCAAGGAACACCCGCTTCTTCTGCCCCCCCGAGAGCTCCCCGATCTGGCGGTCCTTGAAGTCGAGCATCTGCACGCGATCCAGGCTCCGGCTCGCGATCTCCTTGTCGTGCCGACGCGGCATGCGCAACAGGTTCATGTACCCGTAGCGTCCCATGAGCACAACGTCCCACACGCTGACCGGGAAGGCCCAGTCGACATCCTCCGACTGCGGCACGTAGGCGACCCAGTTGCGCTTGTGCGCGGCGCGGACGGGTTCCCCGCCGATGCGCACCGTGCCCCGCATCGGACGGACGAAGCCCATGATCGCCTTGAAGAGCGTGGACTTGCCGCTTCCGTTCACGCCGACCAGCGCGCAGATGGTGCCGGGATTGAGCTTGAAACTGGCGTCGCGCAGCGCGACATGGCCGTTGGCGTAGGCGACGGTGACGCCGCGGACGGTGAGGTTCAGGTCGGACATGCGCGGCCTTCTGAAAGCGGATGCTACTTCCTCTGAAAACCCGCCACGATCGTATCGGCGTTGTACGTGAGCACTCTGAGGTACGTCGGGGCATCACCGCCCTCGTCGGTGAGAGAGTCGACATAGAGCACACCCCCGTAGCGTGTCCCCGTCTCTTCGCACACCTGCAGCTGCGCCTTGGGGCTGATCGTGCTCTCCGAGAACGCGACCGGGATCCTGTGCTTGCGGACGGTCTCGATCACCTTCTGGACCTGCTGGGGTGTCCCTTCCTCGTCTGCGTTCACCGGCCAGAGAAACAGCTCCTTCATGTCGTAGTCGCGCGCCAGGTACGAGAACGCGCCCTCGCAACTGACCAGCCAGCGCTGATCCGCCGGGATCTCCGAGAGTCTTGCCTTCAGCGGCTGATCGACCGCCTTGATCTTCTCGCTGTAGGCGGACGCGTTGGCGGTGTACACTGCCGAGTTTGACGGATCCATCTCGACCAGCGCCTTGCGGATGTTCTCAACATAGATCAGCGCGTTCTTCGGCGACATCCACGAATGCGGGTTGGGCTTGCCGTTGTATGGGCCCTCGGCGATGCTGATCGGCTCGATCCCCTCGCTCAGGTCGACGCTCCTGACATCCTTCACCTTGCCCATGAATCGCTCGAACCAGCGCTCCAGGCCCATCCCGTTGCGCAGCACCAGGTCGGCCGACTGGGCCTTGACGATGTCCAGCGGCGTCGGCTCGTACTCGTGGATCTCCGCGCCGGGCTTGGTGATCGACTCGACGATCGCCTTGTCTCCCGCGACGTTCTGGGCCATGTCCTGCAGGATGGTGAAAGTGGTGACGATGCGCTTGATGCGAGCCTTGCCGTCCGCCGAGGCGGGGGAACGCTCACACCCGAACAGCCCGACAAGCCCGATCATCAAGACGCAAAGGAGCGGCAGACGCAGGAGGCTTCGGGCATGCGCACGCGGCGATGAACCGCCCGACCCGGTCGATCGACCAGGCCGCAGAGCACACGAGCCATCGAGAGCGTCCCGGGAAGCGCGGCGGCTGGTGATGCCTGCGCCGGGAACCAACGATCCCGATGGCCGTTCTATCGAACGATGGGCAAAGAGCGGTACCAGGGCCGCGTGGGGAGCCGCTTGCATCAGACAATCTCCGTTGGACCGCGACAGGCCGAAAGTTTGAGTGCTCTAACTTTATCGTTCGCCCTGTTGAAATCAAACCGCACACCGATCCAGCGCCGATCGCGTACGATGTCCCAATTCTCCCCCTTCCGGAGCCCCTTCCCTTGGCCACCGAGACTGTCGAGAACTACCTCAAGGCGATCTACGCGCTGAGCCGCGAATCACCCACGGGAGAGGCCGCGATGACACGGATCGCGGCCATCGTCGGCGTCGCCACCGGCACCGCGACCGCGATGGTCAAGAAGCTCAAGGCCGCCCGACTCGTCCGCTACGAGCGGTTCGGCGGCGTCTCGCTTACATCCAAGGGAGAGAAGGCAGCGCTCGACATCCTGCGCCGGCATCGCCTGGTCGAGACGTTCCTTGTACAGACCCTCAAGCTCGACTGGTCTCTCGTGCATGCCGAGGCCGAGCGGCTGGAGCACGCTGTCTCGCCGCTGGTGCTCGACGCCCTTGATCGGCACCTGGGTCACCCCACTTTCGATCCCCACGGCGACCCGATCCCCCGCGCCGATGGCGCGCTCGCTCAGCCGAACCTCGTGCCGCTCTCGCGGTGCAAAGCCGGGTCGCGCATCCGACTCGCCCGCGCACTCGATCAGCGGGAGGAGTCGCTGCGGTTCCTGCACCGGCATGGGCTCGAGATCGGCGCCCGCATCACGGTCGAGGCGGTCGAGCCGGGAGCCGGGACGATCGTGGTACACGTGGAGCGCGGGCAGACCATCTCGCTCAGCGACACGGCGGCGAGCCGGATGCTCGTCGAGCCGAACCCACCCGCCGCGAACTCCACTTCGCCCCGGCGAGCCCGGCTGTGACGGGGTAAAAAACAAGCCAAACAGCCACACGCCCGCACGCAGGACATCCCCCTTCCACCCGGATATCCTTGCTCCCCCCTGCGGTGGGCAGGGCTGGCCTGCGGTCCCGACCGTCTCCCTGACGGATCCCGTGCCCCAAGGCCTGTTCCGAAGCAAATCCAGCCGTCCGAGTAGTCCAGCACGAGTTTGGGAGCTCTCCGTGAAGATCAAGACCGACGAGATCGCCAGTGTCATTCGCCAGGAAATCGAGCAGTATTCCAGCGATCTGGAGGTGTCCGAGGTCGGCCGCGTGGTCGAGATCGGTGACGGAATCGCCCGCATCTACGGCCTCTCCAAGGCCATGGCCGGCGAACTCCTCGAGTTCCAGACCGCCGATGGCGCGGTCATGGGCCAGGTCTTCAACCTCGAGCTCGACACCGTCGGCGCCGTCATTTACGGCGATTACAAGGCCGTCAAGGAAGGCGACATGGTCAAGGCGACCGGTCGTCTGCTCGAGGTCCCCGTCGGGGAAGCCCTCCTCGGCCGCGTGGTCGACCCCCTCGGCCGCCCGCTGGATGACGCCGGCCCGATCAACGCCGCCGAGTTCCGCAAGGTCGACATCATCGCCCCCGGGATCGCCGAGCGCCAGCCCGTCCACGAGCCCCTCCAGACCGGCGTCAAGTCGGTCGATGCCATGATCCCCATCGGCCGCGGGCAGCGCGAGCTGATCATCGGGGACCGCAAGACCGGCAAGACCGCAGTCGCCCTCGATGCGATCATCAACCAGAAGCAGTACTGGGGCACCAAGGATGCGATCGTCTGCATCTACGTCGCGGTCGGCCAGAAGGAATCAACGGTCGCCGCCGTCGTTGAGACCCTGAAGAAGAACGGCGCGATGGACTACACCATCGTCGTCAACGCCGGCTCATCCGCCCCGGCCCCGATGCAGTACATCGCCCCCTACACCGGTTGCTCGATGGGCGAGTACTTCATGTGGCAGGGCAAGAACGCCGGCAAGACCCTCTCCGACGGCAAGGTGATGCCCAAGCACGCCCTGTGCATCTACGACGACCTCTCCAAGCAGGCGGTCGCGTATCGCCAGCTCTCCCTGCTCCTCCGCCGACCCCCGGGCCGCGAGGCGTATCCCGGCGATGTGTTCTATCTCCACAGCCGCCTGCTCGAGCGCGCCACCAAGCTCTCCGATGAGAACGGCGCCGGCTCGCTGACCGCCCTCCCCGTCATCGAGACCATGGAAGGCGACGTCTCGGCGTACATCCCCACCAACGTGATCTCCATCACCGACGGCCAGATCTACCTCGAGCCCGAGCTCTTCTTCGCGGGCGTTCGCCCGGCGATCAACGTCGGTATCTCCGTCAGCCGAGTCGGCGGAAACGCCCAGGTGAAGGCGATGAAGAAGATCGCCGGCTCCCTGCGGCTTGACCTGGCCGCCGCCCGTGAACTCGAAGCGTTTGCCCAGCTCGGCACCGAGCTCGACAAGGCGACCCAACGCCAGCTCGATCGCGGCCGCCGCTTCGTCGAGCTCCTCAAGCAGGGCCAGTACACGCCCTTCCACATCGCCGACCAGGTCATCTCGATCTTCGCCGGCACCAAGGGCTTCCTCGACGATGTCCCGGTCCCCGCCGTCCGCCAGTTCGAGACCCAGCTTCTGGAGTCATTCCACGGCGCCAACAAGGGCCTGTGGGATGAGCTCAACGCCAAGAAGGCGCTGGATGCGGACCTGGAGAAGAAGCTGACGGATGTCATCGGGAGCTTCAAGAGCAGCTTTAAGGCATCGTAAGGCGACGCGACAGAAAGGCAGACCTGAAACCGGGCCGCAGAGGCCCGGTTTTTTGTTGTGACACGCGTCGTCATACCGCTCATGACCACCAAAGCATCCTTGTGCGACCGGAGCTGTAACATGCTGCCTGCGTCAACCCAGGGGCTATCAATGCGCGGACACCTGGTGTACTGCTTTCGTTGTTGCGCGGCGTCATTCTCCGGCGCCTTGGGCGCATCGGCCGGGTTCGCCGGCGCCCAGTGCGGAACATCGGTGCTGTGGCACAACGGCGGGATCGCGACAACCATGCTCGCGAGCGACACCAGACTGTACGCGGCCGGGCCGAACCAGCTTCGGATCCTCGACATGACCGATCCGGCTGTGCCGGTGGAGCTCTCGACGTACATCGTCGATGGCAAGCCGCGCGTGATGGATCGCGGCGGCAGATACTAATCAGGCCAATATTTGTTTGACTATTTGCAATCCCGCGGTATGTTGACGGATGCCCAAGCCCGACGCCCGGAGGCTGCCGCCCGAAGCCCAGGAAGACCTGCGGCGGCGGGTTGTCGCCGCC
>JADLBU010000097.1 GCA_020847535.1 Phycisphaerales bacterium
GGCGGCGACAACCCGCCGCCGCAGGTCTTCCTGGGCTTCGGGCGGCAGCCTCCGGGCGTCGGGCTTGGGCATCCGTCAACATACCGCGGGATTGCAAATAGTCAAACAAATATTGGCCTGATTAGTAATTCCGAGTACTCATAGCTGCGCCGGAGGTCGTTGGGGCTGTCTTCAGGCCATGCCTCCAGTATCCTGCCGCGTTCATCGATTGTAAACAGAAACCGCCGATCGCTGTCGAGTGACGGAGCCGTCCCGCGGAACATCATTCCCGCAGGGAGTGCTACCGAAATTGTGATGTACGTTCCCGGTTGACCTGCAATTTGACGTGCGTGGCGAGATGCAATCTCTCTCCCAATAAGACCCGTTATCACTTCCCCAAGTCCTTCAGCTTGGATGAGCGGCATGTCGACCGGCTTGAGGCCACCCTCGGCTGCTTCGCCCGCGAACGACACGCCGTCACATGTCGTTCCAAGAACCTGATCAGCGGTGATCCAAAACCACGCCGCGCTCTCAAAGTCACAGCCAATCTCGCATTCGCCCGCCCCCGCCGGAGATGCATATCTCGCAACGACATACCCACGCGTCGGCCCTGTGTGGATCGATACTGGCGTAATGCCATCCGAGCGCGATGACGCGGCGGGCACCGGCTGGAAACCGGCCGTGGCGAGCCCCAGAGTCACAAGGGCTGGAAGCGAGATCGTCATGGCTGCGGCGGAATATGCGGGCATGTCGCTCCTGTACACGGGAGAATCTGGTACGCCATGCTTTCCTGAGAGGTAGCCGGCAGGATTGCCCAACAGCATTGGCCGTCCGGCAATGTTCCGGAGATTTTGACCCAGAAAGGCCCTGGGTATGCTGTGCAGTGTGCGATCAGGAAGTCTCCAAACGCAACCGTGTAGGTCTTGCAAATCGCCGTGCGAGCATCCCCAGGTCTCCTTCCATTTGGATCCTCGACCGATCCAGTCTCGCAGGAGGTTGTAGTGATCCCCTCACACGGACCATAGGTATCGGCTCCGTCGAGCGCGTAGGTGTTCTTGCAACACTCGCTCGGCCTGCCGCCGACAATGCCCGCCATGCTGCCGAACACGAGCAGGCTTCCAATGCACAGAGTTCTCTTTCGCATCTTACGTCCCCTTCCGCTTGTCTCTCGCTCGAAAACCGCCCCATGTGGTTCGCACAGGCGAACCGATGTTGTTGTCATCGACATAGATAGCATCGGTGAGGCTGAAATCGCGCCGCGTTCCAAGCTGCACGCTCATGTCTGCAAAGGCCACCGGAAAAAGATGCAGAGGCCCAGCACAGCAAAAGCTCTCAAGGTCGTTGGTGGGGCGTCGCCAAAGAAACATCACGCCTTTGTACGAAGGAAACACAACCTGATGCTGGTAAACCCGCGTCGAGAATTGTTCATCAGGTGGAACGGTCTTGCCGGGCAGCATTTCGTCAGGATCGTAGACCATGCACATCGACATCCAATATGTTACGTACCCGAAGCGACGTACACCCTGTGGGTCAAACTTGGAAGGATCGGCTGCATACCCTTGGCCGATGAGTGGTTCGTACCAATATGTGCTCGCGTGACCGGCATTGCCGTCGGCAATCGGGTAGGCATCCCTGTTATCGCCGCAGAACGCGAGCAGCAGTTGGGCATTTTGCTGGGTCGTAGTGAGGCTTCGCACCTCTTGGCCTCGTTCCAACACGCCACACAGCGATGGGATAGCAAGCCCAACAAACACAACCACTATGCCGATCACGACCAAAAGCTCGACAAGCGAGAACGCTTGTCTCATAGTGGCCGCCGCCTTCATATCCAGTCGCTCACCCATGAGTAACCCGATCGTCAAAGTACCTCCCCCGGTGTTCCCTGTCAAGCTCTATTAACATCGAATGACCGGGATCCCATACTGCATGCGAAATCCCACGCATGACCTGTGGTCCATACAAGGAAATCAGTCCAATTGGGGCGATGAGCGTACCCTTTGGTCCCATGCCCCCACAGCCCTCAGTCCAACGGTCAAAGCCCCGAATCCTCACCGGCGATACCCCCACCAGCACCGGCCTTCACCTTGGCCACTACGTGGGCTCACTCGAGAACCGCCTCAAACTCCAGGATGAGTACGACTGCTACTTCCTGATCGCCAACATCCACGCCTTCACCACGCTCGCCGACAAACCCGCCGACATCCGCGCCAACACCCTGGGCATCGTCAAGGACTGGCTCGCCGTCGGCCTCGATCCCGATCGCTCGACCTTCGTCCTGCAGTCCGAGATACCGGCGATCGCCGAGCTGACGTTCCTGTTCGCGATGCTCATCCCCTTCAACAAGGTGATGCGCAACCCGACGCTCAAGACCGAGATCGAGACCAAGGGCCTGGGTGAGACCTACCCCTTCGGCTTCCCGATGTACGCCGTCGGCCAGTGCGCGGACATCCTGGCCTTCCGCCCCGAGCTCGTCCCCGTCGGCGAGGACCAGGAAGCCCACATCGAGATGTGCCGGGATGTCGCCCTCAAGTTCAACCAGCTCTACTGCGGCGTCGGCAACCGAGTCCCCACCGATGAGCACGCCAAAGCCGGCGGCGTCTTTCCCATCCCCAAGGCCAAGATTGGCCGGATCGCACGTCTTGTCGGTACGGATGGCAAGAACAAGATGAGCAAGTCGCTCAACAACGCGATCTTCCTCTACGACGATGCCAAGCAGGTCCAGAAGAAGATCAACGGCATCAAGACCGATCGCCCCACGATGAACAGCCCCCTTCCCGATGACAGCGCGCTGCGCCAGTACATCGATGCCTTCCTGCCGCAGGAGCGGGCCGGCCAGATCAAGGCGGATTATGCGAGCGGGAAGGAAGTGATGGATGGCCACATCAAGGCGGAGGTGGGTGCGGCGATCAACGCGCTGATCGAACCGATGCGTGCCCGTCGCGCCACCCTCGAAGGCCCGGACGGAGAGCAGAAGGTTCTCGATGTCATCAAGGCCGGGATCAAGAAGGCCAACGTGGTTGCGGAGGAGACGCTGTATTTGGCGAAGAAGGCGATGGGGTTGGAATTTGGATCAAGAGCGCTCGGATGACCGGCAGGCCTTGCAGATAGCTACCCAATCTCGTGGCAGAGGCTTCCAGCCTGTGTCTACCACATCTACCTATTCCCGCAACCGACCCTGGCGCGGTCCATCCGCGAGCAACGCAAACTGCTCATCGCTCTTCTTCGATCGCTTGCCCTTGGTCCCCGGGGCATCAACGGCGGACACTTCGGAAGCCGTGACGCGAGGCGGCCCGCCGAAGTCCTCGGGCAATGAATTGACGATCTTCATCGTTTCGAGGCTGACGGTCACGACCTGCCGTACCAGGCGATAGATGTACTCCTCATCATCGTGCTCATCGCACCAGAGGTTGGGATCGCTCGTGATTTTGCTGCGCTTGTCGGTGGAGACCCGGTACTGGTCGATCACCCATTCGAGCGCGGAGCGGTTGCCCAGGCGGTACGTGAAAGTCTCGGGCGGGATATCGCTGAGCGTGAGATGGTCGTTGTAGATCAGGGTGGTCTTGTCCTTGGAGAGCTTCATCTTCTCAACGCGATAGTCGCGGCGCTTGGATTTGGGATCGGACCATCGCTCCGCGAGCTTGTAGGGCTTGACGACCTTCTCATCGTCGTAGTGGAGATGGAGTTTGACGAGCTTCTCCCCGGCCTTTTCGAAGGCCGCGAAGTCGGGGGCGAGCGGGATGCGCGGAAGCTCGCGCCTGAGGTTGTCGGCGAACTTGGCGCGGTAGCCGGCGTGGTGCACGATCGCGTACCGTCCGCCCGCAGGCCGTGCGAGATGGCCCGAACACAGGTCAAGCCGACGAAGCCCGGGCTGAAGAGCATCGAATACACTCCCCGATGCTCATCCGCGACCTCGAACCCCGCGATGTCGCCGCCGCAAACGCCCTCACCAACCACTTCATCGCCAACACCACCATCCACTGGGGCTACACCACCGCAAGCGATGATGACTTCCGCGAATACTGGCTGAAGGGCCGCAAGACCCACCCCTGGCTGATCGCCGAGATCGATGGCCGGTTCGCCGGATACACCAAGGCGAGTCCATGGCGAGACCGGGATGCCTACCGCTTCACCGCCGAGACCACCGTCTATGTCGCCCTCGACATGAATCGCCGCGGCATCGGAAGGGCCCTCATGCTCGCGCTGCTCGATCGCCTCCGCGACATGAACTTCCACCAGGCGATCGCCGGGATCGCGCTCCCAAACGATCCCAGCATCGCCCTCCACGAGTCCCTCGGCTTCGAAAAAGTCGGCATCTTCCCCGAAGTCGGCCGCAAGTTCGACCAGTGGTGGGGAGTGGGCTTCTGGCAGAGGAAGCTGTGAGGGGAAGTGACGAAGAGACCCACCTCTCGGTGGCCTCTTCTCACTCCGTCTCATTATCACTTGTTGTCTTCGCCTCTTTCCCCCAATGAAAAGGGCCCGGCCACCCGGCCGGACCCTCTTGGTTCTCACTGATGCCCGATGCCCAGTGCCAGATGCCTTCTGATCAGCACCCGCGCTCGAAGCACCGCACGAACGCATCGAAGTCGTCCGTATCGACGAAGCCCGAGGCGTCGAAGTCGGCCTCATCCTCGCCGAGCTCGAACTTGCCGACGAAGTAGTCGAAGTCGTCGGTATCGACGAACCCCGTCCCATCGACATCCGCCGGGCAGATGACCACGAACTGGTCGCCATCGATCGAGCTGAAATCGATGTTGCACGGGTGAGCCAGGTTGCCCCAGCCCTCCGGCAGGCCGCCGATGACCTGGTTGGACATGTAGTTGTGATCGGCGTTGTTGATGTAGCCGGCGAGCTTGATGATCGGATAGACCTGACCCGAACGCGCGGGCTTCCAACCCGCCTCGGAGAGGTCGATCGCGAACTCAAGGCCCGTGCTGACCGCCGCCGCAGCGCTGGAGTCGGCGGTGTCCCCGGTGACGCCGCCTGTATTGATGTTGTCGAGCGTCATCAGGATCAGCTCGGGCACACCGACCGGCGGGACCGATCCGTAGGGCTGGATCAGGTTGTTGAGCCCCGCCGTGCGCGGCGCGTACGAGGTGTAGATGTTGGCGCCCGAACCGACGGCACCCAGGTTCTCGTTGCCGTTGAAGTAGCCGTCGAAGTTCACGGGGTTGTTGTCGGCCTTGGCGCCGCCGTCATAGGCCCCGTAATCGAGGTTGTTGCCGTTGTCCTGGAACGCCCCATCGGTCCGCAGCGTGGCCGCGTTGCCGTACTGCTCGGCGCCGTTGGTGCCGTAGCCGAGCCAGTAGTCGGCCTCGAACAGCCCGTAGTCGAGCGAATCGTCAAATGTCAGCCCGGGGCAGCCGTAGCCATCGCCGCCCTGAGCCTGCTTGTTGATGCCATTGAAGTCGATGTCCACGTTGAACGGGTTGAGCGTGTGCTGGCCGCCGGGCGTCACATCGAAGTAGAACTCCGGATGGTTGTAGTTGGACTCGATGTTGCCGCCCACGAACACGTACAGCCAGCGGCCGATCTTGCGGGCGTACACGTTGTCGAACTCGCTGCCGCTGGCGAAGTCGTGCGATGCCTCGGGCGGAGAGCTCGACACGCCGCCCACGTTGGAGTTGTCGATCGCCGGGATGATCATCGGGGCCCCGCCATCGCCCGGAGTGAACCCCGTCGGGGTGCCGTAGCCCTGCGAAGAACCGACGAACCAGCCGGTGCCGCCGTTGGCGACCACGCCGGCATCGCAACTGATGTTGGTGCCATCCCCGTAGAGGGAAATGTAGAAGTCAGCGCCGAAGCCGCTCTCGAACGTCAGCCCCGCCATGTTGTTCAACCGGCCCTGGCCGTACACGCCGCCCGACTGCAGCGTGGTGTCGCCGCCGGCCGAGGTATCCAGGAAGATGTCCAGCGTGTTGCCGTTGGCCTCGAGGTTGCCGCCGAAGAACAACACCAGGTTGTTCCCCACCGCGTCGATCGCCGCGTGCAGGTTGTCCAGCTCCGAGCCGCCGCCGCCGACGGGCGTGCCCGCCGTCGAGTTGCCGAACTGCGTGAAGTTGCCCTGCGACGAGAGCGCAGCGCTGTAGGAGCCGTCGCGCTGCCCGTCGATCGTGGGCGTGAACACCGGCAGCGAGGCGATCGTGATCGACACCGTCTGCGTGCCGCCGAGCGTGTCGAAGTTGACGCCGCCGGGGCCGCCGAGGTTGCCGATCTGACCGGTCAGCCCGCCGATGACCTGGTTGGATAGGAAGCAGTTGCAACCGGCGTTCACGAACGCCGTCAGCTTGATCGTCGATGCCCCGCCCAGCACCGAAAGCGGGATCTTGACCTCGATGCCCGTCGCCACGCTCGCCGTGTCGTACGGGATCGCCTGGTTGTCACCGAACTGCGTCGGGTTGCTCTGCACCCACTTGGGATCCCCGTAGTTGCCATCCCGTGTGCCGTCGATGACAATCTGGGCAGATGCGCTGCCCGCCACTGCCGCGAGCACCGCCGCGGCGGTCATGTGTCTGGTCCTCATGATCTTCCTCCAAGAGCGGGCGAACACGCCCGCGTACCTATGCAACCACGAGCCCACTCCGGCTCGTCTTGAGACTTACCCGATTCACCTGCGATTGGCTAACTCCCGAAGGGATAGAATACGCGGAACCGCGTGCAATGGAAGCGCTTTTATGGCCGTTTTCACCGCACCGAATATCGCAAATGTCCCAGAACTGTTAGGGTAAACGCTCCTCCGGCCCCCAGCCACATCCTGAACCCTTCCGGCAGCCCCCCCGTTCCGCCCCCCTCCTTATCAGCCATCCGCAAGGCACGCCTCCCAGCTTGACCTTGACGCTTCATCGCACCGCACGCTAGCTTCTCTTCCGTACGCATCGGATCGCGTACTCCCAACGGCGCCCCCGGCCAAGGAGATGGAGGAATGGTCTTCGCCACGCCCGCACAATCACGTCCGCGGTTCGCATCCGTCGGCCCGCGCTGTCCCGGACGGACACGCCCGGGCTTCACGCTGATCGAACTGCTCGTCGTGATCGCCGTGATCGCCCTGCTCATCGGCATCCTCCTCCCCGCGCTGGGCAAGGCCCGAGCCACCGCCAAGTCCGCCCGCTGTCTCTCGGGCGTTCGACAGATGGGCCTGGCCTTCACCCTCTACGCCAACGACAGCAAGAACTGGTACCCCCTCATCCCTTTCAACCAGACCGCCAAGGACCGCTGGGCAGGCAAGTCCACCAACGGCAACCGCCGAAACCTCGACCAGCAGTGGATCAACGGCGGGCTCGCCGGTCTCTTCAGCCTCAACCAGCTCGGAGACCCCACGTACCCCTCGTACAAGCCCGTCTGGGTCGGCGGTGATGTCGGCGAGGGAGATGCCGCGGAGCACTACGCCGATAAGAACAGCACCCCGCTCATGCGCCGGTACATCGATGGCCTCAGCGCACTGACCTGCCCCTCGGATCGCCGGGATCCGGTGATGAACCACACGCAGAACAACTACTCCCCGGCGAGCACCAACGCCCTCGTGCTCAACCACGTCCCCAAGCCACCCGGCGGGGAGCATGAAGTGGTCTACTACAACATCAGCTACCTCTACTTCGCCGGACTCAAGACCGACGAATCGGTCATCGTGACCGCCGCTCCGATCTTCGGGGATGAGACCAACGGCAACGACCTCACCACCAACGCCTATTACAACGGCGATGGCCTCTTCCGCAACGATGACAACCACGGCAACGAGGGTGGCCAGTACGTCTTCACCGATGGCCACGGAGCGTTCGTCAAGAGCACGCCGGGCGACACCATCCAGCAGCGCTTCTTCGGCAACGGCAACACCCAGGCCCAGAGCATCAACGTCATCGACAAGTACCGCTCCGAACGCATCCAGACCCTCGACTAACCCCCACCCGTGCCACCACTATCCACATCTACCCACCCTCCCGTCTCTCCTACTGATCTCTTGTGGATAGTGGTGCTCCGAGTCACCGTCACTCATCTCCCCTGATCCACATACCCAGGGCCTACCGTCCAAGCCCCCCTCTGAAGAACTCTCCTGGTGGCCCCGGTGACATCCCCCTCGAATCCCCGACCACTGCTCGCCCGGCTCCTGATCGCCCAGGAATCAGGCCTCATCCTCGTGATCGCCGCTCTCATGCTCGCCCTCACCATCTTTGGCGGCACCAAACAGGCTCGCGTACAAGACCCGGCGACCGGACAGTACACCAAGGTCGAGGTCAACCGCTTCCTTGATGCCCAGAACCTCGTCCTGCTCGCCAAAGACGCCTCCTTCATCGCCATCATGGCGGTCGCGATGACCGCGATCATCGTCATGGGCGGCATCGATCTCTCCGTCGGCTCCATCTACGCGCTCGCCGCCGTCCTGGGGGCCATGACCCTCCGCGCCATCCAGGCCCACTGGCTGGGTGTCCCCTACGCCGAGCTCTCCAGCTCGATCGGCGGTCCATCGTTCTGGATCTCGGTCCCCATCGGCATCCTCGCCTGCTGCGGCGTCGGCGCTGCCTGCGGGGCGGCGAACGGAGCCATGATCGTCGGCCTCCGCGTCCACCCCTTCATCATCACGCTGGGCATGATGGCCGTCCTCCGCGGCATCGTCTTCGTCCTGACGCAAGGCCAGTCGATCTTCAACTTCCCCGAATCCTTCACCACCGGCTTCTTCAAGCTCGAGCTCGCCAAGATCATCCCCGCCGACTGGGCCAAGGGCCTCTACCCGATGCCCGTCCTCTTCATGCTCCTGGTGATGCTCATCGGCATGGTCATCCTCGGCCGAACGGTGCTCGGCCGGCGAACCTACGCGATCGGAGGCAACGAGATCGCCGCCCGCTACGCGGGTGTCCCCGTCGGCCGCGCCAAGATCATCATGTACACGCTCGCCGGCGCCATGGCCGGCCTCTCGGCGTGCATCTACCTCGGCTACCTCGGCGCTGCCGAGCCCAACGCAGGCAACGGCTACGAACTCCGCGTGATCGCCGCCTCCGTCATCGGCGGCGCCTCCCTCTCCGGCGGCCGCGGCTCGGCTCTCGGCGCGATGCTGGGGGCGATCCTCGTCCAGCTCATCTCCAACGCGATGCTGATCCTCGAGATCGACCAGAGCTACACCGACATCGTGATGGGCGCGGCGATCATCCTCGCGGTGGTGCTGGATCAGTTCAAGGCGCGGCTGACGCCGGGACGTCACTAACGAGCCCGCAGCGCAAGCAAGGGCATTTCAGTTTTCGGCTTCGTGGTCGGAGCGATGAACATCGAATATGACCGAGCGCCTTGGGGGCGACGTTACAGAAGCCGCTCGTTCCGCTCCTGCCCAAGTACCCCCCAAACCAGATCCCCGTGCATCCCGCCTCGATGATCGCATCCCGCACAACATCATCACACACCAACCAACCCGTGATTCCCTTGGGAACAAACACGCGGATGCGCGGAGGTACCTTGCGGGAATAAAGCGCCAGGTCGAGTGCAGTCCGCTTGCCATCGTGCATCGAGCTTGGCCGATCGACGATGGACGTTCGCAGGTTGACGCAATCAAGCTCGACCGTCGGATTGGCGACCCAGTAAGAGACTGTTTCAGAACTTCGTCGCAGAGCGGTAGAACACAGGCAGGATGCCTGTGCCACGAGATGGGGTAGCGTTCTGAAACAGTCTCTAAGGTCCGATGTCCAGAGGCTTGCTGCGAAACACGATTTCCGCGATCGGCAGAAACTGAATTTGATTCGGTGCGGACCGCTCGAACACTCGCCTCAATCGATCTGAGATAATCGGTCGTCTGCCGCAAGAGTACCACGGCATGTCCTCGTCCTGCCGTTTGCTGCTCGCCCGAAGCTTGATCCCCTTGGGCCCACCGGCGGATGCGCCCGGCTCCGTAGCCGATTGCAGCGTGTATAGCCAAGTCGGCGATGGGGCCAGTGAGCACGCCTTCAACCATCCACTGCTTCCGCAACCTCTTGAGCCGGTTGGGAACCTCAGCGCTATCCAAAAACACGAAAAACTGACGCGAGGCTCCGCCGGAGGCTGATGGCATGGCCGGAGCATAATCAAACCGGCACTTGCATGAGCTTGAGGCCCATTCCAACCCGGGCCAGCCCTCCCCCTCCAGGGTCTTTCCCCTTCCCCCCACCCCCGGAACCCCGCTATTCTGATCACGTCCAATAGACCGCCGACTCATCAATTCCCGTCCTGAAACCGCTCCCGGAGCCCAAGCCCATGAACCGCCGAACCCTCTCCCGAACCCTCGCCCTCGGCCTGCTCGCCGCCGGCGCCATCACCATGGGCTTCGCCACCCGTCCGGATGATCCAGCCCCCAAAAAATCCCTCGTCATCGGCATCGTCGCCAAGTCCCAATCCAACCCCGTCTTCCAGGCCGCACGCACCGGCGCGGAAGATGCCTGCCGGGACCTGAGCAAGAAGCTCGGCATCGATATCAAGCCCAACTGGCGAACCCCGACGAACGAGGATGCCCAGCAGCAGGCGCAGTTCGTCGAGCAGCTCGTCTCTCAGGGGGCCGATGGGATCGCCATCTCCTGCTCCGATGCCAACCTCCTGACCAGCGCCATCGACGATGCCGTCGGCAAGGGTGTCCAGGTCGTCACCTTCGATTCCGATGCCCCCAAGTCCAAGCGCATGGCCTACTACGGCATCGACGATGTCGAGGCCGGTCGCGAGGTTGCCCGCTACCTCGCCAAGGCGATGGGCGATAAGGGCACGGTGGCGATCCTGGCCGGAAACCAGAACGCCCCCAACCTCCAGGCCCGCGTCCGCGGTGTCAAGGAAGAGCTCGCCAACCACAAGGACATCAAGATCAAGGATGTCTACTACCACAAGGAAACCGCTAACGATGCGGCGGCGATGGTCCAGCAGGTCCAGAACGCCAACCCCGACATCTCCGGCTGGGCGATGGTCGGCGGCTGGCCGCTGTTCACGCAGAACGCCCTCGATGGCATCTACGACAAGGCCAAGGTCGTCAGCGTCGACACCCTCCCCGAGCAGCTCGAGTACGTCAAGAACGGCCAGGTCGACACGCTGATCGGCCAGGACTGCTACGGCTGGGGCTACCAGTCGGTCGTCATGCTCGTCGACAAGCTCAACAGCGACAAGAGCCCCGAGAAGGTCATCAACACCTTCAAGCTCGCCGTCGTCAACAAGGACAACGTCAAGGAATACGAAGGCCTGTGGCAGAAGTGGCTGAAGAAGAAGTAAGAAGGCACTGGGCATCGGGCACTGGGCATTGCTGAAATGCAGGAAGGCCGGGCTTGAAGCCCGGCCTTTTCTTTCGTCTGCGGGCTGGTCTGTGGCCCTTTTCCCGGAGCTGCGCCCGGCACTCTCCCGCGGGCCCAAAGCCATTATGATGCTCTCCCGATGGGCAAGGCCACCCGATCCCGTATCAGCGCCGGCCCTGTGTTCCTGGGACTGCTGGTTCTCCTGCTCGCCGCCGCCCTCGGGGTCGGCCTGTCATGGGGGAACCAGCGCCGGCTCTCCCGTACACGCAACGACTTCAACGCATCCCTCCTCAACATCCGCGACATCCGGGATGCCGTCCAGACCGCCTGCCGCAGCCGACTCATCATGACGATGACCGGCGACAGCGAACGCATTAACCTCCTGGGCGAGGTCGCCGATGGCCTTGAACACCTTGACCGCGACGCCGCCGAGGATCCCCAGCTCCGTGAGATCGCCGATCACCTCCGGCGCAACCTTGCCGCCTTCGATACCACGCTCGCCGAGGTCGCCGCTTCCGCCACCACGCCCGGCTCCATGGAGCAACTTGCCTTCGCCCTCGACGGTGAACTCCAGAAGTCCCTGACCACCATCAGCGCTGCAAGGGAGCGACTCACCGCCCGCTACGAGGCCGTCTCCACCGCCGCCTATGACAACGCCGTCTTCGTCCAGGCCTCGATGCTCGCCGTCCTCTTCGTCGCGCTCGCCGGCATCGGCATTGGAGCCCTCCTGGTCCGCAGGGAGAATCGCCGCAGGGATCGCGTCGAGCACGAACTCCGCGAGAGCGAGTCAAAGCTCGAACGAGCCGAGCAGATCACCAGCATCGGCTACTGGGTGAACGACCGGCTCGCAAAGACCGTCGCCGGTTCGGCCGAGTACTTCCGCATCTACGGTCTCCCCTACACCGACCTTGTCCCTGTCCAGACGATCTTCGATCGCATCCACCCCGACGACATCGATGCGATCCTCCGCAACCACCGGGAGCTGGAGGCCGACCCCGGCCCGCGCACCGTCGAGTACCGGATCCTCCGTGACGGTCAGGTCCGTCACATCGTCGCCCACATCACCTGCGAGACCGAACCCGGCGGCCGCATCCTCCGCACCTTCGGCACCGTCCAGGATGTCACCGAACAGCGGCTCGCCCAGGCCGATGCCCGCGCCTGGCGAACCAGGTTCGAGGCCGCCGTCCGCTCCGCACGCCAGATGGTCTACGAGCGCGATCCCCGCGCCGATTCGATCTGCTGGCAGGGTGCCTGCGGCGAAACGCTCGGGCTCGAGCCGGAGGCAATCGGCAACCTCGTCGATTGGAAATCGCGCCTGCACCCCGATGACCTCCCCCGGTTCGAGACAGAGCTGAGGCGATCGGCCCACTCCGGCGCTCCCTTCTCGCTCGAATACAGGGTCCGCCACGCCGATGGGCGCTACATCTACGTCCTCGACCGATCCCAGCGTATCCCCTCCGGCGATGGCGCTCCGCATGTATTCGGCCTGGTCATCGACATGTCAGATCGCAAACGCCTCGAAGAGGAGCTGCTCCAGGCCCAGAAGCTCGAATCCATCGGAAGGCTTGCCGGCGGTGTCGCGCACGACCTCAACAACTGGCTGACCGCGATCCTCGGATACGCCGGCCTCGCACGCATCGATCGCGAGGTCTCGCACCTGGCCGAGTACCTCGAACGCATCGAACGCGCCGGCAACAGCGCTGCCAAGATGACCAACCAGTTGCTCGCCTTCGCCCGCCGGAAGATCATCGAGCCGCGCATCTGCTCCCTCAACGACATCATCCACGACGCCTGGGTTCTCCTCCGTCCCCTCCTGGGTGAGAACATCCAGGTGCGGACGATCCCCGCGGATTCGCTCTGGAAGGTTCGCGTGGATCCCGGCCAGTTCGAGCAGGTCATCGTCAACCTTGCTCTCAACGCCCGGGATGCGATGCCCGCCGGCGGAAGGCTCACGATCGAAACTCTCAACGTCGAGCTCGACGATGATTATTCCCGCACCCACCCCGAAGTGATCCCCGGCCAGCATGTCATGCTCGCGATCTCCGACACCGGAAACGGCATCCCCGCCAACCAGATCGGCCGCGTCTTTGAGCCGTTCTACACCACCAAGCCACGCGGCTCGGGCACCGGCCTGGGGCTCGCGACCGTCCTGGGGCTCGTCAAGCAGCACGGCGGACACATCTGGGTGTATAGCGAGGTCGGCAAGGGCACCACCTTCAAGGTCTACATCCCCCGTCACCTCGGAGAGCAGCCCAGGCCCGCAGCGCCGGCTCGCGCCCAAATCCGCTCCAGCGGGCACGAGACCATCCTCGTCGTGGAGGATGAATCGCTCGTTCGCGAACTGGCGGTCGCCGCGCTCCGCGAGCAGGGCTACCAGATCCTCGAAGCCGACAACGCCCAGCGAGCCCTCGAATTTATCCGCTCGCATTCTTCCCGCATCCACCTCATCGTCACCGATGTCATCATGCCGGGCATGAGCGGCAAGCAGCTCGCCGAGGCCGCCCAGACCGCGCGCCCCGAGACCAGGATCCTCTACACCTCCGGCTACACCGACAACGTCGTCGTCCACCACGCGATCCTCGACGATGGTGTCAACTTCCTACAGAAGCCCTACACCCCCATCCTGCTCGCCGCCAAGGTCCGCGAGGTGCTGGATGCCCAATCCGAGCCCGCCCGCTGAGCCGGTACTCCTCTCGACAAACAGCCCCCTTCCCAACCTCATCTCTTTCCGTTACGCTTCCTCTCCTGTTTGCCCTTTGCCCTTTGCCCTTTGAGTTTTTCGCTTTGAGCTTTCACCATGCCCCTCCTCTCCGCCCAACATATCTCCAAACGCTTCGGCATCACCCAGGCCCTCGACGATGTCTCCGTCGAGTTCAACGCCGGCGAAGTCCACGCCCTCATGGGCGAGAACGGCGCTGGCAAGTCCACCCTCGGCAAAGCGCTCGCCGGCCTCCACAGGCCCGATTCCGGCACCATCACCATCGATGGCCGAACTCTCAAGCCCGGCTCCATCGACGATGCCTTCGATGCCGGCATCCGCATCGTCCACCAGGAACTCGCCCAGTGCCCCAACCTCACCGTCGCCGAGAACCTCTGCCTCCACGACATGCCCACCAAGGGCCCGTTCAACCTCCGCATTGATCGCCGCGCCATGAACGAGCGCGCCGCCCGACTCGTCCACAAGCTCGACCCCGGCATCGATGTCGAAGCCCCGCTCGGCACGCTTGCCCCCGGTCGACGACAGATCTGCCAGATCGCCGTCTCACTCGATGAGGGAAAGGGAACCGGTCACGCCGCACGCCTCATCGTCTTCGATGAGCCCACCAGCTCCCTCTCCGTCGCCGAGGCCGATCGTCTCCTCGAAATCACCCGCAAGCTCGCCGCCGATGGACTCACCATCATCTACGTCTCTCACCGCATGGGTGAGATTTTCCAGGTCTGTGATCGCGTCACCGTCCTCCGCGATGGCAAGTTCGTCGCCACCAGCGTCATCAAGGACATCGATGAGCCCACCCTCGTCGAGCAGATGATCGGTCGCCGCCTGTCCACGCCCGCAGCCCGCGCTCATGGCAGCGGGGGAGTCAGCACCACCAACCACGCCGCCGTAGAAACCGCCGGCATCCGTCAGCTCGCCGGCGGCGAACACCACGCACCGACCACCGCCGCCCCGCTGCTCGAAGTCCGCAACCTCAACTCTCCCGGCAAGCTCAGGAACATCTCGCTCGCCGTCCGCGGTGGTGAAGTCCTTGGAGTCGGCGGGCTCGTCGGCGCGGGCCGGTCCGAGCTCCTCGATGCCATCTTCGCCCTCGACCCCCGCGCCGATGGCCAGGTGCTCGCCGAGGGCAAACCCATCTCGCTCGCCTCGCCCGGCGCGGCCAACGGCCCCATCCGCCGCAGCATGGGCTATGTCCCCGAAGATCGCCGACTCCAGGGTCTCTTCTTCCTCCTGGGCATCGATGAGAACATCCTGATGCCCTTCCTCCCGCGGCTGGCAAGCAAGCTCGGCTTCCGCGCCCGCACCGCCGAAAAGGCGATGGTCTCCGACAAGATGCGAGACTTCCGCGTCAAGGCCGCATCACCCGGCTCCCTCCCCGGCGAGCTCTCCGGTGGCAACCAGCAGAAGCTCCTGATCGCCCGCTGGATGGGTCGCCAGACCAAGGTCCTCCTCCTCGATGAACCCACCCGCGGCATCGATGTCGGCACCAAGGCCGAGGTGTACAGACTCATCCGCGAAGCCGCCGATGCCGGCGCCGCCGTCCTGCTCGTCTCCAGCGAGATGCCCGAGCTGCTCGCCCTCTCCGACCGCATCATCGTCATGTGCGAGGGACGAATCACCGGCGAACTCAACGGCGAACAGATGACCCAGGCCAACATCCTCCGGCTCGCCACCGCCGGCGAAGCCGACAAGGCCCGCATGGCCCGCGCCGTCGCCACCGTGTGACTCATGCCGGCTTGCAGCCCGAAGGGCTGGGCGTTCATAGCCGGCGGTGAAGCGAGCCTTGCGAGCGCCACCCCCGGAAAGCTTCGAAAGCGATCGCGCCCTGAAGGGGTGCTCGTGTCTCGCGCTTCAACGCCAACCGGATACGATCCTTCCCGACAACTCTTCCGCACACAACCCCTTGCACTCGTCCCGAAAGATCAGAGGCAATGGACAATCGCACCGCACCACCGTCGGCTCTCCCTGTCGGCGATGAATCCGCTCTGCTCCCCCGCCTCAAGGCCGGCGATGATGCCGCGTTCGATGAGCTCGTCAGGCTCGCCGGCCCCCGCATGCTCTCCGTCGCCCGCCGCCTGCTCGGCTCCGAGCAGGATGCCCAGGATGCCGTCCAGGATGCCTTCCTCAGCGCCTTCAAGTCCATCCAGCGCTTCGATGGCCGATCCCAGCTCTCCACCTGGCTCCACAGGATCGCCGTCAACGCCTCCCTCATGAAGCTCCGCTCCGCTCGCCGCCGCCCCGAGCGATCTATCGAAGACCTCCTCCCCCAGTTTGGTGCCGATGGCCACTACAAGAACCCGCCTCCCCGCTGGCAACCCGCGGCGATCTCCGGCATCGAACAGTCTGAGGTCCGCTCGCTCATCCGGTCCAAGATCGAGGAATTGCCCGAGCCGTACCGGGAGGTCCTGATGATCCGCGACATCGAGCAGATCGATACCGATGGCGCAGCGGCGATCCTGGGCATCTCCATCCCCGCAGTCAAAACCCGCCTCCACCGCGCCCGCCAGGCCCTGTACACCCTCCTCAACCCCTACTTCACCGAGGCCCAGGCATGACCAACCCTACCGATCCCAACACCTCCGGCACGCCCCCGACGCCGCCCACACCCCCAGCACCTCGCTGTGATTCTCACTCCGGCTCCGGCGATCCGCGCGATCTCAACTGCCGCGAGTGCCTCGAATTCCTCGCCGACTACCTCGACAACTCCCTCCCCGCCCCCCAGCTCCGCGAATTCGAGCACCATCTCGCGGACTGCCCCCCCTGCATCGCTTACCTCGACAACTATCGCCAAACGATCGCGATCTCACGCAAGGCCTGCGACTCCGGCGCCGATTGCACGAAGACCCCGCTGCCCGAAGCCCTTATCAAGGCGATCCAGGCGGCACGCAAGAAGCAAGCCTGATCGCCTTTCGCGACCCCTCCCCGAGGGAGGTGCCAGGTGAGTGTTGCCCCCGCATATTCCGCAGGCACCATCTCGGTGCGATGCTCCCGGTCAACAACCCCTTGACCAACGCCACGGCATCCGACCAACGGCGCCGGCCCTACTTCACTTCCAACTCCACAATTGCGGTCCCCCAGCCCGGCAGTGTCACGCGATGGTAGATTTCACTCTGGGTCCCGAGGACCTCATAGCCGGTTTCGGCCTTCCAGGGCCCGATCGGCGTTCCGTGCCACGCATCCTTCTCTCGCGTGAACGAAACGATGCGCTCCGTGGCGCTCAGGTTCACCGCGATCAGCAACTTCTGCCTCTCATGCACCCGCGCAAAGCACCACACGCTCTCCGCATCCCCGCTCCCCCCAACTCCATCCCGAATCTTGATCGGCATGTAATCCCCGCGTCGAAGCGCCACATTCTCGCGGCGCAGCCGGATCAGCTCCTTGTAAGTCTCCAGCAGCGAACCGGACTTCCCGAGCTGCTCCTCCACGCTCCGCCCATCGCGATCATGTGAATATCGCTTTGCGTACGCCCCCTCGTGCAGCCGGTGATAATCCGTCATCGGCGAGCCCGAGTTCCCCGGCGGCGCTTCTGCGGTCCACTTGAACGGCTCTCGCCGCGGAATGTCGTTGGCATCGCTGTGGAAGTTGCCCGCCTTCCCCAGCATCCCGACCTCATCCCCGAAGTAAATCACCGGCGGCAACGGCTGCAGCAAAAGGATCGCCGCCGCCAGCTTCGCCCGCTCCAGGTTCTCGCGATCAGCCCCTGCTGTGCTCGCCGCGTCGCTCGCATTGGCTCCATCAGCGCTGTCCTTGCCCTGCTCACCGCCCGCCCCCGCACCTGAACCACGCGCCGCCGGCTCGCCGATCGCCGATGCCACGCGATCCACATCGTGATCCCCAATGCTCCCCAGCAGCGTCCTCCCCTCCGGGATCGCCTTCAAACTCGCAACCATCTCCTTCGCGAGCGGCGCAGCCTTCCCGCTGGTGATCGCCTCCCGGATCGCAAAGAGCAACGGCTTCGCAAACGCCGCATCATGCGCAGGCAACAGATCCTCACCCCTCGTCTCCCACTTGGCCTGCTCGGCGAACGTGAAGACCTTGGGATTGACCTTCTGCAAATCCTTCTTCCACGGCACCCAGAAATCTCGCACCGTGTATCCCCAGCCGCCCGGACCCGCCTGGTACTTGCTCCACACATGATCAAGCCGGAACCCATCGATCCCATCCGCGAAGTCCCCATCCCCGTTCGGATCCATCCACTTGCGGCACCACGAGGTCACCAGATCTCGTGGGCCATCCTGGCGCAAATCCCACCACGCGATCCCGATCGTCTCGCCGGTCCACGTCTTGAAGTCATACCCCTGGAACAGCCTCCCATCGCTACCCCCACCCGCGCCCGACTTCGCTCGCCACACCGGCCCCGGCTTGAGTAACTTCTCATCCTTCGAGCTGGCGATCCATGCCGCATCCGCGCCCGAATCGGCGACGGCATCCGCGAACCATCTCGAATCCTGGCTGATCCCGTAGGCGACCAGGTCGATATAGACCTTGATCTTCCGCGCGTGCGCTGCCTTGACGAACTCGACAAACTCCTGCTCGGTCCCGAACCACGGATTGACCTGGTCGGCCGCTCCGTGCTGGTAACTGTGGTACGCACGGCTGGGGAATATCGGCGTCATCCAGACACCCGTGATCCCCAACCCCGCCAGGTAGTCCAGCGATTCGGTCATCCCTTTGAAGTCGCCGAAGCGGTACTTCATCTCGACGGGCATGTCGGCATCGGGCCCGGCCGCTCTCGCCGCCGCCCCCCGCGCCTCCGAGGCTCGCCAGGCGATCGGCATGAACTGGTAGAAGACATCATCGTGCGGGTCATACCCCGCCGGCAGCATCTCCTGCCCGCGAGCCGAGAGCGCTGCGAGCGGAGACAGGATGAACGCCAGGATCCGCCCGAGTGCGTTGGTCATGCGGCGATTGTTGCCGCCCTCTGAGCCGACGACTTCCTGCGGACAATCTCCGCGTTCAGTTCTTCTTCTCTTCAACAACGAACTTTCCCGCCGCATCAACCCGCAGCACCAGCCGATCCTCCAGCCCCCTCCTCCGGATCGCCACCTCCACCATCCTCCTCGAACTCTCCCGCTGCTCGGCCCTTCGCGATTCCGAGATCGATCCCCCATGCACCCGGTAGCCGTACAGGTTGCGCGGCAGGTGGGCGATCTCTGTCACCTCCGACAGCCGCAGGCACAGGTCGTAATCCGGCGAGGTTGCGTACGACTCATCGATCCCGCCGGCCGCCTCGAACGCCGCTCGCCGCATCAGCCGGAAGTGGAATGTCATGAAGTCCGTCAGCAGCCGCATCGGGGAATACGGAATCCGGCACTGCGTCCCCGCGCCCTTCACGCGCGACCGCTCATCGATGACGACAAACCCCGTGTACACCATCCCGACCTCGGGCCGTGCATGAAGGATTGCCAGCGTCTCCTCGATCGCCGTCTTGCCCAAGAGGTCATCCGAATCCACCCACCCAATGAAACCCCCACGAGTAAGCGCGTGCGCGGACTTGTGCGCAGCCACCACCCCGCGAGCCGGACCCGCATGCACCTTCAGCCGCGGATCGTGCTCGGCGATCCGCCGGGCGATCGCAAGTGATCCATCCGTCGAGCCGTCATCCCAGAACACCAGTTCCAGATCCCGAAACGTCTGGTTCAACGCGCTCCCGATTGCCTGCTCCATAAACCGGGCCCGGTCCCGGTTCACCATCACGATGCTGACGAGTGGCGAGTTCGACACGGCATCACGGTACCCGCATCTTCCATCGCCCGCGCGGCTCGACAATCAAAAAGAAACCGGCCCGGGCGTTTGCCCGGGCCGGAAGAATGGTCATCGCAAGCGCACCAAGCCCGGCACTCGGTGCTTCACCGATGCCCGACGCCCAATGCCTTCTGACCTCAGCACCCCTTCTCAAACAGCCGCACGAAGTAGTCGTAGTCGTCGGTGTCGGTGAAGCCCGAGCAGTCGATGTCGGCATCCCCGGCCTCGAAGGCCCGGACGTATTCATCGAAATCGTCGGTATCGACGAACCCGGTCTTGTCGAAGTCGGCGGGGCACGAAGCGCGGATGCCGATGATCGCCTCGGTCGTGCTGGCGGCATCGCAGGTCTGGAGGTCGATGCTGACGTAGATCATGCCATCCTCGGCCAGGTCGAGGCCGGGGGCGATGGCCGCCGAGGCGTTGAAGTCGGTGACGCGGCCATCGCAGATGCCATCGCCGTTGAAGTCCAGTTCATCACCGGTCGCGAGGATGAGCTTGCCGGAGTTCTTGAGGTCGTTGCCCGGCCCGAAGAAGAGCCTCTCCGAGCCCGAAGCGCCCCAGATGAAGGCGACATCGTTGCAGTTGTTGACGCTGACCATGGTCGAGTTGCTGGTGAGCGCGATGCCATCGACCACGTCGCCTTCGCGGACGGCGATCACGCCGTTCCACATGATGATCTCGTCGGCCGTCGAGGTAGCGGTGGTGTCCCCGGCCACGACGTAGTTGCCGTGGATGTTGATCGTGGGGATGCGGAAGGTCGCGGTGTAGAGCTCGCCGGTGAGCCCGCCTGGGACCGCGATCCCTTCCTGAGCGACGACCACATCGCCGCCGGGCCCGTGGGTCATGAGGTAGCGGTCGGTGGCGGCCGCGCCGGTGTTTGTCAGCGTGAAGATGTAGTTGGAGGCGTAGTCATCGGCATCGTACCCGAACTCGATGCCCTGGGCGGTGATCGTCAGGCCGGCATAGGTGTCGCCGCCGACGATGACGGAGGTGAAGACCGGCGCTGCGGGGTTTGCGACGGAGTAGAAGACGCGCTGGTTGGTGCTTCCGCCGCTGGTGTCGGAATTGCCGGCGACCCAGAACCCCGCGCCCGTCGGGGTCATGCCGGGGCGGCTGTTAAAGCTGTTGAACTTGCCCGCAAAGTTGGGGGCCGCATCGCCATCGGCGAGCACGTAGCCGGCGTGCGTCCAGAGGCCATCGTTGCCATCGATGCTGGGCGAGTACGCGAACTCATCGTTGTTGCCGCCGCCCATCGTGCCCTCAGCGCCGGTCAGCACGTTGCCGGGGGCGGCATCGGAGTTGAGCCAGATGACCTGGTCATCGTGCCAGACGAAGTTGCCGCCGCTGCTGTTGCCGGTCATGCAGACCGCGCCGCGGCCATCGGTGTAGGGATCGTTCAGCGTGGTCGCGGCAAGGCCCGCGGTGCCGGGCAGGATATCCCCGACGGCGAGCACCCTGACGGCATCGCGGATGACTGCCGAGGCAGGCGCGGCGAGGCCGGCGAGCGCGGCGAGAACGATGGTATGTGAAACTCGAATGGACATGAGCTCTCCTCTCTTGGAACCGAACCCCCCACCCGGGGATATGACCGGGGCGAATGCACCGGTTGATTGTGAGGAGTGTACAGAAACTCTGCCGGGGTTCCAATGCGGTGTATCTAACTTGAAATATAGTCTGGATTTATGCGTCCAGGAGCGGTATTGCTCTGGCGTTCGTTCGGATCGTCTGCGACAGCGCTGCGAGCAGGATTGAGATGATCCGAGAGGTTGAACTGCCCAACTGCTGAGGCGGATCATGCAGCGCGAACAGGCTATCGAGCCGATCGGGTTGATGCGAGAGGAGTTGTCGGTAGAGATCCGCATCTTCAAGGGGGTGCTGGAAAGGAAAAGGCCCGGCTTGGCGCCGGGCCTTGTGGGAAAGGCGGGTGTTGCGGGATGCCCTCGCTTGCGCTTCGGGCTCGTTGTTGCGGGCGTGCAACTCGGATCAGTTCGCGAAGTGGGCGAAGGCACGGTTGGCTTCGGCCATCTTGTGGGTCTGATCACGGGTTTGCATGGCCTTGCCCTGGCCCTGGGCGGCCATGTAGAGCTCATCGGCGAGCCGCTCGCACATGGGTCGGCCCTTCTCGGAGCGGACAGCTTCGATGAGCCAGCGGAAGGCGAGCGACTGCTGGCGCTTGCGGTTGACCTGCATGGGAACCTGGTAGTTGGCGCCGCCGATTCGCTTGGAGCGGACCTCGACGTAGGGCTTGATGCTGTCGATGGAGCGGAGAAAGAGATCCAGGGCGCTCTGGGGGGCGTTGGGATCGGTTTCCTTGCCGAGCTTCTCGGTGATGATGTCGAAGGCATCGTACACGACGCGCTGGGCGACGGACTTCTTGCCATCGTACATGATGGAGTTGATGAAGCGGGCGACCGTCCGATCGTTGTAGCGGGGATCGGGGCGGAGCTGCTCGTCGGCGGCGGTGAACTTCTTGCGGCCCATGTGAAACTCCTGCGAGGGCCGAAGAGGGCCCTGGAGGTTGCTCGCGATCACCCTCAACGGAGAGGGCTGCTTCACCGTTCCGCCGCGGGTGGGTTTCCCTTGGGCGGCGGACGATTACTCGCGAGGCGGGGTCAAATCGTGTCGCGGGCGTTGGCTCGGGACACGGGAGAAACCAGAGAAGGCATCAGGCACTGGGCATCAGGGGAAGACAAGACCGAAAGCCACGACCGAAAGCCAAGACCGACGGCTTGCACCGTTCGGCTCTGCTGGCTTACTTCTTGCCGCGCTTGGCGCCGTACTTGGAGCGGCCCTGCTTGCGGTTCTCGACGCCGAGGCAGTCGAGGGTGCCGCGAACGACGTGGTAGCGCACACCGGGGAGGTCGCGGACGCGACCGCCGCGGACCAGGACGATGGAGTGCTCCTGGAGGTTGTGGCCCTCGCCGCCGATGTAGGCGGTGACTTCCTTGCCGTTGGAGAGGCGCACGCGAGCGATCTTCCGCAGAGCCGAGTTGGGCTTCTTGGGGGTCATGGTGCGGACGATGGTGCATACGCCGCGCTTCTGCGGGCAGTTGACCAGGTCCTTGACCTTGTTGATGCGGCCGAGCTTGCGGCGGGGATTGCGGATGAGCTGATTGATCGTGGGCATTGAGTTTCCACCACTGCGGACAGGAACCCTCCCTTTTCCACCCGAAATGGGAAGGGGAGAATAGTAGCCGGTGGCCGGGTTGCGGCAAGGTGCTTCAGTTAATGGGCAGTGGGGGGTGGGGGGTGGGCAGCGGGGTGACGAGAAGGAGGGTTAGAGGGTGATTGTACGGGTTGGGGGGGAGGGAGATCGGCTGCTGTGTGGCCGGCGATCTCTTTTAGGAGGGCCGGAAGGAGTGCTGCGAGTTCGGTGGCTTGCTGGGGGGTGATGGCGGAATTGGCATGAGGAGAGGTCGCAGGAGAAGAAGGCATCGAGGGATCGAGGCATCCAGGCATCGAGTGGGGAGTGGTGGGGGCGGGGGATAGGGGTGGTTTAGGGGTGGTTCTGGTGGCTCGGAGGAGGGTGGTCGCGGCTCGGCGACGTTCGACGTCGCTGGGGGCGGTGGTGAGGACGTGGTGGAGGGTTTGGCGGGCATCGCGATCCTGGATGTGGCGGGTGTGGTTGTGATGAAAGTTGAGATAGGCCTGGATGTGGGGTTGGGCGGCCCAGGAGTAGAGGTCGAGGATGTGGTGTCCGGTCTGCTGGGCGAGCGCGTAGAAGTCCTCGGCGAGGTCGAGGTACAGGGCCAGGAGCGACTTGTCGGTGTCGGTGAGCGGGTTCATGGGGCTGGGATCGGCGGGACAATCCCCTCAATTTGGAGATCTTGAGCGCGTGGCGATAGATGCGCGCACAAACGTGGTACATGCGCGCAAAAAGTCGGGGGGCCGGTCGTCTACCCTGATCGCCGATGAGTGTCGTGGTCAGCCCCTATCACCTGACGACCCGTGAGCCGGTGGCGATCGCTTCGCTGCTGCTGGCGGAGCGTGTGGTGACGTTGATGCCTGCGCCGTTCCGAACGCTGCGGCCGGAGGATCTGCGGGCGGCGGCGGCGAGCCTGCCGAGATACCGGAAGTTCGTGGAGAGCTGGCAGTGGACGGAGGCGTTATGGCAGTCGGGGGGGATTGTGTCGAGCGTGGGGGACACGGATGGAGTGGATGAGGTTCGGCGGGTGTGCGCGGACCTATTGACGGGTGAGCATGCAGCGTTGATGCCGCTGATGCGGGGTGACCTGTTTGATGATGAGCGTGAGTACCTGGATGCGGTCGCGGCGGATGTGCTCAAGGGTGGGCCGGATCCGGGGATCTGCGTGCCGCTGTCGGCGGGGCTGGATCGGCTGGGGACGCGGCACGGATTGATGGTGGCGAGATCGCCGGCGGTGAGCGTCGCACAAAGGGCCGAGGAGGCGATGGGGAAGAGGCTGTTTGCGTTCTCAGCGCCGGTGTTGACGCAGGGGAGCGGGGAGCTGCTGGTCGATGTTCGCGAGGATGCGGCGGAGATGCTGGATCCGCTGCGCAGCGAGCTGGCGGAGATCGCGGAGATGACGGCGGATGGGCGGATCGATGATGGGGATGCGGTGGGTGTGCAGGCGCGGCGGATCGCGGAGGCGGCGCGGGATGTGAACGCCGAGCTTGGGGAACTGATGGAGCAGGCGGTGGGGAGCTCGGACCGGGATGATGTGCGGGCGATCGCGGGAGTGGCGACGGTGATGGGGCTGTTGTTGCCTGTGGATGCGGTGCTGCGGAGCAGTTCGCGTGCTGCGCAGGCGATGATCGGGCGAGCGGTGGCGGATGAGGTGGCGGCGGTGAACGAGAGCCGGCTGCCTGTGCTCGCGGATCCGCTCGCTGGGGGGCGGTTTGTGGGGCTGGTGGTGAAGGTGGTTGGGGGGAGGAGTGGGGAGCCGTGGAAGTAGTACACAGCTCAAAGCTCAAAGCAGCAAAGCTCAAATGAGAACCGAGAGAGCAAGGTGCTGGGCGGATTTGAGTTTTGAGTTTTGAGTTTTCTTGGTGGAACCATGAATCGATTGGTGAGCGAATCGAGTCCGTATCTGTTGCAGCACGCGCATAATCCGGTGGAGTGGTGGCCTTGGGGGGAGGAGGCGATCGGGGAGGCTCGGCGACGGGATGTGCCGATTCTGCTGAGCGTGGGGTACTCGACGTGCTACTGGTGTCACGTGATGGAGCGGGAGTGCTTTGAGAGCGCGGAGATCGCCCGCGTGATGAACGAGCACTTCGTGTGCGTGAAGCTGGATCGCGAGGAGCGGCCGGATATCGATGACATCTACATGAACGCGCTGCTGATCACTCGGGGGAGCGGGGGCTGGCCGATGAACGTGATGCTGGAGCCGGAGAGGCTTCGGCCGTTCTGGTGCGGGACGTATTTCCCGCCGACTTCCGCGAGGGGGATGCCGGGGTGGCCGGATGTGCTTGGGGGGATCGCGGAGGCGTGGAAGGGGCGGCGAGCGGAAGTGGTGGAGCAGTCGGAGCGGATCGCGGAGGCGGTGAGGGAGAACCTGGCGAGCGGGCGGGAGCCGGTGGGGGTCGGGCAGGCGCAGGTTGAGGCGGCGCTGTCGCAGTTGATGTCAACGTTTGATCGGATCAATGGCGGGTTCGGAGGGGCGCCGAAGTTTCCGCAGCCGCTGTATCTGCGTTTTCTGATGGATGTGAAGCAGATCGCGGGGGATGAGCAGACGCAGCGGGCGATCTGGCTGTGCATCAAGAAGTCGCTGGATGCGATGGCAAGCGGCGGGATCTATGACCAGGTCGGCGGCGGGTTTCATCGGTACAGCGTGGATGCGACGTGGACGGTGCCGCACTTTGAGAAGATGCTGTATGACAATGCGCAGCTGATGTTGGCGATGGGGGAGGGTGCGGAGGCGACCGGGCAGTTCGAGGAGTATCTGCGGATCGTGCGCGAGACGGCGGACTATGTGCTGCGCGAGATGACGCACGCGGAGGGGGGGTTTTTCAGTGCGCAGGATGCGGAGGTGGATGGTCGCGAGGGGTTGAATTACGTGTGGACGGCGGAGGGGGTGCGCGAGGCGCTTGGAACGGGCGAGGGTGGCGAGGATGCGGAGTTGGCGATCCGCATCTACGGGCTGGATCGCGGGCCGAACTTTCAGGATCCGCATCACGCGCATGAGGCCGCGGTGAACGTGCTGCGGCTGGAGGATCGGCTGGATGTGGTCGCGGGGAAGCTCGGGATGGAGCCGCAGGCGCTGCGCGTGCGGATGGCGGGAATTGATCGGCGGTTATACGAAGCAAGGCAGAAGCGCAAGCAGCCGCGATTGGATGACAAGGTTGTGGCATCGTGGAACGGGCTGATGATCTCCGCGCTCGCGTGGGCTTCGCACTGGTTGGAGGATCGGAAGTATCTGGTGGCGGCGGAGAAGGCTGCGCAGTTTGTGCTGCGGGAGATGATGGGGACCGATGGCCGGCTGGTGCGGTCTTGGCGCGATGGGAAGCGGAGCGTGCCGGGGTTCCTGGAGGATTCAGCGCTGATGATCGAGGCGCTGCTGGACCTGGCGGAGGTGCGGAGCGATCGCGAGGCGAAGGAATCGGCGACGGTGGAGTCGTACGTGGCGGCGGCGGAGCGGCTGGCGGAGTGCGCGATCGAGGATTTCAAGGAAGAGGTGAATGGGCGGGTGCGGTGGTGTGATACGCGAGCAGGGCAGGGGGATCTGTTCGTGCGGACCAGCGCGATGCACGACGGTGTGATGCCCAGCGGGCCATCGGCGATGCTGCATGCGATGCTGGGATTGGCGAGCATCACGAAGAAGGAGCGGTGGGAAAACGAGGTGCGCGATCTACTGGGTTCGCTTTCGGGGGGGATCGCCGAATCGCCGGTGGGGTGCATCGAGGCGACGCGGGGGTTGCTGCGGCTGTTGAGAGATCCGAAGTTGCGGGAGTTGATGGGGGAGAGGCAGGCCGCGAATTTCGTGGATTCCGCGGAGCAGACGGGAAGAGTGGGCGGCGGGCGGGATGCCGAGAAGTTGATGGCGGTTGAGGTGTATGCAGCGATCGATCGTGTGACGGTGAGCGAGGAGATACCCGGGCAGTTCACGCTGGTATTGAAGATCGCGGAGGGGTATCACATCACGGCGGCGGATCCGGGGCCGAAGGGGGAGGGGCTGGTTCCGCTGCGCATCGGGATTGTGCATGGGTCGGGGGTTGCGGTGTATGCGGATTACCCGGCGGGGGAGGCGTATGGGGATGGGCTGCTCGTTCATCGCGGGACGATCGAGCTGCCGGTGGTTTTGGAGTTGAGCGGGGAGTGGAAGGGTCGGCCGCTGGTGGGGATTACGTACCAGGCATGCACGGAGACGGAGTGTCTGGCGCCGGTGACGGTGGAGCTGGATGTGGCTGTTGAGAAGGCCTGAAAGTTCAAAGTGCAAAGGGCAAAGTTCACATCGGAACTTCAGGCTTCGGCTGGATGGCCGATCCGCAGGTGGCCGCCCGTGATGATGGCGCCGGGGGCGATCGTGATCGCGGGGGCGAGAAGGTTGCCGTGCCAGCGGGATTTGGGGCCGAGGATCACCGGGCCGTCGCAGAGGCAATCGGCGCGGACTGCGCCCTGGACTTCGAGGCGATCACCGATGCGGAGGTGGGTGCAGCGGAGATCGCCCTTGCGTTCGATGAGGACGTTGCCGGCGGTCTCGAGGCGTGCGACCTGGTGGAGTGAGTGGATGGTGATGTCGCGGAGCTCGACGCGCTGGTAGCAGTGCTTGCAGGTGAGGATGATCGCGTGTGAGCTGGCGTCGAAGGCGCGGTGGCAGTGGTAGCAGGTGGTGGTGCGGAGTGTCTTGGTGGGGAGCGTGAGCATTCGGGGGCGAGCGGGGGGAGGAAAAGGCAAAGAGACAGGCCTTGGGCCTGTCTCGGGGGTTGGGCGGTCAGGGCGTCATGTCGGACTGGGTCAGGTCATTCAGGCGATGCCGGATTCGGCGTGGCGGGGCTTGGACATGGCGGCGAACTTGGCTTCGAGGCCGGCGAAGGTGTCGGCGATCGTTTCCTGGGGGGAGCCGTTGGCGTGGCCGTTTCGGCGCGTGGTGACGGTGGGGCCTTCGGCGGCTTCCGCGCGGGGCTGGCCTGTGAGGGCCTTGACGGCTTCGGGTCCGACTCGGCAGTGACCGACGAAGGAAGCGCCCTCGGCGACCGAGAGTGAGCCGGTGGTCAGGTCTCCGAGGACGACCGCGCTGGAGGAGAGCTGGATGCGCTCGCGGGCGGTGACATCGCCCTCGACAGCGCCCTCGATCAGGATTCGGGGGGCATCGAGGGAGGCGGTGCACTGGGCGCCGTGGCCGATCTGGAGTTCGGCGGCGGAGGAGATCTTGCCATCGACGTGGCCGAGGATTCGGGCGGTGGTCTCGAAGGAGATCTCGCCCTTGATGTGTGTGCCGGCGCCGATGACGGTGGTCTGGTTGGTGTCGCTCATCGCTGTCGTTCTCTGGGTGGTGCTTGCCATGTTGGGTTGGCCATGTTGAAGGTGGCCGTGTGCTCGGATAACTCACGCGTGGCCCGGAGTTTTCGGCGAAGCGACCGGGGCCGATGCAGCGCACGGACAGGAACTCTCGCAGGGTGAACACCTGTGGGTGCAGGCTAATGGATCGTCCGGGGGGTCGCGTTGGCGAGAGTTTTTCCAGAGAAGGCACTGGTCACTGGGCACTGGTGACGGGAGGTAGCGGGGTCAGGCCCAGTGGCGGTCGGCGAGCGATTGGAGGGTGTAGATCGGGGCGGCATCGGCGGATTTGGGGATGACGATGGTGGCGTGGCCGACTTTGCGGGCGGGCTTGGGATCCTTGCCGTAGAGGTGCATGTGGACGCCCGGGATTTCGAGGGCATCGGGGAGGGAGGGAGCGCTGCCGATGAAGTTGGACATGGAGGCGATCGCATCGGGGAAGCGCATCGCGGTGTTGCCGAGGGGCAGGTTCACGATCGCGCGGAGGTGGTTTTCGAACTGGCTGGTGATGGAGCCCTCGATGGTCCAGTGTCCGGAGTTGTGGACGCGCGGGGCGATCTCGTTTGCGATCAGCGTGTAGGGGCGGGTGGCGAGCGAGTTGGGTGTGGGCTGAATGAAGAACTCGACGGCGAGCAGGCCGGTGTAGTTGAGGGCGTCGAGGATGGCGCGGGTGGCGAAGATCGCCTGGACTTCGAGATCGGCGGAGTCGATCGAGGCGGGCAGGTCGCCGGTGAAGGCGCTGAAGGGGGCGTGCGACCAGCGGAGGATGCCGGATTTGTGCTCGTTGCGGATGAGGGGGGAGGTGCGGATATCGCCGGTGGGGGAGCGGACGGCGAGCATGGAGGCTTCGGCGATGAAGGGGATCAGTTGTTCGAGGAGGAGGGCAGGGGGCAGATGGCCAGGTGGCAGAGGGCCAGAGGGCCAGATAGGAGTTGCCAGTTGTTTCCAGGCGGCGGCGAGGTCGGTGTGGGTTGCGTTGGCGGGGATGCGGACTTGGCCTTTGCCGTCGTAGCCGAGGCGGCGGGTTTTGAGGATGGTTGCAGCGCCGAAGGCGGAGTGGTGGTGCTTGAGGTCGTCGAGGGATGTGATGTCGGCGAAGCGGGCGACGGGGATGTCGAGGGATTGGAAGAGTTGTTTCTCGAGGAGGCGATCCTGGCCGGTTTTGAGGGCGACCGGGGGTGGGTAGATGGGTTTGTCGGTGAGGGTTGGGAGTTGATCGATGCAGGCGGCGGGGATGTTCTCGAACTCGTAGGTGACGACATCAAGGCCAGTGGTGAACCTGGCGAGCGCGGCGGGGTCGGTGTAGTCGGCGCGGATGTGCTCGGCGAGCGGTGCGGCGGGGGCATCGGGTGAGGGGTCGAGGATGCGGAAGCGCATGCCCAGGGGATGGCCTGCGAGGGCGAGCATGCGGGCGAGCTGTCCGCCGCCGAGGATGCCGACAAGTGGGGCCATGCGGGGAGCAGGATAGAGGAATCGCGGGGTCTGCAAGGCCCGCCCCGAAAGGCAGTCAGGCTCGCTTGCGGCCGGAGGGGGGTTTTCTGACGGAGTCCTTGCCGTCGAGGGGGGTGGCGCCGAGGGTCATGCCGGGCTCGACGTTGAGGGACTTCATCGATTCCTTGGTGAGGCGGATAATGCCCTTGTCATCGGAGTATTCGAGCTCGGCGGCGATGAACTCGCCATCATCGGCGAGGTGGGAGACGATGCCGCGGCGCTTGGCGGCGTTGGCGGGGATCGGTTCTCCGAGCTTCAAGCTCTGCGTATCGCGGACGAGCTTGATCTCGGCGGTGTTGGCTTCGAGGTGGGGGCCGCCATCGAAGGGATCGACGAAGTCCTTGTAGCGGAAGCCGATCTTTTCGAGCATGCGGCGAGCGGGGAGGGTCTCGGGGCCGACCTCGCCGATGACGGAGCGTGCTTCGGGTGGGAGCAGGGTGAGGTAGATCTCTTCGCGGGGGAGGAGTGCGAGCATGAACTCGCGGGAGTACTGGCAGAAGCGGTCGGCCTCGCCGTAGGTGAGGTTGATGAAGCGGCGGCCGAGGTATTCCCAGAGGAGGTTCTGGCCATCGGGGGAGATGGGGGCCATGAGCTCGGCGATCAGGCGATCGGAGAAGAGGTTGCGGTGGAGGGCGATGAAGTGGAAGCGGACGAGGGAGAGGAGTCGGCCCAGGCGAGCCTTGTGGTTGCGATAGGAGGGCTGGAGGATGAGTCCGCCGAGTTCTGAGGGGCCGGATTCATCGAGGTAGAGCGTGGCGACGATGTGTGTAGCGCCGAACTGGAGTGACTGGCTGAAGAACTGCTTCTTGGAGAGCTTGAAGGAGAGGTTGGGGTTTCCGGGTCCGCCCATGTGGGCGAGGATCTGCGAGGTGCCGAGGCAGGCCTGCGATTCGGTGTCCTCGAGGATGAACATGAAGGTGTCGGTCTTGCTTGCGGAGAGTCCGGCGGCTTGGGAGGCGGGAAGTGCTGGAGGTGAGGCGGCGGGGGGTGTGGGGAGGATGGGTGTGTGGCGGGTGGCCTTACGGCCCTTGAGGGGTTGGCTGGAGGCGGGCTTGAGGTGGGGGGACTGGTTTGGGATGTGGGGGACGAGGCGATCGGCGAGCGAGGACTTGACGCCGGTGGGGCCGGGTTTGACCTTGGGCGGCGGGAGCGGCTGATCGTCGATCTCGATGCCGGCGGCCTTGGCGAACGCAGCGCGGGACTGGAGGATCTTGTTGGCGAGGATCTCGCGATCTGCTGGGAGGTTGATGAAGTGGACCATGCGGGCCAGCTTCACGAGGGTGGCGGTGTCGTCGAGTTTGGCTCGGCGGATGAGGAACATGGGGGCTCCAGAGGGCAAAGTACAGAGGGCGGGGGCAGACGAGCTGGTAGAGGGGTTCGGGAGTGAGCGAGTAAGGGGCAGGGGGATAGGGGTGGAATGGTTGGCGGGGCGGGGGTGGGCTGACGAGACTGGGTGCTCGGTGAATGATTGGCTCGCGATCACGGACTCGCTGGGGGCGGCGGTCTGGTACATTTGGTTCAGACTTGTCCGATGATTGTCGTGGTGAGTTCCGGAGGGTGAGGTACGTCCTTTCATGGCAAAGCGAGCGGCGGGGGCTGAATCCGTTCCGGTGCTGTTTCCAGAGCAGCGCGACAGCGGTCGAAGGCGCCGACGAGCGCTGTTTCTGCCCAAGTACCTGGCGTCTGATGCAGGCAAATTCGCGGCCGATGTGGCCGCGATGGGGCGTGCTCGGGAACGGGTTGCCGCCTGGGCGGCGCTGGAGCGCGAGGGGAAGCTGGATCAGGCCAATGAGCGGGCGCTTGACGCCGAGTTCTTGAACGAGGTGTTCGGGGATGCCCTGGGCTACGGCACGAAGACGTCTCGCCCGGATGACTACCTGCTCGACCGCGAGTTTCATGTCCCGGGCGCGGGTCCGGTCGATGGGGCATTGCGGGACAGGCGGGTGGAGGGCGCGCCGGCTGGGATCATCGAGATGAAGGGTCCGGCGGTGGACCTGGATCGTGATCGCTCGGGGGGCCGCACGGCCGTGCAGCAGTTGTGGGACTACCTCAACGCGCTGCCGGGGTGCTCGTGGGGGATACTGAGCAATTTCCGCACGATCCGGCTCTATCACCGCGACAAGACGCCGCGGAATTACGAGGAGTTTTCGCTTCAGGAACTCCTGCACGATGACAGGTTCCGGCAGTTCTATTACCTGTTTGAGCGGGGCGGGTTGATGCCCTCGGTCGTCGTGCCGGAACCACGGGCGATCAAGCTGCTGGGTCGGACACAGAAGCGGCAGCGCGAGGTCGGGGATGACTTGTACAAGGAGTACAGCCGCCGACGGGGGGAGCTGATCCACCTTCTGCACAAGGTGGAGGGCAAGCCGCTCAAGACGGCGATCCATGCAGCGCAGCTGCTGATCGATCGCGTGGTGTTCATCGCGTTCTGCGAGGATCGCGGGCTCCTGCCACCCCGAACCATCCAGGAGGTGTACGAGAAGGTGCATCGGTTCTCGGGCAAGGGGGCAAGGTTCCGGAATTTTCTCGAGCTATTCCGGGTCATGGATGAGGGCCACGAATCGCTGGCGCTGGAGACCGGGTACAACGGCGGGTTGTTCAAGTTCGATCCGGAGGTTGACGGGCTGACGCTGCCGGATGTGCCTTGGGCGGAGTTTTTCCGGTGGCTGGGGGAGTTCGACTACCAGGATGAGGTCAATGTCGAGGTTCTGGGGCACCTGTTCGAGAAGTCGATCAATGAGTTGGAACGGATGCGAGCCTCGGGCCTGTTCGTGCCTCCCGAAGGTGAGGAGGCGCCGGGGGAACAGGGTTCGGGCGATTCGCCGATGCCCAAATCGGCGCAGCGGAAGCTGCACGGCATCTACTACACACCGCCTGAGTTCACCGGGCTGATCGTCGAGCGGACGATCGACACACTGGTGAATGAACGGTTCGCCGAGATCGCCCGGCGGCACGGGCTTGACCCGGACCATCCCGACAAGAGCACCCCCAAGGCCCTGGCGGCCTACTGGGAGGACTGCTTCGCATCGCTCCAGGTGATCCGGGCGGTTGATCCGGCCTGCGGGAGCGGGGCGTTTGTGATCCGCGCCTACGAGTCGTTCGAGGAGCACTACGGCCGGATCGCCGACGGGTTCGTGGTCGCGGGGATGCAGGCGCGGGCCCGCGAGGTCGAATCGCTGGCGCCGGAGTTGATCCTCTCCCGCAATGTGTACGGGGTCGATCTTTCGGCCCAGGCGGTGGAGATCACCCGCCTGGCGCTGTGGATCCGGACCGCCCAGCCCGGCAAGACGCTGGCGGACCTCTCGCAGAACATCATCCATGGAAACAGCCTGGTGGAGGATCCGGGCATCCATCCCGACGCGATGGACTGGAAAGCGAAGTTCCCGACCGTCTTTGCCGCCGGGGGGTTCGATTGCGTGATCGGGAACCCGCCGTGGGAGCGCGTCAAGGTCCAGGAGCGGGAGTTCTTCGCAGCGCACGACCCAGCGACAGCGCAGTCGGTGAGCGCTGCGGATCGCAAGAAGCGGATCGCCCGGATGCCCGAGAAAGCGCCCGAGCTGTTCGCGGCGTACACGGCGGCGAAGGCGGATGCGGAGAAGATGCTGATGTACGCGCGGGGCTCGGGCCGATTCCCGCTGACGGGCAAGGGGGACATCAACACCTACATGCTGTTCGCGGAGCTGGCCAGGTCGCTGGTGGCGCCCGGGGGTCTTGTGGGCCTGCTGGTGCCGTCGGGGATCGCGACGGATGAGACGACCAAGGAGTTTTTTGGAACGCTGATCGACGAGCACCGCCTTGCGGTGCTGTACGACTTTGAGAATCGCAAGAAGGTATTTCCCGATGTCGATGGGCGCTTCAAATTCTGCGCCATTGTTTTCGGTGGGAACAGTGTTCAGTTTCGGAGCAGCGAGTTTGTGTTCTTCGCCCACAGCGTCGACGACCTGCATGAGCGACATCGTCGCCTGTCGCTGACGGCTGCCGACCTCAAGCTGCTGAACCCCAACACGCGGACGTGCCCGATCTTCCGCACGCGGCGGGATGCGGAGCTGACGAAGGGGATCTATCGGCGGGTTCCGATTCTGATCGATCATGGGCGGAAGAAGGGGGGCAATCCCTGGGGGATTCGGTTTCTGCGCATGTTTGACCAGACCAACGACGCCAAGGAAGGGAGATTCACGGAGCCTTCGTGGCTGAGGTCGGAGGGGTTCAAGCTGGAGGGGAACCGTTTCCGCAAGGGGAAGAGGGTTTTTCTGCCGCTGTACGAGGCGAAGATGGTGCAGGCGTACGACCACCGGGCGGCGAGCATCGTGGTGGAGGCGGGGAACTGGATGCGCCAGGGCCAGAAGGCCCAGACGACGATGGCGGATCACCAGAACCCTGAGTTCATGGTTTTGCCGCGGTGGTGGGTGGAGGAGGGGGTTGTCCGGGAATCACTCGGTGACGATGAGCGTTCCGCGTACGTTTGCTACAAGGACATCACCAGCGCGACCAACGAGCGGACGATGATCGCCGCCTGGGCGCCGCACGCGGCGTTCGTCAACTCCGCGCCGCTGATGCTTATGGATCGTTCGATATCGGCTCGGCGAGCGTGCTGCCAGTTGGGGAACCTGAACGCGGCGGTCTTGGATTTCGTGGCGAGGCAGAAGGTCGGCGGGGTTCATCTCAATTTTTTCATTGTCGAGCAGTTGCCGATCCTTGCCCCGGACACCTACGACGAGAAATGCCCTTGGGACCGCAAGCACACCCTGGAGGAGTGGGTTTCCGAGCGAGTTCTCAGGCTGTCGTGCACGAGCGAGGACATGAAGCCGCTGGCGAGCGAGTGCGGGTTCAAGGGTTCTGGCGGGGATGGCATCCACAAGTGGAAGGATTCGGAGCGGATTGAGATGCTTGCCGAGCTGGATGCCGCATTTTTCCATCTCTACGGCGTTGAGCGTGAGGATGTGGAGTACATGCTGGGGACGTTCACGGGGATGCGATCGGACGAGGAGGGTGGGGATGTGGCGAGCCGGGCGCGGCGAGATGCGGTGCTGGAGCACTTCGATGGGTTGGGAGCGAGGAAGAGGTAGATGAGGTAGATCACAGGCCAGAGGCCTGTGCCACGAGATTGGGTAGACACAGGCCCGAGGCGTGTGTCGGTAGATCGGGTAGATCACAGGCCAGAGGCCTGTGCCACGAGATTGGGTAGACACAGGCCCGAGGCGTGTGTCGGTAGATCGGGTAGATCACAGGCCAGAGGCCTGTGCCACGAGATTGGGTAGACATAGGCCCGAGGCGTGTGTCGGTAGATCGGGTAGATCACAGGCCAGAGGCCTGTGCCACGAGATGGGGTAGGGGATCAGATCGCGGGCTGGAAGGCGCTCACTCCCACGGGTTGCTTGTAGGCATCGGCGGCGTCGGGGCTGATGCGGGTGGCGAACTCGTAGGTGGTCATGTTCTTGATGGGGAGCGAGTAGATGTGGAGGGTGATGAGGTCTTCGCCGCTCGCCTGCATGTTGGCGACCTGGTGGATGTCGTCATCCTCGGCAGCGCAGATGTAGCCTGGGGCCATCGGGGTGGTCGCGGTGGGGCAGATGAGGCCCGAGGGGGTGCGTTTGAAGCGGATCTCGGTGCCGGTGCCCTGGATGACCTTGAAGGCGCAGGAGGAACCGGTGTGGTCGTGGATGGGGGTGAAGTCGCCGGATCGCCAGCAGAGGGCGACCAGCTCGTAGTTCTCGGTTTTGCTGATGGTGTTGCGCTTGTAGCCCTTGGTGCCGAAGACGCAGCAGGCGTTGACATCCTCGCGCTGGATGTTGGTCTGGGCGAGGAGGCGCTGAAGGATGTCGAGGTTGGCACGGCCGGTGAGGGAGTCGAGGTAGTCGATGATTTCGGCGAGCTTGGGGAAGCGATCGCGCGGGTGTCGCGTGTCGGTGATCGCGGGAGGGGTGGTACAGCCGTTGGTGTCGGCGGACATGTGGGAATGATATGGGATCAGGTGGTGAGGGGGAAGGGGGAAGCGAGTGAGGGGGATAGGGCCGAGAACAAAGAGGGGCGATGAGAAGAGAGGCATTGAGGCATCAGGGCGCCGAGGCATCAAGTGACAGAGGGGGTCAGAGGGATCGCTCTGCTTCCAGCTCGGATTTGAGGGCTTGGGCGAGGTATTCGTACTGGGCTTTGGAGTTGTAGAGCTGTGTGCTGAGTCGGATGAGGCGATCGGGTTTGCCGGCGACCGACCAGACGGGGACTTGGATGCGGTGCTTGAGGATGGCATCCTGGAGGGCATCGTGGTGTTTGCTGGGGCGGGCCATGAGACGGGCGTGGCGAGCGGTGTCGTGGGGGTCGTGCTTGGGGAGGAAGATGGAGGAGAGGGAGCCGAGCATGGAATCGGGGGCGGGGGGTTCGACGTTGAGGGTCTGGCAGATGAGGTTGCGTGCCCAGAGGAGGAGTTCGCGGTTGCGTTTGCGGATGTCGGCGTAGCCGGCGGGCATGAGGGAAGTCATGAAGCGGAGGGTGTCGTGGATCGCGATGAAGGCGGTGGCGTCGTAGGTGCCGATGTAGTCGAACTCGGTGATGAAGTGTGGGCGGCCGGGCTTGGGCTTTTCGGCGAAGTTGGAGAGGATGACGGGGCGGAAGTCCTTCTGCAAGTCGGGCCTGACGTAGAGGAACGCCGAGCCTTTGGGGGAGCAGATCCACTTGTGGCAGTTGGCGGTGTAGTAGGCGGGGGCGAGCTTGGTGATGTCGAGGTCGGTGAAGCCGGGGGCGTGGGCGCCGTCGACGATGGTCTGGACGTTGCGCTTCTTGAGTTCATCGACGATGGTCTGGATGGGGAGGACCAGGCCGCTGGAGCTGGTCACGTGGCTGACGAGGGCGAGCCGGGTGCGCGGTGTCACTTTGGCGAGGATGGCATCGACGACCTGGTCGGGCGAATGGAGGGGGAAGGGGATGTCGGCCATGGTGATCTGAGCGCCGGCTCGGGCGCAGATGCGTCGGAGGTTGTTGAGGCAGGCTGGGTATTCGTGGGCGCTGGCGATCACCTCATCGCCGGCCTTGAGACGGCCGAGCTGGACGGCGTTGTCGAGGACCGTGGCGACGCCGATGGTGGCGTTGGTGACGAATGCCAGGTCGTTGGTGGGGCAATTGATGAAGGCGGCGAGCGCTCGGCGAGCGGTGTCGAGGAGGTCATCGAGCTGGTTGACGAAGAAGCGGACGGCCTCGGCTTCCATCTGCTCGCGGTAGCGTGATTGCGCCTGGAGGATGGGGATGGGGCAGGCGCCGAAACTGCCGTGATTGAGGTAGACGATGTCGGGGTCGAGGCGCCAGTGGTGGGCGAATTCAGAGGGCGATGGGAGGGAGATGGAGGAGTCGGGGCGGGTGTCGGGGGTCATGCGGCTAGAGTACGTGCGCGTGACAGAAGAGGCACCCGGGACAACCACTTCGGCTCGTGTTTCAGGATCGCGGGCCGAGGCTGCGCCGGTGGGTGCGGTGCTTTCGGGGGCCGGGTGTCTGTGGTGCCTGACGGGGATCTTCGCGGTTCCGCGAGTTGAAGCGGCGTGGGTGCAGCGCGTGCTGGAGGTGGTGTGGGCATCCCCGGCCAAGGCGCTGGCGGTGGGGATTGTGCTGGCGCTGGCGGGGCTGGTGAGGACAGGGACGGGGAGCAAGAACGCGGCGAAGTACCTGATGCAGACGAGCATCGTGCTGTCGGGGCTGACGATGAACGTCGCGGAGGTCTTGAAGGCGGGGCTGGCGGGGATCGCGTTTACGATCGCGACGATCGCGGGGAGTTTCGGGCTGGGGTGGGTGCTGTGGAAGTGGCTGAAGACGGATGGAAAGGTGACGACGCTGCTCTCGTCGGGAACGGCGATCTGCGGGGGATCGGCGATCGCGGCGGTGTCGCCGGTGATCATGGCGAGCGGAGCGCAGATCTCGGTGGCGATGGCGACCGTGTTCATCCTGAACGGCGTGGGGCTGTACGTGTTTCCGCCGCTGGGTGAGTGGCTTGGGCTGTCATCGCAACAGTTCGGGACGTGGGCCGGGATCGCGATCCATGACACTTCATCGGTGTATGGAGCGGGGCAGGCGTTCGACAGGATTCATCCTGGCGGGGATGCGCTGCAGCAGGCGATGGCGGTGAAGCTGTCGCGGGCGTTGTGGATCGCGCCGATCGTGTTCGTTGCGGCGTGGTGGATGAGGAGGGTGGCGAGCCGGGAAGGTGTGGCGGCGCGGACGCCGTTTCCGTGGTTCATTTTGTGGTTCATCGCGGCGTGCGCTGCGCGGAGCGTGTGGCCGGGGGTAGGGGAGTACAAGGATGAGGTGCGGAGGTTGGCGGGGACGGGGATGACGATGGCGCTGCTCTTGATCGGGATGGGGCTGTCGAGGGAGGCGATCCGGACGGTGGGGTTTAGGCCGATGCTGCAGGGGGTGATGTTGTGGGTTGTGCTGGGTGGGGTCTCGTTGCTGGCGGTGATGAGGATGGGAGGGTGAGCATGGGCGCTAGCGTTGGTAGCCGCACAGCCGCACAGCCGCACAGCCGCACAGCCGCACGAGTCGACGATGGCGATCCGGTTTGACATACTCACGACGTTTCCGGAGATGTTCTCCGAGCTATCGCCGGCGGCGATGGGGGTGAGTATTCCTGCGCGTGCGCGGAAGGCGGGGCTGGCGGAGTGGCACGCGACGGATATCCGGTCGTACTCGAAGGACAAGCATCGCAAGACCGATGAGCGTCCGTTCGGGGGCGGGCCCGGGATGGTGATGATGTGCCAGCCGGTGTGGGATGCGGTGATGGCGGTCGAGGGGCTGGATGCGCGGCCGGCGACCCGGATCCTGTTGACGCCGCAGGGTGTGCCTCTGAAGCAGGGACTGGTGGAGGAGCTGGCGAAGAAGGAGCGGCTGCTGCTGATCGCCGGGCACTACGAGGGGATCGATGAGCGGGTGATCCAGAAGCTGGCGCCGATGGAGATCAGCATCGGGGACTATGTGCTGAGCGGTGGGGAGCTGGCGGCGATGGTTTTGATGGATGCGGTGATCCGGTTGATTCCGGGGGTGCTGGGGGATGACGAATCGGCGGGGTCGGACAGCTTTGGGGTGGCGAGCGGGGATCGAGAAGGACGGCGGCTCCTGGACTGCCCTCACTACACGCGGCCGCGGGAGTGGGAGGGGATGGAGGTCCCGGAGGTGCTGATGAGTGGGGATCACGGGAGGATCGCCAAGTGGCGACTGGAGCGGATGGTGGAGAGGACGAGGGAGCGGAGGCCCGACTTGTTTCCGAACAAAGAGGGTGAGAAGTAGGTCGAGAGGGCCTGCCCCGGGGGAGCGCCTAGAAGGCGGGAGGGGGAGCGCCTAACGTTGAGGCCCGGCCCATTTGGGCGGGATTTCTTAGGTGATGCCATGTCCACTCAGCTTCTGATCGAGAGCCTGTCCGCCCACCATCTGAAGAAGGATCTGCCCTCGGTGCAGGTCGGTGACACGGTGAACGTGCATTTCCGGATCGTGGAAGGGGACAAGGAGCGCACGCAGGTCTTCCAGGGCGTGGTGATCTCCAAGAAGGGCCGCGGCATCAACCAGATGATGACGGTCCGGAAGATCGTGGATGAGGTCGGGATCGAGCGCCAGTTCCCGGTGCATTCCCCGATGGTTTCCAAGTACGAGATCATGCGCCGCGGGGATGTGCGGCGAGCCAAGCTGTATTACCTGCGGGACCGTGCGGGCAAGTCCCGTCGCCTGCGTGATCGCCGCCGTGCGATGGGCAAGGGCGAGAGCAAGGGTTCCGCGAAGGCCTGAATCGATCGGACCATGTGAGAATGTTGACCGCCCCGAGGTTCGGGGCGGTTTTGTTATTGGGAAGAAGGCATCAGGCATCAGGCATCAGGCATTGGGCTCGCAGCTCTTGCTCGCCTTGGGTGAATTCGATGTCGAGGGTGGGTCGGGCGAGCGGGCAGGGGAAGCGTGACGGGTCGATGTGGCGGAGCTTGGACCAGTCTTTCTCGGTGGCGAGGATGAACTGGGCGCGTGAGGAGTTCGCGGTGCTGATGATGCGGTCGATGGTGCGTGGGGAGTAGGGATCGTGGTCGGGGAGGACAATCTGGGCGATCACATCCGTGGTTCGGCGAGCGGTTTCGAGGAAGGGGGTCGGGTTGCCGATGGCGCAGAGGGCGAGGGTGGGCTTGTCCTTGAGGTAGGAGAGGTCGTGGGGGGTGCCCGCGATCTGGAGGCTGCGCCAGGTGTGGCGCGTGAGGGCGAGCAGGGCGGCGGGGTTGAGGGCGCGGGCCTGTTCGAGGATGTGGTCGGCAGCGCGGGGATCGGTGGATTGGGTGTGTGTGAGGACGATCGCGTGGGCGCGCTTGAGGCTCTCGACGGGTTCGCGGAGCCAGCCGTGGGGGAGGAGGCGATCGTTGAAGGGGGAGCGCGTGGCATCGATGAGGACGATGTCGAGATCGCGGGCGATCCGGCGATGCTGGAAGCCATCGTCAAGGATGATGCGGTCGATGCCGGAGCCGGTGGGTGAGGCGAGCAGGGAGCGGAGGCCGGCGATCCTGTCGGGCTGGGCGATGACGGGGATGGGGGATCCGTCGGGGCGGGGTGGGAGGGTGCGCAGGTATTGATCGCATTCATCGCCGCGGGAATCGCCCGCGGCTTTGTAGCCGCGCATCGCGATCACGGGGTGATGGCCGGCATCGATGAGCCATGAGACGATGCGGGCGACCATCGGTGTCTTGCCGGTGCCGCCGGTCGAGAGGTTTCCGATGCTGATGACGGGGAGATCGAAGCGTGTGATGCCATCGCCGTGATCAAATCGGCGATTGCGTCGGTTGATCTCGAGGCGATAGAGGCTTGAGAGGAGCGGGCCCAGCGCGGGAGCGAGCGGCGCGGGGAGGGGTGAGGCGGGGTGTGAAGGGGGATCACCGCGGGTCATGACGATCGTGCTCGGCGGGCGGCGGAGGGGTTGAAGCGTTGGTTGAGGGCGTGTGTGGGGCATGGAAGGCGGCGAGGCGCGTGAGGTCGATCTGCTGTTGCAGGCGAGTGGCAGCGCGGCCGTGGAGGCGGAGGTTGTTGAGGATGTCGAGGACGGCGAGCATGACGATGATGCCGACGAGCCCGACGCTTGCGGCCCAGACGAGGACGAACTGTCGCGCCTGGGAAGGGATCGCGAAGCCGAAGGCGTAGCAGAGGAGCGGGATCGCGGCGAGCATGAGCCAGCCGTTGACGGTGCGGATGCGCTTACGGCTGGGGGGCATCTGCGACTGGCGGAGGGCTCGCATATGGAGGGCGAGGGCGATCAGGGTGATGGCGCCGAAGGGGATGACCAGCCAGGTGGGTAGGAGGGGGGAGGTGGTGGCGACTCGCGGGGATTGGGCGAGGAGGATGGAAAGCTCAAAGCTCAAAGCAGCAAAGCTCAAATTGAGGCGAAGGCAGTGGGGATCAGGGGCTGTGTTGTGCGGTGGCGCGGGTCGGGACGGCAGGAGTCCGTGCCAGGCGACCGAGTACGCGGATCAGCATATCCATCGGGAGGCCTGTGATGGTGGTGGGATCGCCTGCGTAGGTGATGGGCCAGCCGGCGGCGATCCGTTCATCGAGGTTGTAGGCGCCGGCCTTGCCGTGCCACTTGCCGGAGGCGATGTAGTCATCGATGTGGTCATCGGGGATCTTGCCGACGGTGACGGTCGCGCGATCTGCGAACAGGGTGCGTTTGCGGGTGGCGGTGCAGATGAGGGCGACGCCTGTGATGACTTCGTGATCGCCATCGCGGAGCGTGGTGATGATGCGGCGAGCATCGGGTACATCGTGCGGGGTGCCGAGGACAGTGCCATCGCGGACGCAGGTGGTGTCGGCGCCGAGGACGTAGTCGAAGGCTTTGACGCGGCCTTGGGCGGCGAGCTGCTCGAGGCCGGCGAGCGCTTTGAGGTTGGCGAGCGAGGTGACCCAGGCGCGTGGGGTGGTGTCTCCGGGCTGGAGGTGGGTGTCATCGAAGCCGGGGTGTTCGGCTTCGTGGTCGATGCTGTGGAGTGTGAGGAGTTCGCGGCGACGGGGGGAGCGGCTGGCGAGCAGGAGGCGGGGGTAGGTGTGTGCGGCGGCCTGCGTGCCCTGCGGGGCCGGCGATCGTTCGTGGAGATGCTCGCCGTGGCCTGGCTGCATGTGGAACTGTACGGGCGGCTGCTACGCTGGGTTCATGCGGGCACACCTGGTGCAGATGAACATGGCGTGGCACGACAAGGAGCGGAACTTCCGCATGGCGGAGGAGATGCTGGATCGTGCCGGCGTGGAGGCATGGGACCTGGTGGTGCTGCCGGAGATGTTTGATACGGGTTTTTCGTGGGACACTGCGGTGACGGCGGACAAGGATGGGCGGACGCTGGCGTTTTTGTCACGTCTGGCGGATGACCTTGGATGCTTTGTGATGGGCGGGCGGACGGTGCATCGGTGTGATTGCGCGAAGGCGAGCAACGTGGTGAGCGTGGTGGCGCCGGGGAACGAGGTGGTGGCGGAGTACGCGAAGATCCACATGTTCCCGCTCGGGGAGGAGCCGCGGTTTATCGAGCCGGGGAAGGAGATCGTGACGTTTCACTGGCGTGAAGCGGATGATGGTCCGATCGTGTGCCCGGCGATCTGCTATGACCTGCGGTTTCCGGAGTTGTTTCGGGCGGGGCTGGCGAAGGGCGCGGAGGTGTTTGTGTTGCCGGCGTGCTGGCTGGAGGGCCGGCATGCGCACTGGAAGGCGCTCTTGGTGGCGCGGGCGATCGAGAACCAGGCGTATGTGCTGGGGGTGAATCGGACGGGTGTGGATCCGAATGCGCGGTATTTGGGAGGGTCGGTCGCGATCGGGCCGCGGGGGGAGGTGATCGGGGAGCTTGGTGAGGAGGCGGGGGTGTTGTCGGTGGAGATTGATGTGGGTGAGGTGCGGGGGTGGAGGCGGAAGTTTCCGGCGTGGCGGGATGCGAAGATGAGGAATTGAACGTGGGGAGGCGGGGATGCGGAATGGGGAGTTGGGGGAAGAGGCCGCGCTCGCGTTGAGCAGCGAATGGCTTTCGCTGTCAGGCTGCGGAGCACGGCCGCGCCGCGAGGGTGGGGAGAGAGACTGGAGATGTGGAGTTGCGGCGAGCCGTCGCACGGTTTCGGGCTCGGGCGATCATCCGGCGGGTGATGACGATCGCGACGAGGATGAGGAGGAGGCCCACGGCGAGCGGGGTGATGATGGAGGCGGTGGCAACTGTCGCGGCGGCGGTGTTCTCGGCGGTGGAGACGATGGGGTTGGCGAGCCCGCCGGTGGTGGCGGTCGAGGTGGCGCGGGTGAAGACGGTGGAGGCCTGGATGGCGCCGGCGAGTCCGCCGCCGCCGATGATGCCGCTTGTCCAGCCGAGCATGGGATCCAGGTTGCCGAATTGAGAGACGGCGACCAGCGAGCCGGCGACGATCGCGGCGGGTGTGGCGATCGTGTCGAGGATGTGGTCGAACCAGGGGATGTAGTAACCGGCGACCTCCGCGAGGCAGGCGGTTGAGAAGGCGATAATCGCGGGCCACGAGGCGACCCAGGCGAACGAATCGGAGGGGTTGACCAGGCCTGCCTTGGCGCACCAGCTCGTGAGGGCGAGCGGGAGAAAGACGCGGAAGCCGCAGGCGGCGGCGAGCCCGAGTCCGATGCAGATGGAGATGAGGGTGTCCACGGCCAGGTTGTTGGGAATCGGGGGGTGGGTGTTTTGAAGAGGAAAGCGGCCGCGGATTTACGCGGATAAACGCGGATCCGAGGGGAAACTGGGGGGGATTGGGTTGGAAAAGGGAAGTGTCAGGTTTAGGTAGGCTGGGGGGATGAAGAGCAATGTGAAGCCGCGGCGGGTGAGGATGGATCGGCGCGGGTTCTTGGTGGCGGGATCGGGGGTTGCGGCGGGGGCGATCCTGGGGCCGCGGAGTGATGGAGCGCCGATCGCATCGCCGGGGGCAGCGCTGGATGGTGTGCAGCCGGCGGCGGATGCCGGGGTGAGTCAGATCACGGCGGAGACGATCGCGCAGGCGGAGAAGCTTTCGGGGATTGAGTTCACCGCGGCTGAGCGTGAGATGATGGTCAAGACGTTGCCGGATGCGGTCGCGGGGTTCGCATCGCGGCAGAAGCTGGGTGTGCTGCCCAATGAGCTGGCGCCGGGGCTGGTGTTTGATCCGCGTGCGGGGATGGGGCTGAAGAAGGAGTCAGGTTGGGAGCTGCGGATCACGCGATCGGGGGATGATGCGACGCTGCCGGCAAACGATGTGGATATTGCCTACGCGCCGGTGTCGCGGGTTTCGCGATGGATCGAGCGGAGGGAGTTGACCAGTGCGCGGTTGACTTCGATTTATCTGGAGCGGCTCAAGCGGCTGGATCCGAAGGTGAAGGCGGTGGTGACGCTGACGGAGGAGTTGGCGAACCGGCAGGCGCGGCGAGCGGATGATGAGATCGCGGGCGGGAAGTATCGCGGACCGTTGCACGGGATCCCGTATGGCGCCAAGGACTTGCTGGACACGGCTGGTGTGCGGACGACGTGGGGCGCGGAGCCGTGGGTGGATCGCGTACCCGCAAACAACGCGGCGGTGATCGACAAGCTGGAGGCGGCGGGGGCGGTGCTGGTCGCGAAGCTGTCGCTGGGGGCGCTGGCGTACGGGGATATCTGGTTCGAGGGGCGGACGAATTCACCGTGGAAGCTGGATGAGGGATCGAGCGGATCGAGCGCGGGATCGGCGGCGGCGACCGCGGCGGGGATGGTGGCGTTCGCGATCGGGACGGAGACGTACGGATCGATCCTGTCGCCGTCGATGCGGTGCGGGACGACGGGGTTGCGACCGACGTTCGGGCGGGTGAGCCGGGCGGGGGCGATGGCGCTGTGCTGGTCGCTGGACAAGATCGGGCCGATCTGCCGGACGGTGGAGGATGCGGTGCTGGTGCTGGCGGAGATCCAGTCGACGCCGGGTGATGTGGAGGCGGGTGCGCAGGATCAGGATCCATCGCTGCGGCCGGGGAGCCTGATGTTTGATGCGGGGCGGAGTGTGATGGGGATGAGGGTGGGGTACAACCCGGCGTGGTTTGAGAAGGGGCGGGCGAACGAACTGGATCGCAAGGCGCTGGAGGCGATGAGGTCGCTGGGTGTGGAGATGGTGGAGTTCGAACTGCCGGAGTGGCCGTACGACTGCCTTTTGCCGCAATTGGTGTGCGAGGCGGCGAGCGCGTTTGAGGAGCTGACTCGCGCGGGGCTGGATGACAAGTTGAGTTGGCAGGCTCCAGAGGCGTGGCCGAACACGTTCCGGCAGAGCTGGTTCATCCCGGCGAACGAGTTGATTCAGACGGATCGCTTCCGGCGGATGGTGATGAAGATGATGGCGGACCGGTTTGAGAAGGTGGAGGCGATCTTCGCGCCGAGCTTCGCGGGGTCGCTGTGTTTGATTACGAACTTCACGGGTCATCCACAACTGACGCTGCGGTGCGGTGTGAAGGAGGATGGGACACCGCATGGGGTGTCAGTGTGGGGGAGACTGGATGGGGAGGGGCGGCTGTGCGAACTGGGGAAGGAACTGGAGCTGGCGCTTGGCGTGTGGGAGAGGCGTCCGGGGCTTGATTAGAGCCCAATACGCGGGTGGAGCGCGGGTTCAATGGAAATCGCGGCCGCGGACTCCGTCGATCGTGTGGCAGGCGGGCGGATAGTCCGAACGATGGACCTGTGCAGCACCATCTCCTGCCTCATAACCATCCAGGATGTTCGAGTACGACAGCACAGAAGCGCTGCCATCCACCATGGCGCTGGGCATCCGAGCTATTTTGGGGTCGCCCGTGGGGAACGCGGTGGCGGGACCGTCGGGATAGCAGGCAAGGTTCCGCATGAGGATGTGATAATCGGAATAGAGGAGCACTTTCTTGGTTGGATACACAACCTCGGAGATGCGATTGCCGCCGAATTGCTCGTCGGTGATCGTGCGGGTTGATGGGTTCCAATACTCTGGGCGTGCGGTGAAGCTGCAGGGGTATGTGAAGGTGTTTGCGCCGAGTTTTCCGTAGGTATCGGCCTCGGCGGGATACCAAGCCTGATCGAACATGGTGTTGTTGTAATACCCCATGGCGAGCACGAGCCACCAGTACGCAGCGCCGCTGAAGTAATGCTCGAAGACGGCATCAACGCCTATTGATCTCTGCGCAATAAAAGGTATTCGGGGCGTTGTGCCGATACAGAGTGCATGAGACCCAAAGGTACTCCGGCGGAGCTGGAGGCTCGGCGGCGAAGGGCGGCGGAGCTGCTGCGCCAAGGCA
>JADLBU010000098.1 GCA_020847535.1 Phycisphaerales bacterium
GCTGTGAAAGTAGCGCCCCTCACCCTCGGTCCCTCTCCCGGAGGGAGAGGGAAGACAGGCTCCCTTCTCCCTCCGGGAGAAGGGCTGGGGATGAGGGCGGCTGAACATTGTCGCTAATCAGGAGGTGCGATGATTCCGGACCTGTATTCGATTCCGCGATCGCGGCCGGCGGGCTGTCGCCGGAGCACATCCTGGATGCTCGAATGCGAAACCCGATCCCCACCCCATCGACGCCCCGACGCCCTCCTTGCACCTGCACGAGTCGACCTCGTGAAGTGTGCCGCGGTTGTCGACCCGAGGCTCAGCCGTCGGCCCGCAGCTTCGCGTCCCTGACGACCTGCGCCCACTTCTCCAGTTCCGTCCGGATCAGTGCTCCGAAGGCGTCCGAGCTCGCCCCGACCGGTTCGATTCCGGCGTTCGCGTATCGCTCCTTGACGTCGGGCAGCGCTAGGATGCGGCTGATCTCCTGGTTCAGTCTCGCGACGATCGGAGCGGGTGTCCTGGCCGGCGCGAGGAATCCGTTCCACCCGAGCGCCTCGAAGCCGGGCACCCCGGCCTCTGCCACGGTGGGAAGCTCGGGCATCAGGGGCGAGCGCTTCGAGGCCGTGATCGCCAGCGCCCGCAGCTTGCCGGACTTCACATGGGGCATCACCGGCGGCGCCGTCGAGAACATCAGCTCGGTCTGACCGCTGAAGAGGCCGATCACCGCCGGCCCGGTGCCCTTGAAGTTGATGAGCGTCATCTCGACGCCGGTGCGCAGCTTGAAGAGCTCGCCTGCGAGATGCCCCACGCTCCACTGCGACGCACCGAAGTTCATGCGCCCGCCCGCGGCCTTGATGACGCCGATCAGCTCCTTGACCGAACTTGCGGCGAGCGAGGGCTGCACCACCAGCACGTAGGATTGCGCGGTGCTCTGGGTGATGGGTGTGAAGTCCCGCAAGAGGTCGTAGGGCATCCGCTTCTGCACGGCCGGGAACACGGTGTGTTCGGCGGTGATCGCGACGAGCGTGTAGCCGTCGGGAGCCGCCTTCGCCACCATCTCGGCGCCGATCGAGCCGCTTGCGCCGGGGCGGTTGTCGATCACGACCGACTGACCGAGCGCATCGCTCAGCTTCTGGCCCACCAGGCGCGAGACGAAGTCGGTGCCGCCGCCGGGCGCGAACGGAACGATCAGACGGATCGACTTCGTCGGGTAGGGGGCGGCTTCTGCGGCCAGGGCAGCCGGCGCCGAGACGCAGCCGAGGGTGGCAACCGCGAACAGCGCGTGCTGTGAACGCATGGTCTCCTCCTGTGGATCGTGCCCCGGGGCGGCGGTCGGCTCAGGGGTGCGATCCCCATTCTATCGGTCGGCTCTGCCTCTGCAAGGCGGGTGGATCAGGCCGCCCTGGCCGACGATAATCGCAGTGCTCGGATTTTCGAGCGGTGGGATCGGATCACGGGAGCGTTGGGGTCAGGTCTTGCATATGAGCATCCGATCCACGCCGTCGACTTTGGTCGGCGCAGTATCCGGATGCTCATATGCAAGACCTGACCCCAACGCGTGACCCCAACGCGCCAACGCGGGCCGGCCCCAGCGCCCGACCCGCAGGCGCCCACACACGACAGCGAGGAGACATACGATGCCGCGACTGAACGGAAAGGTAGCCTTCCTGACCGGCGGTGCAGCCGGGATAGCCAAGGCCTCGGCGGTCGAATTCGTGAAGGAGGGCGCAAAGGTCGCGCTCGTCGACATCAACGCCGAGGCCCTGCAGCGGGCCGAGCAGGACATCCGGGCGCTCGGGGGCGACGTTCTCGTGCTTCAGGCGGATGTCACGCAGGAAGAGTCCGTCAAGTCGGCGGTCGAGTCCGCGGCGGCGCGCTTCGGCCGTATCGATGTGCTCGTCAACGCAGCCGGCGGCTCGCTGCTGGAGGATGCGCCCGTGCACGAGATGGACATCGAGATCTGGCGCCGGACCATCATGCTCAACCTGCTGAACCCCTTCCTCTGCTGCAAACACGTGATCCCGCACATGATGAAGAACCGCAGCGGATCGATCATCAACTTCTCTTCGATGGTGGGCATGGTGGGGATGTACCGGCCGGCTTACGCGGCGGCCAAGGGCGGCATCATGTCGTTCACGAAGACGCTCGCCGCACAGTACGCCGAGCATGGGATCCGCGCCAATGCCATCGGTCCGGGGAGCGTGCGAACCGAGCGCACCGTCAAGCGCTACCAGAACAAGGACTGGATGCTCGCCGACGCGCCGAGCCCCGCCGCGAAGGAGCGGCGCATCGTGCAGAGCCTCTATCCCTTCTCCACCGGGGATGCGATCGACATCGCATCGATCTGCGTCTTCCTGGCGTCCGACGAGTCGCGCATGCTCACCGGCACGACGATCGCCGCGGATGGCGGGCGGTCAGCCTATCTCAAGGTGTACGCCGGCGATTGATCCGGGCGGGTTGGGGTCACGGGTTGGGGTCAGGTCTTGCATTTGAGCATCCGATCTCGACCGGCGCGCTGTCGGCGGCGCAGGTCTGGGATGCTCAAATGCAAGACCTGACCCCAACGTCCCCTGACCCCAACGTCCCCCGCGCCCCGCTCCAACGCGGTCCCGTGCGCTCCTCTGGGTCGAGCGGAGCTGTCTTTCGAAGCACCTAGGTCAGCCTTTCGTCGTATGGTCGCTCCGGCGGTCGCCGGTGTACGGTCGAACTCGGCACTCGATCGACCCATCATCGGAGCAGACATGGCGCGCCCTCTTCGAATCGAAATCGCAGGTGGCCTCTACCACGTGACTTCGCGCGGGGATGCGCTCGAGGCCATCTACCGCTGCGTCGCGGACCGTCTTGCATGGCTGGACCTCTTCGGCGAGGTCTGCGCGCGTTTCAACTGGGTCTGCCACGCGTGGTGTCAGATGGGCAATCACTACCACGTCGTCGTGGAGACGGCCGACGGGAATCTCGCCGCGGGGATGCGGCACCTCAACGGGGTCTACACCCAAGTCTTCAACCGCCGACGTCGTCGGGTAGGGCATGTGTTCCAGGGGCGCTACAAGGCGATCCTGGTCGAGAAGGAGAGCCACCTGCTCGCGCTCGCGCGCTACGTCGTCCTCAACCCGGTTCGAGTCGGCCTGGTCGCAGAGCCAGGCACGTGGCGGTGGAGTTCGTACAACGCGATGGTCGGCAGGGCGCCTGCGCCGCCGTGGCTACAGACCGACTGGATCCTGAGACACTTCGCCGAAACCCGAGGGCGTGCCGTTCGGGCGTATCAAACATTCGTCCGGGCTGGCATCGCGGCGCCGCCTGTCTGGAGTGAACTGCGCGGCCAGATCTACCTCGGCAGCCCGTCGTTCGCGGATCGATGTCGAGCCTTGGCCGAAACCGAAGAACTCCCCGAGGTGCCGCGGGCACAACGCTGCCCGGCCGCACCTCCCATCGAGCGCTTCCGCCGGCAGACCGGCGACCGCCGGGAGGCGATGGTGAACGCGTTCGCCTCCGGCGATCACTCGCTCCGGGAGATCGCAGACGCCTTCGGCTGTCACTACTCCACGGTCAGCCGGGCGGTACGTCGCGCTCGTGATCGAGCCATCCGCGCCAGGGGCGGGTGAAGCAGGGGATGTGGAGGAAGCGGGGAGAGTGCGGGGCAGGCAGGGGGTGGGGGGCAGGTCTTGGGAGGGGGGGGTCAGGTCTTGCATTTGAGCATCCTGGACCTTCGCCGACGACCGCTGACGGTGGCGATCGGATGCTCAAATGCAAGACCTGAC
>JADLBU010000099.1 GCA_020847535.1 Phycisphaerales bacterium
CGCAGATCGAGGGGAAGGTCATCAAGATCAACAAGGCCGTGGAGTGCCCGGGCGACGCGAGGCAGGACTGGAAGATCATCCAGGACATCGCCGCCGCGCTGGAGCGCCCCGCCGGCTTCACGTTCGACTCTCCCCGCGCGATCTTCGAGGAACTCCGCCTCACCAGCAAGGGCGGCGTCGCGGACTACTCGGGCATCACCTACGAGAAGATCGAGAAGCAGTACGGCGTCTGCTGGCCGTGCTATTCCGAGGATCCGAACGGCAAGCCCATCGACCACCCCGGCACGCCGCGCCTGTTCGAGCCCGGCTCGTGGAACCCGGTCGCCAGAGGCGCGGGCCCGTTCTTCTTCCCCGACGGCAAGGCCCGCCTCAACGTCGCGCCGTACACGCCGCCGACGGAGGACACCGACGCCGAGTATCCACTCATGCTGACCACCGGGCGCGTCGTCAGCCAGTTCCTCTCCGGCACGCAGACGCGCCGCATCGGCCCCCTGGTGGACCAATACCCCGAGCCGCGGATCGAGATGCATCCGCGACTGGCCGAGACGCTGGGGATCAAAGACGGCGATTGGGTGACCGCCGAGTCCCGTCGCGGCGACTGCACGCTGCGGGCAATGGTCGTGACGACCATTCGGCCGGACACGATCTTCATCCCGTACCACTGGCCCGGCCGCAAGAGCGCGAATCAGCTCACGATCTCGGCCCAGGATCCGATCTCGAAGATCCCGGAGTACAAGGTGTGCGCGGTCCGCGTGCGCAAGGCGGACAAGCCGCCGGAATGGGCGGGCGTGCTGGAGCCGCAACAGGGGTGAAGGAGCCGGGAAGGGAGTTCGCCATGAAAACGAGAATCGATTACCACACCGCATCGCCTGAGGGCCGGCAGGCCATGCTCGGGCTGGAGAACTACGTCAGGCAGTGCGGGCTGGAGCACAGCCTCCTGGAACTGGTCAAGATGCGGGCCTCGCAGATCAACGGCTGCGCCTACTGCCTCGACATGCATGCCAAGGACGCCCGGGCCGCGGGCGAGAGCGAGCAGCGGCTCTACGGGCTCTCCGCCTGGCGCGAGGCGCCCTTCTACACCGACCGCGAGCGGGCGGCCCTGGCCTGGGCCGAGGGCGTCACGCTGGTCCACCAGGACCACGTTCCCGATGCCTTGTACGGGCGGGCCCGCGAGCACTTCTCCGAGAAGGAACTGGTCGATCTGACGCTGGCCGTGGTGGCGATCAACGGTTGGAACCGCCTGGCCGTGGCCTTCCGCGCCGTGGCAGGGTCATACCAGCGTCCGCAAGGAGCCGCCTCGACCACCGCCCGCTAACCCATTCGAGACGCTTGGCAAGGAGGATAAACGCTCATGCCCGTCCCCAGCCACCTCAACTTCTACATCGACCCCGCCCGCTGCATCGGGTGTCAGGCGTGCGTGCAGGCATGCACCGAGTGCGACACGCACAAGGGCGTCTCCATGATCCATCTGGAGACCGTGGACCGGGCGCGGTCCACGCAGACGATCCCCGTCGTCTGCATGCACTGCGACTCGCCCACCTGCGCTGAGGTCTGTCCCGCCGACGCGATCAAGCGCACCGCCGACGGCGTGGTGCAGTCGGCCCGCAAGCCGCGCTGCATCGCGTGCAACAACTGCGTGCTGGCGTGCCCCTTCGGCGTGCCCAAGATGAAGGTCGAGTTTGAACTCATGATGAAATGCGACATGTGCTACGACCGCTCATCGGTCGGGCTCAAGCCCATGTGCGCCAGCGTCTGCCCGAGCCAGGCGCTCTTCTTCGGCACGCGGGAGGAGATCGAGGCGGCCCGGCCGCAGTCGGCCCCGATCGACCGCTTCCAGTTCGGCAACCAGACCATCACGACCAAGGTGAAGATGATGGGGCCTCGGAGCGTGGGTGGGGGGGCGGGTGAACGCCCCGAGCATCTGGATGTCACGGCCGCGCTGGACCCTAACCCTCCCGCGCGTTCCATTTCGCTCGGCGTGCTCAACGGATCGCGGTAGTCGGTGTTCGTTCTTGCTCGGAGGCCAGCATGTCCCAGGACACTCCCACCCCCCCAACTGCCCATCTCCGCGTGCTCACGCCCGATGGCCGTCCGCCGACGCAGCAGCCCCAGTGGCGGCAGGATTTCCCCATCGACACCGCGCAGGACAACTTTGTCGCCCGGCGCGAGTTCACCAAGTTCATGGTGCTCATCAGCGCCTCCTTCGTCGCCGGGCAGGGGTGGATCGCGCTCAAGTCGCTCCGCGGGAAGCACGGCGAGACCGGCCCGCGCGCCATCGCCCGCGTGGATGAGCTGGCCGTCGGACAGGCCGCGCTCTTTTTCTTCCCGGGCGAGCACGATTCGTGCCTGCTTGTGCGCGCGGGCGAGGACGAGTTCCTGGCCTACTCGAACAAGTGCTCGCACCTCTCCTGCCCGGTGACCCCGGATGTTCCTTCCGGGAAGCTGCTCTGCCCCTGCCACCACGGGTCGTTCGACCTTGCAACTGGACGGCCGCTCGCGGGGCCGCCGCGTCGCCCGCTGGCGAGGATCCTGCTTGAAGTGCGCGACGGATCGGTCTACGCCACGGGTGTGAAGGAACGCACGATATGAACCAGCCGTCCTCCTCCCCTCGCAATCTGCCCGGCGCGACCCCCGCTCAGAACCCAGCGCCGCCACGCACGGTGAGGGGGGGGATAGCGCGGAGCCGCCTCACCGTCGAAACGCGCACGGCGATCATCACGGGCATCCTGTGCATCGTGCTCATCATCACGCTGATGCAGCTCTGGCTCCTGACCGCGACGATGAACGCGTTCCTCGGGGGCGACCACGCCGTGGCGTGGCCGGCTCTGGGAGCGAGCATCGTCTGCTTGTTGCTGAACTTGGGGCTGCTCCGCTACCTCTATCTGCTGGAGAAGCCGCGATGAGTGGTGCGCCCGCCGCTGGCGGGGAAATGGTCGCGCCGGTGGGGAGGGGGGGGATGGGGGGCCGGCTCGACCGCGCCGCCTCCGACCTGCACCCGGCGTACTTCGCGTTGGTCATGGCCACGGGGATCGTCTCGCTCGCCGCATGGATCCAGGGGTATGCCGTTCTCGCCCGGGCGATGCTCTGGCTGAACATCGCGTTCTTCGGGGTTCTGTGGGTGCTCACGCTCCTGCGGCTGGCCCGTCACGCGGCGCGCGTGCGGGCAGACCTGGCCGATCACAACAAGAGCGTCGGGTTCTTCACGATGGTCCCCGCGGCGTGCGTGCTGGGGACGCAGACGCTCCTGATCGGTGGGTCCACCGCCGCGGCGTGGGGGCTGTGGGGCTTCGGGGCGGCCGTGTGGGCGGTGCTGACCTACGGCATTTTCACGATCCTGATCGTCAAGCCGAGCAAGCCCGCGCTGGCCGACGGGCTGAGCGGCGGGTGGCTCGTCTCGGTGGTCGCGACGCAGGCGGTCTCGGTCCTCGCGGCACAGCTCGCCGGGCACGTTGGAGGGGCTGGGGGCGGGGGGGCCGCGGAAGGCATGCTGCTGGTCGCGCTGGTGATGTGGCTCGGCGGAGCAATGCTCTACGTGTGGATCATCTCGCTGATCTTCTACCGCTACATGTTCTTCCCTTTCAAGCCCTCGGACCTCGCGCCGCCCTACTGGATCAACATGGGCGCGATGGCGATCTCGACCCTCGCGGGTGCCTCGCTGATCCTCGAGGGAGCGAAGAGCCCGCTTGTCGCCGGACTGCTCCAGTTCGTCAAGGGCGCGACGCTTCTGTTCTGGGCGACGGCGACGTGGTGGATCCCGATGCTGCTCATCCTGGGCGTATGGCGGCACATCATCAAGAAGTTCCCCCTCCGCTACGACCCGCTCTATTGGGGCGCGGTCTTCCCGCTGGGGATGTACTCGGTGGCGACGGCCCGCATGAACGCGGCGATGGATCTTCCCCTACTGGAGCACGTGCCCGGCATGGTCTTTGTCGTCGCGATTGGCGCGTGGACACTGGCGATCATCGGGCTGGCACACCGGGTCATCGCACCGTGATCGCCCGCATCTCGCCCATGAAGCTGATCCAGTTTCAGGGCCGGGTCGTGGTCATCGCTCCGAGGTGAGCCCGCGCCGGGCCCGCATTTCGGCGCCGACCCGCGAGAGGTCATCGCCCGAGAGCACTCGCCCGGCGAGTGGGAAGATCACCGACTCCTCGACGTGGATGTGCTCGCGGTACAGCGAGCCGAGTGATTCGACGAGCCCTTCGAGTTCGGACACCTGTTCGGCGGCAAGCTCGCCGTCGCGCAACCAGGCTGTCAGGAGTTCATCCACGCGTGCGTGCAAGGAATCGGCCCTGGCATGGTCGCCGTGCAGGCGGTCAAGATCGGCGAAGGCTTCGGCGTGCTGCCCGGCGTTCCCATCGCCCGCCAGTGCGGCACGCACACGCGGGAAGAGCGAGTCCTCTTCATCGGACGTATGCCTTGGCGCGGCGTGCGCGAAATAGGCCTTCGCCTTGCGGAGGGCCTCGGCGTGCGGGGCATCGAGCGGCCGCCCGTTGACCTCCTGCGTCACGCGCGCCAGTACCCCCAAGAAAGTCTCGATGCGGCGGTGGCAGTCGGTGAGCAGGCCCAGCGGCTCGTCAAAGTCGTGGTCGGGTCTGCGGCCGAGGATGCTCAACGATGCACACATGCGGAATACTATGACCGGATGACCCAGGACGACTCCAAGCACGCGCATCCGCCGGTGACGGCGCCGCTGAAGCGTCACCCGTCGCTCCAGCCGCTTTCGCGGGAGCACATGAACGGCCTGATCCAGGCTCGAGCGTTACAGCGTGCCTCTGAGGGCGACGAGGCGGACCGCCGTCGCATCGTGGCAGGGTTCGCGAAGGCGTGGCAATCGGAGATCCGGCCGCACTTCGATGATGAAGAGCGTCTGCTGCTCCCGTTGGTCGATTCCGAGGACCTCCGCGTTCGCCTGCTGAGTGAACACACGGCTCTGCGACGCCTGGCGGAGCGGTGCGTGCGTGATTCGATGGCCGCAGCGAAGGACGCGGAGCTTTTACGTGAGCTGGGAGTACGGCTGCACGATCACATCCGGTGGGAAGAGCGCGAGTTCTTCGAAGCGGTGCAACGCGATCATCCCAATGCCCTGGCCGGTCTTTCGGCGGAGGCGGCCGCGATCGAGCACCTGCGACCTGGCTCAAGGGCGAGGCACAGCTTGTCCGAGGGGGGTACTAGAGACTGTTGTGGCGAGGTGAATCATGAGCGATGACCGTGCACGTGTGGCCCCATCAGAGCGCTTTGCGGTCGATCACTTGGTGTTTGATCTCGCGGCGGAGGTCGCGGCACTGGAGAGCGAAGCGACGCCCAAGCAGCACGGCCATCGGCAGAAGACGCTCTTCAAGAGTGCGGGCAGAACCGTTGCGCTCTTCGTGCTCGACGCTGGAGCCGGACTCGCCGAGCACGCAGCCAGCGGTGTCGTGACCGTGCAGGCCATCGAGGGCGATCTCGACGTCACCGCCGGCGGAACCAAGCATCGGCTGCGGTCTGGCATGTTGCTCGTCATGGCCCCCGGAGTCCGGCACGACGTCCGGGCCGAAGCACGCGCGGCGTTCCTGCTGCAGGTGTCTCTCGCGCCCAAGGTCCCAACACCGTAGAACTTTTGATCGCTAGACTCTCGAGATCAGGAGGCATTGTGGCGAGCGAACAGCACAAACCACCATCGAGCAGTGTTCCCGGCACGTTTCAGGCTTTCGTGAAGAGGTTTCCGGCCCTTGGACGGGCTCACGAAGACATCGCCAAGGCGGCTGAGGAGGCGGGGCCGCTGGATGCGAAGACGCTCGCGCTCATCAAGATCGGCATCTGCGTGGGCGCGGGTCTGGAATCGGCCCTACGGAGCCACGTCCGTCGCGCCATGCAGCACGGGGCGACCGGCGCTGAGGTCGAACAGGCCATCCTGCTTGGCATGAACACGGTGGGGTTTCCGCGCACCGTTGCCGCGTGGAGCTGGGCCAACCAGCAGTTCGATCGAGGGACGTGAAGAAGATCGGAGCGACGCGTGCGGACACCGATGCTGGAGAGCCAATCGTTGGCAGCCTCAAGGCCCGTCGCGCCAAGTGGCGGGATTGCTCTCCCACAGCTTGTGAGCGGGGCCCGTCGCCCTGAAGATCGTGCGCCCGCGTCGGCCCCTGCGCACGTGCGTGCCGGCCGTCGGATGGTCGATTCTCACGGGCGGACGATCCGCGACCTGCGCATCAGCATCACCGACCGCTGCAACTTCCGCTGCGTCTACTGCATGGAGCCGGATGTACGTTTCGCCTCCCAGGAAGCGCTGCTCACCGTGGACGAGATCATCCGTGTTGCGACGGTTGCAGAGTCGCTGGGCGTGCGCAAGGTCCGGCTCACCGGCGGAGAGCCAACGCTGCATCCCCACCTGACCGCCCTCATCGCCGGCCTCTCCTCCGCGTCGGGCGTCGAGATCGCGATGATCACGAATGCGTCCCTCCTGAAGCGCGACGCTCTGCGCGAATGGAAAGCGGCGGGTCTCAAACGGATGACCGTGAGCATTGACTCGCTCCGCCCCGACCGATTCGCTCGCCTGACTCGGTCGTCGGCATCTCCCCACCAGGTGCTCAAGGGTGTTGAGTTGTCCCTGATCGAAGGCCTCACCCCGGTCAAACTCAACGCGGTGCTCATCCGTGGATTCAACGACGACGAGGCCGTCGAGCTCGCGGCATTGTCTCGCACCTTTGGCGTGGAGATGAGGTTCATCGAGTACATGCCCCTTGATTCCGGCCACGCATGGGATTCATCCAAGTGGGTCTCCGCGTCCGAGACCCGCACCACCATCGAACGGACCTTTCCGCTCATCCCGTGCGACGACGACGATCCCTCCAGCACGGCACGGACGTTTCGCTTCGCCGACCTGCGGGCCGACTCACCCGCGCGCATCGGCTTCATCGCGCCGGTCAGCACTCCGTTCTGCGGCGCGTGCAGCCGTCTGCGGCTCACGGCCGACGGCCAGGTCAGACCGTGCCTGTTCAGCACGACCGAATGGGACATCCGCTCGCCGCTGCGGAACGGAGCGACCGACGAAGAGCTGGCCGACTTCTTGATTGACGCGACCTGGACCAAGCAGCCCGGCCACGGGATTAGCTCGCTCGGGTTCCGGCAGCCTGAGCGGCCCATGTCCGCCATTGGAGGATGATCCGTGTTTCGATTGACTCTCATTCTTGTCGCTGCCCTGTGTGCAGTGGCTTGCTCTCGCAAGTCCGAAAGCGACGTTCCGGCGCGGACAGTACGCATCGCGGCAGCGGCCTCACTCAAACCGGTGCTCCCCGAAGTGTCAGCGGCGTTTGCGGGTGCATACCCAGACATCAACGTTGAAATCACCTACGGCGCTTCGGGCAACTTCCATGCTCAACTCGCCAACGGCGCTCCATTTGATGTCTTTCTTTCCGCGGACACGATGTACCCGCAGCGACTCTGGGAGGCCGGGCGCACCCAAGGCCCGCCGCGCGAGTATGCCGCCGGACGGGTTGTGCTGTGGACACACCGCTCGACGGGGCTGAAGCTGGATTCCCTGGCGGCTCTTTCGGATGAACGTGTGCTCCGAATCGCCATAGCAAACCCCCGGCACGCACCCTACGGAAAGGCAGCCGAGACCGCTCTTCGTAACGCCGGACTTCTGGAAGCCTTGCGCGGAAAGCTCGTTGTCGGTGAGAGCGCTGAGCAAGCAGCAACATTTGTTCGCACTGGCGCAGCCGAAGCAGGGCTGCTGCCTCAGAGTCAGGCTGTCGCAGTGCCGATGGTCGACGAAGGGACTTGGATGGAAGTGCCCGTGAGTATGTACGAACCCATTCGCCACGGTGCCGTCATCGTCAAGGATGCAGCCGATCCTGCTTCGGCGGAGTTGTTCATGCAGTTCCTGGTTGGAACTGAAGCACAGTCCATCTTCACGCGCGGCGGGCTTGGTCGGGGAGGTGACTGAGCGTGGATTGGACGGCGGTGTTCCTCAGTCTGCGGCTCGCGATGACCACCGCAGCCATCCTGCTCGTCATCGGGCTTCCCCTGGCGGCGTGGCTCACGTTCTCGCGGTGTCGCTGGAAGGCTCCGATTGAGGCCGTAGTGGCGATCCCGCTTGTGCTTCCGCCCACGGTGCTCGGATTCTACCTGCTCATTGCGATGGGTCCGCGGGGACCTCTGGGTCGAACCTATGAGAATCTGACGGGCGAGCGGCTGGTTTTCAGTTTCGTTGGTCTCGTGATCGCCTCTGTGCTTTACAGCCTTCCCTTCATGGTCCAGCCGTTGTGTGCAGCCTTCGGGGGAATCAACCGGCGGTACGTTGAATCGTCCTGGTGCATGGGAGTGGGTCGTTGGGCCACGTTCGTGCGGCTTGTCGTGCCTCTTGCTCGACGGGGCATCGTTGCGGGACTCGTCCTGACCTTCGCGCACACCATCGGAGAGTTCGGTGTCGTGCTCATGGTTGGCGGGAACATCCCCGGTAAGACCCGCGTGCTTTCCGTGTCGATCTACGACGATGTGCAAGCGCTCGACTACGGTCGTGCGGGCCGGACGGCCGCAGTTCTGCTCGCATTCTCGTTCGTAGTGCTTCTCATCACCCACACGCTCCAGCGCCGGCGTCTCATGCCATGACACACGATCTTGAGATCGATGTCGACCGCTCCGTCAGCCCCTCATTCCGGCTGCGCGCGACTCTGTCAGTACCCGCTGCCGGACCTTCGGTGACCGTGCTCTACGGGCCTTCCGCGTCCGGCAAGACGACCCTCCTGCGGTGTATTGCGGGGCTTGAGCGACCGGATCACGGGACAATCCACCTCGGAAGCGAGAGGTGGTTCGACTCACGGACCCGCACGTGGATTTCACCGCAAGGGCGCCGCGTGGGTTACGTGGCACAGGAGGACACGCTGTTTCCGCACTTGACGGTGCGCGGCAACCTTGAGTATCCGTTGCGATCGCTCGGTCGAGCGCCGCAACGCACTCGGGCCGAAGAACTCATCGTGTTGTTTGATCTCGATGCAATCGCAAACCGACGTCCCAGTGAGATCTCTGGAGGACAGCGCCAACGTGTCGCGCTGGCCCGAGCACTCGCGCCGCGGCCCCACCTGCTCCTGCTGGACGAGCCTCTCTCCGCGCTCGATGTCGTCGTGCGAGAGAGGGTGCGAGAGCAGCTCCGACAATCTCTCGTCGCGCTTCATGCGCCGACCATTCTGGTCACGCATGATCGAAGCGATGCGCTCGCGCTCGGAGATCGTATGGCCGTGCTGGTCGACGGCACGGTGCGGCAGTGCGGTCTCCTCGCCGACGTATTCAGTCGCCCTGCCGATGCCGAGGTCGCGCGGCTGCTCGGTGTTGAGACGGTTGTGGAGGGAGAGGTCGTTGCATCGCGTGACGGGCTCGTTGAAGTATCCGTGGGGGATGTGAGGCTCATCGCCGTGAGCGATGGAGATCCCGGACGAGTGCTCGTGTGCATTCGTGCCGAAGATGTTGTCATCAACCGCCCAGGCGACCCACGTGGAAGTGCCAGGAACTTCCTCCCAGCCCGAATCGATTGGATGAGGCACCAGGGCGCACTTGTGCATGTCGGGCTGGACTGTGGTTTTCTGTTCACGGCGGTCATCACCCGTTCGTCGGCAGAGGAGCTGGCGCTCCGCATCGGTGCCTCTGTGGCTGCCTCGATCAAGGCGCCCTCCATTCACTTGGTTGCACGAAAGGGTGCCGGCTGAAGCGCGTCATTCACTTCCAAACAGGGTGCTTCCAGATTGGCACATCCTGTTTGAGCAAGTCAATGAACTCCGACAATGCCGCGATCGCCTCGGCCCGGTGCGGGCTTTCCACGATCAGTACGAACGACACCTCGCCCACCGCCACACGCCCGCGGCTGTGCAGGACCACGAGTGACGCGAGACCGTGCTGCTCCGTGATCTGGCGGGCCAGTTCGCGAAGTTCTCGCTCGGCCATCGGATCGTACGTTTGATAGTCCAGCGCGAGCAACTCCCGTTCCTCGCCGCCGTGGGCCTCGCTGCCCTCCGCTCGACGCACGATCCCCTCAAAACGAAGCCCGGCGCCGGCCACGCCCGTTGCGAGCGGGCCATCGACATCGTGCGCGGCCTTCCACCCCTCCGCGAGGATCGCTGCGCGCTCAACCTCCGGGTACAAGGGGCCGTCCATCACCCGGGCAATGACCACGGGGTGTAAAGTGGGCATCGTTACCCGCCTCCCACGAGTGTGACGAGGGCGATCTCATCTCCCGCTTTGACGGGATGGTCCCCTCTTGCGAAGGCCTGATTCACGGCAAGGCGGCCGGTTTCTGCCAGTGGCACGGCGAAACGAAGGTCGGGATGCTGCTCTTGAAGCGCCCTCAAGACATCTTTGACAGTTGGTTCCGCGCCAACTATTACGATAACGCGGTCGGCCTTCTCGCGTATGGCGGCGGCACCGAAGAGGAGCACTTCGAGTTCCATTCGGGGAGTGTAGAGGCCATCCCTAAACCTCGTGAACTGCTTGGAAATCGAACGCAAAACCCGGGTTTAGGGATAGGCTCTATGGTTTGGAAGGTGGGGCGGTTCCAGGAGCATGCATGGGCTTTCGAGGTCAGCAGTTCGCGTTCAACTCACCAGCAGCCGCGGTCGCGGCCCTGGTCGCACGTGCCCGCCCGCCATCTTTGGTCCGACCATGCGAGGTTGTGGGTTTGGACGCGGCCGCCGGTCGCCTCCTTTCCCAAGAGGTCCGAGCCGACCGCGATAGCCCCGCCTTTGACCACTCCGCAATGGACGGGTATGCGGTATGCACCGCACATCTGGCGGGACACGCCCAGGCGGGTTCCAGCGAACCTGCCCAAACGATTGTACTGCCAGTAGACGGTGAGTCTCGCATTGGCGAGCCGCCGCCGGCGTCCTTTGCTGACCTTGCCCGCTCCGCCGCTGTGCGGATCGCCACCGGCGCGCCCATCCCGGCGGGAGCCGATGCGGTAGTCCGGCGGGAAGATGTCATTGAGCACACGGGGGAACGCGCAGGAGAGGTCTCTTCCATCTCTGTCTCGCCGCATGTGGCCGCCCGAATCAAGTCCGGAGACCACATCCGTCGGCGTGGCGAGTGCGCCGCGGCCGGAGTCCCCGTGCTGCGGGGAGGCGAAGTGATCACGGCCGCATCGCTGGCAACGCTCGCAGCGGTTGGGGTTACGCGCCCCGAAGTCTTTGTCCAGTTCCGCATCGCCGTCATCACCACGGGTGATGAGCTCGTAGAGCCGCATCACACACCATCAGCCTTCCAGCTCCGCAACAGCAACGCCCCGGCCGTGCTCGGCGTGCTGGCGTCGCACACCTGGGCGGAGATCGCAAGCGTGTCACACGTTCGTGACGATGGCGATCTGACCGGAGCATTGGATCATGCGTTCCATGTCGCCGACGCTGTGGTCCTCACGGGCGGCGTTTCGGTGGGGCACCGCGACCCTGTTCGGCATGCAGTCGAACGTGCAGGGGCCGAGATCGTCTTTCATGGACTGCCCCAGCGACCCGGTAAACCCATGCTCGGCGCGGTCATCCGCAGATCGAGCCAGCAGGCAGTGAGAATGCTCCCCGTCTTGGGACTCCCCGGCAACCCCGTCTCTTCTTTGGTCACCTGCGTGAGGATCGTCTTGCCCGTGCTTGCCGCCTGCGCAGGTGCGAGACGGACACCGGCGACGTGCTTTCCGGGTCTGATCGAGCTCCAGAATCCCGACGGGCGGACGCTCGACATGTGGTGGCATCGGCTGGTCCGGTTGGCACCTTCTCCCGACGGGGCTCCCCAGGCCGAGCTGATCGACAGCCGCGGCTCGGGTGACATTGTTGCGGCCGGCATGAGCGACGGCTTTGTGGAGATTTCACCCGGCTCATCGAGCACGGTTCTGCCCTATTACTCTTGGCCGCGAGGGACTCGTTAGGCGGTCAACGATGTATACTGAGGAGATGACAACACCATGAACGACAGACCTCCAGCCATGAAGCCAGCCTGCCTCTCGCACGTTGGGGCTGACGGCGCGGTTCGGATGGTGGATGTGGGGGACAAGCAGGTGACCGCGAGAGTTGCGAGCGCCGAGGGCTTCGTGCGTATCTCGTCGGCACTTGAACGGGCGATCCGCGAGAACTCTGTGAAGAAGGGCTCGGTTCTCGAAGTCAGTCGCCTCGCCGGCATCCTCGCCGCCAAGCGCACGGATGAGCTCATCCCTCTCTGTCACTCGCTTCCACTTGATGCCATCGATGTGACAGCCGCGCTTGAGCCCAGAGAAGATGGGGCCCGAGTCCACGTGACCGCCACCGTCCGGACGCAATCCCGCACGGGCGTGGAGATGGAAGCCCTCACCGCCGTAACCGTGGCATGCCTCACCGTGATTGACATGGGCAAGGCGATCGACAAGGCGATGGTCATCGATGGAGTTCGCGTCACCGAAAAGCGCGGCGGCCGCAGCGGGGACCGCTGCGCGACGCGCGAGGAGGGGCGATGACTGAGGCAGCACGGCCTATCCGCGCCGCGGTGCTAACGGTGAGCGATCGGTGCTCGCGCGGCACGGCCACGGACACCTCCGGGCCGGCGCTCGCGGAGATGCTGCGAACCAGTCTCGGCGCTGAAGTAGTGGAATCGCGGTGCCTGCCCGATGAACAAGCCCAGATCGCCGCTTGCTTTGTCAGTTGGTCCAGCCCCGAACGCGGGATCGACCTGATCCTCAGCACGGGCGGCACCGGCCTCGCGCCGCGTGACGTGACCCCCGAGGCCGCTCGGTGCGTCATCGAGCGCGAGCACCCCGGGCTCATGGAACTCGCCCGTCTCCGCTGCCTGCCCAAGACGCCGCGGACATTCCTGTCGCGCGGCGTTGCGGGGACGATCCACGGAACGCTGATTCTGACCCTGCCGGGTTCGTTCAAAGGATGCACCGAGAACCTCGAGGCGCTTCTCGACGTTCTCCCTCACGCCATCGAGACGCTGCGCGGTGAAGTGCAAGATGATGGGCGTCCGGACGCGGCGGCCGTGAGCGGAAAGGTCATCCACCATGACGATTGAGCGCCCGGGCGTTTCATCAGAGTTCCTCGCGTGTGTGCAGCCGATCGTCCTCGTTGGCGGCAGGAGCCGCCGCTTCGGTCGCGACAAGCTCCGCGAACCCTGGGGGAGCGGCGGACGGGCTCTCGTTCAGTATCCCATCGACGCGCTGCGCGGGGTGTTCGGCCGTCGGGTGAAGCTGGTCGGAACCTGCGATCCGGCCATCATCGAGCTGGCCGACGGCATCATCCCGGATCTCCACCCGGGTGTTGGGCCCATCGGCGGCATCGTTTCCGCACTCCTTCACTGTCCGGGACCGCTCTTCGTACTCGCGGGGGACATGCCCTGCTTTCGGGCGGAGGACATCGGTGGTCTTCTTAGGGCGGCGGAGCAGAATCCGGCCGCTCTTGCGGTCTGGGCCCGCACGGATCGCCCTCATCCGTGCGCAGGTCTCTACGCCCAGCACGCCCGACCGGTGCTCGAAGCGCGCCTCGTGAGCGGGGACTTCTCCCTCCTCACCGCTTTCGATTCAACCGCAATCTGCGGGGTGCCGGTGAGGGCAGCAGCAGCCACCAACGTCAACCATCTCGACGACCTTTATCAACTCCGCAAGTGAACGTCTTCCAATGGAATCACGGAGTTGGGGCCGCTTGGCGACGCGACCTCTTGAACAGTGACCGAGGCACGTCCCGCTCGTCCCGCCGCAAGTCGGCTATCCAAAGGTATCAGCCACGCGAATGTCGTCGGCCGTGTAGAAGCATCGCTTATCGGCGTCACGCGCGGCACGTATCACCTTCGCCGCGTCGGCGCGGTGGACCCACGCCTCGATGGCGGGGCTGGTCTGGAGGTTGCCGGGTCGGATGTGAATGGGCAGAGTGGATGAAGCCGTAGGCATGCCGTGCCTCCTGGGCTTTGAACTGAGCTGCTATCGATCGAAATGACGTTCGCGCTCGGGCTGGTACTCGATCCGCTCCACGGTCACACGCCGGGACACGCGGCTGCCGGCGCATTCGACACTCTCGCCCTCGCGGGCGCCAAGCAACGCCGCGCCGAGGGGTGAGAGCACCGACAACCCGCCAGCGCCTGCACCCGGAAACGCCAGGTCATACGCCTCCGCGTCCTCTTCGCCCGAATATCGCACTCGGACCCGTGAGTTCATCGTGACCACATCGGGCGGCACACGGGGCGGCGCCACCTTCCGGGCTCGCTCAAGGAGCGAGCGCAGGCGCACGACGGGGGCATCGACTGCTGAAGTCAAGAGCAGCGGCTCAAGACGGTTGCTGTCAAAGATGCTGACGATGGGTCGAGTGGTCATAGCACGCTCCTTGCGTGCGAAGCACGCGAGAGAGGGAACAATCACGGGCAGGATGCAGATAATCGGCGCTACCTAGAGACTGTTTCAGAATCCTACCCGATCTCGTGGCACAGGCATCCTGCCTGTGTTCTACTGCTCTGCTACCTCATTCTGAAACAGTCTCTTAGAGACTGTGTGAAAAGGGTCGAATCTGCCGAAGAATAGGGGATGGAACGGAGTTCCTATCCAACCGATCTCACGGATGAGCAATGGAAGCTGGTCCGACCGCTGATCCCACCAGCCGCGCCG